>NZ_DASWPE010000022.1:0-134319 GCF_036404135.1 Rhodopseudomonas sp. | reverse complement strand
TTGGTATTGCCGGCGGTAGCCGGTGAAGGCCTTGCGGCCCAAACGTCGAATGTGCCACAGAAGCAGGCATGAATTCATCCGCGACAGGCGACGCCGACCAGTTCCCGCTGGCCGCGCACTTCGTCAGCGCACCCCGACTGTTTGCGGCCGACGAGGCCGAACAACGGCTCGCTGAATGGCTCGACGACATCGACCCGGCGCAGGCTGACGGTTTTCGCGCGGTGACGGCGCAATTTCCCGTCGCGCGCGCCGTGCTGCTCGGCATTGCCGAGGCATCTCCCTATCTGTTCGACCTGGTCCGCGCCGATCCCGCGCGCGCGCTGCGGCTGCTGCGCGCCGACGCCGATGCGCATCTCGCAGCGCTGATCGACCAGGCCGCGCTGCATGTCGCGGCCGCTGCCGACGATGCCGCCGTGATGCTGCTGCTGCGGCGGATGAAGGCCGAGGCGGCGCTGCTGATCGCTCTGTGCGACATCGGCGGCGTCTGGCCGGTGATGCGGATCACCCGGGCGCTGACCGACCTCGCCAATGTCTCGATGCAATCGGCGCTGCGCTATCTGCTGCGGCAGGAGGCCGCACGGGGCCGGCTGCAATTGCACGACACCGAGCATCCCGAACACGGCACCGGCCTGATCGTGCTGGCGATGGGCAAGATGGGCGCGTTCGAGCTGAACTATTCCAGCGACATCGACCTGATCGTGTTCTTCGACCTCGCGGCGCCGACGCTTGCGCCCGACATCGAGCCGCAGCCGTTCTTCGTCCGCGTCACCCAGGGACTGGCGCGGCTGCTGAACAGCCGCACCGCCGACGGCTATGTGTTCCGCGTCGACCTGCGGCTGCGTCCCGATCCGGCCTCGACGCCGGTGGCGATCTCCACCGCCTCGGCGCTCGATTACTACGAGCGCGAAGGCCGCACCTGGGAGCGCGCCGCGATGATCAAAGCGCGGCCCTGCGCCGGCGACGCCGCGGCCGGCGAGGCGCTGCTCGGCGAGATCGCGCCGTTCGTCTGGCGCAAGCACCTCGACTTCGCAGCACTCGCCGACGTCCACGACATGAAGCGGCAGATGCAAACCTTCCGCGGCCAGACCGACATCGCGGTCGAGGGCCACAACGTCAAGGTCGGCCGCGGCGGCATTCGCGAGATCGAGTTCTTCGCCCAGACCCAGCAATTGATCGCCGGCGGCCGGCACCGCGAATTGCGGGTGCGGCCGACGCTGCAAGCGCTGCAGATCCTGGCGACTTCCAACTGGATCACCTACCAGGCGCGCGACGAACTCACCATTGCCTATCAGTTTCTGCGCCGCGTCGAGCACCGGCTGCAGATGATCGCCGACGAGCAGACCCATGCGCTGCCCGAGGACGTCGCAGCGGTGGAACGCTTCGCGCGGTTTCTCGGCTTTGACAGCCGCGCCGCCTTCGCCGAGCAGTTGCTCGGCTATCTGAATTGCGTGCAGGGCCATTACAGCAAATTGTTCGAGGCGGGCGATCCGAGCGACGCCGCGACGCTGCCGCCGGTCGACTACGCCGCCGGCCCGGACGACCAACGGCTCGCCGAACATCTGGTGGCGCTCGGCTTCAAGAAGCCGGCGATGGTCGCCGAGACGCTGCGGCAATGGATGGCGGCCGAGTACCGCGTGCTGCGGGTGGACTCCACGCGGCGCGCCTTCCTGGAATTCGTGCCGACCCTCATTGCCGGGCTGGCCCGCGCCGAGGAGCCGGACAACGCGGTCGCGGCGTTCGATCGCTTGCTGCAGGCGCTGCATCGCGGCGGCCGGCTGGTGTCGCTGCTCAGCCAGAACAAGGAATTGGTGGCGCTGGTGGCGCTGGTGCTCGGCGCAGCGCCGCGGCTTGGCGACATGGTGGCGCGGCAGCCGCAGATCATGGACGGGCTGATCGATCCGCGGTTCTTCGGCGCGATGCCGGATAAGCGCGAATTGTCGATGCGGCTGCAGGCGACGCTGGCGGATGCCGGTCCGTATGAAGAGTTTCTCGATCGCTTAAGGATGTTCGGCCAGGAGAGCCTGTTCCTGATCGGCACCCGGATACTGTCCGGCACGGTGTCGACGCAGCAGGCCTCGATCGCCTTTGCCGACGTCGCCGAAGGCATCGTCGCCACGGTGCATGGATTGGTCAGCGATCAGTTCGCGACGCAATACGGCCGCGTCAAGGGCCAGGAAACCGCGATCCTGGCGATGGGCCGGCTCGGCAGCCGGGAGATGACGGCGTCGTCCGATCTCGATCTGATCCTGATCTACGATTTCGACGCCGAACAGCCGGATTCCGACGGCGCACGCTCGCTGCACGGCTCGCAATATTTCGCCCGCTTCACGCAAAGGCTGATCAGCGCCTTCACCACGCGGACCAATTACGGCGTGCTGTACGACGTCGACATGCGGCTGCGGCCGTCGGGCCGTGCCGGGCCGGTGGCCTCGCGGCTCGATGCGTTCGCCGACTATCAGCAGAACGAAGCCTGGACCTGGGAGCACATGGCGTTGACCCGGGCGCGGGTGATCTCGGCCTCGCCGGCGTTTCGCGACAGGATCGAAGGCATCATCCGCGAGGTGCTGACGCGGCCGCGCGACGCCGCGGTGATCGCCAATGACGTCGCCGAGATGCGCCGCGCCATCGCCCAGGAAAAGGGCGAGGACGACATCTGGGATCTGAAATACGCCTCCGGCGGCCTGGTCGATATCGATTTTATCGCGCAGTATTTACAGCTGGTGCACGCCGCGCAGACCCCGGATATTCTCAACGTCGGGACCTTGCAGGTGCTGGAGAATGCGGCGCGGCTGGGTCTGCTGCCGCAGCCGGAGGCCGAGGTGCTGCGCAGCGCGGCGCGGCTGTATCACGACCTCACCCAGATCGTGCGGCTCTGCGTCAGCGAAAAATTCGTGCCGGCGACCGCCGGCGAAGATCTGTTGCGGGTGCTGGTGCGCGCCGGCGACGCGCCGGATTTCTCCTCGCTGGAGGCGCGGGTGAAAGAAACCCAGGCCGAGGTGCGGGCGGTGTTCTTGAAGCTACTGCAGGGCTGAGCTTGGCGTCGTCAGTTGCGACGCCTGCAGCCAAGGCTGTTAGTTTCGATGCGTCCAACCGAGAATGATGCTGTCATTCCGGGTTCGCTCGAGCTATCGCTCTCGCGCCCCGGAATGACTCGGGTCGGCAAAGGCCATAAATCCAACGTTGAGATGTGTCGCGCTCACGCCGCGGCGGAGATCTTCCCGGCGGCCTTGGCGGCATCGCGCGGCAACATCACGCGGACGACGGTGCCGGCGCCGAGCTGCGAGCGCAGCCGCATCGACCCGCCATGCAGATTGGCCAGCGATTTGGCGATCGCCAGCCCCAAGCCGGAGCCGTGATAGGTTTTGGTCAACTGGCTTTCGACCTGTTCGAACGGCTGGCCGAGCCGGCGCAGCGATTGCTTGGCGATGCCGATGCCGGTGTCGGCGATCAACAGCACGATGGAATCCTCGAACACCCGGCCGCGCACCGTGACCCGGCCGCCGTCGGGGGTGAACTTCACCGCGTTGGACAACAGGTTGACCAGGATCTGCTTGATGGCGCGGCGATCCGCCAGCACCGGGATGTCGTTGTCGATATCGGCGCGCAGCACCAGTTGCTTGTTGTCGGCGCGGCCCGACACCACGCGCAGCGATTCCGACAGCGTGGTGGCGAGGTCGAACGGTTCGAGGTCGAGCTTCATGCGCCCGGCTTCGATCTTCGACATGTCGAGAATGTCGTTGATCACTTCCAACAGATAGTGGCCGCTGTTCAGGATGTCGTGGCAGTATTCCTGATACTTCTCCGAGCCGAGCGAGCCGAACATGCCGCTGCCCATGATCTCGGAAAAGCCGATGATGGCGTTGAGCGGGGTGCGCAATTCGTGGCTCATATTGGCCAGGAATTTCGACTTGGTCTGGTTGGCATCCTCGGCGCGGGTCTTTTCCTCGGAGTATTTCTGCGCGAGGTCGACGAGTTCGACGGCCTGTCGCTCCAGCATCGCCTGCGATCGCTTGAGGTCGACCACCGTGGCGCGCAGCCGCAGATCGTTCTCGACGAGCTTCTGCTCGTGCTCCTTGATCCTGGTGATGTCGGTGCCGACCGCGACGTAGCCGCCGTCCTTGGTGCGGCGCTCGCTGATGTGCAGCCAACTGCCGTTGTCGAGCTGCGCCTCGAAGGTGCGGGCGCCGGGCGGGCAGTGACCGGGTTCCGGCAGCCGGGTGCGGGCTTCCGGCATGGTGCCGACCTCGACCACGGTCTCGTAGGAGGTGCCGGGCGTCACCGCGGAATCCGGCAATTTATGCAGCCGCTGGAAGTGCGAATTGCACAGCACCAGCCGGTTCTCCGCGTCCCACAGCACAAAGGCTTCCGGGATCGTCTCGATGGCGTCGCGCAGCCGCAGATCGGCTTCCACGGTTCGCTCGGCGAGGCTCTTGTGTTCGGTGATATCGACCGCGATGCCGATCAGATGCAGCCCCGCGTCGCTGGCGTCGCGGCTCAGCTCGCAGCGCACCCGCAGCCAGATCCAATGACCGTTGGCGTGCTGCATGCGAAAGCTGTGATCGATCTGGCTGATGCCGCCGGTGATCAGCTGGTTGGCGATCGCGAACAGGTCGATGTCGTCGGACTTCACCAGCGCGTTGACCTCGCCGAACGTCAACAGGTCGCTGCGGCTCTCCAGCCCGAGCATGGTGAACATCGATTGCGACCAGAAAATCCGGCCGCGCGACAGATCCCAGTCCCACAGCCCGCAGCGGCCGCGGTTCAGCGCGGTGTCGATCCGGCCGCGCACCGCGTCGTTGATCAGGTCGCCCTCCCGCGCCCTGGTCGATTGCCAGTGAAATGCGAAGCCGAGGATCAGCACCACGAAGCCGGTGGTGGCGGACAGCGTGATCGACAGCGCGGTGTCGGAACGCCACATCGGCTCGACGTTTTCCTGAACGATCAGCACCTGGCCGGGCAGCGAGCGGATGTTGCGCTGGGTGGCGGTCGCGGTGCGGCCGCCGGGCAGGGTGATGTCGGTGACGCCGGCTTGCGGCGCCGACGCCGCGAGCGGTTGCGCCGCGCTCAGCGCCTCGAGGATGCGGCCGGCGTCGCCGATCGGGGCATCGACCGGAAGCCGCGCCAGAATGCTCCGATCGGTGCCGACCACGATGACGTGGCGCCCGGTGGCGATGCCCCAGGCCGGGATCAGACCGGGCAGCAGATTCTGCAAGCGGCCGATCGCCGGCGCGTGGTCCTGGTGGTCGGTGCCGATGCGGTCGATGCGCTCGGCGATCAGGTCGGCCAGCGCCGCGAGATCGCGGTTCACCGAGCTGCGTTTCTGCCGGGTCTGATCGATGATCTGCACCGAGGCGCCGAAGCAGATGGTGATCAGGAAGGCGATGATCAGCGTAGGCACGGCACGGCGGAGCGCGGGCTCCGCGGTCAGCAGCCGGTGATAGGCCGGTTTTGCGATCGACTGCGCCAATCCCTTGATCGAATCGGATTGCGCGCAGGCGCTCGCAGCTTGTGCGCGCGCCATGCTTTTGGCCCCCAGCGTGATGTCTGACTTTACCCGTGCCGAAGGGCCCCCCGGCCGCTTCGAATCGAGGCGATTTGAATCCAGTTTTAGGGGGCTGTCGAGAGTCAACAATTCGTTAATCGAAATAAATCTTGTCCCACGCAAAATGGCCGCTGGTGAAGCTACGGGGACGCGAGTCCGAAACGGGAACGCGGTGTGCGTCAGTCGACGTTCGGCGGCTCGGCGTGGCTGATCACGCGCTTCACGCTGGGAAATGCGCGACGCAATTTGCGCTCGATGTCGTCGACCTGCTCGTGTACCGCGATCACGCTCATCGCCGCTGCGGCGTGGCAATGGAAATTCACCACCTCGCCGGCCTCGGTGTCGCGCACCCGCACGCTGTGGATGTCGTTGATCACCCCGTCGGTGGCGAACCCGGCCAGCGCCTTGCGGATCTCTTCCACCCGCGCGGCCGAGGCATCGGCGCCCTGCGGCAGTTCGGGCTCCAGCGGTTCGATATGGGTATCGACTTCGACGTCGCTGCCGAATTCGTCGACGATATGGTGTTCGAGCTGATGGGCGATGGCGTGGGCCTCGAGCAACGGCATGTTGCCGTCGACTTCGAGGTCGATGCTGACCGTCAGCTTCTCGCCGAGGTCGTGCACGGTGACGTGGTGGATGGCGAGCCCGGAATTGCGGGCGATCACCATGATGCGCTCGCGCACGCTTTCATTGTCGCGGGCCACCGGAACCGCGGTGAAGGTGAGGTCGGCGTCGTCGAGCGCCCGGCTCACCGCGGCTTGCGCCTTGCGCTTGATCTCATCGATGCGGTCGATCGGATAGGTGCGCGGCACCTGGACGATGGCGTCGATGAAATGCGTCGGACCGACCATGCGGGCGCGCAGCCGCTCGATGCCGACCACGCCGGCGACGCTGCTGATGGCTTCGCTGGCCGTATCGGCCACGCCTTCCGGCGCGCGGTCGAGCAGGGTCTGGATGGTGGAGCGCCCGAGCCGCAACCCCAGCACCGAAATCATCACCGCGACCCCGATCGCGGCGCCGGCATCGCCCCAGGCGAAGCCGAGCCCCGACAGCGCCAGTCCGACGATCACCGCGAACGAGCCGAGCACGTCGGAGGCGAAATGCAGCGCGTCGGCGGCCAGCGCCTGGCTCTTGGTGGCTTCGGCGGTCTTGTGCAGCGCGCGGGCGCGCCACAGATTCACCGCGATATCGATCAGCAGCACCACGAACGGCAGCACCGACAACACCGGCGGCGGCGCGCCCTCGCGCAACCGGCCAAACGCCTCGACCACGATGCCGCCGGCCAGCACGTACAGCATGGCGATCACGCCCAGCGCCGACAGGCTCTCGATCTTGCCGTGGCCGTAATGGTGGCCTTCGTCGGCGGGGCGGTCGGCGACCCGCACCACCACCCAGGTGATCAGCGTGGCGACCAGATCGACCGAACTGTGCAGCGCCTCCGAAATCAGCGCCAGACTGCCGATCGCGATCCCGACCACGAATTTCGCCGCGGCCATGCTGGCGCTGGCCAACACCGAGATGGCGGCGACACGGGATTTGGCGCTGGCGACCGACTGGTTCATGCGGCGGGGTTTAACAGGACGGGCTCGATTATCAAAGCCGCGGCACAGGCGTCCGGGGGCCGCTGCGGCGACGGCTGAGAACCGTTCCGAATTGAAACCCGCGTCGCGTCATCACCGTGTCATGCCGCCGCGGCGGTTGACGTCACAGCGTCACCACGATCTTGCCGAGGTGGCGGTTGGCTTCCATATGCCGGAACGCATCGCCGATCTCGGCGAACGGAAACACCCGATCGATCGGCAGTTTCAGCAGGCCGGACTGCACCGCCGGCCACAGATCCTCGCCGACCAGCCGGAAGATCTCGCGGATCTCGGCGAGTGAGCGGCTGCGGAAGGTGACGCCGATATAGCTGATGCGGCGCGCGGCATGCAGATCGAAATTGAAGTCGCCGTGATTGCCGCCGAGCCGGCCGACATTAACGATACGGCCGGTGATCTTGGTGGCCGCCAGATTGGCATTTGCCAGCGGGCCGGAGACCTGATCGATCAGCAAGTCGACGCCATGGCCGCCGGTGGCCTGCAGCACCTGATCGACCCAGCCGGGGCTTGCGGAATCGATCGCGAGGTCGGCGCCGAACCGGCTCAACTGGGCGCGGCGCGGAGCATCGGTCGACGAGCCGATCAAAGGGGCTGCGCCTTTCAGCTTGGCGATTTGCAGCGCCATCAACCCGACGCCGGAACTGGCGCCCTGGATCAGAACCGCTTGTCCGGCCTGCAGCCCGCCATTGCTGACCAGCGCGTTGTGCATCGTGGTCAAGGCCACCGGCAGCGTCGCGGCCTCGGCAAACTCCATCCCCGACGGAATCGTAAACAGCCGGCCGTGATCGGCCAGCGTGTAGTCGGCAAATGCCGCCGCGCCGGAGCCCATCACCCGGTCGCCGACCGCAACGCCGGTGGCGGCGTCGCCGAGCGCTTCGACCTCGCCGGCAAACTCCATGCCGAGCACGGTGCCGGCGCCGCCGGCGCTGCCGTGAACATGGCCCTTGGTCATGCCGAGGTCGGCGCGGTTGAGGCCGCAGGCGCGCACCCGCACCCGTACCTGCGTGCCGGTGGGCGAGGGCTTGGCGACGTCGTTGATCGCGGCGCCGTCGGCGCCGTAGACATAGGCTCGCATAGGTGTCCTTTCGGGTCGCGGGAGGGATGGTCCGCGCTAGCGGTGGAATGCGTTGCTGAGTTCGCCGATGCCGTCGATGGCGATGATCACGGTGTTGACCGGCTCCTTCATCGCGCCGACGCCGACCGAGGTGCCGCAGCAGATCAGGTCGCCGGGCAACAGCGTCATGTCGTGCGAGATCAGGCTGACCAGTTGCTGCGGGCTGAAGATCATGTCGGATACCGGATAGTTCTGCCGCTCGGCGCCGTTGAGGATGGTGCGCACGCTGAGGCCGGCGGGATCGAGGCCGCTGACGATCGCCGGACCGAACGGGCCGAAGCCGTCGAAGCTCTTGGCGCGCGACCATTGCGGGAAGCTCGGATCGCGGTTGAGAATGTCGGCGGCGGTGATGTCGTTGACGCAGGTGTAGCCGAAGATATGGTCGTCGGCCTCGGCGACGGAAATTGCGCCGCAGCGCTTGCCGATCACCACGCCGAGTTCGCCTTCATACACCACCTTGCCGTGATAGGATTTCGGTTGCGCCACCGGCGCGCCCGGCGCGGTGACGCTGGACGGCGCCTTCAGGAAATACAGCGGCTCGGCCGGCTCCGGCTGGTTCAGCTTGGCGGCGAGCGCGTGGAAGTTATTCCACAGCCCGATGATCTTCGAGGGTTCACACGGCGTCAGCAGTTCGACGTCGGCATGCGGCAGCGTTGCGCCGGTCGGCGTCGCCTCGCCGAGCATCTCGCCGCTATGCACGCTGATGAGGGAGTGCGCGATGGTGCCGAAGCCGATCGTATCATTGTGGCGATAGCGAACCCATTTGGTCATGGCGACGCTCCGTTCTCGATTTCCATTTCACGATGCAGCATGTCTGCATCAGAGTTCGTCATTCCGGGGCGCGAGAGCGAAGCTCGAGCGAGCCCGGAATCTTGCTGCAAAGTCCGGCGCGAGATTCCGGGTTCTTTCGCAGCTGTCGCTGCTCACGCCCCGGAATGACGGCCGAGAACGCTTAATACAGTCCCGCCACCTTGGCGCGCTGGATCACCAGGCCGAGCACGGCGTCGATCGCCGGCGTCGGGATCTGCGTCAGCCGCCCCATTTCCTGCACCACGCTCACCAAGGGATCGATTTCCATCGGCCGGCCGCGCTCCAGATCCTGCAGCATCGAGGTCTTGTGCGCGCCGACCTTGCGCGCGCCTTCGATGCGGCGCTCGACGTCGACCCGGAATTTGATGCCGAAGCTTTCGCCGATCGCCTGGGTCTCCAGCATCATCGCCTTCGCCAGCGCACGGGTGGCGGGATCGGAGCAGATCACGTCGAGCGTGGCGTGGGTCAAGGCGCTGATCGGGTTGAAGCAGACATTGCCCCACAGCTTCAGCCAGATCTCGTCGCGGATGCGGTCGAGTACCGGGGCCTTCAGACCGGCGGCTTCGAAAACTTTCGACAGCCGCTCGCAGTCCGCGGAGATTTCGCCGCTCGGCTCGCCGATCGGAAACTTGTCGCCGTAGACGTGTTTGATGACGCCGGGCGCCTCGATCTCGGTCGCCGGATAGACGATGCAGCCGATCGCCCGCTCAGGTCTGAGCTCGCGCCATTGCCGGCCGCCGGGATCGATGCTCTCCAGCGTGGTGCCTTCCAGCTTCCCGCCGTGTTTGTAGAAGTACCAATAGGGCACGCCGTTGACCGCGGTGACGATCCGGGTATGCGGCCCGAGCAGCGGCTGCATCTGGTCGAGCACGCCGGTGATCGAATGCGCCTTGAGGCAGATGATGACGAAATCCTGCACTCCGAGTTCGGCGGGGTTGTCGGTGCAGCGCGGATGCGCCACGCGCTCCTCGCCGCCGATCAACAGCTTCAGGCCGTTGGCCTTCATCGCGGCGAGATGCGCGCCGCGCGCCACCAGGCTGACATCGGCGCCCGACAGCGCCAGTTGCACGCCGAGATAGCCGCCGATCGCGCCGGCGCCGTAGATGCAGACTTTCATGGGGATTCCTCAAGCGGGCGTAGCGGCACCCGCGACAACGTCCGGACTGGTTCGACGACGAACGTGACTGTGGTATACAGTATGCCAATTGTCAACGCGGGGTCACCATCGAGATTCGTTGGCGAGGCGCGTTACGTCAACACGCGCTGGGCGCGGCGCCTCTCTTGGGCCGCATCACGGCCGCGCCGCCGCGATCACCGCGCGGCGCCACGGCTTCAGCACCAACAGCGCCAGCAGCGACGCCACGATGTTGGCGGCGGCGGCGATCAGGAACACCCGGTCCCAGCTGCCTGAAGTTTGCTGCATGATATTGGCGAACGGCACCAAGAGCGCCGCGGTGCCCTTGGCGGTGTACAGCAGGCCGGCATTGGTGGTGGCGAATTTTGCCCCGAAAGTGTCGGTGCAGGTGGAGGGAAACAGCGAATAGATTTCGCCCCAGGCGAAGAACACCAGGCCGGACAATAGCACGAACCACACCGGGTCCTGTCCCAACAGATACAGCGCGTAGATGCCGAGCCCCTCGAGGCCGAAAGCGATGAACATGGTGTTCTCGCGGCCGATCTTGTCGGAGATGAAGCCGAAGAACGGCCGGGTCAGCCCGTTGAGAATGCGATCGATGGTGGCGGCGAAGGTCACCGTGGTCATCGTCATCGCCATCAAGGTCACCGGCACGCTGTCTATCTTCCAGTCGGCGGCGATCGGCTTCAGATTGGCGGTGATCATCAGGCCGCCGGCGCCGACGATGACGAACATGAAGTACATCAGCCAGAAGATCGGATTGCGCATCACCTCGCTCGGCTTGTAATCGCGGCGGGTCTGGATCACCTGGGCGTTACGCACCACCGCCGGCACCTGGCCGGGCTTCGGCGGAAACAGAAAGAACGCCAGGATCACGATGATGACGCCCTGGCCGAGGCCGAAATACAGGAACGTGGTCTGGAAACCGGAATCCCGGATCATCGCCTGGATCGGCGCCACGGTCAGCGCCGAGCCGGCGCCGAAGCCGGCGGCGGTGATGCCGGCGGCCAGCCCGCGCTTGTCGGGAAACCATTTCAGCGCGTTGCCGACGCAGGTGCCGTAGACGCCGCCGGCGCCGATCCCGGCGACGATCATGCCGAGATAGTAGCCGCTCAGCGAGCTGGCCTCGGCGTTGATCGCCCAGCCGATCGCGCACAACACGCCGCCGATCAGCACCACCAGGCGGGGGCCGTATTTGTCGACGAACCAGCCTTCGATCGGCACCAGCCAGGTTTCGAACAGCACGAACAGCGTGAACGCCCACTGGATCGAGGCGCGGTCCCAGCCGAATTTCTTCTGGATGCCAGGGACGAAGAAGGTCCAGCCGTACTGGTAGTTGGCGATCATCACCATGGCGCCGACGCCGATCGCCAATTGCGTCCAGCGATAGGCGTCGCTGACGCGCGCAACAGCCGGCCTCGCGGCTTGAACCGTATCCGTCATCGTCTCTCCCCTGGCCGCCTCCATCTGTGGGGAGGGCATGCGTACGCCATTCTGGTATGCGATATGCCAGAGCGCAAGCTCTTTGGGAGTGATTTGGCGGCCGTTAGCAGCGTGGCCGCGGGTGCAACGGCTCGCCGCCGGCGCGGCCGCTATTCCGCGGCGGCCTTGCGCGCCGGTTCCAGCGCGCCGGAATCGTGGATCTCGGCGACTTGCTGATCGCTGAAGCCGAGCACCTGGCGCAGGATCTCGTCGGTATGCTCGCCGAGCAGCGGCGAGCGCGCCACCTCGGTCGGACTATCCGACAGCTTGATCGGGTTGCCGACCGACAGATACTTGCCGCGCGTGGGGTGATCAACCTCGACCACGGTGCCGGTGGCGCGCAGCGATTGATCCTCGGCCAGTTCCTTCATCGACAGGATCGGCCCGCAGGGAATGTCGTCCTGGTTGAGGACCTCCATCGCCTCGAACTTGGTCTTGGTCATGGTCCATTCTTCGATCCGCGCGAAGATCGAATTGAGATGCTTCAGCCGAGCCGCCGGCTTGGCGTATTCGGGATGGGTCTTCCACTCCGGCTCGTTGATCACGTCGCAGATCTTCTCCCACACCGGGGCCTGGGCGATGAAATAGATGTAAGCGTTGGGATCGGTCTGCCAGCCTTTGCACTTCAGGATGCGGCCCGGCTGGCCGCCGCCGGAATCATTGCCGGCGCGCGGCACCGAGTCGCCGAACGGGATGCCTTCGCCGAACTGGCTGTATTCCTTCAGCGGGCCGTGCGCGAGCCGCTGCTGATCGCGCAATTTCACCCGCGACAAATTCAGGACGCCGTCCTGCATCGCCGCGGTGACCTTCTGGCCGCGGCCGGTCACCGTGCGCTGATACAACGCGGTGACGATGCCGAGCGCGAGATGCAGGCCGGTGCCCGAGTCGCCGATCTGCGCGCCGGTGACCAGCGGCAGGCCGTCGCGGAAGCCGGTGGTCGACGCCGCGCCGCCGGTGCATTGCGCGACGTTCTCGTAGACCTTGCAGTCCTCATAGGGGCCGGGGCCAAAGCCCTTGATCGAGGCGACGATCATCTTCGGGTTGAGGCTTTGAATCTTCTCCCAAGGAAAGCCCATGCGGTCGAGCACGCCGGGGCCGAAATTCTCCACCAGCACGTCGCAGCTCTTGATCAGCGCGGTCAGCACCTCCTTGCCCTTGGGGTTCTTGGTGTCCAGCGTGATCGAGCGCTTGTTGTGGTTCAGCATGGTGAAATACAGGCTGTCGACGTTGGGGATGTCCTGCAATTGCCCGCGGGTAATGTCGCCGACGCCGGGGCGCTCGACCTTGATCACGTCGGCGCCGAACCAGGCCAGCAATTGCGTGCAGGTCGGCCCGGACTGGACATGGGTGAAGTCCAGAATGCGAACGCCGTTCAGCGCCTTGGTCATGTCGTGCTCCGTGGTCGGTCGGGCCCAGCGGGTGGGCGGAAGAGGGGCGGCGACCCCATCAGCGAAACAGTTCCTGCCCCTGTGTCTCGACATAGGCGGCAAGCCGCAGCGTGTGGTCGCGCGACAATTTCTCGGCGCGTTCGGTGTCGCGCTCCTCGAGCGCTTCGATGATGCCGAGGTGTTCGGGCAGCGAGGCGGCGATGCGATCGGCGCGGCCGATCGTCAGCTGCCGATAGCCGCGGACGTGCAGCAGGATGTCGGTGGTCATATCGACCAGCGTCGGTGACTCGCTGAGCGAAATCAGCGCCTGGTGGAAGGCGATGTTGGCGCGGGAATATTCCTCGATGTGATCCTGCGGCAGCCGGTCTGGGCTGAACGCCTTGAAGGAATCGCGCAATGCCGAGATGTCTTTCTTGCGGGCCATGGTGGTGATCAGCCGCGCCGCCATGCTCTCCAGCGCCGCCCAGGCCCTGATCATGTCGACGATCTCGGCCTTGGTCTTGCGCACCACGACGATGCCGCGCCGCGGCACGATCTTGACGAAGCCGTCCTGCTCCAGCATCGCGATGGCTTCGCGGATCGGGGTGCGGCTGACGCCGAGCCGTTCCGACAGCGCGCGCTCGTCGAGCATGATCGGCTCCGGCGTGGCGTAGATGTCCATCTTCAGGATGGCTTCCTTCAAGGCGCCATAGGCCTTGGTCTTGAAGCTGGTTTCCGGCGCGATCCGAACGATCGCAAGATCTGCCTCTGCCATGCCGTCCGCCCTTCGGCCTATCGCCCGCTGGCTTCATTCTGTGGCATACCAGATGCCACGGCGTCAAGGCGCGGCCGGCGCGGTGTGGGCGAAGGTCGCGTTGGCAGTCGCAACGTCGTGATCTAAATCAAGCGCGGCGGCGATCGGCCGTGGAAAGCATTTCGAGACCATGATCGTCGCGACATGAGAGTGGCGCCCTTGCGAAACCAAGGCTCACATTTTCCGATGTAGAGCGTGCCGGGATATTCGATTTCAGATTCAGCCCTGCCACGCATGGAAATTTCAGCCGGGGACACGCGATGAGCCAGAACACCAAGGGCGCCGGACTGCTGATCAGCGCCATCGGCGTGGTCTATGGCGACATCGGCACCAGCCCGCTCTATGCGTTGAAGGAAACCTTCGCCGGCCACCACCCGATCGCGGTGACGCCGGACAATGTGTTCGGCGTGCTGTCGCTGGTGTTCTGGACGGTGATGCTGCTGGTCACGGTGAAATATGTCATCGTCATCATGCGCGCCGACAACCACGGCGAGGGCGGCAGCCTGGCGCTGTTGGCGCTGGTCACCGAACTGACCAGGGGCTACCGGGTCTACTATCCCCTGATGCTGCTCGGCGTGATCGCCGCGGCGCTGTTCTACGGCGACAGCATGATCACCCCGGCGATCTCGGTGCTCAGCGCGGTCGAAGGCCTCGAAGTGGTGACGCCGACGCTGACGCCTTACGTGGTGCCGATCACCGCGGTGGTGCTCACCGGCCTGTTCATGATCCAGAAGCGCGGCACCGGCCTGGTCGGCAAGCTGTTCGGCCCGGTGATGTGCTTGTGGTTCGTGGTGCTGGCGGTGCTCGGCGTCATCAATATCGTCCATGCGCCGCACGTGCTTGGCGCGATCAATCCGGTGCACGCCGCGGCCTTCATCGTCAAGCACCCGATGATGAGCTTCTTCGCGCTCGGCTCGATCGTGCTGGCGGTCACCGGCGGTGAGGCGCTGTACACCGACATGGGCCATTTCGGCCGCTTCCCGATCCGGGTGGCGTGGTTCCTCCTGGTGCTGCCGGCGCTGCTGCTGAACTATTTCGGCCAGGGCGCGCTGTTGATCACCGATCCCGGCGCGATCCAGAACCCGTTCTTTCGGCAGGTGCCGGAATGGCTGGTGATGCCGATGGTCGGGCTTGCCACCTGCGCCACGGTGATCGCCTCGCAGGCGGTGATCTCCGGCGCCTATTCGGTGGCGCGCCAGGCGATCCAATTGGGGTTGCTGCCGCGGATGACCATCGTCCACACCTCCGGCGAGGAGGAGGGCCAGATCTACGTGCCGTTCACCAATTGGACGCTGTACCTCGCGGTGATGGCGCTGGTGGTCGGCTTTCAGTCGTCGAGCAATCTCGCCGCCGCCTATGGCATCGCGGTCACCGGCACGATGATGATCGACACCATCCTGGTCGCCTTCGTGATGGCGCTGATGTGGCGCTGGCACTGGATCGCCGTGGCGGCGGTCGCCGGCACGCTGCTGCTGGTCGATCTCGCCTTCTTCACCGCCAACATCATCAAGGTGGCGCAGGGCGGCTGGTTTCCGCTGTTCATCGGCGTGTTGTCGTTCACGGTGCTGACCACCTGGCGGCGCGGCCGCGAACTGGTGCGCGAGCAGGTCAAGAAACTGGCGGTGCCGCTCGACGTGGTGATGCGCGCGCTCGGCCCCAACGTATCGCGGGCGCGCGGCACCGCGGTGTTTCTTACTGCCGCTACCGACGGCGTGCCGCCGGCGCTGTTGCACAATCTCAAGCACAACCAGACCGTTCATCAGCGCGTCGTGCTGGCGACGGTGATGACCGCGGACACGCCCTACGTTCCCGACAGCGAGCGCGTCACCATGACCGACCTCGGCGACGGCTTCCATCGGCTGATCATCCGCTACGGCTTCATGCAGACCCCCGACGTGCCGGCGGCGTTGGCGCTGTGCAAGGCGTTCGGCCAGGAGTTCAACATGATGGCGACGTCGTTCTTTCTGTCCCGCGAGACCTATGTGCCGAGCCTCAATCCCGGCATGGCGCATTGGCGGGAGCGGCTGTTCACCTTCATGACCTTGAACGCCACGCGCGCCACCATCTTCTTCAAGATCCCCACCGACCGCGTCGTCGAACTCGGCACACAGCTGGAAATTTGACGCGGCGCGCGGCGATCGGCGATGTGAACGGCGCCGTCATTTCGATCTGCTACAATCGAGCGCAGAAATTCAGTGGAGATTGAGTCGATGAAGATCGGTGTGATCGGGTTGGGGCAGATGGGCGTCGGCATGGCGGCGTCGCTGGTGAAGGCGGGGCATCAGGTGACCGTATACAATCGCAGCCGCGGCAAGGCCGAGGCGCTGGCCAAGCAGGGCGCGATCGTCGCCGGCAGCGTCGCCGAGGCCTGCCGCGGCGACGCCGTGCTCACCATGCTGGCCAATGACGCCGCGCTCGAAGCCGTGCTCGGCGGCGACCATGGCGTGCTGGCGTCGCTGGCCAAGACCGCGGTGCATATCTCCTCGAGCACCATCAGCGTCAAACTGGCCGAGCGGCTGACCGCCGACCACGCGGCCGCCGGGCAACTGTTTCTGGCGGCGCCGGTGTTCGGCCGGCCCGAGGTCGCGGCGGCCGGTGAATTGGCGGTGGTGGCCGCCGGCAGCGAGGCCGCGCTCGCCGCCGCTCAGCCGGCGTTGGACGCGATCGGCCGGCGCACCTTCGTGATCGCGTCGACGCCGAAGTCGGCCAGCCTGGTCAAACTGAGCGGCAATTTCCTGATCGCCTCGGTGATCGAATCGCTCGGCGAGGCGATGGCGCTGGTCGCCAAGGACGGTATCGATCGCCAGCAATATCTCGAGATTCTCACCTCGACGCTGTTCGGCGCGCCGGTCTACAAGACCTATGGCCAACTGATCGCCGACGGCAAGTTCGAGCCGGCCGGCTTTGCCGCGCCGCTCGGCTACAAGGACGTCGGTCTGGTGCTGGCCGCGGCCGGCGATCTTCGGGTGCCGATGCCGGTGGCGAGCCTGTTGCGCGACCGCTTCTTGCGATTATTGGCGGACGGCGGCGAGCACCTCGACTGGTCGGCGATCGGCGGCTTGGCCGCGCGCGACGCCGGCGGGGCCGGCCGATAGCGACGCGTCGTTCGGCCTAAGCCGACTGCAGCGACATCACCGGGGCGACGCTTTCCGGCGCCGGCTGATCGCTGGAGGCCTCGGCAATGCAGATCGCGGTGGCGTCGCGCAACGTCCCCGCGACGAAGTCCGCATTGGCGCCGTCGCGCAGCGCCTCCAACTGGCTGGCGTCGCCTTCATTGTTCCAGCAGCCCAGCATGATCTTGGCGCCGGGCAGTTTGCGGCGCAGCCGGCGCACCGCGTAGCGCAGATGCGCCGAACTGCTGCTGTCGAGATAGGACAGGCAGACCAGCGCGACGCCGGCCGGATCGAGCCGGAAGATGTTCTTGGTCGACAGCGCATCGGCGCTTTCCACCTTTGCCCCGAGGCCGTGGGCGGTACACAATTGGGCGAGCAGCGTTGCGGCGGATTCATCGAGCGCGGTGCGGCCGGCGATGAACAATAGCGGCTGTTCGCCGCGCCACGCCGGGGCGCGATCGGCTGGCGCCAGCACCGGCAGATCCTCGTCGCGGGTGCCCTGCGCCTGCTCGACCGCGGCGATGGCTTCGGCGTCCTCGGTCGCCCCGCTCGGCTCGCGGTCCTTCTGGTCGGACAGATCGTTGGCCAGTTCGATCACCGCATCGCGGATCTTCAGCATCCGGGCCGGGTCCAACGCCTCGCGGTCGAGATCGACCTGCGCCAGTTTCAGCCCCTTGATCGCGACCTCGTCGAAATACGACGCCAGCGATCGCTCCTTGAGAAACTCTTCCGCCTTCTCGGTGGCCTCGGTGGGATCGCCCGCCAGCATGCGCTGATAGAAGATTTCCGGCGGCGACAGCGCCGGGCGGTCGCCGAACATGATGTCGAGAAACGCCAGCCGTTCGACGTGGCGGCCGAGTACCACCAGGCACACCGTCAGCGGCGTCGCCAGCACCAGCCCGATCGGCCCCCACAGCGCGGTCCAGAACGTCGCCGACACCACCACGGCGACCGCCGACAGCCCGGTGCTGCGGCCATATAGCAACGGCTCGACCACCTGGGCGATGATCGGTTCGATGACGAAGAACAACGCCGCGGTCCACGCCAGCATGCTCCAGCCCGGATCGACGGCGGCGGCCAGCGCCAGCGGGAAGGCGGCGGCGATCACCGAGCCGATATAGGGTACGAAGCGCAGCACCATCGCCAGGATGCCCCACAAAATCGCGCTGGGAATCCCGATCACCCACAGCCCGCAGCCGATCAGGATGCCGAACCCGGCATTGACCAGCAGCTGATTGAGAAACAGCCGGCTGAGCCGGGCGGCGGCGTCGTCGAGCGCGGCCGTGGTGCGCTGCAGGTCGTGCGAACCGGCGAGCCGGATCAGCCGGTTTCGCAAATCCTCGCGCTGGATCAGGATGAAGATCACGAAGATCACGATGATGCCGGTGGTGGCGAGCGGCGACACCAAGGGCGCGATCAGCGAGCGGATGCTTTCCAGCGCGCCGGGATCGGGCTGCCTCACTTCGACCGGCACCGGCGCCACCGCCGGGCGGACCGGGCCGGCGCCGAGCTGCGTCGAGGGCGCCAAGCGGGCGCCGTTCGGTTTATCGAGCTCCTTGCTGAGATCCTGCAGCATGTCGGCGGCGCGTTCCAGCGTGCCGCTGCCGACGGTGACGCCGCGCAGCGACTGGATCTTGGATTGGATGGTGGATTCGTAGCGCGGCAGTTCTTCCGCGAGGTGGGCGAGTTGGCTCGCCACCAGGCTGCCCAGGCCGAAAATGATCGCGAAGGCCAACAGCACCACGCCCACCACGGCGCCGCCGCGTGGCACATGAGCCCGCTGCAGCAGCGCCACCGGCGGCGCCAGCACGAAGCTCAGCAAGATCGCCAGCGCTACGGGCACAAAAATCTCCCGCCCGAGATACAGCGCCATGACGATGATCACCGCCAGGATCGCCAGCGCCACGGCGCCGACCAGCGGCACCACGTCTTCCAGCGTTTTCGCTTTCGCCAATTTTGCGACCATGGTCAGACTCGTCTCGCGTGGCCGCTCGGATTGACCCGTTCACCGACATCAGATGCCGATGGGACCGCGGCGCGCCGGGGCTTGCCGCAATTCCACGCGCCGCCGCGTCGCGAAGATCTCATGCCGAAAACGCTCAAATGGGCTACGCCAGACAATGGGATGACGGCGGCTTTGTTCCCGCAGTTGCGAAAATGCGCCGCGGCGGCGCGGCTCAGTCGCGTGACAACGCCGCCAGCGGATCGAGGAACGAGGCCTGCCGCGCCGGCAGATAGCCGAACACCACGCCGATCCCGGTCGAGCAGATGAACGCGGCCACGATCGAGCCTGTGGACAGGCCGAGCTGAAACATCGGCACGGCTGCGTTGAAGGTCGCGGCGAGGCCGTAAGCCACGCCGACGCCGAGCCCGCCGCCGATCAGGCACACCATCACCGCCTCGATCAGGAATTGCTGCAGGATGTCGCTGCGCCGCGCGCCGACCGCCATCCGCACGCCGATCTCGCCGACCCGTTCCGACACCGACACCAGCATGATATTCATCACGCCGATGCCGCCGACCACCAGCGAGATCACCGCGATTGCCGCGATCATCAGCGTCAGCGTCTCGGTGGTCGAGGTGATGGTCTTGCGGATGTCGTCGGTGTTGAGAATCACGAAATCCTTCAGCCGGTGCCGCACCGTCAGAAACCGGGTGACGTCCTGTTCGGCGGATTTGGTGCTGACCTCGTCATTGACCTTCACCAGGATGCTGCGCAGCGATGAGTTGCCGAGAAAGCGCGCCTGCACCGTGGCGTAGGGCAGATACACCGAGAGATTCTGGCTGGAGCCGAAGCCGCCCTGCTGCTGCTGGGTGACGCCGATGATCCGGCACGGCACCCGGCCGACCAGAATGACCTTGCCGATCGGGCCGTCCGGATCGTCGCTGAAGAAGGTCTGCCTGGTCTTTTCGTCGATCACCACGTCCTGGCTGACGTCGCGTAGTCCGCTCGCATCGAAGAACCGCCCGGCCGACAGCTTGGTGCCTTTGACCGCGAAATACTGCTCGCCGACGCCGTTGACCAGCGCGTTGGATTCCAGCGGGCCGTGCCGCAAGGTGCTACTGGTCGACACCGTCGGCGTCACGCCGTCGATGTAAGGCTGCTGCAGCAGGGCGCGCGCATCCGCCAGCACCAGCGTCTTGATCTTGGAGGAGCGCACGTCGCCGAGATCCTTGCCGGGAAAAATCTCGATCGTGTTGGTGCCGAGGCTGGAAATGTCGGCCAGCACCTTGCGCTTGGCGGCGTCGCCGACCGCGACGATGAACACCACCGAGGCGATGCCGATGATGATGCCGAGCATGGTGAGGAAGGTGCGCAGCCGATGCGCCGCCATCGCCAGCATCGCCATCCGGAACGCTTCGCCGACGCGATCGAGCCCGCTTTGCCAGGGCCAGCGCGATCGGCGTGGTGGCGCGGCGGCAGCGGCTGGCGCCGCGGCCGCGGCAGCCGCGGTCGATGTGGCGCGGTCGGAGACCACGACGCCGTCGCTGAGTTCGATGATCCGCCGGGCGCGCGCGGCGACCGAGGCGTCGTGGGTGACGATGATCACGGTCTTGCCGTCGGCGTGCAGCTCGTCGAGAATCCGCAGCACCTCGTCGCCGCTGCGGCGGTCGAGCGCGCCGGTCGGCTCGTCGGCCAGGATGACGTCGGCGCCGTTCATCAGCGCGCGGGCGATCGAGACGCGTTGCTGCTGGCCGCCGGAGAGCTGATTCGGCCGGTGGCTGGCGCGGTCGGTGATGCCGAGCCGCGCCAACAGCCCGTTGGCGCGGTCGCGCCGCTCGGTGCTGCTCTGGCCGGCGTAGATCGCCGGGATTTCGACATTGCCGAGCGCGGTCAGTTCCGGCAGCAGATGATAGCGCTGGAAGATGAAGCCGAAATGCTCGCGGCGCAGCGCCGCCAGTTCGTCCGGATCGAGCGAGGCGGTCTCGCGGCCGGCGATCTGATAGCTGCCCGAACTCGGCCGATCGAGGCAGCCGAGAATATTCATCAGCGTCGACTTGCCGGAGCCCGACGCGCCCATCACCGCGACCATCTCGCCGGGCTCGATGGTGAGGTCAAGGTCGCGCAGCGCCACCACGGTCGCCTCGCCGGAAGGATATTCGCGGCGCAGCCCGCGCAGCACGATGGTCGAACGCGCCATGGCTCACATTCCCGGCGGCGGCGGGCGCGGCGGGGAGGAGGGCTGCGCGTCGGTCGCGGCCTTGCGGATCACCACTTGGTCGCCGGCGGCGAGACCGGCGGTGACTTCCGCCGCAAGCTTGTTGTTGAGGCCGATGCGCACCGCGCGCGACGCCACCGCGCCGCCCGGCTCCATCACCTCGACCTGATAGCTGCCGTCGGCGTTGCGCTGCGCCAGCGCCGCCGACGGAATCGTCAGCGCCTGCTGCACCTGCGCCACCACGACATAGACCTCCGCGGTCATGTAGGTGCGCAGCCGGCCGTCGGAATTCGGCGCGGTGAAGATGCCGTTGTAGTAGATCGCCGAGGTCGAGGTCGATGACGAGGTCGAGCTGCTGGTGGTGGTGCTGGTGGAACTGAAGCTGCTGTCGTTCTTGATCGATTCCGGCGCCGGCTCGATGAAATCCAGCCGCGCGCCATAGCGATGATCGGGGTCGCCGAGGATGGTGAAATACACCTCCTGGCCCGGCCGGACCTTGATCACGTCGACCTCGGAAATCTCGGCGCGGATCGTCATCATCTCGACCTGGCCCAGGATGACGATGGTCGGCGCCGACTGCACCGCGTTGACGGTCTGGCCTTCCTGGGTCACCACCGACAGCACGGTGCCGTCGATCGGCGCGATGATCTTCGTGTAGTCGAGATTGACCCGGGCGTTGTCCACCGAGACCTGGGCTTCGGTGATCTGGGCGTCGAGTGCGGCGATCTGCGCGCGGGTCTGCTTGACGGTGGCGTCCGCGGTGTCGAAATCGGCGCGCGAGGTGGCCTTCTGCGCGAAGGTCAGCTGATGGCGGCCCAGCGAGGCCTCGGCCAGCGCCAGCGTGGCTTCTTTCTCGGCGCGCTGCGCATGCATGTTCTGCAGCGCGGCTTCCGAGGTGCGCAGATCGTTCTGCCGGGTGACCGGATCGATCTGCGCGATCAGGTCGCCCTGTTTGACCTTGTCGCCGATCTGGACCTTGAGCGAGAGCACGCGTCCGGACACCTGGGCGCCGACCGCGACCATCTTGATCGGCTTCAGCGTGCCGCTGGCCAGCACGGTTTCCTCGAGGTCGGCGATCTTGGCGGCCGCCGTCACCAGGTTCTCCGCCGGCTTCGGAAACAGCCTGGCCTTGATCATCCATCCCGCGACGGCTGCGACGATCAGGACGAGCACAATCGCGACGCGGCGGGTCTTGAACATGTCTGAGTGGTCCCTCGGCGCCACGACGGCCCGCCTGCTACAACTTTGGTATTCACGTCCACGACTTCGCCGCGGAGTCAACCGGATGCCGGCGCCGCGGCGGTTAACAATCGGACAGGAGAGACGAAATTGCTCAGTCTTGCTCGCGATCGTGTTCGCAAACTGCGCGACGTTGCCCGATGTGTCCGGTCAGCGCGGACGCACGCCGTTGAGAAACACGGCGATGCAGCGCCGGATATGCGCGTTGCGGTCGTCATCGCCGGGCCAGTTGAGATTGTCGACGGTCTTGAACGCAATGGCGCCAAAGATCATGTCCATCAGGATCCGCGCGGCGCTGTGCGGATCGTCGATCGCGATCGCTCCGCGTGATGCCTGCGCCGCCAGCCAGCCGGCGAGTTCGGTCCGCGACTTGTCGGCGCCGTGGCGCCGCACGATCTCGCCGAGCTCGGGGGATTGATGGGCCTCCAGCATCACCAGGCGCAGCAGCGCGACGCGGTCCTTGTCGGCCTGCGGATCGATGTCGATCCGGAAGATCGCCTCCAGCGCGCGGTCGAGCGGCAGCCCATCATAATCGCCGGGCAGCGCAAGCATCGCCTGCCGATGCAGGTCGACGATCGCGGCAAACAGCGCCGGCTTGCCGGGAAACAGCCGATACAGCGTGTGCTTGGAGATCCGGCAGCGCGCCGCGACCTCGTCGGTGGTGGTGCGGCCATAACCCTTCTGCAGAAACAGCTGCCGCGCGCAATCGGCGATCAAGCTGCGCTGGGCGTCGTCCGGCCGCAATTTCGGCCGCCCGCGCTGGCGCGGCTTGTCCAACGCAGGCGGCAAAGAGGCGGCCATGATGAAACCCCGTAATTTTCGCTGGATGTCTCAGAATTAATGTTGATGCAGGATGCCCGCGATTGACTGCCCGGCCGATCGATAATAACGGTACTTAATCGTACTGTAAATAAGGCGACGATGCCCTTGATCCGATTTATCTCAACGTGGCGGACCAGCCACCCATCGCCCCGTCGTGCCGCGCTCGGCGGCAGCCTGCTGCTGGGCTTGCTGCTCGGCGGTTGCGGACAGGACCAGGGCGCGGCGCAGAAGGCCAGCCCGCCGCGGCCGGAGGTTAGCGTGGTGACGCTGCATCCGCAATCGGTGGCGATCACCACCGAGCTTGCGGGGCGCACCACGGCGTCGCTCACCGCGGAGGTGCGGCCGCAGGTCAATGGCATCATCCAGACCCGGTTGTTTCAGGAAGGCAGCGAGGTCGCAGCCGGCGCCGAACTGTATCAGATCGATCCGGCGAGCTATCAGGCGGCCTATGACAGCGCGGTGGCGGCGCAGCAGAAGGCCGAGGCCTCGGTGCCGAGTGCGGCCGCCAAGGTCGAGCGCTATCAGAACCTGGTCAAGCAGAACGCGGTCAGCAAGCAGGATTACGACGACGCCGTGGCGACGCTGGCGCAGGCCAAGGCCGACGTCGCCTCGGCCAAGGCCAGCGTGGAAACCGCCCGCATCAATCTCGAATACACCAAGATCGTGGCGCCGATCGGCGGCCGGATCGACAAATCCTCGCTGACCCCCGGCGCGCTGGTGACCGCGAGCCAGACCACCGCGCTGACCACGATCCGCAAGCTCGATCCGATCAATGTCGATGTCACCGAGTCCAGCACCAATCTGTTGAACTGGCGGCAAGCCGTGCAGGACGGCCGGATCAAATACACCGGCCCCGACGTCAGCATCAAACTGAAGCTCGATAACGGCACGATCTACGCGCAGACCGGCAAATTGGCGTTCTTCGAATCCAACGTCAGCGAGAGCACCGGCACCTTCGCGCTGCGCGCCGAATTTCCCAATCCCGACCGGCTGTTGCTGCCCGGCATGTATGTCCGCGCGCTGATCGAGGAGGGCGTCGCCGAGAACAGCTTCGTGGTGCCGCAACGCGGCGTCACCCGCAACACCAAGGGCGAAGCCACCGCAATGATCGTCACTGCGGAGGGCAAGGTCGAGCAGCGGGTGCTGAGCGTCGGCAAGAGCGTCGGCAACAACTGGCTCGCCAACGCCGGCGTCAAGGACGGCGACCGCGTCATCGTCGAGGGCACCCAATTGGTGCGGCCGGGCCAGGACGTCACCGCCGTCGAGGTCACGATCGACGAGAACACCGGCGAGGTGCGCGCCCGCAAGCAGGGATCGTTGCGTCCGTCCGAGATGGAGCGGTTCGCGCAGGGCGATGATCAACCGAACAGCGTCGTCACGGCCGGAAACCAGTGATGTCGCGATTTTTCATCGACCGGCCGATCTTCGCCTGGGTGATCGCCATCACCATCATGCTCGGCGGCCTGCTGGCGCTGCGCACCCTGCCGGTGGCGCAATATCCGCAGATCGCGCCGACCACGGTGCGGATCACCGGCACCTATGCCGGCGCCGACGCCCAGACCGTGGAGAACTCGGTCACCAAGGTGATCGAGCAGGGCATGACCGGGATCGACAATCTCGACTACATGACCTCGACCTCGACCTCCACCGGGCAGTCGCAGATCACCCTGACCTTCACCAGCGCCGCCAATCCCGACGTCGCGCAGATGCAGGTGCAGAACAAGCTGCAACTGGTCACCGCGCTGTTGCCGCAGATCGTGCAGAGCACCGGGCTGTCGGTCACCAAATCCTCCACCGGATTTCTGATGGTGATCGGCTTCGTCTCCACCGACGGCAAATTGTCGTCGATTGATCTCGCCGACTACGTCAACAGCACGCTGAACGACACCTTGAAGCGGATCGGCGGCGTCGGCGACACCCAGCTGTTCGGCTCCGGCTACGCGATGCGGATCTGGCTCAACCCGGACAAGCTCGCCAAATACGCGCTGATGCCGAGCGACGTCGAGACCGCGATCGAGGCGCAGAACACCCAGGTCTCCGCCGGCCAGCTCGGCGGCCTGCCGGCGCGGGCCGGCCAGCAGCTCAACGCCACCGTCACCGCGCGCAGCCGGCTGCAGACCGCCGAGCAGTTCCGCAACATCATCCTGAAGAGCGCCACCGACGGCTCGCTGGTGCGGCTCAACGACGTCGCCGACGTCGAGCTCGGCGCCGAAAGCTACACCACCAGCGCGGCCTATAACGGCATGCCGGCAGCCGGCCTCGCGGTCAATCTGGCGACCGGCGCCAACGCCATCAGCACCGCGGAGGCCGTGCAGTCCACCATCGCCCGGCTGTCCTCGACCTTCCCGCAGGGCGTCACCGTGGTCTATCCCTACGACACCACGCCGTTCGTGCGGCTGTCGATCGAAGAGGTGGTGAAGACGCTGATCGAGGCGATCGCGCTGGTATTCGTGGTGATGTTCGTGTTCCTGCAGAACATCCGCGCCACCATCATCCCGACCATCGCGGTGCCGGTGGTGCTGCTCGGCACCATCGGCGTGCTGTCGATCTTCGGCTACTCGATCAACACCCTGACGATGTTCGCGATGGTGCTGGCGATCGGCCTGTTGGTCGACGACGCCATCGTGGTGGTGGAGAACGTCGAGCGGGTGATGCAGGAGGAGGGGCTGTCGCCGAAACAGGCGACCCGCAAATCCATGGACGAGATCACCGGGGCGCTGGTCGGCATCGCCACCGTGCTGTCGGCGGTGTTCATTCCGATGGCGTTCTTCGGCGGTTCGGTCGGGGTGATCTATCGGCAGTTCTCCATCACCATCGTCTCGGCGATGGTGCTGTCGGTGATCGTCGCCTTGATCCTGACGCCGGCGTTGTGCGCCACCATCCTGCGCAAGCCCGAAGTGCATGCCACCGGCAAAGGCCTGTTCGGCTGGTTCAACCGCAGCTTCGATCGCGGCGCGCAGGCCTATCGCCGCGGCGCCGCCGGCGTGATCGCGCGCTCGCTGCGGTTCGGCCTGGTGTTCATCGCCATCACCGTGGCGATGGGGGTGATCTTCGCGCGGCTGCCGAATTCGTTCCTGCCGCAGGAGGACCAGGGCATCCTGATCACCAGCGTGCAGCTGCCGGTCGGCGCCACCCAGGATCGCACGCTGCGGGTGCTCGACCAGGTCCGCGACTATTACGCCACCCAGGAGAAGGACGCCGTCGAGAGCGTGTTCACCACCGCGGGCTTCGGCTTTTCCGGCCAGGGCCAGAACATCGGCATCGCCTTCATCCGGCTGAAACCGTTCGCGCAGCGCAAGACCGCCGCGGTGTCGGCTCAGGCGGTGGCCGGGCGCGCGATGCGGACCTTCAGCAAATTCAAGGACGGCCGGATCTTCGCGCTGGCGCCGCCGGCGATCCAGGGCATGGGCACCTCGAACGGCTTCGACTTCTATCTGCAGGACATCAACGGCGCCGGCCACGCCAAGCTGATCGAGGCCCGCAACACGTTGCTGGCCGGCGCCGCGCAGAGCAAGCAGCTCGCCAACACCCGGCCGAACGGTCAGGAGGACGAGCCGCAATTCTCCGTCACCATCGACCAGGAGAAGGCCAGCGCGCTCGGCGTCGGGCTTGGCGACATCAACGCCACGCTGTCGACCGCCTGGGGCAGCGACTACGTCAACGACTTCATCGATCGCGGCCGGGTCAAGAAGGTCTATCTGCAGTCGGCCAAGGATTTTCGCATGCAGCCCGACGATCTGGGGCGCTGGTATGTGCGCAATTCCTCGAGCGTGATGGTGCCGTTCTCGGCGTTCGCCTCCGGGCAATGGAGCTTCGGCTCGCCGCGGCTGGAGCGCTACAACGGCTCCTCCGCGGTGGAAATTCAGGGCGAGGCCGCGGCCGGCATCAGCTCGGGTTCGGCGATGGACGAGATCGACGCGCTGGTCAGCCAGTTGCCGGCCGGCTACGGCCACGAATGGACCGGGCTGTCGGCGCAGGAGCGGCTGTCGAGCAACCAGGCCGCCTCGCTCTACGCCATCTCCGTGGTGGTGGTGTTTCTCTGCCTCGCGGCGCTGTATGAGAGCTGGGCGATTCCGCTCGGCGTGATGCTGGCGGTGCCGATCGGCATCTTCGGCGCGTTGCTGGCGGCGCTGCTGTTCGGGCAGACCAACGACGTCTATTTCAAGGTCGGGCTGTTGACGACGATCGGTCTGGCGGCCAAGAACGCCATTCTGATCATCGAATTCGCGCTGGAGCGGCAGGCCTCCGGTCTGCCGCTGGTCGAGGCCACGCTGGAGGCGGCGCGGCAGCGGCTGCGCCCGATCCTGATGACCTCGTTCGCGTTCATCCTCGGCGTCACGCCGCTGGCGATCGCGTCGGGCGCGGGCTCCGGGGCGCAGAATTCGATCGGCATCGGGGTGATGGGCGGCATGATCGCGGCGACCGCGCTCGGCATCTTCTTCGTGCCGCTGTTGTTCGTCGTGGTGCGCCGGCTGTTCAAGGGCAAGCCGGCGGTGGATGCTGCGTCGCCGGCCGATCCTGCGCAGGAGCAGGCGTAACATGGGGTTTCAAGGTCGATGATGACACGGGCAAAGCCGCGAGGCGAGCATGACACGGCCGCGGTTCGCCGCCGGCTGACGCGGCCGCTGTCGGGCCTGGTGGTGGCCGGCACGTTGCTGGCCGGCTGCGCGGTCGGCCCGGATTACGCCGCGCCCGGCATCGAATTGCCGACCATGTGGAATAACGCCAAGCCGCCGCGCACGGCGCCGCCGGTGGCCGATCTGCGGCAGTGGTGGCGGCGCTTCAACGATCCGCTGCTCAGCCAGTTGATCGAGCAGGCGGTGCAAAGCAATCTCAGCGTCGCCAGCGCCAAGGCGCGGATCCGCGAAGCCCGCGCCACGCGGCGGCAGGCGATCGGGGCCTTGTTTCCCTCGCTCGAAGGCACCGGGTCGGCGACCCGCAACCAGGTCAGTGCCAGCAGCACCGGCGGCAGCGCGGTGACCTCCACCTACAACCAGTTTCAGGCCGGTTTCGACTCCACCTGGGAGCTCGACATCTTTGGCGGCAACCGCCGCGCCGTCGAGGCCAGCAGCTACGGCGTCGATGCCGCCGAGGACGATCTGCGGTCCACCTTGCTGACGCTGATCGGCGACGTCACCGCCTACTACGCCGAGGCCCGCGGCTACCAGGCGCGGATCGCGCTGGCGCGGCGCACCGCCGCCTCGCAGCGCGAAACCGCGGCGCTGACGCAGCGCAAATTCGACGCCGGCTCGTCCTCGGCGGTGGATGTCGCCAAGGCCGCGGCGCAGGCCGCCACCACCGAGGCGAACATCCCGACCTATCAGGTCGGCTATTCCGAGGCGATGCACCGGCTCGGCGTGTTGCTGGGCCGCGAGCCGACCGCGCTGAGCCAGCCGATGGGGCAGGGCGGCGGCATCCCCGCGCCGCGGCTGCCGTTGCCGAAGGGGATTCCCGCCGACGTGCTGGTGATGCGCCCGGACGTCCGCCAGGCCGAGCGGCAGCTCGCGCAATACACCGCCAAGATCGGCCAGGCCGAAGCCGCGCTGTATCCCAGCGTCAGCCTGACCGGGTCGGTCTCCACCACCGCGCTGAAGATCGGCGACCTCGCCAAGAATTCGACGATCGGCTGGTCGATCGGGCCGGCGCTCAGCGTGCCGATCTTCAATGGCGGACAGTTGCGCGCCGCGGTCGAGATCAGCGAAGCGGAGCGCGACCAGTATTACGTCGCCTGGCACGCCGCGGTGCTCACCGCGCTGGAAGACGTCGAGAACGCCATCGTGGCGTTGGCGCAGGAACAGCTGCGGATCCGCAGCCTCACCGAAGCCAGCCGGCGCTACCGCGACGCCGCGCGGCTGTCGCGCTCGCTGTACGAGACCGGCTCGTCGAGCTTCCTCGACGTGCTCGACGCCGAACGCTCATTGTACACCGCCGAGGATTCGCTGCTGCAGAGCCGGGTCACGGTGGCGACCAGCTTTATCGCGCTGGCCAAGGGATTGGGCGGCGGCTGGGACGGCGCGATCGACAGCTCGCGGCCTGAAGTGATCGACCCCAACACCGGCCCGCACATCGCCATCGCCCAATAGCCGGCGTGTCGGCTGGAGCTATTCCGGTTCTGATAGATCAGAACCGGAGTTCCAGATTGTTGTTTCGACGCGTTTTCTTCACGCGAACCGGGAGCCACTTCGCTCGAAAACGCTATAGGATGGCGGGCCTGGCGCGCCGGTCAGGCGAAAGGGATCTGCGTGTTCAAGCACTCGCTGGCGAAACTGGTCCTGGTGCTACACTGGACCTCGATTCTGGCGCTGGTCACCATCACCTCGCTGCTGGCGGCGCAGGAATGGCTGGCCTTCGTCGACGCCGACCGCATCGTGGTTCTGACCCGGGCGGATCGCATGCTGTTCAACGCGATGACTGGAATCCGTTTCGAGGTCGGCGTCGCCGGCGTCGCGGTGCTGTCGCAGGATCAGCCTGACGCCCTGGTCGAGGCGTCGAACCGCAAGGTCGACGCGTTGTTCGCCTCGGCGGTGGCGGCGATCGACGCCACCCGGCTGGACGGCCGCGCCGGCTTGCTGGCGGCGGCGCGCGACGCCTATGCCGGGCTCGAGCGCAGCCGGCCGCTGCTGTCGGCGATGACAGCGCAGCCCGTGGCCGCGCGCGACATGGCCAGCGCCGATCCCTGGCTGATGGCGATGTATGACGTCGCCGGACGGCTGGAGGAGGCCTCGATCGCGGTCGGCAACAATGCCCGCATGCTAGACCCGGAAATCGCCGAGCTGGTGCAGTTGCGGCAGTCGTCCTACGTGATCCGCGAGCGCTATGGACGGCCGTGCTCGGCGTTGCGCGCCAATGTTCAGCGCAGCCTGCCGCTCGACCGCGACAAGCTCGCCACCTGGCGCGAAGGCGTCGGCGAATACACCGCGCGCTGGCGCTATCTGGAATCCTATCTCAACCGGCCCGGCGCCTCGCCCGAGCTGATCGCCGACGTCACCAACGGCCGCATCGCCACCGAACTCGTGCAGAAGCGCATGGACGAAGTGCTGTATGCGCTCGACGGCTCAGGTGCGCCGGCGATGCCGGCCGCCGAATGGTCGCAACTGTGCATCAGCGCCTATGATTCGATCCTGAAGCTCGGCCACGACGCGCTCGACCAGGCGATCGCCCACGCCGAACAGCGCAAGACCCGCGCCTCGCTGATGCTGGCGGCGATGGCGGTGGTCGCCGCGGCAGGCATTCTCTTGGTCGGCTTCTGGATTCAGACGGTGCGGCGTCGGCTGTCGGCGCCGATGAAGACCCTGGTCGACACCATCGGCCGGCTGTCGCGTCAGGAGTTCGCTTTGCCGGTTCCCGCCACCGGCTATCCCGACGAGATGGGGGCGATGGCCGGCGCCTTGGAGGAACTGCGGGTCGGTGCGTTGAAGGCGCAGCACCTGCAGCGGCTGTTGGAAAAGGCCCAGGAGGTCGAGATCGAGCGCGCCAACGAGGTCAGTCGCGCCAAGACCGACTTCCTCGCCACCATGAGCCACGAGATCCGCACGCCGCTGAACGGCATTCTCGGCATGGCGCAGTTGCTGGATGATAGTCCGCTGTCGGCGCAGCAACGGCAATGGCTGGACGCGGTCGCGCAATCCGGCTCGCTGCTGCTGTCGATCCTCAACGACATTCTCGACCTCTCCAAGATCGAAGCCGGCCGCATGGAGCTAGAATCGATCGCCTTCAGCCCGGAGGAGTTGCTGCGCACCATCGCCGCGGCGATGACGCCGCAGGCCGCCGGCAAGGGGCTGGCGTTTCTCACCGACTATCCGGCGTTGCCGCAGCGTCTGATCGGCGACCCCGCCAAGATCAGCCAGGTGCTGCTCAATCTGGTCGGCAACGCGGTGAAGTTCACGCACTCCGGCGAAGTGGTGCTCAGCGTTAACTGGCAGCCCGACCTTGCGCGGCCGGATCGCGGCCGGATGGAATTTCGCGTCACCGACACCGGCATCGGCATCGCCCGCCAAGCGGTCCGCCACGTGTTCGATCCGTTCTCGCAAAGCGATTCCTCGATCACCCGGCGGTTCGGCGGCAGCGGCCTGGGGCTTGCGATCTGCAAGCGCATCATCGACGCGATGGGCGGCACGATCGCAGTGGAAAGCACGCTGGGCTGCGGCAGCGTGTTCACCGTGGTGCTGGATTTCGTGGTGGCGCGGCCGTCGCTGCGCGGCCCGGCGCGGACCGCGGGGTTCGACAACATGCCGCAATTGTCGATCCTGCTCGCCGAAGACAACGAGGTCAACGCCGCGGTGGCCCGCGCCATGCTGCAGAAGATGGGCCACACCGTGCAGCACGCGGCGCACGGCCTGACCGCGGCGGCGCTGGCCGCCGAGCACGACTACGACGTGGTGCTGACCGATCTGGCGATGCCCGGGCTCGACGGCATCGGATTGGCCAAGGCGATCCGCGCGCTGCCGCACGCCACCCGCCGCGAAGTGCCGATCATCGCCATCACCGCCAATGTCTCGGCGGGCCGGATCGAGCAATGCTTCGCCGCCGGTATGACCGGCTACATCGAAAAGCCGTTCCGCCAGGAGACCTTGCGGCAGGCGCTGGCCGACGCCGTCGGCGCGCTGGAGGACGAGGGCCTGCCGCAGCCTTACCGCAGCGGATCGCTGCTGGAGCAGCGCTGCGACGATCTCGGCGAGGAAAAGACCGGCTACATCATCGAGCTGTTCGTCTCCACCGCGCCGTCGCTGATCGCCGAGGCGAACCGGGCGCTGCAGGCCGGCGATGCGCGCGGCTTCGGCGACGCCGCCCACCGGCTGAAGAGTGCCGCGGGAAATGTCGGGCTCAATCATCTGGCGCGGCTTGCGCAGCTTGCCGAGCGCGCCGCGGCGGCCAATGATCACGGCGCGATGCGGCGTTGCGCGCAGGCGATGGCGGCAAAAGCCCCCGGCAAGATCGACGCTTTGCAGCGCTCCTGGGCGGCCGTGCTCAGTGCACGGGCCCGGCAAAGCGATAGCCCAGACCATGCTCGGTGACGATCAGCCGGGGCTCGGCCGGATCGATTTCGATTTTCCGCCGCAACCGCGCGATCAGCACGTCGACGGTGCGATCGTTCGGCGCGCCGTCGCGATGCGCGCTTTCGTCGAGCAGCGCGTCGCGTGACAAGACCTGGCCGGGGCGCCGCACCAGCGCCGCCAGAATGTCGAACTCGCCGCGGGTCAGCCGCACGTCCTCGCCCTGCGCATCGGTTAGGCAGCGCTGCGACAGATCCAGCGTCCAGCCGGCGAAGCGCCGCGCCAGATTGTTGGTCTCGAGACGGTAGCTGTCCGAGGTGCGGCGCAAAAGGGTGCGCACCCGCGCCAGCAATTCGCGGTGCCCGAACGGCTTGGTGACGTAGTCGTCGGCGCCGAGCTCGAGGCCCAGCACGCGATCGATTTCATCGCCCCGGCCGGTGACGAAGATCACCGGCAGATTCGACCGCGCGCGTAGTTCGCGCAGAAAGCTCAAGCCGTCCTGGCCGGGAAGCCGGATGTCGAGCAGCACCAGATCGACTTTCTCGTGCGCGAGCACCCCGCGCAGACCGCGGATGTCTTCCGCCATGCTGACGCGAAAGCCTTCGCGCTCCAGATAGGCGGCAAGCGATTCCCGAGCCACCGGCTCATCATCGACCACGACGAGATGTGTTTGACTAACCATACGTATCTTTACTTAGGGGACGAACCCGAGGTTCTGTTCATATCTCATTCGCAACTTAGCGGAACGACGTTTACATCGCCCGAATAACTCCTGCGCAGCCTTCCTCTCGCGAGGCTGGCGCAGGAGAACGACGATGGGCTTACGTATCACGCGGCTGAAGAATTGGCTGAAGAGGCCGGTGGGCATGGGCACCGTGGCTCTGGTCGCCGTGATCGCCGCCGGCGGTTCGCTGGCCGGATGGGGCGCGTTTTCCGTTTTGCTCGACAAAACCAATTCGCTGGAATTCTGCGTCTCCTGCCACTCGATGAAGGGCAATTACGAGGAATACCAGAAGTCGCCGCATTTCAAAAATGCTTCGGGCGTCCGCGCCGTCTGTTCCGATTGCCACGTGCCGAAGGAACTCGGCCACAAGCTGATCGCCAAGGTGATGGCGGCGAAGGATGTCTGGCACACCTTGCTCGGCACCATCGATACCCCGGAAAAATTCGAGGCGCACCGGCTGGAAATGGCCAAGCGGGTGTGGAGCAAGATGGAGGCGAGCGACTCCCACGAATGCCGCAACTGCCACGCGCAGGACGCGATGGACATCCACAAGCAGCGCCCGAAAGCCGTCACCGTGATGCAGAAGGGGCTGGAAAAGGGCGAGACCTGCATCTCCTGCCACAAGGGCATCGCGCATAAATTGCCGGACATGTCGAGCGGTTACAAGTCGCTGTTCGATGACCTGAAGAGCCAGGCGGTGGCCAAGAGCGGCGGCGCCGACACGCTTTACGCGCTGGAATCCACCGCGTTCTATGCCGAGCGCCCCGAGGGCGATGCCGGCAAGGGCGACGGCAACGTCTATCCCTTGACCAAGGTCAAGGTGCTGGAGCGCAAGGGCGACTTCGTCAAGGTCGAGATCAGCGGCTGGGTGCAGGAAGGCGTCAAGCGGCTGATGGTCGCGGCGAAGGCGCGGCGCATCTTCGAACTCAGCATGACCGACGCGATGGCCGCCACCGTCAAGCTCGGCGACGCCGAGGTCGATCCCGACACCACGCTGTCCTGGCAGCAGGGCAGCATCTCCGGCTGGGCCAAGGCGGCGTCGTTCACTGCCGACCAGGCCGGGCTCGGCAGCTACGGCGCCGAGATGGCCAGTGCCGCCTGCGGCGCCTGCCACAGCCAGCCGCAGCCCGGCCATCTGCCGGCCAATCAATGGATCGGCGTGATCAAGGAAATGAAGGACGGCACCGCGCTTGGCGCCGAGGACGTCCGCCTGCTGCAATCCTACTTCCAGTTGCACGCCAAGGACATGCCGAACGCCGCACACTGATCCCCAGCCGCCCCGACCCCATGAGGCTCGATCATCATGACTGTTCTGACCGCTGAATCCTTGCCCGTCGCGGCGTTCGCCGAAGCCATCAACACGCTCGCTGCACTGTTCGGCGCGCCGCTCGAGCAACCCGTGCTGGCCGAGGTTTGCCTGCCGGTCGCGGTCGGCGCGCTGGCGCCGCTGGCGCGCATCGCGGCGTTGCGGCCGGGGGTCGAAACCGCAGCGGCGGCGGCGCGCGGGCTCGATCCTGTTCGAGCGGAATCGCTGCTCAACGCGGCGTTCTGCCGGCTGTTCTTGGGCTCGGGCGGCCCGACCTCGGCGCCGCCTTATGAATCCGCTTACCAGGGCAGCGGCCGGTTGTTTCAGGAGCCCGCCGGCGAGATGGCGTTGCTGCTGCAGCGCCGCGGCCGCCGCACCGCGGCGGACTTTCCCGAGGCGCCCGACCATCTGGTGATCGAACTCGCCTTGCTGTCCGAGGCGCTGGAGTTCGCCGCGGCCTCTCACAATGCCGACGACACCGAGACCGTCAACGTGCTGCTGACGCGGCTGCGCGGCTGGGTGCCGGATTTCGTCGCCGCCTGCCAGACCCATGACGCCAGCGGCTTCTACGCCGCCATCGCCGGCGTGCTCGAGCTGTTGCTGAACCTGCCTTTTCCCGGAATGGCGCGCGCGGCCTGACGCCGCGAACGTTTCAAAAAGCTGTGGAGCTGGTCGTTCGAAAGAGCCCGCCATGCTCCAGAACCTGAAGGAGACCAAGATGTCGGAAACTCATTCGTTGTCGCGGCGGCGCTTTCTCAGCGCGACCTCGTCGCTCACCGCTCTCGCCGCCGCCGACATGATGCTGCCGGGCGTGGTCGGCCGCGCCTTTGCGGCGGAGGCTCCGAAGGAGATTCTGACCGGCTCGCATTGGGGCGCGTTCTACGCCAAGGTCGACAACGGCCGCTTCACCAGCCTGCGGCCGTGGGAGAAGGATTTTCATCCGAACCAGGCGCTCGATGGCGTGCAGGACGTGGTCTATTCGTCGAGCCGGATCCGCTATCCGATGGTGCGCCGCGCCTATCTCGAAAACGGCATCAAGGCCGACCGCGACAGCCGCGGCGACGGCGACTTCGTGCGCGTCAGCTGGGACAAGGCGCTCGATCTGGTCGCCGGCGAATTGAAGCGGCTGGAGGAGCAGGAGGGGCCGTGGGCGGTCTATGCCGGCAGCTATGGCTGGCGCAGCTCCGGCGAGATCGGCAGTCCGCAGATCATGCTGACCCGGCTGATGAACCTCAACGGCGGTGCGGTGTATTCGTCGAGCAACTACTCGAAGGCGGCGCTCGAAGGCATCATGCCCTACGTCGTCGGCTCGATCGACGCCGCCGGCCCGCAGACCACCTATCAATCGGTGCTGGAGAACACCAAGACCATCGTGTTCTGGGGCACCGATCCGTTCAAGACCAACCAGATCGGCTTCGCGCTGCCCGACCATGAGGAATACAAGTGGTTCGAGGACATGAAGAAGGCCGGCATCAAGGCGATCTTCATCAACCCGGTCAATCTCGAGGCCAGCAAATATCTCGGCGCCGAATGGCTGGCGATCCGGCCGCATTCCGACGTCGCGCTGGCGATCGCGATCTGCCACGTGCTGTTGACCGAGAAGCTGTACGACGCCGAATTCATCGCCAACTGCACCTTCGGCTTCGAAAAGTTCTCCGACTATCTGCTCGGCAAGGGTTGGGACAAGGTCGAGAAGACCCCGGAATGGGCCGCGGCGCTGACCGAAATTCCGGCCGACGTGATCCGCCGGCTGGCGCATCAGTTCGTCGAGAACCGCACCATGTTGGTCAGCGGCTGGAGCTGCCAGCGCCAGCATCACGGCGAGCAATGGCCGTGGGCGTTCGTCACTCTGGCCTCGATGATCGGTCAGGTCGGGCTGCCCGGCGGCGGCTTCTGCCAGAACTATCATCTCTACAGCCTGGGATCGCCGGCCTCGCCGGCGCCGGCGCTGGCGCCCGGCATGTCGGGCGGCACCCGCAAGGCCAACAAGCCGTGGCCGAAGGAGAAGGGCGCGCAGTCGATTCCGGTCGCCCGCATCGTCGATATGCTGGAGAAGCCCGGTAAGACCTATGAGCACAACGGCGAAACCAAGATCTATCCCGACGTCAAGCTGACCTATTGGGTCGGCGGCAATCCGTTCCACCACCACCAGGACCGCAACCGGATGCGCAAGGCCTGGCGCAAGTTCGAGACGGTGATCGTGCAGGATTTCCAGTGGACCGCCTCGGCGCGCTTCGCCGACATCGTGCTGCCGGCCACCACGACCACCGAACGCGACGACATCGAGATGGTCGGCGCCAATTCCAAGCGCGCCTATGTCGCGATGAAGAAGGTAGTCGAGCCGGTGTTCGAATCCAAGACCGACTACGCGATCTTCACCGCGATCGCGGAGCGGCTCGGGCTCGGCCAGGAATTCACCGAGGGCAAGAGCGAACTCGACATGGTGCGCGACGTCTATGCGGCGGCGAAGAAGACCGCCGACGCCAAGAAGTCGGTGACGCTGCCCGCCTTCGAGGAGTTCTGGGACAAGGGCATCATCGAGTTCGAGACGCCCGCCAAGAACCTGCGTTGGGTGAAATACGCGGATTTCCGCGAAGACCCGATCGAGAACATGCTGCCGACCGGCACCGGCAAGATCGAGCTGTATTCGAAACCGATCGAGAAGATGGGTTACGACGACTGCCCGCCGCATGCCTCGTGGCTGGAGCCGCTGGAGTGGCTCGGCCAGAAGGACAAGGCCTATCCGTTGCACATGAACTCCAACCATCCCTTGCACCGCATGCATTCGCAGCTCAACGGCACCCGCGTCCGCAAGATCTACGAGGTCGCCGATCGCGAGCCTTGCATGATCAACACCAAGGACGCTGAAGCCCGCGGCATCAAGAATGGTGATGTGGTGCGGGTGTTCAACGGCCGCGGCCAGTGTCTCGCCGGCGCGGTGGTCAGCGACGACATCCGCCCCAGCGTGATCCAGTTGCAGGAAGGTGCCTGGTACGATCCGGCCGACATCAAGGATCCGAACACGCTGTGCAAGCATGGCGACGTCAACGTGCTGACGCCGGACATCGGCAGTTCGCGGCTGGCGCAGGCCACCTCGGCGCACACCTGCCTGGTCGACGTCGAGAAATACACCGGCCCGCTGCCCAAGGTGACGGTGTTCGACGCCCCGGCCAACGCCTGATTGCGGGTCAGCGATGACGACCGCCGCCGGGAGCTGACTTCCGGCGGCGCCCGATCCCTCCGCGCGCAATCCCAAGGAGCCGAACCATGCTTCGTATTGCCCTCACGGCCGCGCTGCTCGGCGCGGCACTGCCCGGCGCGGCATTCGCGCAGAGCGAGGCCCCGGCCGCCGCGGCGGTCGATCTCAGCGCCCCGCCGAAGATCAACGGCGGTCCGCTGGCGACGGGGACCAACACACTGACGGAAAAGCAGGTGCAGCGGCGGCTGCTGCGCGCCGGGCTGTCCAATGCCAGCGATCTGGTGTTGGACGACAGCGGCATCTGGCGCGGCAAGGCCGAGCGCTCCGGCATCAATCTGCGGGTCGGCGTCGATCGGCTCGGCGACATTTCCACCCAATGAGCTGCTCATTCCCCTTGATGGACCAGCTCGGTCTGGCACCGCGGCCGCTGTCGCGGGACCGCGCCACGCCGCGCGAGGTCGCGCCGCTGGTCGATCCGTTCGGCCGCGCGGTGTCGTATCTGCGGGTGTCGCTCACCGACCGCTGCAATCTGCGCTGCCATTACTGCATGGCGGAGGACATGACCTTCCTGCCGAAGGCGGATGTGCTGACGCTGGAGGAGATCGACCGGCTGTGCGCGAGTTTCACCGCGCTCGGCACCCGAAAACTGCGGCTGACCGGCGGCGAGCCCTTGGTGCGCTCCGGGGTGATGGATCTGATCCGCGCGCTCGGGCGGCACTTGAAATCGGGGGCGCTCGATGAGCTGACGCTGACCACCAACGGCACGCTGCTGACGCGCTACGCCAAGGAACTGGTCGCCGCCGGCGTGCGACGCGTCAACGTCTCGCTGGATACGCTCGACCCGGACAAATTCCACGCGGTGACCCGGTTCGGGCAATTGGCGAAGGTGCTGGACGGCATTCAGGCCGCCGCCGACGCCGGGCTTGAGATCAAGATCAACGCGGTGGCGATGAAGGGCATCAATGACAGCGAGTTTCACCGCCTGGTGAGCTGGTGCGGCGAGCGCGGCTACGATCTGACTTTCATCGAGATCATGCCGCTCGGCGGCATCGCGCGCAGCGAGCAATATATTCCGATGAGCGAGGTCCGCGCCGCCTTGCAGGCCCGCTTCACGCTGCAGCCGAACTCGCACCGCTCCGGCGGACCGGCGCGCTACATGACGGTGAAGGAAACCGGGCAGCGCATCGGCTTCATCACGCCGCTGACCCACAGCTTCTGCGAAAGCTGCAACCGCGTCCGCCTGACCTGCACCGGCCAGCTCTGCCTGTGCCTCGGCCAGGACGACGCCATCGACCTGCGGGCGCCGCTACGCCGTAGCCGCGACGACGGTCAGTTGATCGACGCGATCCGCGCGGCGATCCGGCTGAAACCGAAAGGCCATGATTTCTCGATCGCGCGGCCCGGCGCGGTCAGCCGCTTCATCAATGTGACCGGCGGCTAGCGCTGGGTCTGCGGTTCAGCCCCGTCGCGGCCGACGCCGGCCAGCGCCGCGCCGTACAGGATCATGCAGGGGCCCTGCGGCTTCTCGGCGGCGAGCTGCGCCGCGATCCCGCTCAGCGTGCCGGCGATCACCTGCGTCGCCGGCGTGCCGAGGCTTTCCACCACCACGGTCGGCGTGTCGCGCGACAGCCCCTGCGCGATCAGCTTCTCCGCCAGCGCCGGGAAGGTGGCCTTGCCCATGAATACGCAGGTGGTGGCGCCGGCGTCGGCCAGCGCCGCAAGATCGAGATCGCTCGGCAGCGTGCCTTCGATGTCGTGGCCGGTGACCATCTGCAGCCGGCGCGCCACCACGCGCTTGGTCAGCGAGGTGCCGAGAAACGCCGCTGCCGCGGTCGCGGTGGTGATGCCGGGCACGATCTCGATCGGCACGCCGGCGGCGCGCGCCGCGCCGATTTCCTCGTCGGCGCGGGCGAAGATCGCCGGATCGCCGGCCTTGATCCGCACCACGCGCTTGCCGAGCTTGGCGTAGCTGATCATCAGCCGGTTCAATTCGTCCTGCTTCGGCGACGGATGCCCGGCGCGTTTGCCGACCGCGATCAGTTCGGCGTCGTCGCGCGCGAACGACAACAGCGCGTCGCCGGCGAGGTCGTCGTACAGGATCACGTCGGCGGCGCGCAGCCGCTCCACCGCGCGCAGCGTCAACAGATCGACGTCGCCGGGGCCGGCGCCGACCAGCGCGATGCTGCCGATGGCTGCACCATTGGGTTCGTTGGATGTCATGGCGTCTCCTCGGCCACATCGACGATGTGGAAAAAGCTGCCGGTCACGCGGCCGCGGCGGCTGCCGGTTTCGGCGGTCGGCACCCCGGCGGCGTCGCAAATCGCGGCGAGCGGCTGATCGGGTTGGTTGATGACGCGGGCATAATGGAATTCGTGGCCGCGCAGTATGCTGTGTTCGGCATGGCCGGGGATCGGCGCCAGCAGCCTCGCGCTGCGGTAGCCGAGATGCAGCTTGCGCTGCGCGAAATCGGTTTCCAGCCCGAGCAGCCCGAGCATCGCGTGCCGCGCGCCGGCGGCGTCGACGAGGCCGGTGCCGAGCGTCATGTAGCCGCCGCACTCGCCATGCACCGGCTTGGTATGGGCGAATGCGCGGATGCCGTCGGCGAAGCGCGACGCCGCGGCGAGGCGGCCGGCGTGTAGTTCCGGATAGCCGCCGGGCAGCCAGGCGACGTCGCATGACGGATCGGGCGCCTCATCGGCGAGCGGCGCGAACGGCACGATCTCGGCGCCGGCGGCGCGCCAGCCGGCGAGCAGATGCGGATAGACGAAGGAGAACGCGGCGTCCTGCGCCAGCGCGATGCGTTGCCCGGGCGGCGCGGTGCGCGCGTGAACCGATGGCGGCGAACGCAAGGTCGGCCGCGCCGCCTTCTCGAGCGCCGCAAGGTCGACGTCGCGCGCCACCAGATCGGCCAGCGCGTCGAGCCGGGCCGCGAGCGCGGCGTCTTCCTGCGCCTGCACCAGGCCGAGATGCCGCTCCGGCATAGTCAGTGACGCGTCGCGCGCGACCGCGCCGAACACCGCGATGTCATGCCGGGCGAAGCCGTCGCGCACCAGCGCGGCGTGGCGTTCGCTCGCCACCTTGTTGAGGATCACTCCGGCGATTTGCACGTCGCTTCGATAATGCGCAAAGCCGAGCGCCACCGCGGCGGCGGATTGCGCCTGCCCGGAGACGTCGAGCACCAGCACCACCGGCCAGCCGGTGGCGGCGGCGATATCGGCGCTGGAGCCGTTGCCCCAGGCGCCGTTGGTGGCGACGCCGTCGAACAGTCCCATGACGCCTTCGGCGATGCATAGATCGGCGTCGGCGGCCTGATCGAGCAGCGCGTCGAACCGGCCGCGGCTCTGCGCCCAAGAGTCCAGATTGTACGAGGCGCGCCCGGCGGCCACGGCGTGGAACGCCGGATCGATGTAGTCCGGCCCGCACTTATAAGGCTGCACCACGCGGCCGCGCCGTCGCATCGCCGCGAGCAGCGCCAGCGTCAGCGTGGTCTTGCCGCTGCGCGTGGCGGGGGCTGCGATCAGCAGGCCGGGGGGATTATTCACGGATCAGCCCGGTCAGCGAGTTCGGCCGGAACCGGCGATCGTAATCCGCCGAATATAGCGCGCTGTCGGCAAAATCCTCGGCCGCCAGCGACGGCCCGACCAGGATCAGCGCGGTGCGCTCGATCGCAGCCTCGCGCACCTTGTCGGCGATGCTCGACAGCGTGCCGCGCAGCACGATCTGTTCCGGCCAGCTGGCGCGGACCACCACGGCGATGGCGCCGTCGGCGCCGTAATGCGGAATCAGCGTCGCCACCACCTCGTCGAGCACGTGGATCGACAGATGGATCGCCAGCGTAGCGCCGGTGGCGGCATAGGCCGCGAGATTTTCTCGCTCCGGCATCGCCGAGGCGCGGCCGGAAGTTCGCGTCAGCACCACGGTCTGCGCCACTCCAGGCAGCGTCAATTCGCGCCCCAGCACCGCGGCTGCGGCGGCGAACGACGGCACGCCCGGCGTCACGCTGTAGGGAATGCCGAGTTCTTCCAGCCGCCGGATCTGCTCGCCCATCGCGCTCCACACCGACAGATCGCCGGAATGCAGCCGCGCCACGTCGAGCCCCTGCGCATGCGCGGCGGAGATTTCCGCGACGATGGCGTCGAGATCGAGCGGCGCGGTGTCGACCACCCGGGCGCCGGGCGGGCACAGCGCCACGATCTCGCGCGGCACCAGCGAGCCGGCGAACAGGCACACCTTGCAGCGCGCGACAAGATTCTGTCCGCGCACGGTGATCAGGTCCGGCGCGCCGGGGCCGGCGCCGATGAAATGCACGGTCATGTTTCGTCCTCATTGAATGCGGCGGCGGCGGTGGCGGTGCGATCGGCCGAGACCAGGCGCGGCACGATTAGCCGCGCGCCGGGGCCCGCGGCGGCGAGTGCCGCGGCCTCGCAGACGCTGCCGACGCCGCGGTGGCGTTGGATGGTTGCGGAGCGCGTGGCGATATCGGCATCGGCGCGGCGCAGATCGGCTGCCGTCACGCGCCGGATCGGCAGCGCTGCGGCGAGTGCTGCCACGAGCAGGGCCGGATGCGCCGCCTTGTCGTCCAGCACGGCGATGGCGTCGGCGGCTTCGCCGGCCTGCGCCCGCGCCGCGGCGATGACTTCGCCGATCGAGACTGCGGCCGCCGCGTCGCGAAATCCCAGCCCGATCACCAGCCGGCTCATTTCACCACGCTCCATTGCACCACCGGCATCGCCGCGCGCCAGCCGGTCATGCCGCCGACTGCGCCTGCGCGCTCCACCGCAAGCCGCAGCAGCGTGCCGCCGTGGCGGGCCTGCCGCGCGATCAGTTCGGCCTCGGTCTCAAGCGTCACCGCATTGACCACCAGCCGTCCGCCCGCCGGCAAGGCCTGCCATACCGCGTCGAGCACGCCGTCGCGGCTGGCGCCGCCGCCGATGAAGATCGCGTCCGGCGTCGGCAGGTCGCGCAGCGCCTCCGGTGCCGAACCCAGCCGCAGATCGAAATGCGGCACCCCGAGCGACGCCGCATTGCCGCGGGCGTTGTCGAGCCGGTCCGGCCGCGGTTCGATGCCGATCGCGCGATTGGCCGGATGCGCCAACAGCCATTCGATGCCGATCGAGCCGGACCCGGCGCCGACGTCCCACAGCAATTCGCCGCCGCGCGGCGCCAGCGTCGACAGCGTCACCGCGCGGATCTCGCGCTTGGTGAGTTGGCCGTCGTGCTGGAACAATTCGTCGGGCAGCCCGGCGACCCGCGGCATGATCACCGCGCCGGGGGCTGCGATGGCTTCGATCGCAACCGCGACCGGCGAGCTGATATCATCGATCGCAAAGCTCTCGGCGCTCGATTCGCGAATCCGCTCGCGCGGCCCGCCGAGCGCTTCCAGCACGGTCAGCCGCGACGGCCCGAATCCCAGGCCGGTCAGATACGCCGCGATCTTGGCCGGCGCCGCGCCGTCGCGCGCCAGCACGATCAAGCGCGCGGAGTTATGCAGATGCGGTCGCAGCAATGCGAGCGGCTTTGCGTGCAGCCCGAGCGTGAGCGTGTCTTCCAGCCGCCAGCGCAGCCGCGCCGCCGCGAAGCCGAAAGTGGAGGGCGCCGGCACCGCAACGGTCTCGGCGGCCGGCACCGCGTCGGCCAGCACCGCGCCGGCGCCGTACCAGAACGGATCGCCGGAACACAGCGCCACCACGCGCTTGCCGCGCTGCGCCTTGAGCTTCGGCAAGGACCCCGCGAACGGAATCTCCCAGGCCAGCGTCGGCTTCCCCAGCGCTGCAACCAGCGCCAGATGCCGCGGCCCGCCGACGATCAGTTCGGCGTCGGCGAGCAGAGAGCGCGCCGCGGCGGACAGCCCGTCGAGCCCGTCCTCGCCAATTCCGATCATAGACAGCCAGGGCGTTGTCATGTCATCGCTTGCGGTCATGAACGCCTCCACGACCAAACAATTGCGCGTGCTGCTGCTCGGCGGCACCGCCGACGCCAACCGGCTGGCGCATGCGCTGGCCGGCGCCCCGCAGATCGACGCCGTGCTGTCCTATGCCGGCCGCACCGACAATCCGACGCCGCCGCCGATCCCGTGGCGCGTCGGCGGCTTCGGCGGCGTCGATGGCCTCACCGACTATCTGCGTAGCGAAAACATCGACCGCGTGGTCGACGCCACCCATCCGTTCGCCGCGCAAATGAGCGCGCATGCGGTGGAGGCCTGCCGGCGCGCCGGCGTGCCGCTGCTGGCGCTGGAGCGCGCGCCGTGGCAGCGCGTCGCCGGCGATCAATGGATCGAGGTCGACGATCTCGCCGCCGCAGCCGAAGCGCTCGGCGAAACACCCCGCCGCGTCTTTCTCGGCATCGGCCGGATGCATCTGAAAACCTTCGCCGCCCATCCGCAGCACGCCTATCTGGTGCGGCTGGTCGATCCGCCGCGTGCGGCGCTGCCGTTGCCGAATGCGCAGGTGATCGTGGCGCGCGGGCCCTTCGATCGCGCCTCCGACCGCGCCATGCTGACCGAGTTCCGCGCCGATTGCGTGGTGGCGAAGAACGCCGGCGGCCACGCCGCCTCGGCCAAGATCGAGGCCGCGCGCGATCTGGCGCTGCCGGTGGTGATGGTGCGGCGGCCTGACGTGCCGACGCGGCCCTGCGTCGAGTCCGTCGCCGAGGTGATGCGCTGGCTCGGTCACGACGAGACCCCGACCGAGCGCGGCGTATAGACGAACGGTTTGCCAGCGGCGCGCTCGATCAATTTGGTGTGGGTCGAGCCGATCATCACCAGCGTGCGCATGTCGGCGCGCTCCGCCACCGCTTCGCCGAGCGGTACGGTGTCGATGGCCTCGCGCGCATCGCTGATCGCGCTGGCGAAGATCACCGGCACGTGGCCCGGCAATTCCTCGCGCAGCAGATCCAGCGCGCGGCCGAGCTGCCACGGCCGCGCCTTCGACAACGGATTGTACAGCGCGATCACGAACCCGGCTTGCGCCGCGAGCCGCAGCCGGTGCTGCACCAATTCCCACGGCTTCAGATTGTCCGACAGATTGATGGCACAGAAATCATGGCCGAGCGGTGCGCCGATCCGGGCCGCCGCGGCGAACATCGCGCTGATGCCGGGCAGCACCTTGATGTCGAGTTCGCGCCAGGCAGGGTCGCCGGCGTCGACCGCCTCGAACACCGCCGCCGCCATCGCGAACACCCCCGGATCGCCCGACGACACCACGACCACGCGCTTGCCCTGCGCGGCCAGCCGCAGCGCGTGGCTGGCGCGGTCGAGTTCTTCGCGGTTGTCGGAGCCGTGCCGCACCAGGCCCGCGCGTTCGGCGACCCGCGCCACATAGGGCGCGTAGCCGATCAGGTCGGTGGCTTCGGCCAGCGCCGCGGCGACTTCCGGGGTGATGAGGTGCGCGGCGCCGGGGCCGAGGCCGGCGATGATCAGCGATCCGCTCATGGCCGTCGTCCCTGGCCGTGCACCAGAATCACAGAGAAGTAGGGCGCCTCGTCGTCGGTCTTGTCGGCGAGCCGCATCACCTTCTGCGCGGCCATGGTGCCGCGCTCGACATAGATCGCGCGTTCGATCAGGCCCGCGGCCTCAAGCGCGCGGCGCACCTTCGGCAGATTGCGGCCGAGCTTCATCACCACCAGCGCGTCGATCGCGGCAAATCGCTCGCGCAGGCTGGCTTCATCCAGCGTCGCCGGCACCACGCTCAATACGTCGTCGCCGAAGGTGATCGGCCGGCCGCTGGCGGTCCAGCAGCCGGACATTCCGGAAATCCCCGGCACCACCACGACGTTGGCCTTGCCGGCGAGCCGGCTGTGCAGATGCATGAAGGAGCCGTAGAGGAACGGGTCGCCCTCGCACAGCACCGCGACGTCGCGGCCCTCCGTGACGTGCACCAACAGCTGCCGCACGCAGTCGTCGTAGAACTCGCGCAGGCTGTCATTGTAGGCCGGATCGTCGATCGCGATCTCGGTGGTCACCGGATATTCCATCGCGAATTCGATCACGCCGGGCGCGAGCATGCCGTTGACCAAGGTGCGGGCGTTGCCGGCGCGGCCGGGTTTGCGGAAATGCGCGATCACCGACGCCTGGCCGATCAGCCGCGCCGCCTTGACGCTCATCAGTTCGGGATCGCCGGGGCCGAGCCCGACGCCGTAGATGGTAGCAGCCATGCTCATTCGACCTCACTCGCCAGCGCATTGACCGCGGCTGCCGCCATCGCGCTGCCGCCGCGGCGGCCGCGCACGATCACGCTCGGCGCCGCTTCGCTTTCCAGCAGCGCCTCCTTGGATTCCGCGGCGCCGACGAAGCCGACCGGAATGCCGATGATCGCGGCGGGCGGCGCCAGGCCCGGCTCCTGCAACATCTCCAGCAGGCGAAATAGCGCGGTCGGCGCGTTGCCGATCACCACCAGCGAGCCCTTGAGCCGGTCGCGCCACAATTCCATCGCCGCGGCGCTGCGGGTGGTGCCGAGCCTTGCCGCCAGCGCCGGCACCTGCGGGTCCGAGAGCGTGCAGATCACCTCGTTATCGGCCGGCAGCCGCGCCCGGGTGATGCCGTTGGCGACCATCTGGGCGTCGCAGAAGATCGGCGCGCCGGCGCGCAGCGCAGCGCGCGCCGCGTCGCTGAAGCCGGGCGTGAACACGATGTCGTCGGCGACCTCGACCATGCCGCTGGCGTGGATGATCCGGACCGCGACTTTTTCGTCGCCGGGGTCGAAGCGCGCGAGCTTGGCTTCGGCGCGGATGATCGCGAAGGATCGCGTGTAGATCGCGGCGCCGTTTTTCTCATAGGCGTAGCTCATGATGCAGCCTCGGTGTGTGGGGGCGTGGCGATGGTCTGGATCGCCGAATTGCGCCGCGTCGTCCAATAGCCGGCGTCGAGCAATTGCTGGAAGCGTTGTCGCATCGCTGCTGCGGCCGCCGGATTGGCCTGTTCGATGAAGCTGCGCACCTCGTCGCAACCCAGCGTGGCGTCGTAGTACAGATCGAAATGCGCGCTGGAGACCGCGCCTGCGAGATGCGCGAACAGCGCCATCTGGTCGAGCGTCGAGGCGATTTCCGCGGCGCCGCGAAAGCCGTGCCGCATCTGGCCTGCGATCCAGCGCGGATTGGCGGCGCGGCCGCGCACCACGCGGGCGATCTCCTCGTCCAGCGTGCGCATCTTCGGCGCGTCGAGGCGCGCGGAATCGGCGTGATACATCGTCGGCGCGGCGCCGCCGAGCTTGCGCGCCGCCGCGGCAAAGCCGGCTTCATGCGCGGCGTAGTCGGGCGCCGCGAGCAGGTCGGTCTCCGGCAGGTCCTGGGTGTGGACGAAGGCGTCGGTATCGCGGGTGCGGCGTTCCAGCGCCGCGCGCGCCGCGGCGCCGTCGTCGGCGCCGCCATAGGCAAAGCCGCTCGCCGCGAGCCAGGCGTCGCCGGCCTCATCGATGGTCTGCGGCGCCAGATCGGTCACCGTCTCGACCACGCCGGCGCCATAGCTGCCGGGCGCGGGTCCGAACACCCGCGGGCCTTCGCCGCGGCGATAGGGGTTTTCCGCGTCGGGCTCGTCGCGCAGCGCGAGTGCTGCGACCGCCTGTTCGAACAACAGCGGCAGGTTCTGGAACACGTCGCGGAACAGCCCCGAGATCCGCAGCGTGACGTCGATGCGCGGGCGGCCCAAAAGCGGCAGCGGGATGATGTCGAAGCCGGTGACCCGCGTCGAGGTCTGGTCCCATTCCGGCACCACGCCGATCAGCCGCAGCGCCATGGCGAATTCCTCGCCGGCGGTGCGCATCGTCGCCGAGCCCCACAGATCGAGCATCACATTGCGCGGATAGTCGCCATGGTCCTGCAGATGCCGGGTCAACAGCGCTTCGGCCAGCCGCTCGCCCTGCGCGGCGGCGTTGCGGCTCGGCACCGCGCGCGGATCCACTGTGAACAGGTTGCGCCCGGTCGGCAGCACGTCGCGGCGGCCGCGCCACGGCGAGCCGGAGGGGCCGGGCGGGACGCGGCGGCCGTCGAGCGCGGCCAATAGCGCGGCGCGTTCGCCGGCGGCGCAGGCCGCGAACGGCATGGTCAGCTCATCGCCGCCTTCGGGCGCGCAGCCGAAAACATGCAGCCCGTCGGCGACCAGCGTGGTCTTGACGTCGCAGACAAAGGAATCCAGCCGCACCACCGCCTCGCGCGGCGTCATCTCGGAGGTCAAGCCGCTGTCGCGGTCGAGCCCGGTTTCGCGGGCGCTGTCAATGATGGCGGCGGCCAGCCGCTCGCGGCGGCGCGGGTCGAGGCCCTCGGCGAGCGAGTATTCATCGAGCAGCCGCTCGATCGCGTGCAGCCCCGGCGGCAATTTGCCGGCGCTGATCGGCGGCGTCATGTGGCCGATGGTGACGGCGCCGAGCCTTCGCTTCGCCGCCGCGGCCTCGCCGGGATCGTTGACGATGAACGGATAGATCAGCGGCGTGGCGCCGAGCAGCGCGTCGGACCAGCAGGCCCGCGACAGCGCCACCGATTTTCCGGGCAGCCATTCCAGCGTGCCATGCGCGCCCATATGGATCAGCGCGTCGGTGCGCGCGGCGTGGCGCAGCCACAGATAGAACGCGACATAGCCGTGGCGCGGCGCGCGGCGCGGATCGTGATACTCGGCGGCGCGATCGCTGCGCTGGCCGCGCTCCGGCTGCGCCGCGATCAGGGTGTGGCCGCAGCGCACGATTTTGAAAACGAAATCGCCGTCGATGAGCGCCGGATCGCTGTCCGCGGCGCCCCATTGCGCGTCGAGGTCGGCGCACAGCGCCGGATCGAGCTCGGCCAGCGCGGCCTGATACTCGCGCAGCGGCCAGCGCACGGTCGCGCTTTGCAGCCGCGCGATCAGCGTCGCGGCATCCTCCGGAGCGTCCTCGATGGCAAAGCCCTGCTGGCGCAACAGCCGCAACAGCTCGACGGCGCTGGCCGGGGCGTCGAGCCCGACGGCATGGGCGATCTGGTCGTCGCGACCGGGATACGACGACAGCACCAGCGCCAGGCGCTTGTTGTCGTCGGTGGCGCGCCGCAGATTGATCCAACCGCAGGCGCGCGCCACCACGGCCTTGATCCGCTCGTCGTCGCCGCAATGCACGATGCGGGCGTAGCCGAGCTCCGGATCCGGCGCCTCGGCTTCCTTGAACGAGGCGACGCCGGCGAACACCCGGCCGTCGATTTCCGGCAGCACGACATGGATCGCCAGATCCGGCGGCGACAGCCCCCGATCCGATTCCGCCCACACCGCGCGCGAGGAGCCGGCCAGCGCCACCTGCAGCACCGGGGCGTCGACCACGTCGAACGGCGCGCCGTGCTCGCCGCGCGCCGAGAACGCGGTGACGTTGATGATGACGTCGGGCGCGATCCGGGCGATCGAGGCGCGCAGCCAGGGATCGCTCTGCGGATCCTTCAGGCTGGCGGCGAACAGTCCGATGGCGCGGACGCCGCGGCGCGACAATTCGCCGATCAGCCGGTCGACCGGATCGGTGTCGGCGGCGGCGAGGAAGGCGCGATAGAACACCACCAGCGCCACCGGGGCGCCGTCCGGCGCAGCATCGAGCGCGTCGTCGGCGACGACGCCGGTGTCGGGACGATAGAAGCCGTGGCGCGGCAAGGCGGCGGTGGCGGTCGGCAGCGCCGCCGGCAGGCCGGCGGCGAGCGCCAGTTGCGCCAGCGCGCCGCGCGCCGCGTCCGGGCCGCCCTTGTCGCACAGTGTGGTGAGCCGGCGCAGCGTCGAGGGCGGCAGGTTGGACGCCGCGTCGAGCCGCGGGTCGGGGCGGCCGTCGCCGGGAATGATCGCCAACGCAATGCCCTTGGCCGCGGCCAGCGCCGAGACCTGCTCGATGCCGTAGCGCCAATAGTCGATGCCGCCGAGCAGCCTGATCAAGATGCCTCGCGCGCCGCTGAGCGTCTTTTCGCAGTACAGATCGACCGACAGCGGATGGATCAGCCGGCGCAGATTGGCCAGCCGCAGGCTCGGCAGCGATCCTTGCCCGGCCCGCCAGGCCGCGGCGAAGCCGCCGAGGTCGCTGTCGGAGAACGACAGCACCACGAGGTCGGCCGGCTGCTGGCCGAGATCCTCGGCGGTCGCGGTTTCCTCCAGGCCATGGCGTTCGCGGAGCAGGATATGCATGGCGTCACCCGGTCATCACGGCGGTGATGGCGGCGTGGTCGATGCCGCGCTCGCCGATCACCACCAGCCGCGACTGCCGCGCTTCGTCGGCGCGCCACGGCCGGTCGAATTGCGCGCGCACCCGCGAGCCGACGCCCTGCACCAATAGCCGCATCGGCTTGCCGGCAATGGCGACGTAGCCCTTTGCGCGCAGCACGCCGTGATCGCGGGCGATGGTTTCCACCGCGGCGATGATGGCTTCGGCGCTGCTATCGCCCGGCAAGGTGATCACCAGCGTCTCGAAATCGTCGTGGTCATGGGCGTCGTGGCTGTCGTGATGGGTCGGCCGCGCGGCAAGATCGTTCTCGGCCGCAGCGCCGATGCCGAGCACGATGCGCGGATCGACCCGGCCCTCGGTCGCTTCGACGATCGGAATGGCGCGTGGCGATTCCGCCTGCACCGCCTCGCGCGCCCGTGCGAGCTGCGCCGGATCGACCAGGTCGGCCTTGTTGAGGATCACGATGTCGGCGCAGGCGACCTGATCCTCGAACACTTCGCCGAGCGGGGTGTCGTGGTCGACGCTATTGTCGTCGAGCCGCTGCCGGGCGATCGCCGCGAGGTCGTGGGCGAAGCGGCCGTCGGCCACCGCCTCGGCGTCGGCGACCGCGATCACCCCGTCGACGGTGATGCGGGCGCGCAGGTCGGGCCATTCGAAGGCCTTCAACAGCGGTTTCGGCAGCGCCAGCCCGGAGGTTTCGATCAGGATGTGATCGGGCGGGTTGGGGCGCGCCAGCAGCGCGGCAATCGTCGGCACGAATTCGTCGGCGACGGTGCAGCACAGGCAGCCATTGGTGAGTTCGACGATGGCGTCGGCCGGGCAATTGGCGTCGGCACAGCCTTTCAGAATGTCGCCGTCGACGCCGAGGTCGCCGAATTCGTTGACCAGCACCGCGAGCCGGCGGCCCTGCGGGCTCTGCATCAGGTGGCGTACCAGCGTGGTTTTGCCGGAGCCGAGGAAGCCGGTGATGATGGTGACGGGAATCTTTTCGATCGACATGGGCTCTCCTAGGCCGGCTGCGGCGGGGGCGGAATCCGCGCGATCACGCCCTTGCGGAAGATCGTCGGCCGCTCGCGCCACGGCACCAGGCCGTCGTCGGTCGCGGCGTATTGTCCGGCGCCGGCCAATAGCTCGGCGGCCGCGGCCTCGGTGAGATCGCCATAGACATAGCTCCAGCGCCCGGCGCCGGAGAGCGCCGCGCTACAGCCGCGGTTGCAGTTCGACAGGCATTCGGCGGCGACGATGCGGACCCGGGGCGGCTGATCCTGCTGCTGCTGGGCTTCCAGCAGCGCCTGATGCAACCTTGCGCCGGGGCGGGGGCTGGTGTCGCGGTCAGCGCCGGCCAGGCAATTGACGCAGACGTGCAGCGTCACCGTCGGATCGACGGATGCATCGCCGGGTCGCTGGCTGGGCGCGGCTTGGGTCGGATCGTCCATACGCAAGGCCAGTCGATGGATGGGCGGCCGCGTCAAACGCGGGACCCAGACATGCGGCGAACGGACCTGCACTCCGATCGACCAACGTCTTCACTCCGGAATTCCCCGCCCGGAATGGCGAAACGCGCAGGCGACGGCAGGTTTCCTGGCTCGCGGGTCGTGGCCGGCACCACCTTCCCAGGTCGAAACCCAGTGGTTGTCGGTGCAGGCTGTCCGCTCACAGTTGCGGGGGCAGCTCCGGCTTCGTCGGAGTCCGGGAGTTCCCGTCCTCTGACGCCCGGTATTCCCTCTTCGCCCTGCCCAAGGACAGGGTACCGTCGGCTAGGGACTCCATCAGCCCGAAACGCCGCGAAGTCAATACCTGCAGGCGTACAGTCGGAGGCTGATCCGGCTCATTCGTCGCCGCCGCGGCGCCGGCGCGGCTTCGCGCGGTCGATCGCGGCGCGCAGCAGCGCCAGCGAACGGTACAGCCCGTGCACCGCCTTGCTGACCGGCAGCACCGCAAAACTGCCGATCACGAGACCCAGATGCAGGCTCAGCGCCAGCCCCATCGCGGCGCTGTCGCGCAGCGCCAGCACGGCGAGGCCGCTCGCCGCCAGGCTCGCCAGCAACAGCAGAAACACCACATTGAGCCGGACCTCGGCGGCCGCCGAGGGCGCGCGGTCGGCGCGGCGTTCCAGCCGCAGCAGCCCGCCGATGCCGAGCAGCATCAGCACCCCGCCGATGCCGCCGGCCAGCACCGGCAGGCTATCCAGCGGGTAGGGCGCGGCGATCGCGAAGACGTGGTGATAGACGGCCGCGATCAGCGTCGAGGCGACGCTGGCCAGGAAACCCGTGACCATGATGTGGTGGCACCAGCGGCGCTGCTGCGAGAACTGTTGGTTCACGTCGTTGCAGCCGGGACCGCCGCCGCCGAGATTGCGCAGCGTGACGATGTCGCGCAGCGCCGGGCCGAGCGCGCGCAACGTCGCCGCGAGCGAGGCGCCGGGCGCGATTGCCCGCCAATAGCGCGCCGCGCTGATGCCGATCGCGAGCATCGCCCAGGTCAGCGTTACGGCGGCGGCGCCGGCCATGATCGGCCACGGCACCACGCGGTAGAACGCGCCTTCACCGCGATGCGCAGTCAACAAAACCTCGGCCGGCAACAGCAGCCATGTCGCCAGCAGCGTCAGCGCGGTGATGCCGCCGACGATGCCGGCCACCACGCCGGCGTTGAAAGCAAAGCCGCCGCGCAGCACGCGCGGCCAAGCGTAGTCCGCATAAGAGCGCTGCCGTAGTTCGGCCAGCGTATTCGGCAGGTTGACGGCGAAGGGGTGCGGCGGCGCGTATTGGCAGGCGTACCAGCAGCCGCGGCAGTTGTGGCAAAGATTGGCGAGATAGTCCAAGTCGTTCGGGGTGAACTCGTGCTGCCCGGCGATGGCCGGAAACACCGCGCATAGCCCGTCGCAATACATGCAGGCGGTGCAGATCCGCAGCACCCGATCGGCCTCGGCGGTGAGTTCATCTGGCGGCATGGCGCGCGGCCTCCTCGCCGGCGAGGCGTCCGAACACCGCCGACAGCGTGACGCCGAGCCCGGCCAGATAACCGCGGCCGAGCACATTCGCCGCCATGATCATGCCTGCGGCGAACACATTGCCGAGGCACTCGTCGCCGGTTGTCAGCACCCGCATGGTTTGATCGACGGCGACGCCGAAATGCGTAAACGTCAGCCCCGGCCGCATCGGATAGGCGGCGAATGGCGGCGCGGTGAGCGGTTTCGCGCCATGGCTTTTCGGCGGGGTGAGCGCCTCGGTGCCGCCGCCCTCGCGCACCGCGGCGTTGAAAGAGGCGACCGTGGCCTGCAGCGCCTGCGGATCGAGTTCGAGCTTGGCCGCGAGGCCCGCGATGCTGTCGGCCTCGATCGGCGGCAGCGCGGTCGGCAGCGCCCGCGCCCGGCCGGCGGCGTCCATGATCAGATAGGCAGTCTGCCGCTCGCATTGCGCGATCCGCGCGCCCCAGCGGGCATAATGCGTCTTGCGGGCGTCCTCGCCCTCGTCGTGAAAACGCTTGGCGTTGCGGTCGACCACGATGCCGTAGGGAATCGCGGTGATGCGGGTGACGATGCCGCCGTCGACCTCTGGTCCGCGGGCATCGACCGCGACGATGTGGGCCTGCGCCGGATCGCCGACCGCTCGTGCGCCGGCATCGAGCAGCAGCCGCAGTACCCGCCCGGTGACGTAGGGCGTGCCGCGGATCACCAGCCCGTCGGCGATGGCGCCGAAATGCGCGCGCAACCAGCCGCGATCGGACTGCTGGCCGCCGCAAGCCAGCACCACGGCCTTCGCGGCGATTCGTTCGGCGCCGCCGTCGCGCGCCACCACGACCTCGCTGCAGCGCGCATCCTCGACGTGCAGCGCCACCACTTCGCTGTCGTAGCCGATCTCGACGCCGATCGCCTCTGCGGTGGCATAGAGCGCGTTGATCATCGCCTTGCCGCCGCCGAGAAAGAACGCGGTGCGCTTGGAATGCGGCATCACCCCGCTGCCGGGATCTTGCAGCGCCACGCCATTATCCTGCAGCCACGGTGCGATGCTGGCGGAGCCGCGGATCAGCAGCCGCGCCAAAGCCTCGTCGGTGGCGCCGGCGGTGACGCGGTGAAGGTCGCGCAGGAACGCGGCTTCGCCGTAACTGTCCGGCACGTACCATTGCGCTTCGTCATGCATCAGCCGGAAATTGCGGGCGTGGCGGCTGTTGCCGCCGCGGAAGCTGATCGGCGCCTGTTCGAGCAGGCGCACCGTGGCGCCCCGGCGCCGCGCCGCGAGCGCCGCGCACAGCGCCGCGCTGCCACCGCCGACCACCAGGACGTCGATTGCTGTTGGAGCGGACGCGCCGCTCATGATCGCGTTCTGTCGATCATGTCAGCACCGCGGTCCAATGGCTCGGGGACGATCGCCGCACTCATAGGAATGCCGGGCTTGCCTTGTCAACCGTGCAGCGCGGCGGCGCGCCGCGCCGGCGCCGCGGTCGGCCCGGCAATTTGCGCTGGCTGCCGCGCGATCAACCAGCCCGATCCGCGCCTCGCGCGCTTTGCGCTTTCCGCCCAGAAAGTGCTATCGGCTCTGCGGCGCGCCGCCGCGCCGGCGTCGCGCCCTGCGTTGCAACGATCGGCCGCGACGCAAACGCAACTGTGAGACGGCACCATGGACAATCACAATCCGGCGTCGAAGCCCGGTCGACTCGCCGACTGGGTCGACGATCTGCGCATCGCGACGGCGCTGTTGACGCGGGTGCCGATGCCGCATCCGGCGGGCGCCGGGGTGCCGGATATCGCGCGCGCGCAGCGCCTGTTCCCGCTGGTCGGCGCGCTGATCGGCGCCGTGGTCGGGCTGATCGACGTGGCGTTGCTGGGAATGCGGGTTCCGGCGTTCGCCGCCGCAGCGCTCGCGCTCGGCGCCAGCGCGGCCTTGACCGGCGCGCTGCATGAAGACGGCCTCGCCGATGTCGGCGACGGGTTCGGCGGCGGCCGCGACCGCGCCGCCAAACTCCTGATCATGCGCGACAGCCGGCTCGGCACCTACGGCACGCTGGTGCTGCTGGTCGGCTTTGCGACCCGGTGGGCGGCGCTGGCCAGCCTGCCGGCGGCGGCCGTGGTTCCGGCGCTGATCGTCGCCCACGCGCTCGGCCGCGCGGCGATTCCGGTGCTGGCGGCGAACATGCCGTTCGCCCGCGCCGATGGGCTCGGCAAGACCGCGGGGCGGCCGCCGGCGGCCGGCGCGCTGATTGCGGTCGGGCTGGCGGCGCTGCTGGCGCTGCTGTGCCTGCCGCTGCAGGCCGCGCTTTTGGCGCTGCTGGTGACCGCGGCCGGCGCCGCCGCGGTGGCTGTGCTGGCGTGGCGGCAGATCGGCGGCGTCACCGGCGACGTGTTCGGCGCCGCCGAGCAGGTCGCGGAAACCGCGGTGCTGGTGCTGCTCGCCGCGCAGTTCGGGTGAGGCGGCGCCAATGAACAACGACACCCGGCTGTGGCTGGTGCGGCACGCGCCGGTGGCGGGACCGAAGGGCGTCATCCACGATTCCGACGCGCCCGCCGACACAGGCGATGCCGACGCTTTCGCCGCGTTGCGCTTGAAGTTGCCGGCGGACGCCGCCTGCTTTGCCAGCCCCAGCCGCCGCACGATGCAGACCGCCGCGGCGCTGGCGCTCAAGCCCGGCGCTGAGCCGAAGTTTCGCGAACAGCATTTCGGCACCTGGACCGGGCGGCGTCACGACGATCTCGCCCGCGAACTCGGCGACGGCTACACGGAGTTCTGGCGGGCGCCGGCCAGCAACCGGCCGCCCGGCGGCGAGAGCTTCGCCGACCAGATTGTGCGGGTGCGCGACGGCTTCGAACGGCTGCCCTCCGGCGACGTGGTGCTGGTGGTGCATTCCGGCACGGTGCGCGCGGCACTGGCGATAGCGCTCGAGATGGCGCCGGAGCCGGCGCTGCGCTTCGTGATCGATCCGTTGTCGCTGACCCGGATCGATCGGCTGGATGAGGGTTGGCGGGTGCTCTACGTCAATCGGTGAGGGGTAAGGACAAGCAATGCGAAAAATTCTGGTGATCGGCATCGGCGCCGGCGATCCCGACTATCTGACGCTGCAGGCGATCAAGGCAATGAACCGGGTCGACGTGTTCTTCGTGCCCGACAAGGGCACCGAGAAGGCGGCGCTGAAACATCTGCGCACCACGATCTGCGAGCGCTTCGTCGAGCGCGCCGATGTCAAGATGGTCGGCATCGAAGTGCCGCAGCGCGCCGCCACCGGCTGCTATCAGGACAATGTCGACCACTGGCACGCCGAGCTCGCCGATCGCTACGGCCATCAATTCGAGTCCTGCCTTGCCGATGGCGAGGTCGGCGGGCTGCTGGTGTGGGGCGATCCCGCGCTGTACGACAGCACGCTGCGCATCATCGAACGGCTGCGCGCCAAGGGGCTGGCCCTGGACTACGAGGTGATCCCCGGCATCAGCAGCGTGCAGGTGCTGGCCGCCAAGCATCGGATCGCGCTGAACCGGATCGGCGAGCCGGTGCTGTTGACCACCGGGCGCAAGCTTGCCGAAGGCTTTCCCGCCGATGCCGGCAGCGTCGTGGTGATGCTGGACGGCACCCAGACCTTCGCCCAACTCACCGAGCAGAATCTGGAGATTTTCTGGGGCGCCTATCTCGGCACGCCCGACGAGATTTTGATCTCGGGTCCACTCGCCGCGGTGAAGGACAAGATTGCAACGGCACGCAGCGAGGCCCGCGCGCGGCACGGCTGGATCATGGATATCTACCTGCTGCGGCGGTCCGAGCCGAGCTGATCGGCGCGGCGAGCGCCGCCGGCGGCTCCGGGCAGCCGCGCCGCGCGAAATCACGCCGGCACGGCCTGCAGGATGTCCTCGAGCAGCGCGCTGCCGCCGCGGCAGCCGGCAACGCCGCGGCTGAGCCCGGGCCGCGCGGTCGGGAAGGCGACCTCGACCAGCGGCACGCCGAGCTCGGCGGCGACGCCGCGTTCCAGCGTGCTGCCGAAGACGATCTCGGCGGCGCTGCCGCGCAGAACGTCGGCGATCTCGCCGGCGTCCTGGGTGTAGCGGAGGCCGCCAATGTCGGCCTCGATCGCGGCGCGGCTTTCGGCCGGCGGATCGTCGGTGACGACGACGGCGCGCGGCGTCCAGCCCAGCGTGCCGGTGAGATAGCGCGCCAGCCCCGGCGCGTGCAGGCTCGGCGCCACCACCGCGAAGTCGAGCTGGCCGCCGCGGCGGTACAGCGGCTCGGCGGCGACATCGAGCAGATAGGCTTCCCGCCTGGCCTCGGCGGCGAGAAAGCCGTCGGCGGCGGCGCGATCGGCCGAACTGGCGATCTCGCAGATCAGCCGCAGCAGCACCAGGCTCGCCTCGGCGCCGACGGGGAGGCCGCCGGCCTCCAGCCACGGCGTGCCGAACCGTCGTTCCAGTTCGCGCGCCGGCTCCAGCCCCCAGGGCGACAGCACCAGGCTGAGTTCGGCCTGCGCCAGCGCCTGCAGGCCGTGCACGCCGCCCTCCGCCCCGAACAGCGGATTGGCGCGCAGTCCGACGCCGGCCAGAAGCCGCGACAGCTCCTCGATCTCGGCAAGCCAGAACGCGTCCTGCTGCGGCACGATGCCGAGGATGTTGACCAGGCCGGGCAGGGTGGGCTGATGCGCGATCTGCTCGGCGATTATGCCGTTGAGCAACAGTTCGTAGCCGCGATGCGCCGAGCCGCGAAACCCGGCGGTGGCGATCTGCAGCACCGCCTCGCCCTGGTCGCGGGCTTCCTGCACCATCGCCGCGACGTCGTCGCCAATCATCTCGGCGGGACAGCCGCTCAGCACCACGGTGAGTTCGCTGTTCAGCACGCTGAGCGAATTCTTGATCTGTTCGCGCAGCCGCGAGGTGCCGCCGAACACGATGTGCTTTTCGGAAATGTTGGTCGATGGCGTGGCGGGGCCGGCGCTGGCGCGCGCGCCGCAGCCGGCGCCGGACAATCCGAGCTGATAGGCCTGCGCGCCGCAGCCCGCGGTCGAATGCAGCAGCGGCGTGACGCCGTCGATCGCGGCTGCGGTGAACAGCGCGCCATGCAGCGCGCAGCCGGCGCGCGAGCGCAACAGCGGGACCGCCATCTACTTGACCTCGAGCTTGATATGCCAATCCGGGCTGCGCTTGAACCAGCCCGGCCGATAGGGCGCGCTGCGCGCCGCGCTTAAGCGCTGCACCAGCGCGACGTTGTGCAGCGCGCGGGCGGCGCGTCGCGCCAGTTGCGCCACGCCGATGCTGCCGTAGAGCTGCTCCGGCCGCAGCGCGACCGCGGGGATTCCGGCGCGCGCTGCCAGCACCGCCAGTTCGGCGGAGCCGATCAGCAGATCCGGCAAGAGCCGCGCCAGCCGGTTGGCGTGCTCGAACGGCTGGCCGTCGGCGACGTGCAGCGGCACGCCGGGGCGGCGGGCGGCGAAATCCTGCAGCGCCGGCAGATGGCCGGCGTCGATGTGATCGACGCTGACGCCGGCGAGGGTGCCGCCGAGCTCGTCGATCAGGTCGGCGAGCCCGAACGCCGCGGCGGGCGGCGCCGCGATCACCACGCGCCGGCCGCGCAACACCTGCGGCGCGGCGGTTTCAGCGAGCGGGGCAGGGGCTGCGTGGTCGGTCGCCTCAGCCACCGCGGCGAGAAAGTGCTGCGTGGCGGCGCTGCCGATCGGCGGCGGCAGCGGCAGGAAAGCCACGCCGTGGGTGCGCTCCAGGCCGCGGCCGAATGCCTCGTTGGCGTCGGCATCGAGCGTGACGCTCAGCGCAGCACTTGCGGCGCGGCGAAAGCCCTCGGCATCGGCGCCGTGCGGCAAAGGGTTAACTTCGAGCCCGAGGGCGCGAAGCTGCGCCGCGATATCGGCGACGCCCGGCCCGCCATCCACCGCGAGCAGGTTGACGAGGTCGCGGCGCGGCGCGGCCTCGGCCGGAGTCACCAGTTGTAGCGCGGCTTGCGCCGCGGCATCGAAGCCGGTGGCGGCAATCTTCGAGCGGAAGCCGTCGCTGATCACCTCGATCACTGGGATGTCCAGCTCGTCGGACAGTTCGATCGCGGCGCTGCGCACGTCGTCATTGTTGATGGCGATCACCGGAGTGGCGACGATGAAGATCGCCCACGGCCGCTCGCGGCGATACAGCCCGCGCACGGTGTCGGCGAGCGCGCCGTCGGAGCCGAGAATGGTGTCGCGCTGGTCGAGATTGCTCACCGCCCAGCGGCCATTCGGGGCAAACCGCGTCAGCGCGCCGGCGCAGCCGCGCCCGCCATGCACCACGATGCCGGCGCCGGCGATGCCTGCGAGCACGTGCAGCGCCTGCACGATGTCGTCCGGCGCGATCTGCGCGAAGGTGCGGATGCGGTCGGAGGATTGCCCGCTTTGCAGTTCGGCGATCAGCGGCGCGACCTCGCCGAAATAGCCGCCGATCGCACCGAGGCGTTTTTCCCGGGTGCGCAGTTGCGGCGGGCGCGCCACCTCAGATCGCCTCTTGCGGGGCGACGATCCCGGCCTCGACGCCGAACACCCGATCGCCCCATTCCCGCGCCCAGCCCTTCAGCGCCGGGCCGTTCAGCGGCTTCGGCACGCTGCTGTCATGGCTCTGCGCGATATGCCGCGCCAGCGCGCGATACACCTCGGCCTGCTCGGAGCGCGGCTGCGCCTCGATCACGGTCTTGCCGTACAATTCGCTCTGCGCCACCGCCTGCGAGCGCGGCACATAGCCGACCACCTTGGTGCCGGTGCGCGCGGCGAAGTCGTCGATCAGCGACGCCGCATAGGGCGTCTGGATCGAGTTGGCGATCACCCCGCCGAGCCGGGCACCGCCGGAGGGCGCGTATTTGCTGATCGCCTTGAACAGATTGTTGGCGGCGAAGATCGCCATGAAGTCCGACGAGGTGACGACGAACGCGGATTCCGCGATGCCGTTGCGGATCGGCACCGCGAAGCCGCCGCACACCACGTCGCCGAGCACGTCGTAGAGCACGACATCCGGCTTGAATTCCTCGAACAGATTCAGTTCGTGCAGCAGATCCACCGCGGCGTTGATGCCGCGCCCGGCGCAGCCGACGCCGGGCACCGGACCGCCGGCCTCGATGCACAGCACGCCGGCAAAGCCGGTGGCGGAGACGTCGGCGATCGACGGCCGGCCGCGCTCGCGCAGGCTGTCGAGCACGGTCGGTAGGTCGTCGCCGCCGCGCAGGATGTTGGTGGAATCGCTCTTCGGATCGCAGCCGATCTGGATCACGCGATAGCCGGCCTCCGCCAGCGCCGCGCTGATGTTCGACGTGGTGGTCGACTTGCCGATGCCGCCCTTGCCGTAGATCGCGATATGTTTGGGTTTACGTTCAGTCACGGGACCTCCGGGCCATCGGCAAAGTTGCAACGGGGGCGCGGCGCGATCGCGCGTGGCGCCGCTCCGGCGCGCGGTCGCCACGCAGCTTGCTATTCCGCCGCGACCAGGCTTCTGGTCTCGGAGAACACCGGCAGCAATTCGTCCTCGATCCGCCAGACGTCATGCTGCAGGCTGTCGGAGGAGGCGTGGCAGTCGTAGATCTGCTGGTAGCTGAAGCCGTTCTGCTTCCAGATCGCGACCTGCTTGTGGGCGAGGTCGAGATACCAGCCGGGCTCGGGCGAGCGGTGGCCTTCGAGTTCGGAGCCGGGGTTCGGGCACCACACCGTGGCGGTGCCGACCACGCCCTTGGAGGCGAGATATTCCAGCCCGGCCACCGTGCTCTTCTTCGGCTCGATGCCGGCGACGATGTTGGAGCGCACCCGGCCGTGCCCGAACACCTTGGCGGCGTGTTCCAGCGCCTTGACCCAGTGCTCCCAGCCGCCGCTGCCGCGCGCCTTTCCGGGGCAGATCGCGTTGTAGATGCCCTTGTCCCAGATCTCGATGTTCATCGCGGTGGTGCGATAGCCGGCTTCCTTGAAGCGGTCGATGTTGCGCAGGTCGAGCGGGGCCGCAACCGTCGCGGTGCCGTTGAAATCCTCGAGCCCGGTGTGGCGCTGGATCGCTTCGGCGACGTCGAGATAGTAGTCGAGTTCGCGGCGCTCCGGGATGATGCCGCCGCTGACCGTCAGATGATCGACCTCGCCGCCGAGATAGGCCGCGGCCGCGGTCTCGCCGATCTGCTTGGCGTTCTTCCAGAACGGCCGCTGATCGCCATAGACGTCTTTGGTGTAGTTGATGTTGCAGAACAGGCAGTCTTCGCCCTTTTCCTTGTAGGAGCATTCGTTGCTGTAGACGATGAACAGATGGCGCTGCGCGTAATGCGCGCCGATCGCCGACATCTCGACGCCGTCGGAGGTCTTGGCGCCGTAGAATTTCGGCCGCGGCTGGAACTCGACGTCGGCCAGCACCTCGTTGCCGTGAATGATCACGGTGCGCTCGCCGATCAGGTCGATGCGGTAGCTGGATTTCGGATTCCAGCGGAACGGCGTCGTCAGTCCGTTCGGCAGTTGGAAGTGCGACGGCAGTTCGGTGGTGTGGATCTCGAAGTCCATCTCGAACAGGCAGTGCACCTGTTCCTGCGCCTTGACGCCGGGTTGGATCAGCTCCAGCGCCTCGCCGCTGATCGCCACGCCGTTGATGCCGAGCTCGGCCTTCAGCGCCAGCTCCTTCCACAACGCGTCCTTCAATTCGCCGACCGTCGCCGCCATCGCCATGCCTCTCACAAGATTGCCGCCGGTCAGGCCAGCGGACGCGTCGGCGCAAAGCGCGGACGTGATCGTTTATAGGCGGCCGAAACTACCAACTGAATTTCGTATTGCGCGGCTGCCGCGCCAAAATCATCCAAACGCCGCGAGGTTAGCAGCAGGTTCAATCTTCGTCGCGCGACGAAAGGTGTTGCGATACGCCCCGCGCGCCGGCGGTGTTGCCCGCGTCGGCTCGCGCGGCGCGACGCGGCGCGGCCTTGCGGTGTCGGGAATTCTCTCGGCGGGCGGTTTGATGGAATGGATCTCTCATGCGCGGCTGATAGTTGAAATTCTGATCCATTGACCGGGGCCGCGACAACAAGAGATATCTGCGCGGCGCCGGCGAGCGCCGATCGCCCGCCATCACGATGCGAGAGTCGCCATGACCGCCGCCAATTTCCTCACGCGCCCCGTCGATGCGGCGTCCGTTGTCGACGACGTCGTGCGCCGATCGCGCGCGGCGCAACAATCCTTCGCCGACGTCGATCAGGCCCGCGCCGACGAGGCGGTCCGCGCGCTGGCGTGGTCGTTGTACAAGCCCGAGCACGCCCGCGAACTCGCCGAGCTGGCGGTCGCCGACACCGGCCTTGGCAACGTGGCGGACAAGATCGTCAAGAAGCAGCGCAAGACGTTCGGCACCCTGCGCGATCTGTTGCGGGTGAAGTCGGTCGGCGAGATCGAGCGCGACGACCGCCGCGGCCTGGTCAAATTCGCCAAGCCGATCGGCGTGGTCGGCGCGGTGACGCCGTCGACCAATCCCGGCGCCACGGCGGTGAACAAGGCGATGATGGCGATCAAGGGCCGCAACGCCATCGTCATCGCGCCGTCGCCTCTGGGTTATCGCACCACGGCGCGAACCGTCGACTATATGCGCGCCGCGTTGAAGCAAATCGGATTGCCGGACGATTTGGTGCAGATCCTGCCGGCGCCGATCACCAAGCAGGCGACCGAAGCCCTGATGCGCGCGGTCGATCTGGTGGTGGTCACCGGCTCGCAGGACAATGTGCGGCGGGGCTACTCGAGCGGCACGCCGGCGATCGGGGTCGGCGCCGGCAATGTGCCGGTGATCATCGACGAGACCGCCGATCTTGCCGACGCCGCGCGAAAGATCTGCGCGTCGAAGACGTTCGACAACGCCACCTCGTGCTCCTCGGAGAACGCGGTGGTGATCGTCGACGCGGTGTATGACGCGGCACTCGCGGCGTTGCGCGACGCCGGCGGCTTCCTCGCCGACGCCGCGCAGAAACAGCGCATCGAGACCACGCTGTGGAGCGCCGGCAAGCTCAACCGCGAGCTGATCGCCCGCGACATCTCGGTGCTGGCCGCTGCCTTCGGTTTGCCACAAGATTTGCAGGCGAAATTCATCATGGTGGAGGAGGCCGGCGTCGGCCCCGCGCATCCCTTGTCCGGCGAGAAATTGTCGCTGGTGTTGACGCTGTACCGCGCCAGCGATTTCGCCGCGGCCGCCGCTAAGGCACGGGAAATATTGGATTATCAGGGTCGCGGCCACTCCCTCGGGCTGCACACAAGGGATTTCGCCCGCGCCTATCGGCTCGCCGAGAGCTTTCCGGTGGTGCGGGTGCTGGTGAATTTCGCCCACACTTTCGGCAATGGCGGCGGTTTCGACAGCGGCCTCGACTTCACACTGACGATGGGCTGCGGCTCTTGGCAGAAGAACAGCATCTCGGAAAACCTTAATTATAAGCACTTTCTCAACATCACTCACCTCGTGGTGCCGATCCCCGAGGACAAGCCGACCGAGCAGGAATTGTTCGGGCCGCATTGGCAGCGCTATGGGCGATAGGGCCGCGCGATGAATTTCGAAGAACATGTCGGCAAGACCTTGTTACTTGGCCGCGCCGGAATTGCGACCCCACAAGGCGTGGTTTGTACGACGCCGGAGCAGGCGGCCGACGCGGCGCGCGGCATTGGCCGCGTCGTGGTGAAGGCGCAGGTGCCGGCGGGCCAGCGCGGCAAAGCCGGCGGCATCGCGATCGCCGAGACGCCGCAGCAGGCGGAGATCGTCGCGCGAGAAATTCTCGGCAAGACCATCGGCGGCTACGCCGTGGAACGCGTCCTAGTCGAAGCGCAGGCCGAGATCGACCGCGAGTTCTACGCCGCGGTTGTGACCGACGTCGCCAGCCGCAGCCCGCTGGTGCTGTTTGCGAGCGACGGCGGCATCGAGATCGAGGAGCTTGCGGCAGAGAAGCCCGCCGCGCTCCGTCGCGCCGCGGTCGACGTCACCCGCGGCTTCACCGCCGCCGACGCCGCGGAGTTGCTGCGCGGGCTCGGCCTCGGCGCGGCCGAGGCGGCGGTCGCCGACGCGCTCGCCCGGCTCTATCAGCTCTATCGCGACCACGATGCCGAACTGCTGGAGATCAATCCCTTGGCGCTGCTACGCGACGGCCGCGTGGTGGCGCTGGATTGCAAATTCGTGCTCGATGATGCCGCTGCATTGCGCCAGCCGGCGCTGGTCGCGGCCGCGGCACCGCCGAGGCTCACCGCGCTGGAGCGGCGCGGCACCGAGCACGGGCTGAAATTCATCCAGCTCGACGGCAATGTCGGGATTCTCGCCAACGGCGCCGGCTTGACCATGACGACGATGGATGTGATCGCGTATTTCGGCGGCCGGCCGGCGAATTTCCTCGAGATCGGCGGCGACGCCTACACCAAGGCCGAGGTGGCGCTCGACCTGGTGCTGGCGAATCCCGGCGTCAAAAGCCTGGTGGTGAATTTCTGCGGCGCCTTCGCCCGCACCGAGGTGATGGCCGCCGGCGTGATCCGCTCCTGGGAAGCGTTGCGGCCGAGCGTGCCGGCGTTCTTTTCGATTCACGGCACCGGCGCCGAAGAGGCGGTGAAGCTGGTGCGCGAGCGGCTTGGCATCGAGCCCTATGACCTGATGGAAGACGCGGTGCTGGCCGCGATCGAGGCCGCGCGATGATCTATCGGCGTGGACAGACCGTGCTGGTGCAGGGCATCACCGGCAAGCAGGGCAGCTTCTGGACCCAGAAGATGCAGGCCTGCGGCACCAACATCGTCGCCGGCGTCAATCCGAAGCGCGCCGGCGCCAGCACGCTCGGCGTGCCGATCTATCGCTCCGCGGTGGAGGCTGTGTGGGACGGCGCGATCGACGTCTCGGTGCTGTTCGTTCCGCCGTTGCAGGCGCGCGACGCGGTGATCGACGCCATCGACGCCGGCATTCGCAGCATCGTGGTGCTGACCGAACATATCCCGACCCGCGACGTGGTCGACATCCACGCTCGCGCCCGCGTGTCGCAGAGCCGGATCATCGGCCCGAACACCGCCGGCCTCGTCACGCCCGGCGAAGGCTTTGTCGGCATCATGCCCGGCGACAACGCCGAGGTGTTTCGGCCGGGCGCGATCGGCGTGATCTCGCGCAGCGGCAGCCTCGGCACGCTGATCTGCCTCAACCTGACCCGCGCAGGCCTCGGCCAATCCGCCTTCATCGGCATCGGCGGCGATCCGTTGATCGGCACCACGACGCTGGATGCGTTGACCGCGCTCGATCGCGACCCGCGCACCCGCGCGGTGGCGCTGATCGGCGAGATCGGCGGCCACATGGAAGAAGACGCCGCCGACTATGCGCGGGGCATGAGCAAGCCGGTGGTGGCGTTCATCGCCGGCTGCGCCGCGCCACCGGGCAAGACGATGGGCCATGCCGGCGCCATCGTCAGCGGCGGCCGCGGCGGCTATGCGAGCAAGCGTGCTGCGCTGCAAGCAGCCGGCGTGCGCGTCACCGCGACGCCCAATGAGCTCGCGTCGGCGCTCGCCGCCGCGCTTGCGCCGGCCGGCGTCGCCTGATCTCACATCGACATTTCAATTGGACCAAGCCCATGCGTATGACCACCGAAGAAGCGTTCATCAAAGTATTGCAGCTGCATGGCATCGAACATGCGTTCGGCATCATCGGCTCGGCTTTCATGCCGATCTCGGATTTGTTTCCGAAAGCCGGGATCACCTTCTGGGACGTCGCGCACGAGGCCAATGGCGGGCTGATCTGCGACGGCTACACCCGCGCCACCGGCAAGGTCGCGATGGCGATCGCGCAGAACGGCCCCGGCGTCACCAACTTCGTCACCGCGGTGAAGACCGCCTATTGGAATCACACTCCGATGCTGCTGGTGACGCCGCAGGCCGCCAATCGCACCATCGGACAGGGCGGCTTCCAGGAGGTCGAGCAGATGGCGATGTTCCGCGACACCGTTTGTTACCAGGAGGAGGTGCGCGATCCGGCCCGCGTCGCCGAGGTACTGAACCGGGTGATCACCAAGGCAAAGCGGCTGTCGGCGCCGGCGCAGATCAACATGCCGCGCGATTTCTGGACCCAGGTGATCGACATCACGCTGCCCTCGATCATCGAACTCGAACCGCCGGCCGGCGGCGTGGACGCAATCGCGCAGGCCGCGAAGCTGTTGTCGGAGGCGGCGTTCCCGGTGATCCTGTCCGGCGCCGGCGTGGTGATCGGCAATGCGATTGCCGATTGCGTGGCGCTGGCCGAGCGCCTCGATGCGCCGGTGTGCAACGGCTATCAGCACAATGACTCGTTTCCCGGCTCGCACCGCCTCGCCGCCGGGCCGCTCGGCTACAACGGCTCGAAGGCGGCGATGGAATTGATCGCCAAGGCCGACGTGGTGCTGGCGCTGGGCACCAGGCTCAATCCGTTCTCGACGCTGCCGGGCTACGGCATCGACTATTGGCCGACCACGGCCAAGGTGATCCAGGTCGACATCAATCCTGATCGCATCGGTCTCACCAAGCCGCTCGCGGTGGCGATCTGCGGCGATGCCGGTCGGGTGGCGCGGCAGATTCTTGCGCAGCTCGCGCCGAAAGCCGGCGACGCCGGCCGCGAACAACGCAAGGCGCTGATCCACACGACCAGGTCGGCCTGGCTGCAGCAGCTCTCCAGCATGGACCACGAGGACGACGACGACGGGACGACGTGGAACGCGCGCGCCCGGGTGCGCGATCCGGAGCGGATGTCGCCGCGGCAGGCGTGGCGGGCGATCCAGGCCGGTCTGCCGCGCGAGTCGATCATCTCCTCGGACATCGGCAACAATTGCGCGATCGGCAACGCCTATCCGAGCTTCGATTCCGGCCGGCGCTATCTGTCGCCTGGGCTGTTCGGGCCGTGCGGCTACGGCTTTCCGGCGATCATCGGCGCCAAGATCGGCCGACCCGATCTGCCGGTGGTCGGCTTCTCCGGCGACGGCGCGTTCGGCATTTCGATGAATGAAATGAGTTCGATCGGCCGCGAAGAATGGCCCGGCATCACCATGGTGATCTTCCGCAACTATCAATGGGGCGCCGAGAAACGCAACTCGACGCTGTGGTACGACGACAATTTTGTCGGTACCGAGCTCGACCCGCATCTCAGCTATGCCCGCGTCGCGGTGGCCTGCGGGCTGCAGGGTGTCACCGTGCGCAGCCCGGCGGAGTTGACCGCGGCGCTGGCCGAATCCTGCGCGGCGCAGCAGGACGGCGTCACCACCTTCATCGAGGTGGTGCTGAACCAGGAACTCGGCGAGCCGTTCCGCCGCGATGCCATGAAGAAGCCGGTGGTGATCGCCGGCATCGACCGCGCCGACATGCGGCCGCAGCCGGGCGCTGCGTGAGCGCACCCTCATTGTGAGCAGCGCGCCGACTTCGGCGCGCGTCTCGAACCATGAGGCCTCATCCTTCGAGACGCCCAGCTTCGCTCTTCGAGCTGCGCCGGGCTCCTCAGAGTCTGACTCAAAAAGCGATCAATGAAATCAGGCATTAGACGCGTCATTGCGAGGAGCTCTTGCGACGAAGCAATCCAGGGTTCCGCAAAAAGCCCCTGGATTGCTTCGCATCGAAGCCGGCGCTGCGCGCCGTCCTCGGCTCGCAATGACAAAAACGCCTGATTTTACTCGCTGCTTTTTCGGTCAGACTCTCAGGATGAGGAGACTTGATCACTCCGGCTTCGGCGTCCATATCTTGGCATCGGCAGCGTTGACCTTCACGGGCAGCAGACCTTCGGCGAAGAAGGCGTCGGCGATCCGCTGCTGTTCGGACAGCCCCGGTGTGGTGACCGCGCCGACCTTGTAGGAGCGGTGGCCGTTGGCCTCTTCGACCGTGGCGGCGTCGATGCTCCACAATCCGGCCAGCAGGGAGGCGGCGTCCTGCGGCTGCGCCTTGACCCAGCGGCCGGTCTCCTCGAGCTTGCGATAGATCACGTTCAAGACGTCGGCGCGCCGTTCGGCGAACGCCGCCGACGACAGATAGTAGCGCTTGTAGCTCGCAAGCCCGTTGCTGCCGTCGGCGAGCACGCGCGCTCTGGACTGATGCGCAGCGCTGGTGAGGAATGGATCCCACGCCACCCAGGCGTCGACATTGCCGCCGATGAAGGCGGCGCGGCCATCGGCCGGCGTGAGGTAGGCCGGCGAAATGTCCTTGAAGCTCAGCCCGGCCTTAGCCAGAGCGGCGAGCAGCAGGAAATGGCTGCCGGCGCCCTTGGTCACCGCGACCTTCTTGCCCTTCAGATCGGCGACGGCCTTGATTGGCGAGTCCGCGGGGACCAGGATCGCCTGCGCTGCCGGCGAGGCGGATTCCTCGGCGATATAAGCGAGCTTGGCGCCGGCGGCCTGCGCGAACAGCGGCACGGTGTCCGCGACGTCGGCGCCGAAATCGACATTGCCGGTGTTGATCGCCTCCAGCAGCGGTAGCCCGCTGGTGAATTCGTGCCACGACAGCTTGACGCCGAGCGGCGCCAGCGCCTTGTCCAGTTCGCCGTTGCTCTTGAGGATCGCGGCCAGCGTCGACGACTTCTGATAGCCGATGCGGACCTGATCGGGCGCGGCCGGGCTTTGCGCCGCGGCCGGCAGCGCCGCGGTGGCGACGGTGGCGATCAGGCCAAGCTGTGAGATGAATTTGATCATGAGACTGTTCTCGATTTCGGGGCTGTGAAGAGCCGACCCTGCGGATGCGCGGAATGTCCGTCAATAGAACCGCCGTTCGTTGTTGCCGCGATCCGTGAAACACAACGCTGCTTTGCGGCCGATCGCCGACCGATCCTTGCTATGCGCCGGTTGGCCGGCGGCGAGCTCCGCAAAGAGCGCCGTTTGACGAGACTGAGCGTCGCCGGGCGGGAGATAAACTCACCTCCGGGCCGGTGATCGAAACGTCAATGCTTGCGCGCTTCGATTCATCTTTGAAACAACATTCCCGGCAAACAACGCTAGCGTCGCTGCTCCCGCGATCCGGCATCGCGCCCGACAGATGGAGCAAGACGATGATGGCGCAGACCCGAAGGACCGTGATCTCCGCGATCGCCGTCGCATTGTTGGCCGCGGCATTCGTGGGTCCGGCGGCTGCGGCCACGGATGAGTTGAAGGAAGTCCGGATCGGATTCCAGCGCGCCGGCATCTTCCCGGCCACCAAGCAGCGCCACACCGTCGAGGACGCGCTGAAATCGCGCGGCATCGAGGTGAAGTGGGTGGAGTTCGCATTCGGCCCGCCGCTGCTCGAGGCGCTGAACACCGGCAATATCGACTACGGCTACACCGGCGATGCGCCGCCGATCTTCGCCCAGGCCGCGCGCGCCAATCTGCTTTACGTCGCGGCGTTGCCGTCGGCCGGCAGAAACGAGGCGATCGTGGTGCCGGAGAATTCGCCGATCAAGACGGTGGCGGATCTGAAGGGCAAGCGGGTCGGCTTCGCCAAGGCCTCGAGCTCGCACAACACCACGGTCGCGGCGCTGGAGAAAGCCGGGCTGTCCTATTCGGATATCACGCCGGTATATCTGGCGCCGGCCGATGCCGCGGTGGCCTTCGCCGGCGGCAATCTCGATGCCTGGACGATCTGGGATCCCTATCTGGCGCTGGTCGAAAAGGGCAAGGTCCGGGTGATCGTCTCGGCCAAGGACGTCCATGACGCCAATGCGTTCTTCCTTGCTAATCGCGACTTCACCGGCAAGCATCCCGACGTCGTCGCGAAGCTCAACCAGATCTTCGCCGATGAATCGGTGTGGGCCACCGATCATCACCCCGAGATCGTCAAGGCGCTGCATGAATCAACGGGGCTGGAGACCGAGGCGCTGACCCGCGCGGTGGATCGCACGCTGTTTCTGGTCACGCCGGTCACCGACAAGGTGGTCGCGACCCAGCAGACCGTTGCCGATCGGTTCTACAAGCTTGGACTGGTCCCGAAGCCGGTCAACGTCAGGGAGATCGTCTGGACCTGGACGCCGGGGTCGTAGCGGCTGCGGCAGCGTGATCGCCGGCTGGTTTCGCCGGCGCCAGATGAAACAGTCAAAGCGTCGCAGCGCGGGTTCCGGCAATAAACCCATCGCTGCGGCGCTGATCCGCAGCGGGGCCATTGCTATTTTGGCCGAAGCCTCGACACCCGTCGCAGGTGACACCATCATCCCTTCGTCGAATGAGTTGCGGCGGCGCGGAGAGCCATAGATGCAGCGCAGGAAATTCCTGAAACTATCGGCAGGCGCTGCAGCGTTCGCCGCGCTGGCGCAGCCGTCGCAGGCGCAAACGGCCGCGCCGCTCACCGAGATCCGCATCGGCTATCAGAAAAACGGCGTTCTGCTGATCGCGCGGCGGCAGGCCGTGCTTGAGAAGCATTTTGCGCCGCAGGGCATCACCGTCAAATGGGTGGAGTTTTCCTCCGGCCCGCCGATGATGGAAGCGATCAATGTCGGCAGCGTCGACTATGGCTCGGTCGGCGATTCGCCGCCGATCTTCGCGCAGGCCGCAGGGGCCGCGATCGTCTACGCCGCGGGCCAGCCGATCACCACCGGGCAGGGCATTTTGGTGCCGCAGAATTCCCCGATCCGCAAGCTCGAAGACCTGAAGGGTAAGCGCGTCGGTTTCACCAAGGGCTCGAGCGCCCACAGCGTCGTGGTGCAGGCGCTGGAGAAAGTCGGTCTGAGTTACGCCGACATCACGCCGGTGTATCTGACGCCGCCGGACGCCGGGCCGGCCTTCGCCAACGGCAGCATCGACGCCTGGTCGATCTGGGACCCGTATTTCGCGATCGGCGAAACCAAACAGAATGGGCGCATCCTGGTGCACGCCCATGAGATCACCAAGATGAACGCGTTCTACATCGCCAATCGCGACTTCGCGACGACGCACGGCGCGGTGCTGCAGCAGATCATCGATGTCACCGCAGCGACCGCGATCTGGGCCGAGCAGCATCGCGACGAGGTGGCGAAGGCGTTCAGCGAGGTCACCGGCATTCCGCTCGATGTGCAGACCGTCGCGGCCAATCGCAATTCCTTCGCCGTCGGTCCGATCACCGCGGACATAGTGGCGACGCAGCAGGGCGTTGCCGATCGTTACTTCCAGCTCGGCCTCATTCCGAAGCCGATCGTGGTCCGCGACGCGGTGTGGAAACTGGCGCAGACCTGATGCCGCACCGCTACCCGTCGACCTGCAAAATCCCCTCGTCGCCAACAACGCGTCGCCAGCAACGAAACCCAAGACGTCCGATGACACGGAGAACCGATCGATGAGCGCCAATCAACCGAACGCCAACGTTCTTTGGTTCCTGCCGACCCACGGCGACGGGCACTATCTCGGCACGAGTAAAGGCGGCCGCGAGGTCAATTTCAACTATCTGCGGCAGATCGCGCAGGCCGCCGACCAGCTCGGCTATTTCGGCGTGCTGTTGCCGACCGGGCGGAGCTGCGAGGATTCCTGGATCACCGCCTCGGCGCTGGCGCCGTGGACCGAGCGGCTGCGTTATCTGGTGGCGGTGCGGCCGGGGCTGCAATCGCCGAGCGTCGCGGCGCGGATGACCGCGACGCTGGACCGCGTCTCCAACGGCCGGCTGCTGATCAACGTCGTCACCGGCGGCGACCCGGTGGAAAACGCCGGTGATGGCGTGTTCCTGCCGCACAACGAGCGCTACGAGGTGACGCGGGAGTTTCTCGACGTCTACAGCGGCCTGCTCGCCGGCAACACGGTCAACGTCAGCGGCAAGCACATCCGCATCGAGGACGGCCGATTGCTGTTTCCGCCGCTGCAGCGGCCGCGCCCGCCATTGTATTTCGGCGGCTCCTCGGACGCCGGCATCGACGTCGCGGTCGACACCGTCGACAAGTATCTGACCTGGGGCGAGCCGCCGGATCAGGTGCGCGACAAGGTGGAGCGGGTCAAGCGCGCCGCCGCCAAGCGCGGCCGCGCCATCTCGTTTGGCATCCGGCTGCATGTGATCGTGCGCGAGACCAGCGAGGCCGCCTGGAAGGCCGCCGAGGAATTGATCCAATACCTCACCGACGACACCATCGCCGCCGCGCAAAAGATCTTCGCGCGGATGGATTCGGTCGGCCAGAAGCGGATGTCGGAGCTGCATGGCGGACGTCGCGACAAGCTCGAGATCAGTCCGAATCTGTGGGCCGGGGTGGGGCTGGTGCGCGGTGGCGCCGGCACCGCGCTGGTCGGCGATCCGCAGACCGTGGCGGAGCGGATCAAGGAATATCAGGAGATCGGCATCGATAGCTTCATCCTGTCGGGCTATCCGCATCTCGAGGAAGCCTATCGCTTCGCCGAGCTGGTGTTCCCGCTGCTGTCGCTGGCGCATCCGACCGGCGCGGCGACGCTGCGCGCCAACACCGGGCCGTTCGGCGAAACCATCGCCAATGAGCGGCTGCCGCAGCTCAAGGCGGCGCGATCATGAGCCTGACCGACACCCTGCCGCGGTTTCGCACGCTGCGTTGGCCGCGCGCCGACGGCCTGACGCAATGGATCGTGCCATTGCTGATCCTGATCGCCTGGCAGCTTGCCTGCGTCACCGGCCTGGTGCCGACCCGGGTGCTGCCGGCGCCGAGCGACGTCGCGCTGGCGGGCTGGAAGCTGCTGTTGTCCGGCGATCTCGCCAACAACATCTGGGTCAGCTTCTGGCGCGCCTCGGTCGGCTTTGCGATCGGCGGCGGCATCGGCTTTGCCTTCGGGCTCGCCAACGGGCTGTCGCAGCTGTCCAGCAAGCTCACCGACACCACGCTGCAGATGGTGCGCAACATTCCGCATCTGGCGCTGATTCCGCTGGTGATCCTGTGGTTCGGCATCGACGAATCCGCCAAGCTGTTCCTGGTGGCGCTCGGCGTGTTCTTTCCGATCTACCTCAACACCCTGCACGGCATCCGCACCGTCGATCCGCAACTGATAGAGATGGGCCGGATCTACGGCATGAGCAACGGCGAGTTGTTTCGCCGGGTGATCTTCCCGAGCGCGCTGCCGTCGATCTTCGTCGGCGTGCGCTTTGCGCTCGGCATCATGTGGCTGACGCTGATCGTCGCCGAGACCATCGCGGCGTCGTCCGGGCTGGGCTACATGGCGATGCAGGCGCGCGAATTCATGCTGCTCGACGTCGTGGTGCTGAGCATCCTGATCTACGCCTTGCTCGGCAAGGTCGCCGATAGCACGGCGAGACTGCTGGAGCGGCTGACGCTGTCCTGGCATCCCGCGTTCCAGCAACATTGAGGCCGCCATGCAGCAATCGCTTCGCCTGGTTTCGGATACCCCGGCGGTGACGCCGGCCGCCGTCGCCGAACGCGCTACGCCGGTGTTGCGCAGCGTCGGCGAGCCGGACGGGCGCGGACTGCCGCTGACGATCCGCGGCCTCACCAAGTCCTTCGGCGACAATCAGGTGCTGCGCGGCATCGATCTGACGATCGCCGCCGGACAGTTTGTCGCCATCGTCGGGCGCAGCGGTTGCGGCAAGAGCACGCTGCTGCGGCTGATCGCCGGGCTCGATCAGGCCACCACCGGCAGCATCGCCTTCGGCGAAACCGCGCGGACGCAGGACATCCGCATCATGTTTCAGGAGCCGCGGCTGCTGCCATGGGCGCGGGTGCTGTCCAACGTCGAAGTCGGGCTCGGCCGCGACCGCGGCCAGCCGGATGCCAGGGCGCGCGCCGAAACCGCATTGAACGATGTCGGCCTCGAGGATAAGCGCCAGCAATGGCCGGCGGTGTTGTCCGGTGGGCAGAAACAGCGCGTCGCGCTGGCGCGCGCGCTGGTCGGCGATCCGCGGGTGCTGGCGTTCGACGAGCCGCTCGGCGCGCTCGATGCGCTGACCCGGATCTCGATGCAGCGCCTGTTGGAGCGGGTGTGGCGCGACCAGGGCTTCACCGCGATCCTGGTGACCCATGACGTCGCGGAAGCGGTCGCGCTCGCCGACCGGGTGCTGGTGATCGAGGACGGCCGGATCGCGCACGACATCAGCGTCGACATCGCGCGGCCTCGGGACCGCGGCTCCGCCGAACTCGCCGCGCTGGAAGGCTCGATTTTGCGGGATCTGCTCGAAGGTGCCGACGGCACCACAGATTTGTGAGGCGTAGCATGAATGCCACGGTCCGCGATGTCAGGGTCGCGGCGACGTCTGCGGAGTTTCGCGGCGCGATGCGCCATCTCGCCGGCGGCGTCAGCATCGTCACCACCGGGCAGGGCGCCGAGCGGGCCGGCATGACCGTGACCTCGGTGGCCTCGCTGTCGATCGAGCCGCCATCGCTGATCGTCAGCATCAACCGGCAGGCGTCGTCATGGCCGCTGTTGAAGCGCCACGGCTTCTTCGGCGTCAACATTCTGTCGGCGGATCAGCTCGAGCTTGCCGAGCGCTTTGCCGGCAAGGGCGGCGTCCAGGGCGAGGCGCGGTTCTCCGGCGCGGAATGGACCACGCGGGTCTCCGGCGTGCCGCTGTTGGTCGGCGCGCTGGCGGCGATCGATTGCGAGATCGAGCACATCGTCGAACGACATTCCCACGCCGTGCTGATCGGCCGGGTGCTCGATGTTCGCGCCGGGCCGCGCGGCGCGGCGCTGGCCTATTGGCAGGGGCAGTATGTGGTGATCGATCAGGACGTCGACGCGGTGAAACTCGCCGAGGTCAGCCTGCCGAGCGCGCGCGCCTTGTGGGATTGACGCGGGCCATGGAGTCGGCTGCCGGCGTTCGAAACGGGTCGGCGAGCGAACGAAGGACAGGAGACAAAAGATGAAATCCAAGGCGTGGCTTTTGCTGTCGCTGGCATTCGGCTTGTGGGGCACGCAACTCCACGCGCAGACCCGCGAAGTCACCATCGCGCACCAGGACATGATCGTGCCGTTCCTCGTCGCGCAGGCCGCCGGCGCGGTAGAGCGGTCGACCGGCTACAAGATCAACTGGAAGATTTTCGGCGGCGGCGGCGACGTGATCAAGGCGATGGCATCGGGCGACGTGCCGATCGGCGAGGTCGGATCGAGCCCCGCGACCGCGGCGATCGCGCAGGGCCTCGACATCGAGGTGGTCTGGGTGCTCGACGACATCAACAATGCCGAGCAACTGGTGGTGACGCGGAATTCCGGGATCGCCGACCTCGCCGGCCTCAAGGGCAAGAAGATCGCCACGCCGCTGGCTTCGACGGCGCATTATCAGTTGATCTACGCGCTCAGCAAGGCCGGCATCAAGCCGGGCGAGGTGCAGATCATTAATCTGCGGCCGCAGGAGATTGCCGCGGCCTGGGAGCGCGGCGACATCGACGGCACCTTCGTGTGGGATCCGGTGCTGAGCCGGGTCAAGGCCGATGGCGGCAAGGTGATCCTGTCGTCGGCCGACGTCGCCAAGCTCGGCGCGCCGACCTTCGACGCGGTGATCGTCAACAAGGCTTGGGCCGCTGACAACAAGCCGTTCGTCACCGCGCTGGTCAAGCAATTGGCGGCGGCGGACGATGCCTATCGGCAGGACAAGGCGCGCTACACCGCGGAGTCCAGCGAGGTCAAGACCATCGCCCGCGTGGTCGGCGCGAAAGCCGAAGACGTGCCGGCGACGCTCGACAGCTACGCCTTCCCGGCAGCGGCGGCGCAGGCCTCGTCGGCCTGGCTCGGCGGCGGCAAGGACGGCGGCGTGGCCAAGGCATTGGCCAACACCGCGCAGTTCCTGAAGGCGCAGGGCCGCATCGTCGAGGTGCCGGCCGACTTCTCGAATTTCGTCAACGCCGAATACGCCGCGGCGGCGGCGCGATGACGGCTGCGGCGGCCGCGGCGGCTTTGATGGTCGACGACGTGTCGGTGCGTTATGCCACGCAAGACGGCAGCGTCGCGGCGCTCGACCATGTCAGCCTGTCGATCGCGGCGGGCGAATTCGTGGTGGCGATCGGCGCCTCCGGCTGCGGTAAAACCACGCTGCTGTCGGTGATCGCCGGGTTCCTGCCGCCGACCGGCGGCAGCGTGCGGCTGCACGGCCGGCCGATCGCGGGGCCGTCGTCCGATCGCGGCGTGGTGTTCCAGAAGCACGCGCTGATGCCGTGGCTCAACGTGATCGACAACGTCGCCTTCGGGCTGCGGATGCGCGGCGTCGCCAGGCCGGCGCGTTACGCGCTGGCGCGCGAGCAACTCAGGCTGGTCGGGCTGGCCGATCTCGAAACCAAGATGGTCTATGAACTGTCCGGCGGCATGCAGCAGCGCGTCGGCATCGCCCGCGCGCTGGCCTGCGACCCGCAGGTGCTGCTGATGGACGAGCCGCTCGGCGCGCTCGACGCCTTGACCCGCGAACAGCTGCAGGAATTGATCCTGGACGTCTGGCACCGCACCGGAAAGATGATGTTCTTCATCACCCACTCGGTCGAGGAGGCGTTGTTTCTCGCCACCCGCCTGGTGATCATGACGCCGCGCCCGGGAAAGATCGAACGCAGCATCGCGCTCGATTTCGGCCTCCGCTTCATCGCCTGCCGCGACGCCCGCAAGGTGAAGTCGGATCCGGATTTCATCGCGATGCGCGAATTCGTGCTGGCCGCGATCCGGCAGCGTGACACGCTCGCCGTGGCCTGATGACGATGACCGCGGCAGAGCCGGAGCCTGACGCCGCGGTCGTATCACCGTTGCGGCAGAAGACCAGCCGCTATCGCCAGCTCGGCGAAGGATCGAGCCTGGCGCTGAACGCGCTCAGCATCGCCGCGCTGCTGGCGCTGTGGTGGGGCGCCACGCATCTCGGGCTGATCAAGCCGTTGTTTCTGCCGAAGCCGGAAACGATCTGGACCGCGTTGCAGCAGGCTTCGGCCGGCGAACTCGACGGCCATACGCTCGGCGTGCATTTTCTCTGCAGCATGTCGCGCGTATTCCTGGCGTTCGCGCTGGCGGCGCTGATCGGCATTCCGATCGGCATCGCCATGGGGGTATCGCGGATCGCCCGCGGCCTGTTCGATCCGCCGCTCGAATTCTATCGGCCGCTGCCGCCCTTGGCCTATCTGCCGCTGATGATCGTGTGGTTCGGGATCGGCGAATTGTCCAAGATCCTGCTGTTGTTTCTCGCGATCTTTGCGCCGGTGGCGCTGGCCGCCCGCGCCGGCGTGCGCTCCGCCGGGCAGGAGCAGATCCATGCGGCGCGCTCGATGGGCGCCTCGACGCTGCAGCTGATCCGGCACGTCATCATCCCGAGCGCGCTGCCGGAGATCCTGGTCGGCTTGCGGATCGGCATGGGGGTGGGCTGGACCACGCTGGTCGCCGCCGAAATGGTCGCCGCCGATGCCGGGCTCGGCAAGATGGTGTTCAACGCGTCGAATTTTCTGCGCACCGACGTCGTCATCTTGGGCATCCTGGCGATCGGCGCGGTGGCCTATGCCTTCGAACTGGTGATGCGCGGAATCGAACGTAGGGCGGTGCCGTGGAAGGGTAAAACATAAGTGCGGGACGATCGCCCGCTGCCAGCTTCGTCGCGACAGCTTCTCGCCGCTACGAAGTGGATTGTCCGAACGCGATGAGCGCCTGGTGAGTGAGACTGACACGCCATGACCGTCCCGCCGCAGCCCGCGCCAATCCGTCTGTCCTTGAACGAAAATCCGCTCGGGCCATCGCCGCTGGCGTTGCAGGCGGTCAAGGTCGCGCTCACCGATCTGAGTTCCTATCCGGTTGACGCGCGCGCCGAGCTGATGGCGACCATCGCCGCGCGGGAGAATCTGCCGACCGGGCAGATCGTGCTCGGCGAGTGTCTCAACGTGCTTGGTTTGTATGTGTCGGCGCAAGGCGGGCCGGGAGGGGAGTTCATCTCTTGCGAGCCGGGCTACACCGCGCTGGTCGATGCCGTCGTCCCCGTGGGCGGCCGCGTCGTCGGCATCCCGCTGACCGACCGGCTGGAGAACGACTTTGCCGCGATTGCTCGCCGGGTGAACGATAGGACGCGGGCGGTGTATCTGGTCAACCCGCATAATCCGACCGGCATCGTCGCGCCTGCGACGGAGTTTATCGACTTCGTGCGACGGCTGTCCGAGCGGACGCTGGTGATCGTCGACGAAGCCTATCTCGATTTCTTGCCGGATTTCGACCAACTCACCGCCGCGGGTCTGGTCCGCGACGGCGCCCGGGTGGTGGTATTCAGGACCTTTGCGAAGCTGCACGGGCTCGCCGGCCTGTGCTTCGGTTACGCGCTGGCGCCGGCCGATCTCGCGGCCGCGCTGAACCAGCTTGGCGTCGGGGCGTTCTTCGACCTCAACCGGCTGAGCGTGGCGGCGGCGAATGCGAGCCTGCGCGACGCGACTTACATCGCTTCCGTGCGCGCCGCGGTGGCGGCCGAGCGCGAGGCCTGGCACGCGCTGTTTCGGCAGCACGATGTTCGCTTCACCGACTCGCAGGGCAATTTCGTGTTCTTCGACGCGAAGCGTCCGCATCACGAGGTGGCGGCAGCGCTGGCCGGCAAGGGCATCGCAATCGGTCGGGGGTATCCGGCGTTGCCGAACTGGGTCAGAATCTCGATCGGCAAAGTGGAGCACAATGCGATCGTCCGGCACGCCGTCGCCGATCTGCTGACGCGGTGAGGCACGCCCCGCGACCGATCGTCGTCCTCAGAGCCTGGCCGAAATACAGCATTAAAATTATTGCCGCCGCGACCCGAGGACGGCGCGCTGCGCCCGCCGAACAGCGAAGCAATTCTGGGGCTGCGCGTGTGGCCCTGGATTGCTTCGTCGCAAGCGCTCCTCGCAATAACGAACTTAAGCGCCTGATTCCGTTGCGGGCATGCGGCCAGCCGCGGTGCGCTGATCGAAGGCCTTTAGCGACAGGCTGGCGATCTCGCGCAGTTCGTCGCGCCCGGCGCCGGAGGAGGCCATCACGCCCATGCCCACGGTCACCGCCGACAGATAACGCGCCAGCGCCGCCGGATCGGCGGTGGCGGTCAGATCGCCTTCAGCCTTGGCTTGCTCAAACCGCTCCCGCAACCGATCCTCGGTCTCGGCGCGGCGCGAGGCCAGCTCGAACGGCACATTCTCCGAGCCGGTTCCGCAGGCGAGCCCCCCCTGGACCAGGAGGCAGCCCGGCGGATGTGTGGGGTCTGTCTGCACGTCGGCGATCCCCATCAGCAGCTTTTCGGCCACCGCGCGGGCGGTCGGGGCTCGTAAAATTTCCGTTAGAAAGGCCGCACGCTTGGCGGTGTAGCGGTCCAGCGCGGCCCGCAACAGGCCTTCCTTGCTGCCGAATGCCGCATACAGGCTGGGCGGATTTATGCCCATCACATCAGTGAGTTGCGCAATCGTGGCGCCCTCATATCCGTGTCGCCAGAAGACTTCCATCGCTTCGTCCAACGCCTTGTCGGCGTCGAAGGCGCGGGGACGACCCATCGCCATTTGCTGTTACCTCGACTTTTCTTAGTGCGTGATACATAATGCTCTTGACGACGGACGTCCACCTCTACATCTGTAGCAAGCACTACAGTTATGGAGCGCCACATGACGTCGTCCGCCATCGTCCCGCCGTCCCACCGTTTCCGCCGAACCATCGTCGGCCTGGCTGTGGCCGGGGCCGCGATTCTTGCCGGGTCGGTGATCACCGACCGCTATTTCCATGTCGAGCAGGCGACCGCGAGCGCGCCGCCGCCCGAACAGGCTGTCCCCGTCACCGTCGCGGTGGTGCAGCCGCGGCAGGCCACCTTGTGGGACGATTTCTCCGGCCGGTTGGAGGCGGTCAACCGCGTCGAACTGCGGCCGCGCGTCGCCGGCGCCATTCAGACCGCGCGGTTCACCGAGGGCGCGCTGGTCAAGGCCGGCGACCTGCTGTTTGCGATCGATCCCGCGCCCTATGCGGCCGAGGTCGACAAGGCGCAGGCCCAGCTCGAGGCGGCGAAGGCCCGCGCGCTGTTCGCCGCTGGCGAACTCGAACGCGGCCGCCAGTTGGTCGGCAACAATATCGTCACCAAGCGAGATTTCGACCAGCGTGACAACGCCAGTCGCGAAGCCATCGCCAATGTGGCGGCGGCGGAAGCCACGCTGCAATCGGCCAAGCTCAACCTGGATTACACCCAGGTCCGCGCCCCGGTGGACGGCCGGGTCGGCAAGATCGAAGTCACCGTCGGCAACCTGGTCGCCGCCGGCACGTCATCGCCGGTGCTGACCTCGCTGGTCTCGATCAACCCGATCTATGCCAGTTTCGATGCTGACGAAGAGGTGGTGATCCGGGCGCTGAATTCGATCGGCGGCGCTTCCGGCAAGCTCGACCGCATTCCGGTCGAGATGTCGACCTCCGGCGGCGACAGCGTGAAGGGCCACATCCAGCTGATCGATAATCAGGTCAACGGCCAGAGCGGCACCATCCGGGTGCGCGCCGCGTTCGACAACGCCGACGGCCGGCTGATCCCCGGCCAGTTCGCGCGACTGCGGATGGGACAGCCGCAGCAGCAGACGCTGGTGATGGTGGAGGAGCGTGCGATCGGCACCGACCAGGACAAGAAGTTCGTGATGGTGGTCGGCAACGACAACCGCGCGCTGTACCGCGCGATCACGCTCGGCGGCAATGTCGAGGGGCTGCGGATCGTGACCTCGGGGCTGCAATCCGGCGATCGCGTGGTGGTCAACGGCTTGCAGCGGGTGCGTCCCGGCGCGTTGCTGAAGTCCGATCTGGCCGACGCCGGCGGCGCCGGTCCGCGGCTCGCTGCCGCCAGCCAGCTCGCGCAGCGCTAACAAAAACCTTCGCAGCGGAGCGCGGCCATGAATCTATCGAAATTCTTCATCGATCGTCCGATCTTCGCCGGCGTATTGTCGGTGCTGATCTTCCTGGCCGGGCTGATCTCGCTGCTGGCGATGCCGATCTCTGAATATCCCGACGTGGTGCCGCCATCGGTGGTGGTGCGCGCCACCTATCCCGGCGCCAACCCCAAGGTGATCGCCGAGACGGTGGCAACGCCGATCGAGGAGCAGATCAACGGCGTCGAAGGCATGCTCTATATGGCAAGCCAAGCCACTACCGACGGCGCGATGACGCTGACGGTGACGTTCCGGCTCGGCACCGATCCCGACAAGGCGCAGCAACTGGTGCAGAACCGCGTCGCGCAGGCCGAACCGCGGCTGCCGGCAGTGGTGCGCCAGCTAGGCATCATCACCAAGAAGAGTTCGCCCGACCTCACCATGGTGGTGCATCTGCTGTCGCCGAACAACCGCTACGACATGACGTATCTGCGCAACTACGCGGTGCTCAACGTCAAGGACCGGCTGGCGCGGCTCGACGGCGTCGGCGACGTGCAGCTGTACGGCGCCGGCGACTATTCGATGCGGGTCTGGGTCGATCCGCAGAAGGCGGCGGAGCACGCGTTGACCGCCAGCGACATCGTCAAGGCGATCCAGGCGCAGAACGTCGAGGCCGCGGCCGGCGTGGTCGGCGCCTCGCCGAGCGTCAAGGGGCTCGACCTGCAACTCTCGGTCAATGCCGAGGGCCGGCTGTCGACCGAAGAGCAATTCCGCGACATCGTGGTCAAGAGCGGCGCGAAGGGCGAGGTGACGCGGCTGCGCGACGTCGCCCGTGTCGAGCTCGGCGCCTCGGAATACGGCCTGCGCTCGCTGCTCGACAACAAGCAGGCGGTGGCGATTCCGATCTTTCAGGCGCCGGGATCCAACGCGCTGCAGATCTCCGACAGCGTTCGCGCCACCATGGCCGAGATTCAGAAGACCATGCCGGAGGGCGTCGAGTACCAGATCGTCTATGACCCGACGCAATTCGTCCGGTTTTCCATCGAAGCGGTGATCCACACCCTGCTGGAAGCCATCGCGCTGGTGGTGGTGGTGGTGATCCTGTTCCTGCAGACCTGGCGGGCCTCGATCATCCCGCTGCTCGCGGTGCCGGTGTCGATCGTCGGCACCTTCGCGGTGATGCACGTGTTCGGATTTTCGATCAACGCGCTCAGCCTGTTCGGCCTGGTGCTGGCGATCGGCATCGTGGTCGACGACGCCATCGTCGTGGTGGAGAACGTCGAGCGCAACATCGAGGCCGGCCGCTCGCCCCGCGATGCGACCTATCAGGCGATGAAGGAGGTCTCGGGGCCGATCATCGCCATCGCTTTGGTGCTGATCGCGGTGTTCGTGCCGCTGGCCTTCATCAGCGGGTTGACCGGGCAGTTCTACAAGCAGTTCGCGCTGACCATTGCGATCTCCACGGTGATCTCCGCGGTCAATTCGCTGACATTGTCGCCGGCGCTGGCGGCGTTGCTGCTGAAAGGCCGCGACGATCCCAAGGACCGGCTGACGCGGATTCTCGACCGCGGGCTCGGCTGGTTCTTCCGCGGCTTCAACCACGCCTTTGCGCGCTCGGCGCACGGCTACAGCCGTGGCGTCGGCGGCGTGATCTCCGGCAAGGCGATCGTGATCGGCGTCTATGTCGTGCTGGTGGTCGCCACCGCCGGGCTGTTCAAGCTGGTGCCGAGCGGCTTCGTGCCGGGCCAGGATAAGCAGTATCTGGTCGGCTTCGCGCGGCTGCCCGACGGCGCCACGCTCGACCGCACCGAAGACGTCATTCGCCGGATGAGCGACATCGCAGCGACCCAGCCCGGCGTGGAAAGCTCGGTGGCGTTTCCCGGGCTATCGATCTCGGGCTTCACCAATTCCTCCAATGCCGGCATCGTGTTCTCGACGCTGAAGCCGTTCGAGGAGCGCAAGGATGCCTCGCTGAGTGGTGCTGCGATCGCCATGGAGCTGAACAAGAAATATGCCGGCATCCAGGAGGCGTTCATCGCGATGTTTCCGCCGCCGCCGGTCAACGGGCTCGGCACCATCGGCGGCTTCAAGCTGCAGATCGAGGACCGCGCCGGGCTCGGCTACGACGCGCTGAACGACGCCACCAAGGCTTTCCTGGCGGCGATGGCGAAAGCGCCGGAGATCGCCGGCACGTTCTCCAGCTTCCAGGTCAACGTGCCGCAATTGTTCGCCGACATCGACCGCACCAAGGCGCTGCAGCTCGGCGTGCCGGTGACCGAGGTGTTCAACACGCTGCAGATCTATCTCGGATCGTACTACGTCAACGACTTCAACAAATTCGGCCGCACCTATTCGGTCTATGTGCAGGCCGACGCGCCGTTCCGGGCGCGGGCCGACGATATCCGCCAGCTCAAGGTGCGCTCCGCTTCGGGCGACATGGTGCCGCTCGCCGCGCTGTTGAAGATTCACCAGAGCGCCGGTCCGGAACGGGCGATCCGCTACAACGGCTTCCTGTCCTCGGACATCAACGCCGCGGCGGCACCGGGTTATTCTTCCGGTCAGGCGCAGGAAGTGGCGACCCGGATCGCGGCGGAGACCTTGCCGCCGGGCTTCGCCTTCGAATGGACGGATCTGACCTATCAGGAATTCATCGCCGGCAATTCCGGGCTGTGGGTGTTTCCCTTGGCGATCCTGTTGGTATTCCTGGTGCTGGCGGCGCTGTACGAGAGCCTGACGCTGCCGTTGTCGATCATCATGATCGTGCCGATGGGGTTATTGGCCGCGATGTTCGGCGTCTGGCTGTCGAAGGGCGACAACAACGTCTTCACCCAGATCGGGCTGATCGTGCTGGTTGGACTGTCCGCGAAGAATGCCATCCTGATCGTCGAATTCGCCCGCGAATTGGAATTCGCCGGCCGCTCGCCGATCAAGGCGGCGATCGAAGCCAGCCGGCTGCGGCTGCGCCCGATCCTGATGACGTCGATGGCGTTCATCATGGGCGTGCTGCCCCTGGTGCTGTCGACCGGCGCCGGCGCGGAGATGCGCCGCGCCATGGGCGTGGCGGTGTTCTCCGGCATGATCGGCGTGACGCTGTTCGGGCTGTTCCTGACTCCGGTGTTCTATGTGCTGCTGCGCAGCGTCACCGGCTCGAAACCGTTGACCCAGCACGGCAGCGGTGGAACCTTGGCCGCCGACGACGAGGTCGTCGAGCCGGTGGCGGGCTGAGCGATGTCGAAGATGAAGCGCAACCGTGAGCTCCTCGCGATCTGGCCGAAGATCGCCGACCTGCGCCAGAGCTTTCCGACGTCGAGCCAGCTGCCGCTGCTGGAGCAGGGCGCGCGGGTTCGCATGAACGGCTTCGGACGCGAACGCCATCCGCATTATCGCGGCCGCGAAGGCACCATTGTCGGCGTCGGCTCGCCCGGCAGTTGCCGGGTGCAGTTCGACGACACCAAGACGCCGGTGGCGATCTATCGTGGCTATCTGGAGCTTGTCCCCGCCATCGGACAATAGCGATGCAGCGCGAGTTGCCGTCGATGGCGATTTTAAGTGATCGGCAGGGAGCGCGCTCCATGCCGCTGCAAGGGATCTGAACGAGCCTGGTTGTGTCATGATGTGCATCAGCAACAACGCAACGATGCGGTTGGTCCAGTCCATCGTTCGCCCGATCGCGATCGGCTGCCTGCTGACGATCGCCATCGCCTCGCTACAGGCCGCAGCGGCCACGACGGACGGCCGCAATTCGGAAATGGTCGGCGACAGCCCTGAGGTTCGGGATGCCGCCACGCAGAGCGAGCGCCAGGCGGCGAGCGCCCGCAGCGTTGCGATCACGCTGCTGCAGGCGCTCGACATCTCGGAACGCCAGCATGCCGGGTCGCGGGCCGTCGATGTCAGCTTCGTCGCGACCTCGGGCGAGCGGTTCTACCGCATCCTCACCCTGGTCGGCGATCAGGTGTTGGAGCATCATATTGATGCAGACAATGGCGAGGCGGGCGCGGCTCGGATCTATTCGACCATCGACAGCCTCGATCAGACCGATCGCGCCAATGTCAGCGACCTGATGCGAACGGGCTTGAATCTGTCGGACGCGGTGGCGCTCGCGGAGCGGGAGACGACGGGGATCGTGATCAGCGCCGGCCTGATCAGAATCGGCGGCAAGCTGAATTTCGCAGCCGTCGCGTTATGCGGCGATCGCTTGAAGGAGGTCGTCCTCGAGCCGCCGTTGCAGTCCAAACCGAGGCGGCGCGGCGACGGCTGATCCGGGCAGCGCCGCGAGGCGGCGGATCGGCGGGCTCGACATTGCGGAAGAATAGGATCGCGAGGCCCGGTGCGGGATCGCGGCGCGACGTCATTTGCCGTCGAGCGAAATGCTCAATGGCGAGTGCCCAGTGTTGGCCAGGAATTGTCGCAGCGCCTCCGCCGACAGCGACGTGGTGCGGCGGTTGCTGAGCGGATGGCAATTGATCGTCTCGGCGGCAAGCAAGGATTGATCGACGACGAGGGTGACGTTGTGCGTAGCGTCGTTGACCAGCGCCAGTAGCGAAATCGATCCGGGCGTCACCCCCAGCATGTCCAGGAGAACGTCGGCGGCGCCGAATGACAAATTGCCCTTCGCTCCGATCTTGTGACGCAGATCCTTCAAATTCACCGTCGCCGCCTCATCTGCCACCACAAGAAAGAACGTCTTCTTGCTGTCGCGCAGGAACAGGTTCTTGGTGTGAATCCCCGGGATATCCCCGCGCAATCGCCGCGAGTCCTCGACGGTGTGCACCGCCGGGTGGTCATGGGTGGTGGCGCTGATGTGCTGGTCCGCGAGATAAGCGAGAAGGTCGTCGCTCGTCATAGGCATCGGGAGGCTTTCTTTCTGCACATCGTTCGATCGATGGCGACACTGGTCTTCGGCCGCGCGCCCGCGCTAAAATTGTTACGACATGCCGGCGGCGAGATGCGACATCGCGGCCGCCGGCCAGCGGGCTGCAAATGTCTCGGCGCTGGACTCATTCGAACACCCGCGCCTCCGCGGGATCGTCGGGCTGCCTTCGCGGCTTCAGCGCATCCGGCTGCTGCCGCTTGACCTGCTTGCGGAACGCCGCCGGCGCCAGGCCATAGCGCGCTTTGAAGCTGCGGCCGAAATGCGAGGCATCCGAAAAGCCAAGCTCGGCGGCGATGCGGCTCGGCGGCAGCGTGTGGTTCTTGAGCATCCATTGGCCATGCTGCAGCCGCAACGCCAGATAGCTCTGCTGCGGTGACGATTTCAGTTCTTGTCCGAACACCCGCTCGAGCTGTCGGACGCCGACCCCGATCCGTTTGGCGATCGCCGAAATCGGCAGCGGTTCGGCGAGGTTCTGTTCCATCAGCAGCAGGGCGCGGCAAATCCGGATGTCGTCGCTGTCGGTTCCGGGAAGCGGGGCGGGCTGCGAGCTGCTCTCGCTGCGCCGGCGATCCACCAAAAGGATATGCAGCGCCTTCTGCGCCACCGAGGCGCCCAAACGTTCGCTGACCAGATGCGCGGCGAGATCGGCGACGCCGAGACCGCCGGAGCAGGTGATGCGATTGCCGTCGATCACGAACAGCCGATCGGCGATCGGAACCAGATCGGGAAATTCCTCGACGAAGTCGCGATAGTGATACCAACTGACGCAGCATTTGCGTTGCTTCATCAGGCCGAGCCGGCACAGCACGAAACTGCCGGTGCAGACCCCGATCAGCGTCACCCCGGCCTCGGCCGCCTTGCGCAAATAGCCGGCGATCTCCTTGGACAAAGGCGGCATGCCCTGCAGCAGTCCACCCACCACCACGATGCAATCGAACGCGGTGGGATCAAGCAGCCCGGATGACGGCTGAATCACGATGCCGCAACTGGCCTTGGCCTCGCGCTGGCCCGCGCTCATCACCTGCCAGCTACAATCGATCGGTCGGCTGCGATCGCCCTTGTCGGCGGATAGCCGCAGCACGTCGACAAAGCTGGCGAAGGCGGTGAGGGTGAAGTTGTGCATCAGGATGAAGCCAACCCGTAATTTCGCTGTGCCAGGCATTCATTGATCCGCGGCCGGAACCCACCCGATGTCGCGTTTATTCCAGAATTGATCGTTTGGCTACGAGAAATCGCCGCTGCAGCGGTTAAAGCGCTAGGGTCAGGAAATTCCGGCTGGAGACCGACCGATGCGCCGCTTCTCCTTACGTTCGCTGGTTACCGAAGCCGCTAACGCCCAGCAGGGCTGGGGGCGGCAATGGCGCGCCCCGGAGCCGAAGCCGGCCTACGACGCGGTGATCGTCGGTGGCGGCGGCCATGGCCTCGCCACCGCATTCTACATGGCGAAGCTCCACGGCATGCGCAATATCGCGGTGCTGGAGAAGGGCTGGATCGGTGGCGGCAACACCGGGCGCAACACCACCATCATCCGTTCCAACTATCTGTACGACGAAAGTGCTGCGCTGTACGACCACGCGCTGAAACTCTGGGAAGGCCTCAGCCAGCAACTCAACTACAATGTGATGTTCTCGCAGCGCGGCGTGCTGATGCTGGCGCATAATGTTCACGACGTGCAAAGCTTCAAGCGTCACGTCTACGCCAATCGTCTGAACGGCGTCGACAATGAATGGCTGACGCCGGAACAGGCCAAAGCGTTCTGCCCGCCGCTGAATATCTCGCCGGACATCCGCTATCCAGTGGTCGGCGCCGCGCTGCAGCGCCGCGGCGGGGTCGCCCGGCACGACGCGGTGGCCTGGGGCTATGCCCGCGGCGCCGACGCGATGGGCGTCGATATCATCCAGAATTGCGAAGTCACCGGCATCAGCCGCGGCCCCGATGGCGCGGTCGCCGGCGTCGACACCACGCGCGGCGCAATTCGCACTTCGCGGGTCGGCGTTGCGGCCGCCGGCCACAGCAGCGTGGTGATGGAGCGGGCGGGGTTGCGCATGCCGCTGGAGAGTTTTCCGTTGCAGGCGCTGGTGTCGGAGCCGGTGAAGCCGGTGTTTCCCTGCGTGCTGATGTCGAACGCGGTGCACGCCTATATCTCGCAATCCAACAAGGGCGAATTGGTGATCGGCGCCGGCACCGATCAGTATATTTCCTACAGCCAGCAGGGCGGCCTGCACATCACCACCCACACGCTGGACGCGATCTGCGAGTTGTTTCCGCAATTCTCCCGGCTGCGGATGCTGCGCAACTGGGGCGGCATCGTCGACGTCACGCCGGACCGTTCGCCGATCATCGGCAAGACGGCAATTCCCGGGCTGTTCGTGAATTGCGGATGGGGCACCGGCGGTTTCAAGGCGACGCCCGGCTCCGGCCATCTGTTCGCCCACACCATCGCCACCGGCGAGCCGCATCCGATCAATGCGCCGTTCAACCTCGATCGCTTCCGCAGCGGCCGCCTGATCGACGAGGCCGCGGCGGCCGCGGTCGCCCATTGAGAGGCGCCCGATGCTGCTCGTGACCTGTCATTACTGCGGCGAACGCCCGGAAATCGAATTCCGCTGCGGCGGCGAGGCGCATATTGCGCGGCCCGCCGATCCCTCCGCGCTCGACGACCGGGCGTGGAGCGAATTCCTGTACTATCGCCACAATCCCAAGGGCGTGCATGCCGAGCGCTGGAATCACGCCCATGGCTGCGGCCGCTGGTTCAACGCGCTGCGCGACACCGCCAGCGACCAATTTCTGGCGACCTATCCGATGGGCGCCGCGCGTCCCGATCTCGCAAGCGGAGGCAAGTGATGGCGCAGCCGTTCCGACTGCCGCAGGGCGGCCGCATCGATCGATCGCGGCCGATCCGGTTCAGCTTCAATGGTCGGCGCATCGACGGCTACGCCGGCGATACGATCGCCTCGGCGCTGCTCGCCAATGGCCAGCATCTCGTCGGCCGCTCGTTCAAATATCACCGGCCGCGCGGCCTGCTTTCGCACGGCTCCGACGAACCCAACGCGCTGCTCAATATCAGCCGCGGGACGGGTCGCACCGATCCCAACAACCGTGCTACGGTGTTCGAAGCCGTCGACGGGCTGAGCGCGAAAACGCAAAATCATTGGCCGTCGCTGCAGCACGACATCGGCGAAATCAACAATCTGTTGTCGCCGCTGCTGGCCGCCGGCTTCTACTACAAGACCTTCATGTGGCCGCGCTCGTTCTGGGATCGGCTCTACGAGCCCAATATCCGCGCCGCGGCGGGGCTCGGTGTTGCGCCTGATGAGCCCGATGCGGATCGCTACGTGCATCGCCACGCCCATTGCGACGTGCTGGTGGTCGGCGCCGGCCCGGCCGGGCTTGCGGCGGCGCTCGCCGCGTCGGCCTCAGGGCAGCGGGTGATCCTCGCCGACGAACAATCGGAGCTCGGCGGCACGCTGCTGCACGACACGGTGTCGTCGATCGAGGGGATGCCGGTGGACGCCTGGCTGCGCGAGACCGTGGCGACGCTGCGCGGCCGCGGCAACGTGGTCATGCTGCCGCGGACCACGGCGTTCGGCTACTACAATCACAATCACGTCGTGCTGGCCGAGCGGGTCACCGATCACCTTCAGCAGCACAGCGACGCGGTGCCGCGCGAACGGCTGTGGCAGGTGCGGGCGAAGCGCGTGGTGCTGGCCGCCGGATCGCACGAACGGCCGCTGTGCTTTGCCGACAACGACCGCCCCGGCATCATGCTGGCGGAGAGCATTCGTGTGTTCGTCAATCGCTATGGCGTGGCGCCGGGCCGGCGGATCGTGCTGGCGACCAATGGGGCCGCCGCCTATCAGGTCGCCGCCGACTTGCACGCGGCCGGCCTTGCGGTGAGCCTGGTCGACATGCGCAACGACGATGAGTGCGGCCTGGAGCTGGCGATGGTGCGCGGGCTCGGCATCGAGGTGATGACCTCGCACACCGTCGTTGGATCGACCGGGCGCAAACGGGTCAGCGGCCTGATCGTGGCCGCGGTCGACCGTGACGGCGCGGTTGGCGCAAGGCGCACGCTTGATTGCGATTGCGTCGGCATGTCCGGCGGCTGGACGCCGGCGGTGCATCTGTTCTCGCAATCCCGCGGCAAGCTGCAATTCGACGCGGCGATCGATGGCTTCGTGCCGGGAGCGTCGGTGCAGGCCGAGCGCAGCGTGGGCGCGGCCAGCGGCAGCTACGATCTGCAGCGCTGCCTGGTCGAAGGCTGGGAGGCCGGCAGCGCGGACGGCGTCGCCCGGGCGATGGCCGCGGCGCCGGCGAGCCTCACCGGATTTCATCCGCTGCGCCAATTGCCCTCCGATCGACCCGCCGGTGGAGCGATGGCCTTCGTCGATTTCCAGAACGACGTCACCGCCAAGGACGTCCGGTTGGCGGTGCGCGAAGGCTTCGAATCCGTCGAGCACGTCAAGCGCTACACCACGACCGGCATGGCCACCGATCAGGGCAAGACCTCGAACATGGCGGCGCTCGGGCTGTTGTCGGAGATTTTGCACAAGCCGGTGCCGGCGGTCGGCACGACCACGTTCCGGCTGCCCTATACGCCGGTGACGTTCGGGGCATTGGTCGGCTCGGCGCGCGGCGAATTGTTCGATCCGATCCGCAAGGCGCCGCTGCACGACTGGGCCGAACGGCACGGCGCGAAATTCGAAAACGTCGCGCTGTGGCGGCGCGCCCGTTATTTCCCGCGGCCCGGCGAGACCATGCAGCAGGCGGTCAGCCGCGAATGCCGGGCGGTGCGCGCCGCGGCCGGCATCTTCGACGCCTCGACGCTCGGCAAGATCGAGGTCGCGGGCCCCGACGCCGCCGAATTCATGAACCGGTTCTACGTCAATGGCTGGCTGAAACTCGAGCCCGGCAAATGCCGCTACGGGTTGATGCTGCGCGAAGACGGCTTCGTGTTCGACGACGGCGTGGTGGGGCGGCTGACGCCCGAGCTGTTCCACGTCACCACCACCACCGGCGGCGCGCCGCGGGTGCTGGCGCATATGGAGGACTATCTGCAAACCGAATGGCCGGAGCTCAGGGTGTTTCTGACCTCGATCACCGAGCAATGGGCGGTGATCGCGCTGCAGGGCCCGGCGGCGCGAACAATTCTGCAGCCGTTCGTCTCCGGCATCGATCTTTCGCCGCAAGCGTTTCCGCATATGGCGATCCGCAGCGGCGAGATTTGCGGCGTGCCGACGCGGCTGTTCCGGGTCTCGTTCACCGGCGAACTCGGCTTCGAGATCAACGTGCCTTCCGATCACGCGCAAGCGGTGTGGGAAGCGCTCTATGCGCACGGCCGATCATTCGGGCTCACGCCCTATGGCACCGAGGCGATGCACGTGCTGCGCGCCGAGCGCGGCTTCGTCATTGTCGGCCAGGAGACCGACGGCACCGTGACGCCGGACGATCTCGGGCTTGCCGGCATGATCGCCAAGGCGAAACCGGATTTCGTCGGCAAGCGCTCGCTGGCGCGGCCCGATCTGGTGGCGGCGGGCCGCAAACAGCTGGTCGGCATCCTCACCGATGCAGCGGCCCTGGTGCTCGATGAAGGCGCCCAGGTGGTGCTCGATCCGAAGGCGCCGGTGCCGGTCAAGATGCTGGGGCACGTGACCTCGAGCTATTGGAGCGACGCCTGCGGCCATTCCATCGCGCTGGCGCTGGTCGAAGACGGACGCGCGCTGACCGGCCGCACGGTCCATGTCACGACGCCGACCGGCTTCGCCGCGGCGCGGGTGAGCGATCCGGTGTTCTTCGACGTCAAGGGAGAACGGGGCCATGCCTGACATCGGTGGTTGCGCACGCCATTCCATCATCGCAGCCGCAGCCCGCGGCGACGCGGGGCAGGTCGCGGTGCTGGATCCCGCCGCGCGTTTCTCGCTTCGGCTCGGCTCGGCGGAAGCCGCGGCACGGCAGAGCGTGGCGGCCTGCCGCATCGATCTGCCGATCAATAGCTGCGTGGTCAACGGCGAGCGTCTCGCCGCGCGGCTTGGCCCCGACGAATGGCTGCTGACCGCCCCCGAATCCGACGGCGTCGGGCTCGGGCGGCAGATCGCCGCCGAACTCGCCGGTTCGTTCTTCTCTCTCGTTGATATCGGCCATCGCAATGTCGGGTTTCGGGTCGGCGGCGCGCATGCCCGTGACATCCTCAATGGCGGCTGCCCGCTGGATCTCGATGATGCGCGGTTTCCCGCAGGATCGGCCACCCGCACGGTGTTCGGCAAGGCCGAGATCGTGCTGATCCGTGCGGGCGCCGCGCCGTCCTATCAGGTGGAATGCTGGCGCTCCTTCGCGCCTTATGTGCATGGGCTGCTCCAGGAAGTGGCCCGCGAATTCGACGCCATCGCGCCGGCTCGACCGCGGTGATGATCAGCGCCTTCGATCTGTTCAAGATCGGGATCGGGCCGTCGTCGTCGCACACGGTCGGACCGATGGTTGCGGCGAACAGGTTCAGGGATCAGCTTCCGGCCGCCGTGATACGCATCGAGGTCGAGTTGTTCGGCTCGCTGGCATGGACGGGCAGGGGCCACGGCGCCGACCGAGCCATCTGTCTTGGTCTACTCGGCGAGCAGCCGTCGCGCGTCGATCCGGACGACATCGCGGGGTTGCTCGCAGCGCTCTCCGCCACTAAAACCATTCGCCTGCCGGGCGGCACGGCCGCCGCCTTCGATCCGGCGGCCGATCTCGTCTTCAATTTCGAGGCGCTGCTGCCGCATCATTCCAACGCCATGCGCTTTCGCGCATTCGCAGCGGATGGCGCCGAACTGATCGAGAAAGTATTCTATTCGATCGGCGGCGGCTTCGTCGAAGAAGAAGGCGCGTCGCGCGCCGGCACCAGCATCGACCTGCCGTTCGGCTTCGCGTCATCGGCGGACTTGTTAGGCATCTGCAGGGACACCGGGTTGTCGATTGCCGGCGTGCAATTGGCCAACGAACTCGCGCTGCGATCGCGCGGCGAGGTGGACCGCAATCTCGATCTCATCCGCGATGCGATGTTCGCCTGCATCGACCGCGGGCTGCGGCTCGACGGCGTGCTTCCCGGCACGCTGCAAGTGCGGCGCCGCGCCAAAGAACTGTTGGCAAAGCTCGAAGCCCGGCGCCTGACCAACAGCAGCGGCCCGCACGAGATTTTCGACTGGGTGTCGACCTTCGCGATCGCGGTGAACGAGGAAAATGCCACGGGCGGCCGGGTGGTGACAGCGCCGACCAATGGTGCCGCGGGGATCATTCCCGCGGTGCTGCGCTATTTCCGCGATTTCTGCCCGGACTATTCTGACGACGCGGTGCGCAGGTTCCTGCTCAGCGCCGCCGCGATCGGGTCACTGATCAAGCGCAACGCGTCGATCTCCGGCGCCGAGGTCGGCTGCCAGGGCGAGGTCGGCTCGGCGGCGTCGATGGCGGCGGCGGGGTTCGCCGCGGCGCTGGGGGCTTCGCCGAGCCAGGTCGAGAACGCCGCCGAAATCGCCATGGAACATCATCTCGGCATGACCTGCGATCCGATCGGCGGCCTGGTGCAGATCCCCTGCATCGAACGCAACGCGTTCGGCGCCAACAAGGCGATCGCGGCGGCGTCGCTGGCGATGCGCGGCGACGGCGTCCACCACGTCTCGCTCGATCAGGTGATCGAGACCATGCGGCAGACCGGCGCCGACATGCAGTCCAAATACAAGGAGACCTCGCGCGGCGGTCTCGCCGTCAACGTGACGGAATGCTGAGCGCTGTCGTCAACTCGCAGCGCCCCGATGCCCCCACACATTGTGGAGGAACGCCTTGAAATGCTGCAGGCTGGCGGATTGCTCCTGGCGGCCCCAGACCGCCGACACTGGCAGCGTGCTGCCGACGTCGTCGAGCGGGCGAATGACGATGCCGCGGCGCTGCAGGTTGCGGACGCAGCTTGAATAGACGCTGACGCCGACCCCGGCTGCCACCAGCCCGAAAATGCCTTCGCTGCTGGAGGCTTCCTGGGCGATCTGCGGAAAGAAGCCGCGGGCCTGGCACAGGCCGAACAGGCGATTGCGGAACGCGGTCCAGTTTTCGCCGTTGCCGAGCACGAATTTTTCTTCGGCCAGGTCGCGCAGCGTCAGCGACTGGACGTTGGAACGCGGATGGGTGATCGGCAGCAGCGCGACGTAGCGGTCCTCGTCGAACGCGTAGCTGTCGACCAGTTCGTGGTCGAACGCGCCGATCATGAAACCGACGTCGATCCGTCGCTCCAGCAGCGCGGTCTGCTGATGCGAGGTCGGCATGAAGCTGAGCTCGAGGCGGATCTCCGGATGGTAGCGTTGGAACGCGCGGATCAGTTCGGGCAAACGGCCGTTGATGGCAAAATCCATATAGGCGACGCGCAATTCGCCGATCACCCCGGCCGCGGTGCGCCGAGCGGTTTCCACCGCGCGGTCCAAATGGTCCTGCGCCAGCCGGCATTCGGCGAGGAAGGCCTTGCCGGCATCGGTGAGCTCGACCAGCCGGGTGGTGCGGCGCAGCAGCGACACGCCGATCTCCCGCTCGAGGTCGCGCAGGGTGCGGCTGAGCGCCGGCTGCGCGACGTGCAGCCGCTCCGCCGCCCGGCCGAAATGCAGCTCCTCGGCCAAGGTGACGAAGGCGCGGACGTGTCGAAGATCGAAGCGCATCGGACTATTTATACCGAATTTGGCATCAATCCAGCATTATTTGATATTTCTCTTGCCGTTTTATCGCTGACACACTGCGGGCAGTTGAGGTTGCCTCCCATTCCTAAAAAGCGAGACCTGGAGAAATCAGATGTCCGTCACCGTCCCGCCGTCCGGTTTTGATCGCGAACTCGATGCCACTCTCGCGCTCGCGTTCGAAAAGGCGAGCGCGCTGTATCGCGCGCGCGGCTTTCAGCGGCGGATCGGCTTCGGCAGCCGTCCGGCGTTGATCAATGTCGATCTCGCCAATGCCTGGACCCGGCCGGGCAATCCCTTCACCTGCGAGGGGGTCGACGATCGTATCATTCCCGGCGTGCAGGGGCTGCTCGCAGCGTGCCGCCGCAACGGACATCCGGTCGTCCACGTCACCACCTGCTATCAGGTCACCGACCGCAGCAATCCGCTGACCGATATGGGGCTTTGGCACGACAAGATCCCGATCGAGGTGGTGGCGCAGTCGAATCCGGAAATCTGGGCGATCGACAGCCGGATCGAGCCGATCGAAGGCGAGCAGGTTCTGATCAAGAAGCGCGCCAGCGCGTTTCACGGCACCTATCTTGCCGGCTTCCTGCGCGCCGCAGGCGTCGACACCATTCTGGTGACCGGAGTGACCGCATCCGCCTGCGTCCGCGAGACGCTGTGCGATGGTCTCGCCGACGGCTTCCGCACCATCGCGGTGAAGGAATGCATCGGCGATCGCGTCGCCGGTGCGGTGGCTTGGAACCTGTTCGACATCGACGCCAAGTTCGCCGACGTCGAGAGCGTAGAGCGCTGCGTCGCCTATCTCGACGACGTCGGCCACGTGCCGATTGCCGCCGAGTAACGAGGCCCGGTCGCATCGTCTGCGCATTGCACCAATTCAACAGAGGGAATGACGGATGAACGAGTCTGAACGGTTGCGCGAGCTTCATCGTCTCGGCGCGGCGCCATCCCGCCGCAACGTGCTGATCGGCCTCGGCGCCGCGGCGGGGCTGGCGAGCTTCGGCCTGCCGCGGCAGGCCCGCGCCGCCGGCGGCACCATCGTGGTGTCCAATTGGGGCGGCGACTGGAACGAACGGACCCGGAAATTCGTCGAAATTCCGCTGCTGGAAGACAAAGGCTACAAGATCGTCCACGATCTCGGCATGGAGCCGGAGCGCAAGGCCAAGCTGCTGGCCGAGCGCGCCATCCGCCGCGGCTCGATCGACGTGATCCACCTCAACAGCTCCGACGGCTTCGAGATGAAGCAGCAGGACGCGATCGGCAATCTCGATTTCAAGAAAATTCCGAATTCCGGCGACCTGGTGAAAGAACTGCGCAGCGATTATTTCGTGCCGTGGCTCTATAGCGGCGTGGTGATCCTTTACAACAAGGACAAGGTGCCGAATCCGCCGACCTCCTATCAGGAATTGTGGGATCCGAAATGGGCCGGCAGGCTCGGCCTCACCAATCAGCTTTACTTCAACTACATGTTGATGGCCGGCCTCGTGAAAGGCGGCACCATGACGTCGGTCGACGCCGGCCGGGATTCGCTGGTCGAACTGCGCGACAAGGTTCAGCCGCGGATTTACGCCGGCCATCAGCAGCTCGCCGCCGGCCTTGCCAATGGCGAAGTCGATATCGCCGTGAACTACAAAGCGCGCGGCCTACAATGGATCAATGATGGCCTCAAGCTCGGCGTGCAGTATCCGGCCGAGGGCGCCATCGCCGTGACCTTCGGCGCCGGCATGCCGCAGAAGGCGCCGAACCCGGACGACGCCTACGCCTATCTCAATGCCCTGATCGATCCCACCGCGATGGCCGGATTGTCCGCCGCCAGTTTCTATGCGCCGGCCAATGCCAAGGCCGAGCTGTCACCCGAGCTGCGCGCGCAGATCGACTTCTCCGCGGAGGAAAAGGCCAAGCTGAAATTCCTCGACTTTGGCTATGTCGCCAAGAACACCTCCGAATGGCTGGAGTGGTGGACCAAGAACGTGACGCGTTCCTGATCGCGGGGTGGTGGCGATGCGTTCACCGGCCACTCCCAGGCAATTCTGCCTCGCGCATGTCGGCGGGTGACGCGATGACCGAACTGGCCATGACGGAGCAAATCACCACAGCGGCGGCGCTGCGCCGCAAGCGATCTCCGGTTGCGATGCTGGTCGGGCCGGCGACGATCTTCGTCGTGTTGGCGTTGTTCGGTCCGCTGGCGATCATGTTTCGCTACAGCCTGAACCGCTTCGTGCCCGGCGATCTGATGGCCAGCGCCTTCACCGCGGACAACTATCTGAAATTCCTGAGCGACGGATTCTATCAGGAGGTGTTGTTCACCACGCTGTGGGTGTCGGTGCTGTCCACCGCGATCTGCCTCGTGCTGGCGTTTCCGGTCGCCTATTATCTGGTGCGGCAGGCCTCCAGCCGCGCCAAATCCTGGCTGATCATTCTCGTGGTGATTCCGCTATTGATCGGCAATGCGGTGCGCACCGCGGCCTGGATGGTGGTGCTGGGCGATCGCGGGTTGCTCGCCGCGCTGGTTGGCGCATTCGGCTTCCAGGGCCAGCTCGGGCTGATGTACACCCCGACGGCTGTGGTGATCGGCCTGGTCTCGGTGCTGCTGCCGTTCATGATCATCACGCTGCACAGCGTGATCGACGGCATCGACCGCAACCTGGAAGACGCCGCGGCGAGCCTGGGCGCCGGGCATCTTTCGACGCTCCGCCGAGTGGTGCTGCCGCTGGCGCTGCCCGGCATCCTGGCCGGCACCTTGCTGTGCTTCATCCTGTCGATGAACGCCTATGCGACGCCGCTTTTGATCGGCGGACCGCGCTTTCACATGATGGCGCCGACGGTGTATCAGCAGGTCGCCAAGGCGATGAACTGGCCGTTCGGGTCGGCACTGGCGTTCATCCTGATGACCATCACCCTGGCGCTGACGGTGAGCGCCAACCTGCTGGTGCAGCGGCGCTATCGCCGCTGGGCGGAGTGAGGCGCAGGATGGCAAACCTCGCGACATCGCAAAGGCTGACCCGGGTGTTTTACGGCGCGACGACGCTGGTCGTCACCGCCTTCATCGTGCTGCCGCTTGTTGTCATCGTCTGGATGAGCTTCTTCGCCAACAAGATTCTGGCGTTTCCCCCCAGCGGCTATACGCTGGACTGGTACCGCCGCGCCTGGGAAACCGACGTGTTTCGCGACGGCCTGATCGTCAGCCTGCAGACCGGGCTGTTCGCCACGCTGGCCAGCCTGCTGCTCGGCGTCCCCGCGAGCCTGGCGCTGGTGCGCTACGGCTTTCTCGGCCGCGAGCTCGTCAACACCATCCTGCTGTCGCCGATGATCGTGCCCGGCATCGTCGGTGGCAGCGCGTTGTTCATCTTCTTCATCCAGGTGGAGATCCTCACCGACGTGCAGATCGCCGGCACCACCGCCGGCCTCCTGATCGCCCACAGCCTGATCGCGCTGCCCTGGACCGTGCGCCTGGTGTCGACCTCGCTGATCGGCATGAACCGTTCGGTGGAGGAAGCGGCCGCGAGCCTCGGCGCTTCGGCGCTGACGGTGTTCTTCCGGGTCACGCTGCCGATCATCAAACCCGGCATCATCGCCGCGGCGCTGTTCTCCTTCGTGGTGTCGTTCATCGATCTGGAGAAGTCGATCTTTCTGGTCGGTCCCGGCAAGACCACGCTGCAGATCGCCATCGTCAATTATCTCGAATGGAATCTCGATTCCACCATCGGTGCGGTGGCGGCGGTGCAGATCGCGTTGATCGCGGCACTGCTGCTGATCACCGACCGCTATGCCAAACTGAGCCGCGCATTCTGACCGACTAAGAGGGGCGTGCCATGACGGAAATCGTGCTGCAGGATCTCGCCAAGCACTACGACTCCAGCGTCGCGGTCGAGCACATGTCGATCCGGATCGCGCCCGGTGAACTGGTGGCGCTGCTCGGTCCGTCCGGCTGCGGCAAGACCACGACGTTGCGGATGGTCGGCGGCTTCGTCGACGTCAGCTCCGGCCGGATTCTGGTCGGCGGGCGCGATGTCACCGCGCTGCCGCCGAACCGCCGCAACATGGGCTTCGTGTTTCAGAACTACGCGTTGTTTCCGCATATGAGCGTCGCGGAGAACGTCGCCTTCGGATTGCAGATGCGCAAGACGCCGAAGCCCGAGACCGCGAAACGGGTGGCGCAGGCGCTGGCGCGGGTCAAACTCGCGAGTTTTGCCGATCGGCTTCCCAAGCAATTGTCCGGCGGCCAACAGCAGCGCGTGGCATTGGCGCGCGCGCTGGTGATCGAGCCCGACGTGCTGCTGCTCGACGAGCCATTGTCGAATCTCGACGCCACGCTACGCCAGGAGATGAAGATCGAGATCCGGCAATTGCAGCAGTCGCTCGGCCTGACCACGATCTTCGTGACCCACGATCAGGACGAAGCCATGAGCGTCGCCGACCGCATGGTGCTGATGCGGCAGGGCAGGGTCGAACAGATGGGGACGCCGGGCGACATCTTTGAGACGCCGTGCTCGCGTTTCGCCGCGGAATTCATGGGCGTGACCAACCTGTTTCCCGGCAAGGCGGCCGCCCCCGGCCTGTTCGTTCTCGACGACGGCGCGGTGGTGCGGCTGGCCGATGCCGCGGTGCCGAGCGGCCCGTGCAGCCTCGCCTTGCGTCCGGAGCGCATCGAGGTCTCGGCCGCGCCGCCGGCCGAAGGCGACAATAGTTTCCACGCCATGGTGGAGATCGCGACCTATCGCGGCGCGCTGATCGAGTATCGGCTGCGCTCGCAGCGCGGACTGACCATGATCGCGCGGCGCCCGACGCCTGCGCTCGGCGGTCCCGCCGTGCTGGCGCCCGGCGCCACCGTCCACGTTTCTTGGCCGATCACCGCCGGTTCGCTGGTTCCCGAGAATTGAGATCGACCGGCGCCCATTGCGCCAAGCTTGCAAAGGATAGTTGATGGCCTCCAGCCTGCACGACGACGCCCTTGTGATCGACGGCCTGATCGTCTCCGATTTTAGCCGCCCGGTGTTCGAGGACATGCGACGCGCGCGCCTCACCGCGGCCAACTGCACCTGCTGCATCTGGGAAGGATTCACCGAGACCATGCGCAATGTGATGCGCTGGAAAGCCTGGCTCGCCGACAACAGCGATCTGTTGCGGCAGGTTTACAGCGCCGCCGATATTTTGCGGGCCAAGCAGGAGGGCAAGACCGGCATCATCCTGGGCTGGCAGAATATCACCGGCATCGAGGATCAGATCGGCTATCTCGGTCTGTTCAAGGAACTCGGGGTTGGCATCATGCAGATGGCCTACAACACCCAGAATCTGGTCGGCACCGGCTGCTACGAGAGCAAGGATGGCGGGCTGTCGGATTTCGGCCGCGAGGTGGTCGCCGAGATGAACCGGCTCGGCATCCTTTGCGATCTGTCGCATGTCGGCGCCCGCACCAGCGAGGACGTGATCCTCGCCTCGCAGCAGCCGGTGGCCTATTCGCATTGCCTGCCCGCCGGCCTGAAGCCGCATCCGCGCAACAAGACCGACGCGCAGTTGAAATTCATCGTCGATCACGGCGGCTTCGTCGGCGTCACCATGTTCCCGCCGTTTCTGAAACGCGGTCCGCAGGCCAACGTCGATGACTACGTCGAAGCGATCGACTACGTCATCGACATCTGCGGCGAGGCCAATGTCGGGATCGGTACCGATTTCACCCAGGGCTACGACCAGAAATTCTTCGACTGGATCACCCATGATAAGGGCTATGGGCGGCGGCTGACCGATTTCGGCGACGTCATCAACCCCGAAGGTCTGCGCACCATCGGCGAATGGCCGAACCTCACCGCGGCGATGGAAAAACGCGGCTGGAAGGCCGCGCGGGTCGAGGCGGTGATCGGCAGGAACTGGTTCAACCTGCTGCGAGCGGTGTGGGGCGCCTGACCGCGGACTCCGGCACGTGGCCGCACATGCGGCTCGAAACCGGGACAATCCGGCTCGTGCGACGCCGCGGCCAGGTTATCTCGGCGCCGAAGCGCTTGCCGCGCACGACTATAGCGTTTTCGAGCGAAGTGGATCCAGTTCGCGTGAACAAAACGCGTCAAAATAACAATCTGGAGTTCCGGTTCTGATGCTATCAGAACCGGAATAGCTCTGGGCGGCAGCAGCCAGCTCTCTCGCGTGCCAAGGTCGCGACTTCGGGAAAAGTCGAGGCATCGATGCCAGGCAGGTCGGCTACGAAGTAAGGTCCGATCGGCCGGCAACTGATTTCCGACGAGTTGGCCTCCGACGAGATTTTCGCTTGCGGCGGATGACGAGCGCGCAGCGATCGCTGCTACACCAAGTTCCCATGGTGCCGGCCTCATCCCGGTCGCACTACCTGACGTTGCTGCGCGTAGCACGATGCAAGCGCTGCTGTGGTCTCTTCCTACGCAATCATACGGGCTCGCCAGCATTGCCGATCCGGCTTACAGCTCAATGCGGACCCGGGCGTTGGAACGAGCCAGCTGGTCGCCACGGGCCGCGTTGCTTGGATTGATCCTTTGCCGTTGGAGGATGACCGTGGAAACGATCTTGCAGGCTGCAGCAAACGCCGAGGTTGCCGCTATCATGCATTGGCGGTCGTCCTATCTGGTCCGCCTCATCCATACGATCACCAACTCCGCGCAGCCGCATGCGCGGCGCGCGGCGCTTCGCATGTTGGAGATGGAAACCGAAGCGATCATCGAGGATCTCGCCAAGGGGCACTTCCACACCGCTGCCGGCGCGAAGATCGAGTTCACACTGCTTCAGCAAAGCTGAGGCAGACGCGGGGCGAGAAGACCGCATCCGATCCGCAGCACGGCAGGGCGAAGGCGAAATAGCGCGGCGTCGGGCTATAGCGTTTTCGAGCGAAGTGGATCGCGGTTCGCATGAAGAAAACGCGTCAAAATAAGAATCTAGAGCTATTGCGGTTTTGATCTATCAGAACCGCAATAGCTCTAAGACCAGCGACTTCAACGAGGTGATCCGGCCGCTGGGTGCTCACTGCACCATCACTGATCCGAGGCCGTCCGGCGATCGTTAGGCATGGTCGTTCGTTCGACCGCACATCAATTGCCCGGAATCAGCCCTATGTTGCTGCGTCCTGAATCTTTCCGACCCGGTTATAGGCCTCGATCAAGTGGCGGCGCATCAGTTCAGCGGCGCCGTCGCCGTCGCCGCGGATCATGCCTTCCAGGATTCGGCCGTGCTCCTGCCAGACGCTGATCGACATTCCCGGGTAGCGCAGCACTTCGCCCATGGCGCGGCGCAGATGGCGCCAATGCAGCCCCATGGTCTCGGCGATCAGCGGATTGCCGGACAACGAATAAATGAATGAATGGAAATCCATGTCGGCTTGCAGCGTCGCCCGGCTATCGCCCGCGACCACCAGGTTGCGGCCGTGCTCGACCAGCGAACGGCCGCGCAGGATCGCCTGTTTGGTGAGCCGCGGTGTGGCCAGCTGAACCGCGAGCGGTTCGACGGCCGAGCGGAATTGATAGATCGATTCGAAAAATTGCGGCTCCACCGAAGTCACGGTGAGGCCGCGGCGTCCCGCCTGCGCCAGAAAGCCTTGCGCCTTCAAGACGGCGAGGGCGTGGGTGACGGGCTGCCGCGAGACGTTGAGCCGGGCGGCGATGTCTTCCTGAGTCAGCCGTTCACCGGGCTTGAAGGTGCCGTCGCACAAGGCATCGAGGATCACCTCATACGCCTGATCGACCAAGCTTTTCGGCGATTCTAGCGATTCCACATCGGCATCCCTTCGATTCTTCGCTGTGCAATATCAGTGACGCTTGACAACCGCGCAAGGCAACGACATTCTGAGTTTCGAGTACTGAATTCAGAATACAAAAAAAACAAAACAAGAATTTTAGGGAGGCTTCGTTTGACCCAGCCGATTCGCGTTCTGCTCGCCAAAGTCGGGCTCGATGGCCACGACCGCGGCGTCAAGGTGGTGGCGCGCACGCTACGCGACGCCGGGATGGACGTGATCTATTCCGGGCTGCACCGCACCCCCGAAGAGGTGGTCACCGCTGCAGTCCAGGAGGACGTCGACGTGCTCGGCGTCAGCCTGTTGTCCGGCGTGCAACTGACGGTGTTTCCGAAAATCTTCCAGCTGCTCAGCACCAAAGGGGCCGACGACATGATCGTCGTCGCCGGCGGCGTGATGCCCGACGAGGACGTCGCCGAACTGAAAAGGATGGGCGTCAAGGAGGTGTTGCTACAGGACAGCGCGCCGGATGCGATCGTCGCCACGCTGGCGCGTCTCGTATCCGAGCGCGGCGAGCGCTGATTGGGAGGCCCTGCGATGGAATCCTGGTCATTTCCGCCGTCCTATGACGCCGCTTATCTGCCGCCGTCCGACAGCCGCTATTGGTTTCCGCGGCGCGAGACCATGCCGGCCGGCGAGCGCGACGTGGCGATTCTGTTGCGGCTGCAGCAGGTTTGCCGCTACGCCTATGATCACTCCGCGTTCTACCGCCGGCGCTGGAGCGAGGCCGGATTTCATCCGGATCAGTTGCGGTCGCTGGAGGACTTTGAGGACAAGGTCCCGGTGATCACCAAGAAGGAGCTGCGCGAGTCGCAGGCGACGCAGCCGCCGTTCGGCGACTATCTGTGCGTGCCCGACAACGAAATCTTTCATATTCACGGCACCAGCGGCACCACCGGGCGGCCCACCGCCTTCGCGATCGGCCGCAACGACTGGAGCTCGATCGCCAACGCCCACGCCAGGATCATGTGGGCGATGGGAATGCGGCCGGGCGACACCATCTGCGTCGCCGCCATCCTCAGCCTGTATATGGGCAGCTGGGGCGCGCTGGCCGGCGCCGAGCGGCTCGGCGCCAAGGCATTTCCGTTCGGCGCCGGCGCGCCGGGCATGACCATCCGCTGCGCGCAATGGCTCGATACCATCAAGCCGTCGGGGTTTTACGGCACCCCGACCTACGCGCTGCATCTGGCGCAGGCCGCGATCGACGAGGGGCTGAACCCGCGCAAGTTCGGTCTGAAGCACATGTTCTTTTCCGGCGAGCCCGGTGCGTCGATCCCCGGCGTCCGCGACCGCATCGAGGATTTCTATGGCGCCGCGGTGTTCGATTGCGGCTCGATGGCGGAGATGTCGCCCTGGATGAACATCGCCGGATCGGCCGAGACCGAGGGCATGCTGTGCTGGCAGGACCTGGTCTACACCGAGGTCTGCGATCCCAAGACCATGCGTCGGGTGCCCTACGGCCAGCGTGGAACGCCGGTCTATACCCACCTCGAACGCACCTCGCAGCCGATGATCCGGCTGGCGTCGGGCGATCTCACGCTGTGGGTCGATGAGCCCAATCCGTGCGGGCGGACCTATCCACGACTGCCGCAGGGGATCTTCGGCCGGATCGACGACATGTTCACCGTGCGTGGCGAGAACGTCTATCCCAGCGAGATCGACGCCGCGCTGAACGCGACGCCCGGCTATGGCGGCGAGCATCAGATCATCATCACCCGCGAAGCGGCGATGGACGAATTGCTGCTGCGGGTCGAAGCCACCGAGGACACCTTCGCGCAAGGCGCGATCGAGCACTTCCGCCTCGACGTCAGCCGGCGGATTCAGAAGCTGCTCGGGCTGCGCACCACCGCGGAGATCGTCGCCAAGGGCAGCCTGCCGCGCACCGATTTCAAGGCGCGCCGGGTGATCGACGACCGCGCCGTGTTCCGCGATATGTACAGTCAGATCCGGTCGGAGAGCGGCGCATGAGCCGCTATGTCCCGTCTTCCGAACTGATCGAACGGGCCGCGCGCGGCGAGACCGCGGCGATCGGACGGCTGATCTCGCGCGCCGAGGCCAATATGCCGGAGGCGCGAGACGCGCTGGCGGCGATCTATCAGCGCTCCGGGCGGGCGCATGTGATCGGCCTCACCGGCGTTCCGGGCAGCGGCAAGTCGACGCTGGTCGCGGCGTTGACCCAGCGGTTTCGCGCCCAAGGGCAGACCGTCGGCATCGTCGCGATCGATCCCTCCAGTCCTTATTCCGGCGGCGCGATCCTCGGCGACCGCATCCGGATGTCGGACTTGGCCAACGATCCCGGCGTCTATATCCGCAGCATGGCGACCCGCGGCGCGATGGGCGGAATGGCGCGGGCGACGCTCGACGCCGTCGACATTCTCGACGTCGGCGGATTCCACACCATCATCATCGAGACCGTCGGCGTCGGTCAGGACGAGGTCGAGATCGCCAAGGCCTCGCACACCACCATCGTGGTGTCGGCTCCCGGGCTCGGCGATGAGATCCAGGCGATCAAGGCCGGGATGCTGGAAATCGCCGACATCCACGTGGTGTCGAAGGCCGATCGCAGCGACGCCAACCGCACGCTGGTCGACATCAAGCAGATGATGACGCTGGGGGCCGCGAGCTCGGCGAAACCGGAATGGCAGGTGCCGGTGCTCGGTGTCAGCTCGTATTCCGGCGAGGGGTTCGACGATCTGGTCACGGCGATCGCCGGCCATCGCGCCATCGCCTTCAAGACCGAGAGCGGGCGCAAGCGGCAATTGTCGATCGCGAATTTCCGGCTGCAGAAGACCGCGGAAACCCTGCTGATCGAACGCTTCATCAAAGCATCGACCTCGTTCGTCCCCTCCATCGCCGACCGTCTGCTGCGCCGCGAAGGCAATCCCTACGCGCTCGCCAGTGAACTGGTCGCCAAGTCCCTCCAATAAGGATACGCCGCATGGACAAGATCGCAGACCGCTCGGTGCTGTCGCAGGCCACCATCGATCAGATTCGCGCCGAGGAGAAAGATTGGGAGGCCAACGAGGTCACCCAGTTCCTCGGCAAGCAGGCCGAACGCAAGAGCGAGTTCTTCACGCTCGGCGATTTTCCGGTGAAGCGCACCTACACCGCGGCCGACCTTGCCGCCACCCCGATCGAGGATATCGGCCTGCCGGGGCGCTACCCGTTCACCCGTGGCCCGTATCCGACGATGTATCGCTCGCGGACCTGGACGATGCGGCAGATCGCCGGCTTCGGCACCGGCGAGGACACCAACAAGCGCTTCAAATATCTGATCGCGCAGGGCCAGACCGGAATTTCCACCGACTTCGACATGCCGACCTTGATGGGCTACGATTCCGACCATCCGATGAGCGAGGGCGAGGTCGGCCGCGAGGGTGTGGCGATCGATACGCTCGCCGACATGGAAGCGCTGTTCGACGACATCGACCTGGAGAAGATCTCGGTCTCGATGACGATCAATCCATCGGCCTGGATACTGCTGGCGATGTATATCGTGCTCGCCGAACAGCGCGGCTACGATCTCAACAAACTGTCCGGCACGGTGCAGGCCGACATCCTGAAGGAGTACATGGCGCAAAAGGAATACGTGTTCCCGATCGAGCCGTCAGTGCGGATCGTGCGCGACTGCATCACCTATTGCGCCAAGAACATGAAGCGCTACAACCCGATCAACATCTCGGGCTATCACATCTCCGAAGCCGGCTCCTCGCCGCTGCACGAGGCCGCGTTCACGCTGGCGAACCTGATCGTCTATGTCGAGGAGGTGCTGAAGACCGGCATGCAGGTCGACGAATTCGCGCCGCGCCTGGCGTTCTTCTTCGTCTGCCAGGCCGACTTCTTCGAGGAGGTGGCGAAGTTTCGGGCGCTGCGGCGCTGCTATGCCAAGATCATGAAGGAGCGGTTCGGCGCCACCAATCCGGAATCGATGCGGCTGCGCTTCCACTGCCAGACCGCCGCGGCGTCGTTGACCAAGCCGCAATACATGGTCAACGTGGTCCGCACCTCGATGCAGGCGCTGGCCGCCGCACTCGGCGGTTGCCAGTCGCTGCATACCAACGGCTACGATGAAGCCTTCGCAATTCCGACCGAAGACGCGATGCGGATGGCGCTGCGCACCCAGCAGGTGATCGCCGAGGAAACCAACGTCACCCAGGTGACCGACCCGCTCGGCGGCTCCTACTACGTCGAGAGCCTGACCACCGAATACGAGAAGCGGATCTTCGAACTTCTCGAGGAGATCGAGCAGCGCGGCGGCACCTTGAAGCTGATCCAGGAAGGCTGGTTCCAGCGCCATATCGCCGACTTCGCCTACGAGACCGCGTTGCGCAAGCAGTCGGGCGACAAGCCGGTGATCGGCGTCAATTGTTTCGTCGACAGCACCGCCGATCCGGCGATCCATACCCATCCCTACGACCAGACCACGGCCGAGCGGCAGGTCGCCCGCACCCAGCGGGTGCGCCGGGAGCGCGATCAGGTGAAGTTCGATCTCTTGCTGCAGCAGCTCGTCGAGATCGCCAAGGACCCGTCGCAGAACATCATGCCGATTACCATCGAACTGGTGCGCGCCGGCGCCACCATGGGCGACATCATCGAGCGGCTGAAATCGGTGTGGGGGGTCTACCGCGAAACCCCGGTGTTCTGAGCGATGCGCGATGCAGCGAGCACATGCGGCCGCGAGGCCGAACCCAAGGACGCCACGGCATGACTCTCCAGTCCGAGCTGCTCACGGCCTGCCAAGTGCTGAGTTATGAAGGCACCGCGCCGTATTTTGCCGGCGAACCGGCCTTCGCGGCGGTCGACGCCAGCGTGCTCGGCAAGGTGAGAATCGGCGCGCGGGCCTGGCTCGGGCCGGCGTCGGTGATCCGCGCCGATGGGCATTTCGTGCGGATCGGCGACGATTTCAGCATCGGCAGCCATGCCACCGTCCACATCGCGCACGAGCTCTATCCGACCCTCATCGGCGATCGGGTGACGGTCGGGTCCAACGCCGTGGTGCATGCCTGCACCGTCGGCGATGATTGCGTGATCGAAGACGACGTGGTGATCCTCGACGGCTCGATCGTCGGGGATCAGGTTGTGATCGAGCGCGGTGCGGTGGTCTATCCGCGCTCGACGCTGCAGAAAGGGTCGGTCTATGCCGGCGCGCCGGCCAAGCGCGTTGCTGCTTTGGCTCCGGCCGAGCAGGCGCAACGCAAGGCGCGGCTGCGCGAAGCTGCGGGCAACGCCGCGGTTGCACTCCGCGATCGCGCCGCGGCGAAGTGGCGGCCGCAGGCGTTCGTCGCCCGCACCGCCGATCTTGCCGGCCAGATCGATCTCGGTGCCAACGCGAGCGTGTTCTTCTCCTGCGTGCTGCACGCGGAGGGCGCCGCGATCGTGGTCGGCGACAACAGCAATATCCAGGACAACACCCGGATTTTCTGTTCCGGCGGCGGCGTGGTGATCGGGCGCGACACCACCATCGGCCACAATGTCCAGATGATGGACTGTCGGATCGGCGATCGTTGCCTGGTCGGGATCGGCAGCGTCGTCAACCCCGGCACCGTGATCGAGGACGATGTGCTGCTGGCGGCCGGCGCTGAGACCGAGCCCGGTCAGCGGCTGCAAAGCGGCGCGCTCTACGCCGGACGCCCGGCCCGTGCGATTGCCAAGCTGGATTCCGCAAAGCGGACGATGATGGCCGCGATCATCGCGCAATATTGCGGTTACGCCGAAGTCTATCGCGCGCAGCAGTCGCGCTTCGAGGAGCAGGGAGCATGCCATGGGACATAGGCTGTCGCGCATCGTCACGCGCACCGGAGACCAGGGCCAGACCAGTCTCGGCAACGGGCTGCGGGTGGACAAGGACAGTCCGACGATCACCACGCTCGGCACCGTCGACGAATTGAACAGCTGGATCGGGGTGCTGATCGCGCTGTCGAAGTCCGAGCCGATGAAACAGCTGTTCACGCTGGTTCAGCACGATCTGTTCGACCTCGGCGCACAGATCAGCGTGCCAGGAACGCCGCTGTTGTCGGAAGCACATCTGTTGCGGATCGAACGGAATTTCGAGGAAGCCAATTCCGGCCTCGACATGCTGAAGGACTTCATCCTTCCCGGTGGCGCACCGGCTTCGGCCTTCGCCCATGTCGCGCGCACCGTGTGCCGGCGCGCGGAGCGGCAGCTGTGCAGCCTGCTCGAGACCGAGGCGACGGCATCGGGCGTCCTCAGCGATACTGCGCCGGCCGCGGAGAGTTTCGGGCTTTGTTATCTCAACCGTCTGTCGGATCTGTTGTTCGTGGTGGCGAGGGCCGAGAACCGCGCCGACGGCCGCGCCGATGTGCTGTGGGAACGCGGCAAGAGCCTCGCCACCGCCGCGATGGCCTGACGGCAGCCAAGACCGGGCGAGCCAGATCGGCTCGTCGCGCACAATAGAAGCGCTCGCTACCATAAGTAACAATGATCCCAGCAAGGGATTGCCTCACAGGGAGAAGGACATGAGCAACATTGCTCTCGGCCGCGTCGATGCGGAAACGGCCAACGGCGAGATCTACTCGCGGCTGCTGCGTCGGCTCATTCCGTTTCTGCTGATCTGCTACGTCGTGGCCTATCTCGACCGGATCAATGTCGGGTTCGCCAAGTTGCAGATGTTGAGCGATCTGAAATTCAGCGAGACCGTTTACGGGCTCGGCGCCGGCATCTTCTTCCTTGGCTATGTGCTGTTCGAAATTCCGAGCAATCTGGTGCTGGTCCGGGTCGGGCCGCGGATCTGGATCGGCCGCATCATGGTCACCTGGGGCATCGTCTCGGTGCTGATGATGTATGTCACCTCGCCGGCGATGTTCTACGGGCTGCGCTTTCTGCTCGGCGCCGCCGAGGCCGGGTTCATTCCGGCGATCCTGTATTATCTGACGATCTGGTTTCCGTCGTCGCACCGCGGCAAGGCCTCGGCGTTGTTTCTCGCCGGCATTCCGCTCTCGGGGATCATCGGCGGCCCGCTGTCCGGCTGGCTGATGACCGGCATGAACGGCGTGGCGGGGCTATCGGGCTGGCAATGGATGTTCATGCTCGAAGGCATCCCGGCGGTGCTGCTCGGCGTGCTGTGTTTCTTCTACCTCGACAACGACATCGAGTCGGCGAAGTGGCTAAGCGGTACCGACAAGGCCAGGATCAAGTCCGATCTGGCGCGCGAAGCCTCGGAAAAACGCCTGCACACCTCGCGGCAGGGCTTTGCCAGCGGCCGGGTCTGGCTGCTGAGCTGCACCTATTTCTTCTTCACCATGGGGCTGTACGGCCTGAGCTTCTGGCTGCCCAGCATCATCAAGGAAACCGGCGTCAAGGATCCGTTGAATGTCGGGCTGCTCACCGCGATTCCGTATCTGGGCGCGTTGATTGCGATGTATCTGATCGGCCGCAGTTCGGACCGCAATCAGGAACGTCGCTGGCATTTGGCGCTGCCCGCCCTGGTCGGGGCGATCGGACTGACGCTCAGCGTGATCTACGCCCATGACACCGTGCTGGCGCTGGCGGCGCTGACGCTGGCGGCGATGGGGGTCTTGACCTGCATTCCGCAGTTCTACGTGCTGCCGCCGGCGATCCTCAGCGGTCCGGCCGCGGCGATGGGGCTGGCGGTCGCCAACTCGGTCGGCAGCGTGGCCGGCTTTATCAGCCCCTATTTGCTGGGCTGGATCAAGGATCTGACCGGCAGCACCAATATCGGGGTGATCGTGCTGGCGGGGGCGCTGGTGATCGGCGCGCTCATGGTGTTCGCCAATCCGGCGCGACTGGTGAACCGCTGAATTATGGCGGCCGCCGCGCGCGGCGGCCACGGCGCTGACCGCCGGGGAGACCACATTGCAACTCGCAGAAGACTGTTCGGCCGCCGTGATCGCCCGCTTTCTGCGCAGCCGCGCGATGAAACGGATCTTCGCGCTGTGCGGCGGCCACATCATGCCGATCTGGATGCGGGTGCACCATGAAGGCGTACAGATCATCGATGTCCGCGACGAGCGCGCCGCGGTTCACATGGCCCAGGCGCATGCCCTGGTCACCGGCGAGGTCGGCGTCGCGCTGGTGACCGCGGGGCCCGGCGTCACCAATGCGATGACCGGCATCGCCAACGCGCATGCGTCGCGCACGCCGCTGCTGATCCTGTCGGGAACGCCGCCGCGGCCGCAGCAGGGCCGCGGCGCGCTGCAGGACCTCGATCACCTTCAACTGCTGCGCTCGATCACCCGCTACGCCCGCGCGGTCCACGAGCCGGCGATGGTGTTGCAGGAGCTCGACGAAGCGGTGTCGCGGGCCCGCGGCGAGGGTGGCGGCGAGCCGGGGCCGGTGTATCTCGAATTTCCCACCGATACGTTGCGGGCCAAGGTGCCGCATGCGGTGCAATTGCCCGAGCACCTGGTTGCGAAGCAGCCGAAGACCACGCATCCGTCGCCCGGCGACGTCGCCGAGGCCGTCGAACTGTTGTTCAGCGCAAAGCGGCCGCTGATCGTGACCGGGCGCGGCGCGGGTGAGGCGGGCGTCGAGATCGCCGAATTGCTGGACCGGCTGGGCGCCGCCTATCTCGACAGTGGGGAAAGCCGCGGGCTGATCCCGGAGCATCATCCGAGCGCGGTGGGCGCGATGCGCGCCATCGCGATGGCGGAAGCGGATCTCGTTCTGACCATCGGCCGGCGGCTGGATTTTCAATTGGCCTATGGGTCGCCGGCGGTGTTTCGCAACGCTACCTTCCTCCGGATTGCCGATACGCCGTCCGAACTCCGCGACAACCGGCGCGGTGCGGTCGAAATCTACGCCACGCCGAAGCATGCGGTGCGGGCGATCATCGCCGCCGCCGGCAACCGCCCGGCCGCTGCGGAGCAATCCTGGATCGCGCGGCTGCGGCGCGAGCACCGCCAGCGCACGGCGCGGCTGAAACAGGCGATGGCGACGGCGCCGGCCGGCGGCGATGGCGGAATTCACCCCAACCGTCTGCTCGGCGCCTTGCACGAATGGCTCGACGATCGCGCGATTCTGGCGATCGACGGCGGGGATTTTCTGGCCTTTGCGCGCGTCGCTCTGTCCGCGGCGGTGGTGCTGGATCCCGGGCCGCTCGGCTGCATCGGCGTAGGCGTGCCCTATGGCATCGCCGCCAGCCTCGCTTGTCCGGATCGCACGGTGATGGTTGCCACCGGCGACGGCGCCTTTGGCTTCAACGCCATCGAGCTCGACACCGCGGTTCGCCACAAGGCGCCGGTCCTGATCGTGGTCGCCAATAACGCGGCCTGGCAGATCGAGGTCCACGATCAACAGCAAAGCTATGGCGAGGTGGTCGGGACCCGCCTGCAACGCGCCGACCACGCGGCGATGGCGCGGGCCTTCGGCATGCATGGCGAGCGCGTCGAGCGTGCGGAAGACCTCGCGGCGGCGCTGGAGCGGGCGTTCGCCAACCTTCCGGCGCTGCTCGACGTCGTCGTCACTGCGGAAGCAATCTCGTCGGACGGCAAATCCGGCCTGGCCTGGGTGCCGGACCTTCAGGCGCTGGCGGCGTGGGACGAAGCCGAACGGCAATGGCGTGAGGCCTGATGCCATGCGCGGCAAGCTGGCGTAGAATGCCGGCCGCCGCCGCTTCAACGAATGAATGCCTCAAAGATAATGCCGCCTGATCAATTACATAGGTTCTCTGTCGCCCCGATGATGGACTGGACCGACCGGCACTGCCGGGTGTTCCACCGGCTGTTGTCGCGCCGCGCGCGGCTTTACAGCGAGATGCTGACCACCGGCGCGGTGATCCATGGCGATCGCAACCGGCTGCTCGGCTTCGATCCCTGCGAGCACCCGCTGGCGCTGCAGCTCGGCGGCTCGGATCCGGCAGACCTCGCGCGCGCGGCGAAGATCGGCGAGGATTTCGGCTATGACGAAATCAACCTCAACGTCGGTTGTCCGTCGGATCGGGTGAAGGACGGCCGGTTCGGCGCCTGCCTGATGGCGGAGCCCGCGCTGGTCGCCGAGGGCGTCGCGGCGATGAAGCGCGCGGTCGGCGTTCCGGTCACGGTGAAGTGCCGCATCGGCATCGACGACCAGGACCCCGAGGTCGCACTGGATACTTTGGCGCGCGCGGTGGTCGAGGCCGGCGCCGACCTGCTGATCGTGCACGCGCGAAAGGCCTGGCTGAACGGCTTGTCGCCGAAGGAAAACCGCGACGTGCCGCCGCTCGACTACGACCGGGTGTATCGGCTGAAGGCGTCGCTGCCCGGCGTGCCGATCGTGATCAATGGCGGCATCGCGGGCGTCGACGAAGCCAAGCCGCATCTTTCGCATGTCGACGGCGTGATGCTCGGCCGCGCCGCCTATCAGGAGCCGTGGCGGCTGTTGGCGGTCGATCCGGAGCTGTTCGGCGAGCCGGCGCCGTTCGCCAGCATGTCGGCGGCGCTGCAGGCGATGATGCCCTATATCGAAGCGCAGCTCGCGCAAGGCACCCGGCTGCATTCGATCACCCGGCATTTCGTCGGCGCCTATCACGGCGTGCCCGGCGCGCGCGCGTTCCGCCGCCATCTCGCCGAGCAGGGCGTCAGGCCCGATGCCGGCATCGCGGTGCTGCGCGAGGCGATCGCCCGGATCGAGGACCGCGCCGTGGAAGCGGCGTGAGCTGGCAGCCCAACCGGAATTCCGCCGCGGGAGCTTGAGTAAGAATCGTCCCACTCGATCACTGCCTCACCTCTCCCCGCAAGCGGGGCGAGGGGACGCGCGTTGCGATTTCGGCGAGCGCGTTTTGCTACGGATAGCCGTGCAGCATTAGCCGGTCGGCACGGACTTCCCAGCGCTCCAGCCGATCGAGAAAGCTCATGCCGAGCAGGTTGGTCTTCATCTGGCCGCGCGGCACCACCAAAGCGGGCACCGAGCGCTCCACCAGCTTGCCGATCGCCAGGCTGTCGAGCGACAGCCGCGCCGCTTTGGTGTGGCCGCCGGCGGTGGCGACGTCGACATTGAAGTCGAGCATTTCCAGCGGTAGGCCGGCGGCCTTCGCGGTCTCGTAGGTCAGCACCACGGAGGTCGCGCCGGTGTCGATCACCATCGGCGTCGAGACGCCGTTGACCTTGGCGCGCAGCACGAAGTCGCCGGATTGACCGCGATCGATCTGCACGATGCGCGGCCGCGGCGTGGCGCGCTGATGCAGCATATGCGACACCACGTCGCCGGCCGAGGCGATCCGGTCGGGATCGCCATACGCCACCACCGCGCCGGCGGTCGCCACCAGCACCATCACCACAAGCAGAATGCGGCTCACCTCGCACCTATCATCGGTTGGTTTCCGTCGTCGGCGGTTCTGGTTCGGCGGCCGGCTGCGGTCGCAGCCCGGCCTCGATCAGGCGGTCCGGCAGCTGCGCCATGATGGCGCGCCTCGCCTCGCCGGGCAGATGACGCCAGTCGGTGATCTCCGACACCGTGCGTCCGCAGCCGATGCACAGCGCGCTGTCGGGATCGATGATGCACACGTCGATGCAAGGCGAGGTTCTACTCATGGGATGACATGCTGCGATGGGGACCTGGCGTGAAACCGGATCACAGTCCGGTTCCTGCGCTCATGATCGGCTTGTTGCGAACCCGGCGGTTTTCGTCGGCCAGATTGACGTCGTAGGACGGCTGCAGCGGCGGCGCCTCGTCGGCCATCGGCGCCAAGGCCGACATCACCCGTTCCGGCTGGAAGGTGACGATCACTTCGGTGCCGATCCGCAATTTGGATTTCAGCGTGAAGGTGCCGCCATGCATGTCGATCAGGCTCTTGGCGATCGGCAGGCCGAGGCCGGCGCCCTGTTCGGCGGATTTGATCGAGTTGGAGCCCTGGCCGAACGACGCCAGCACGATCGGAATCTCATCCTCGGCGATGCCCGAGCCGGTGTCCTTGACGCTGAGATATTGTCCGCCGGAGGCGGTCCAGCCGACCTTCAGCCAGATCTCGCCGCCCTGCGGGGTGAACTTGATGGCATTCGACAACAGGTTGAGCACGATCTGCCGCGCCGCGCGCTCGTCGCCCCAGATCCGCGGCATGCCCTGCTCGAACACCTCGTGGATGGTGATGCCGCGGCTGGAGGCGCGCAGCTTCAACAAATGATGGCAATCGGCGACGACGTGGACCAGCGACACCGCTTCCTCGTTGAGCTCGTAGCGTCCGGCCTCGATCCGCGACAAATCGAGAATCTCGTTGATCAGGTTCAAAAGGTGCACGCCGGAATTATGGATGTCGGCAGAGTAGTCCTTGTACACCGCCACCGCATGGGCGCCGAAGATCTCGCTCTTCATCACTTCGGAGAAGCCGAGGATGGCGTTCAGCGGGGTGCGCAATTCGTGGCTCATCTGCGCCAGGAACCGGGATTTCGCGACGTTGGCGGCTTCGGCGCGATGCCGCGCCTCGTCGGAGATCGCCTTGGCTTGTTCGAGCTCGCCGATCAGCGCGTCCTTTTCGGCGCGGGCTTCCAGCGTCGCCAGCGTGGTGGAATGCAGCCGGTGCGCTAGCAGGGCGAAATAACCTTCGGCGGCCACCGTCAACAGCGCGAGAATGTAATTGTCGAAGCTCCCGCTCATGAGGAAGTTGACCGCGATCGCCGCGGTCACCGGCGCGGTCGCCGCCAAGGCCGCGATCGGCAGGTTGGCGGCCAGCATGCTGGACACCGCCACCACCAGCAGCATCAGGAACATCAACAGCGTATTGGACACCACTTCGACGCCGGGCGGGTGAATCAGGATCGCGGTCCAGCACACGCCGTACAACAGATCGAGCAGCACGAAGCGGGTGCGCCAGATGCGGGTTCGCGCCGGCGTTTGCGGCTCGTCGAGGAAGCGGCCGCAAATGCGGATCATCACCGCATGGACGCACAGCATCCCGCAGGTCCAGGCCGCGGCCGACAACGGCTGGATCCAGATCCCGAACAACGCCCCGGTGGCCACCACCAGCAGGATCACCACCACTGACGCCGATTGCCGCATCTGGGCGTATTGCCGCAGCAGCTCGTGATCGAACGCCGGGCGGGTGCCGCTGGTCGAGGTCAGCCGATCGCGGGCCTCACGGACCCGCTGCGCCGCAGCGCGTCGATTGCGCGCCGGCGTCACGATCGGTGCTTCAGCCGGAAGCTGAACCACCTCAGGCCTATCGGCGGGGATACTCATCGACCAACACAAATCCAGCGCAGAGACGCGCGCGGTTATCTTCGGTTATTTTTCGTCAGAAATCGTTAAGAGTAACCTTAGAGGGGAAGCCAATCGGGTTAACAAATGGCTAATCGCCGCCGGTTTGTCGCCGCCGTGGCCGCCGTGCATCAGCGCCGCGCGAGACGGTTTATTGTCAATTGCGAGCCGAGGTCGGCGCGGTGCGCCGGCCGAACAGCGAAGCAATCCAGGGGCATCGTCGGAGCCCTGGATTGCTTCGTCGCAAGAGTCCCCTCGCAATGGCGACCTCGATCGCCTGAATTCGTGCATCGCGCCTTGAGTGCTCGGGAGACGATCAGCGCTCCAGCCGCGCCAACAGGCTCGACGTATCCCAGCGCTTTCCGCCGAGTTTCTCGACCTCGGCGTAGAACGCGTCGACCAGCGCCGTCACCGGCAGGCTGGCGCCGTTGCGGCGCGCCTCGCTGAGGCAGATCGAAAGATCCTTGCGCATCCATTCCACCGCGAAGCCGAAATCGAATTTGCCTTCGGCCATGGTCTTGTGGCGGTTCTCCATCTGCCAGGACTGCGCCGCGCCCTTGGAGATGGTGTCGATCACGGCATTGACGTCGAGCCCGGCCTTCTTGGCGAAGTGGATGCCCTCCGACAGCCCCTCGACCAGCCCGGCGATGCAGATCTGGTTGACCATCTTGGTGAGCTGGCCGGAGCCCGCCGGGCCCATCAGCTTGCACATCCGCGCATAGGCGGCGATCACCGGCTCGGCCGCGGCATAAGCCTCGATGCCGCCGCCGCACATCACCGTCAGCACGCCGTTCTCGGCGCCGGCCTGGCCGCCCGACACCGGCGCATCGACGAAGGCGAAGCCGTGCTTGCTTGCCTCGGCGTTGAGCTCGCGGGCGACCTCGGCGGAGGCGGTGGTGTGGTCGACGAAGATCGCGCCGGGCTTCAGGCCGGCGAAGGCGCCGTCGGCGCCGATCGTGACGCTGCGCAGGTCGTCGTCATTGCCGACGCAAGCCATCACGAAATCCTGACCCTGCGCGGCCTCGCGCGGCGTGGCCGCGGTGCGGCCGCCGAATTTCTCCGCCCAGGCTTTGGCCTTCGCGGCGGTGCGGTTGAACACCGTGACCTCGTGGCCGCCCTTGGCGACCAGATGCCCCGCCATGGGAAAGCCCATGACGCCGAGACCGAGAAAAGCGACTTTGGCCATGTCTTCAATCCTGAGTTTGCTCGGCGCGCGCCACGCCGAAATTGCGAAGGGAGTGTGGTTGCGGGAGAGGGCGAGGAGGCGAGGCGGTAGCATAAACGGCGACGTCGTCGCGGCAAGCCCGCCGCCCGGAGGAATCCGCCGGAACCGGCGCGATGGGCGTCTTGTCTTGCGACCTTTTCGGCCTAAAAGGACATCTCGCGGCGCGAGCCTGAACTGCAACCAGCAGATTTCCTTGTGCCACAGCAACGAGCCGGGCCGCGTCTGGCGGCAACAGCTGTGCACCGTTGCGAAGACCGCGCCGTCGCGGATGGCGAACTTCGGATTCGGGAGCAGCGGTGACAGGAGAGTCCTTTGAGCGTGACGCAGCAGCAAATTGTTGATTGTCTGGCGAAGCTGGCCTCGCCGCGCGGCGTCGCTTTGACCAAGGCCGATGTGTTGTCGGAGATCTCGATCGTCGACGGCAAGGTGTATTTCGCCATCAATGTCGAGGCCAGCGAGGTGCGGGCCTGGGAGGCCGTTCGCGGCCAGGCGGAAGCCGCGGTGAAGGCGCTCCCCGGCGTCAAGGCGGCGATGATCGCGCTCACCGCCGAGCGCAAGCCGGGATCTGCGCCGGCGGCGCCACGGCCCGGCGTGGCGCCGAACGCGGCGCATCGGCCGCCGGCGGGGCCGGGTCCGGCCTCGCCGATGTCGAAGCAGGCGGAGATCGCCGGCGTCACCTCGATCATCGCGGTCGCGTCGGGCAAGGGCGGTGTCGGCAAATCCACCACCGCGCTCAATCTGGCGCTCGGGCTGCGCGACCTCGGGCTCAAGGTCGGGCTGCTCGACGCCGACATCTACGGTCCCTCGGTTCCCAAGCTGACCGGGATCAACGAACGGCCGCAACTCGACGACGCCCGCAAGATGATTCCGATCGAGCGGTTCGGCCTTTCGATCATGTCGATCGGTTTTCTGGTCGAGCAAGACAGCGCGATGATCTGGCGAGGGCCGATGGTGATGTCGGCGATCACCCAGATGCTGCGCGACGTCGCCTGGGGCACGCTCGACGTGCTGGTGGTCGACATGCCGCCCGGCACCGGCGACGCGCAATTGACGCTGGCGCAGAACGTGCCGCTGAAGGGCGCGGTGATCGTCTCGACGCCGCAGGATCTGGCGCTGATCGACGCGCGGCGCGGGCTGGCGATGTTCAGCAAGGTCGGCGTGCCGGTGCTCGGCATCGTCGAGAACATGAGCTACTTCCAATGCCCGCAATGCGGCACGCGCTCCGATATCTTCGGCCATGGCGGCGCCAAGCACGAGGCCGAGCGGCTCGGCGTTCCGTTCCTCGGCGAGGTGCCGCTGCATATGTCGATCCGCAGCAACTCCGACGCCGGCACCCCGGTGGTGGTGAGCGAGCCGACCGGCGTGCACGCCGCGATCTACCGCGCGATCGCCGGCCAAGTCCGGGATCAGCTTCACGCCGTGGTCGCCGGCTGAGTTATTCCGCACTGCAGTTGCGGCTGCATTCGACTTTGGTTGCATGCTGCGGCCCGGCGGCGTCGCGGCGTTTTCCCGCAGCCGGACATCGTGGTACAGACCACTCACCAGAGCGTCGTCGGCGTGGTGATTGGCCTCGCCGTCGTACACTGCTGAAGGGAAAATTCCGGGAAACGCCGGCAACAAGGAGATGGCTTGATGAAACGTCGTGACTTTTTGAAAGTGTCCGCAACCGGCGCTGCGGTGGCCGCGGTGGCGTCGCCGGCGATTGCGCAGTCGTCGCCGGAAATCAAGTGGCGGCTGACCTCGAGCTTCCCGAAATCGCTCGATACCATCTATGGCGGCGCGGAATATCTCGCCAAGCAAGTCGCCGAGATGACCGACAACAAGTTCCAGATCCAGGTGTTCGCGGCCGGCGAAATCGTCCCCGGCCTGCAGGCGCTCGACGCCACCTCGAACAACACCGTCGAGATGAGTCACACCGTCTCCTACTACTATGTCGGCAAGGACCCGACCTTCGCGGTCTATGCCTCGGTGCCGTTCGGCCTCAACGCGCGGCAGCAGAATTCCTGGTGGTATCAGGGCGGCGGCATGGAGCTCGGCAACGAGTTCTACAAGAAATACGGCCTGATCGGCTTTCCCTGCGGCAACACCGGGACCCAGATGGGCGGCTGGTTCCGCAAGGAGATCAAGACGGTGGCCGATCTGTCGGGCCTCAAATTCCGCATCGGCGGCATCGCCGGCCAGGTGCTGCAGAAGCTCGGCGTGGTGCCGCAGCAGATCGCCGGCGGCGATATCTATCCGGCGCTGGAAAAAGGCACCATCGACGCCGCCGAATGGGTCGGCCCCTATGACGACGAAAAGCTCGGCTTCCAGAAGGTCGCGAAGTACTACTACTATCCGGGGTTCTGGGAAGGCGGCCCGACCGTGCACGCCTTCGCCAATCTGGAAAAATTCAACTCGCTGCCGAAGAGCTATCAGTCGGTGCTGGCCAACGCGGCGCAGGCCACCAACAGCTGGATGGCGGCGCGCTACGACATGCAGAACCCGCCGGCGCTGAAGCGGCTGGTGGCCGGCGGCACCCAGTTGCGGCCGTTCTCCAACGAGGTGCTGGACGCCTGCCTGAAGGCGACCAATGAGTTGTGGGCCGAAATCTCCGCCAAGAACGCCGACTTCAAGAAGGCGATCGAAGCGATGCAGGCCTACCGCTCCGATCAGTATCTGTGGTGGCAGGTCGCCGAATACACCTTCGACAGCTTCATGATCCGCTCGCGCACCCGCGGCTGATCAGCGCCGCATCACCGACGACGAACGCCCGGCCGCAAGGTCGGGCGTTTTTTGCGACCGCCGCAGCGCAGCGCGGAACGGGGCACGAATAACCGTCATGTCGCGGCGCGGGCGGTGTGGGTGCCGAGCAAGACCAGCGGCACCGCGATGGCATAGATCACCACCACCGAGAGCCAGATCGCGCCGGGCCAGTCGCTCTGCACGGCGAAGTAGAATGTCGAGAAGGCGAGCGGCGCGACGATGGAAGCCAGGCTGACCGCCGAGGCCAACACGCCTTGCAACTGACCTTGACGGTCCGCATCCACCTGTCGCGTGGCCAGGGCTTGAAACGCCGCCGTGCCGATACCGGCGAGCGCGAACACCGGCATGATGACGAACACCATCCAGCCCTGGTTGGCGAAGGCCAGCGCGACAAGAGCGACGCAGGCGCAGCCGATTCCGACGATCACCGCGCTGCGCTCGCCGAGCAGTCGGGTGGCCGGGCCGGGCAGGAACGCCTGCACCAGGGTCTGGCAGAGGCCGAAGGTGCCGAGCGAAAGCCCGATCCACATTCCGTTCCATTGGAACGTGTCAAACCCCCACAGCGCCCAGCAGGTGCCGTAGGCCTCGCCGGTGGCGCTCAGGATGAAATATACCGCGACGATGGGCAGAAGGCCTTTCATCGAGAACACCCAACGCAGCGGTCGCAGCGGGTTGAGGGCCGCCGGATCGATGCTCTGGCGGGCCGGCGTGCGCGACTCCGGCAGGACCAGCAAGGCCAGCAGCAGATTGCCGGCGTTCAGCACCGCGGCGGCGATGAACGGCAGCCGCAGCCAGGTATCGCCGAGCAGGCCGCCGAGAACCGGCCCGACGATGAAGCCGATGCCGAACATGGCGTTGGACAGGCCGAACCGGCGGGCGCGCTGGTCTTCCGAAGAAATGTCGGTGATGTAAGCCATGGCCACCGAGACATTGGCGCTGGTCAGGCCGGCGATGGCGCGGCCGAGCAGCAGCATCCAGAGCTGCGGCGCGAACGCCAGGACAACATAATTGATTGCCGCTCCCGCGAGCGAAATCAGCAGCACCGGACGCCTGCCGAGGTTGTCGCTCAACGCGCCGAGCACCGGCGCGAAGATGAACTGCATCACCGCATAGAGCGCGGTCATCACTCCGATATAAGGTGCAATGTTCTGGCTCTGCGTCACTTCAGCAAGGAGGCGCGGCAGAATAGGGAACACCAGGCCGATGCCGGCGGCGTCGAGGCAAAGCGCGGCGAAGATAACGACCAGGGGTCTGTTCATCGCGCAGCTGCCAAGCGAGCCGCCGGCAAGCCGCGGGCGCCGCCCCTGGTCGGCGCCGGGATGGCCGGGGTTTCGGCTGCGCCCATCCCATCATCGGCTTGATTCCGCGTTTGAATTTTCATATACTGAATTCCAATATATACTCAGTATAGTTTAACTAGGGCATCGTGGGCTGCATGTCAATTCCAACTGATCGTCGGGCTCGGAAGCGCGCCGTCACGCGACAAGGCATCTCCGACGCCGCCACCCGGCTGTTCATTGCGCGGGGCTTCGATCAGGTGACGGTGGATGACATCGCGGCCGCCGCCGACGTTGGACGGATGACGGTGTTCAATCACTTCCCCCGCAAGGAGGACATGTTCTTCGATCGCGACGCAGAGGCGCGCGAGATGCTGCGCGACGCCTTGCGGCAGCGCGAGCCCGGCGTCGCTCCGATCGAGGCCTATCGTCTGCTCGCGCATCGGCTGATCGCCGAACAAAGCCCCGCCGTCGCATTTTCCGCCAGGAGCCAAGGCTTCATCGCGGCGGTCGAGGCCAGCGAAACCTTGAAGGCGCGGGCCAGGGCGATCCGCGACGAACTCGCTCACGTCGTCGCGCTGGCGCTCGCCGAATGCGTCGGACGCGACCCCGCCGATCCCGACGCGCATCTGGCAGCCGGCCTGCTGTTGGCGACGTGGACGGTGGCTTTCATCGAGGCGCATCGCACCTTTCGGCAGACCCGCGAGACAGCGCGGGCGAACGCTACCTTTCTCGCCTTGATCGATAAGGCAACCCACGGTGTTAAAGCGGCGATGGCAGGCTCGCCCTACGCCTGAGCGATTGCGCCCGACGCTGCTGCGCGCGGTCTTTCTTGATAGTTGGGCCAGCGCGCTGCAGGTGTGGGGAAGTCTACGCCTCAGCCCCCGGCGCGTCATCCTGAGGCGCCTGATCTGTGCGCGTCGCGCGCAGATCAGGCCTCGAAGGATGAGCCACGCATTCGGTCATCCTTCGAGGCCGCTGCGACGGCGCACGGCGCCGTCGCAGCGGCACCTCAGAGTCCGATTCAAAAAGCGATCAATGAAATCAGGCATTAGCCCCTTCATTGCGAGGAGCTGTTGCGACGAAGCAATCCAGGGCCACGCATGAAGGCGCTGGATTGCTTCGCTGTTCGTTCGGCGCTGCGCGCCGGCCTCGGCTCGCAATGACAAAAACCCTGATTTTTTTCGCTGCTATTTCGGTCAGACTCTCAGGATGACGGGCCGACGACGCGACGAGCCTACGCACGTCCGTTATTTCGACGGTCCGAAATCCAGCGGCGCCTGGTCCATCGGCGGCAGGTCGAATTCGATCTTGGAGGGATCGACATTGGAGGCCGCGCCCTTGTAGTGCATCACCATCGCCGGGAACGCGATCACCAGCCCGACCATGATCAGCTGGATGATCACGAACGGCACCGAGCCCCAATAGATCTGCCCGGTGGTGACCGGCGCCATGCGCTTGCCGCTGACGCGGTCGATGTAGGATTCCTTCGGCGCCACCGAGCGCAGATAGAACAGCGCAAACCCGAACGGCGGATGCATGAACGAGGTCTGCATGTTGACGCCGAGCATCACGCCGAACCAGATCAGATCGATGCCGAGTTTTTCCGCCGCGGGTCCGAGCAGCGGAATCACGATGAAGGCGAGCTCGAAGAAGTCGAGGAAGAACGCCAGGATGAACACGAAGGCGTTGACGAAGATCAGGAAGCCGACCTGGCCGCCGGGCAGCCCGACCAACAGCTCCTCGACCCAGCGATGGCCGTCGACGCCGTAGAAGGTCAGCGAGAACACCCGCGCGCCGACCAGGATGAACACCACGAAGGCGGAGAGTTTTGCGGTGGCCTCAGTCGCCTGCTTGGTCAGATCGAAGGTCAGCCGGCCCTTCATCAGCGCCAGGATCATCGCGCCGGCGGCGCCCATCGCGCCGCCCTCGGTCGGCGTGGCCACCCCGATGAAGATGGTGCCGAGCACCAGGAAGATCAGCCCGAGCGGCGGCACCATCACGAACACCACCTGTTCGGCGAGCTTCGACAGCAGCTTCAACCGCGCCACGTGGTTGAGCAGCGCCAGCACGAACGACAGCGCCACCGTGATCGACATCGTCAGCACCACGTAGTCGGCGCCGGATTTCACGTCGGTGAAGCTCATCGCCACGATCCCCAGCGCAGTGGAGCCGACCACCACCAGGAATAGCGACATCGTCATGGTGCGGATGATGCCGATAAACGGCCGCGTCAGAATTCCGAGCAGAATGACGAACCAGAAGCCCTGCAACACCAGCCGGCCGAGCCCGAATTTGTCGAACGCGGGCTGCGTCCAGTCGAACAGCCCGACATGGACCACGAAGAAATACGCCGCGGCCGCCGCCGACAGTGCCGCCAGCGGCAGGATCAAGGGATGTTTCGCGGTCTCCAATTCGCGCAGCGTCTGCGCTTCCAGCGGCAGCCCGGGCACCGCCTTCGGCGCGACCAGCGAGACGATGAAAATGTAGACCGCGTAAAGCAGCGCCAGCACGATGCCGGGAATGAACGCGCCTTCGTACATGTCGCCGACCGAGCGGCCGAGCTGGTCGGCCATCACGATCAAGACCAGCGACGGCGGGATGATCTGCGCCAGCGTGCCGGAGGCGGCGATCACCCCGGTGGCGACGCGACGGTCGTAGCCGTAGCGCAGCATGATCGGCAGCGAGATCAGCCCCATCGAAATCACCGAGGCGGCGACCACGCCGGTGGTGGCGGCGAGCAATGCGCCGACGAACACCACGGCATAGGCGATGCCGCCGCGAATCGAGCCGAACAATTGCCCGATGGTTTCCAATAGATCCTCGGCCATGCCGGATCGCTCCAGCACCAGCCCCATGAAGGTGAAGAACGGAATCGCCAGCAAGGTGTCGTTGTTCATCACGCCGTAGACGCGCTCTGGCAGCGCCTGCAGGAAGTCGGGGCGGAACAGTCCGAGCTCGATGCCGATGAAGGCGTACAATAGGCCGTTGGCCGCCAGCGAGAACGCCACCGGATAGCCGAGCAGCAGAAACAGCACCAGCGACGCGAACATGATCGGCGCCATGTAGTGAATGAACATCGCAGTCATTCAGATTTGCCTTCCGTTCGATGACCAGGATGGTTCAGTGTTTTTCGCCGGCGATCACGGCGGCCAGCCGTTCGGCTTCCAGTTCGGCGGCGCGGTGCGCGCTGATCGCCGATGCGTTAGAATCCGGGATGATGCCGCGCATCATCGCGGCGCGCTTGATGATCTCGGAGATGCCCTGCAGCAGCAAAAGCACGCAGGCCACCATGATCAGCGACTTCGCCGGCCATTGCGGCAGGCCGCCGGCGCTGAACGATTGTTCGTTCTGGTGCAGCGAGGTGAGGAAGAACGGCACCGACATGTAGAGCAGGATCAGCGTGAACGGCAGCAGGAACAGCACGTGGCCGATCATGTCGATCCAGCCGCGCAGCTTCAGCGGCAGCGAATGATTGATGATGTCGATGCGGATGTGTTCGTTGTTGAGCAACGTCCAGGGCGAGCACAGCAGGAACACCACGCTGAACAACACCCACTGCAATTCCAGGAACGAATTCGACGACACGTCGAAGATCTTGCGGATGATCGCGTTGGTCGCTGAAATCACCACCGCGACCACGATCAGCCAGGACACCCATCGACCGATCAGCGTGTTGAACGCGTCGATCGCCCGGCTCACCCCAAGCAATGCCTGCAATGTGCGACCTCCCGATTTGCCTCCCCGATTGACGGGCGGGAATTGCGAAGCGGAGGCACCATTTCAGCGCGGCTTCTCGCCGTCAATTGGAAATTCGACAATTGAACGCAAGATCAAGCTGTTATGCGGTGGCCAAGGGCGCGGCGGGCTGGCCTAGCCGCCGGTGACGCTCATATGCCGGCTGACGCTGGGCCGGTTGTGCTGGCGATCGATGATGAAGTCGTGACCCTTCGGCTTCAGCCCGATGGCGCGGTCGATCGCTGCGCTGAGCAAGTCGTCGCTCTCCGAGGCGCGCAGCGGCCGGCGCAGGTCCGCGGCATCCTCGTGGCCGAGGCAGGTGTGCAGCGTGCCGGTGCAGGTGACGCGCACGCGGTTGCAGGATTCGCAGAAATTATGCGTCATCGGCGTGATGAAGCCGAGCTTGCCGCCGGTCTCGCTGACCCGGACGTAGCGGGCGGGGCCGCCGCTGTTGTCGTCGAGATCGATCAGCGTGTAGTGGCTGGCGAGCCGGGCGCGCAGCAGCGACAGCGGCACGTATTGGTCGATGCGGCCTTCGCCGATCTCGCCGAGCGGCATCACCTCGATCAAGGTCAGCGCCATGCCGGCGCCATGCGCCCATTCCATCAGCGAGGGAATCTCGTCCTCGTTGACGTTCTTCAGCGCCACCGCGTTGATCTTCACCGCAAGCCCGGCTTTTCGCGCAGCGTCAATGCCTGAGAGCACCTTGCCAAGATCGCCCCAGCGGGTGATGGCGCGAAACTTTGCCGGGTCAAGGGTGTCGAGCGAAACGTTGATGCGGCGGATGCCGCAGTCGGCGAGCTCGGCGGCGTAGCGCTCGAGCTGCGAGCCGTTGGTGGTGAGCGTCAGTTCGTTCAGCGCGCCGGTCTGCAGGTGGCGCGACAGCGATCGCACCAGCGACATCATGTTGCGGCGGACCAGCGGCTCGCCACCAGTTAGCCGCAACTTTTTGACGCCCTTGGCGATGAACGCCGAGCACAGCCGGCCGAGCTCTTCCAGCGTCAGCAGGTCGGCCCGCGGCAGGAAAGTCATGTCCTCGGACATGCAATAGACGCAGCGCAGATCGCAGCGGTCGGTGATCGAGACCCGCAAATAGTTGATCGCGCGGCCGAACGGGTCGGTCATCACCGATCCGCCCGGGGCCGTTGCAGTCCGCGTCGATCCGATCATTGGTTATGCCCTTACGGTCGCCGCCGATCCGGCGCTGCTTGCGTAATGTAGGCACGACCACAGCTGCGCACAATCGCACAGCTATGCTGCGTTGCGGCGCGGAACCGTCAGCGCGCCGGGGCGGCCTCGGGCTGCGGGAACGGCGATTCGGCGGGCGCTGCGGCGGCCGGCTTCGGCTTCCGCTTGCGGACGTTCTTGGCTTTCTTGACCGGCCCCAATGGCTGCAGCTCGGCCACCACCGGGTTGGGATCGATGGTCGTGGTCGGCGGCGAAGCGAAATCGCCGGGCGTCCGGGTCACCGTGACCGGCACCGTCGCGGTCTGGAATTTGGGCAGCGTGAAGGTCACGCTGAAATTCTCGGCGGCCGGCACCTCAACGGAGCAGGGCGTCTTGCAGCTCGGTCCGGCCGAGGTGCGGGCATCCGCGCCTTGCGGGACCGAATCCAGTTGCACGGTCACTGGGGGCGGAGCCGATTTGAAGGCATCCAACGAAAACGACGAACAGCCAGCCAAGCCGAGGCCCGCTGCCGCTATCACAATGACACGACGCATGATTCATCCACTAATTTGCGACTAACAGCCACAGTCCCGAAGTGACCATAGGAGCGTCCCGCGCCCCTGGCAACCGCGCGGAGCAGAACCGTTAATTTTTGGTTAACGACTGTGGCCGAATCGACAACTCGCTGCGCCATCAACGACTTAGTTGTTGGCCTTGACGTCGTTGAGGCTGGCCACCGCGGCCGGAAGGTCGCGCATATGGCCGATCAGCCGATCCGGTTTCAGCTCGGCGATCGGCACGTCGGTATAACCGAACTCCACCCCGATCACCGGGATGCCGGCACGGCGAGCGACCCCGACATCCGGGCCGGCGTCGCCGACCATGATCGCGCCGGACATCTCGGCGCCCGCCTTGGCCACGGTCTGCCGCAGGATCACCGGGTCGGGCTTCGCCACGCCGAACGTATCGCCGCCGCAGATCGCGGCGAATCGCTTTGTCATGTCGAGCTTGTCGAGCAAGAGTTTCGCCAGCCACTCCAGCTTGTTGGTGCACACCGCAAAGCGATAGCCCTCGGCCGCGAGCTGATCCAGCGCCTCATCCAGGCCCTCGAACGGACGCGAGGCGTCGGCGATATGCGCGGCATAATAATCGATGAAGTCGTTGGTCAGCCGGGTGATGTCGGCGGCGCTGGTGATCCGGCCATCGATCTCCAGGCCGCGCTCGATCAGTTTGCGGACCCCGGCGCCGATCATGTTGCGGGCCGCGGGGAACTCGACCGCAGCCATGCCCTCGCGAACCAGCATGTGGTTCAAGGCATTGATGAGGTCGGGGGCGGTATCGACCAACGTGCCGTCGAGATCGAAGACGATGATGCGAGATGATGTCATGTCTTTTCGCTACAGCGCCGGACGCAATTGCGCAACCGTCTCGCCCCGGCCCGGTGAATTCCACCTGTTCGCCCGGCGGAAACGACGCTAGATATGCCCGCCGCGATCGGGCGGCGGGGCGGTCACAGGGGCGAAGGGGCGATGAGCTCGGATCAATTGAAAAGGCAGGCCGCGGCGGCGGCGCTCGAGCACGTCCGCGACGGCATGAAGCTCGGCCTCGGCACCGGCTCGACGGCGAAGCACTTTGTCGAGTTGCTCGGCGAGCGGGTGCGCGCCGGGTTGAAGGTGATCGCGGTGCCGACCTCCGAGGTGACGCGCGCCGATGCGCAGCGTTGCGGCATCGCCCTGACCACGCTCGACGAGGTCGACCGACTCGACCTCACGGTCGATGGCGCCGATGAAATCAACGCCGCGCTGAACCTGATCAAGGGCGGCGGCGGCGCCTTGCTACGCGAGAAGATCGTGGCGGCGGCGTCCGACCGCATGATCGTGATCGCCGACGAGAGCAAGCTGGTCGCCAATCTCGGCCGCTTTCCGCTGCCGGTCGAGGTCAATCCCTTCGGTCTGGCGGCGACGTTGCGCGCGGTCGAAGAGGCCTGCGCCGACTGTGGCGTTTTTGGTCCGATTTCGTTGCGAAAGGGCAGCGACGGCCATGCTTTCGTCACCGATGGGGGGCACTGGATCCTCGACGCCCATTTGGGGCGGATCCCGGATGCTCCCAGCCTGGCCGACTCGCTGAACGCGATCCCGGGCGTCGTCGAGAACGGGTTATTTATTGGTCTGGCAAGCATGGCGGTGCTGGCGGGCCCCAATGGAATCCGCACACTTGAACGGCCTTGAGCGCCGCAATCCTGGAGAATCGGAATGAGATATCTTGTCAACGCGCTGCTTGCAGCCAGCCTTGCCTTCGGCTTGTCGCTGTCGGCCGCCTCCGCTCAGGCGCCAGCGCCGCTGAAGCCGGCCTCGCCGGCGGCGATCGCCGCGGCCAAGGAAATCCTGACGATGAAGAACGTCAGCGCGATGTATGCTGCCGCGGTGCCGAACATCGTGCAGCGCACCAAGGACACCCTGCTGCAGAACAACCTGAACTATCAGAAGGACCTCAACGAGGTTGCGGTGGTGGTGGCGCAGGCGTTGGCCGGCCGCGAGAAGGACATCGGCGAGCAGATGGCGAAGATCTACGCCAGCGATTTCACCGAGCAGGAGCTGAAGGATCTCGTCACTTTCTACAAATCCCCGCTCGGCCAAAAGCTGCTGTCGCAGGAGCCGAAGACCATCTCCGCCAGCATGCAGTACATGAACCAGTGGGCGCAGAGCTTCGCCGAAGAGGTCAACGGCCAGTTTCGCGCCGAGATGCGCAAGCGCGGCAAGGAAATCTAAGGAAATCTAACGGCTCTGAATCGAACCGACTGATCAGGCGCGAGGCGACATGAGCGAGTTCGACGTCGATCTGTTTGTGGTGGGCGGTGGCTCCGGCGGCGTGCGCGCCGCGCGGATCGCCGCCGGCCACGGCGCCCGCGTGATGATCGCCGAGGAATATCGATTCGGCGGCACCTGCGTGATTCGCGGCTGCGTACCGAAGAAGCTGTTGGTCTACGCCTCCCATGTCCGTCACGAGATCGCCGACGCCGCAGGCTTCGGCTGGAGCATCCCGCAGGCCCGCTTCGATTGGCCGACGCTGATCGCCAACAAGGACCGCGAGATCGCCCGGCTGGAAGCGATCTATGCGACCAACGTGGAAAAATCCGGCGCCACGACCGTCAAGACGCGGGCGGTGTTCGAAGATCCGCACACGCTGCGGCTTGCCACCGGCGAGGCGGTGCGAGCCCGCTACGTGCTGATCGCCACCGGCGGCGCGCCGAACCATGGCATGGCGATTCCCGGCATCGAGCACGTCATCTCATCGAACGAAGTGTTCGATCTGCCGGAATTGCCGAAGCGCATCCTGATCCAGGGCGGCGGCTATATCGCTCTGGAATTCGCCTGCATCTTTGCGGGCCTCGGCAGCGACGTCACCGTGATCTATCGCGGCGACAATATTTTGCGCGGCTTTGACGATGATGTCCGTGCCCATGTCCGCGCCGAGATGGAGAAGCAGGGCATTACCATTCTCACCGGCTGCACGGTGACTTCGGTCGACAAGCACGGCGGCGAATACACCTCGCATCTGTCGAACGGCTCCAGCGTCGCCGCCGAGCAGGTGATGTTCGCGATCGGGCGGCATCCCAATGTCGCCAATCTCGGGCTGGAAAAGGCCGGCGTCGCCATCGATCCGGTGATCGGCGGCATCGCCGTCGACGGCTTCTCGCAGACCTCGGTGCCGCATATCTACGCCATCGGCGACGTCACCCACCGCATCAATCTGACGCCGGTGGCGATCCGCGAGGGCCACGCCTTCGCCGACACGGTGTTCGGCAAGCGCCCGGTGCAGGTCGACTACAATGCGATCCCGACCGCGGTGTTTTCGCAGCCGGAGGTCGGCACCGTGGGACTGACCGAGGCGGAAGCGCGCGCGGCCTACACCCATGTCGATATCTACAAGGCGAGCTTCCGGCCGATGAAGGCGACGCTGTCGGGCCGCGACACCCGCGTCTTGATGAAGCTGGTGGTCGATGGCTTAAGCGATCGCGTGTTGGGCTGCCACATCGTCGGCGACGAGGCCGCCGAACTGGTGCAGGTGATCGCCATCGCGGTGAAGATGAAGGCCAGCAAGGCGGATTTCGACGCCACCATGGCGCTGCATCCGACCGCCGCCGAAGAACTCGTCACCATGCGCACGCCGAGCGCGCGCTACGTTCGCGAAGCGGCGCAGTAATTTCAGCCATTTGAGCCGTCATTCCGGGGCGCGAGGCCGATAGGCCGAGCGAACCCGGAATCTCGCGCCACGCACTGTCTTGCCCCCGCAGAACGTGCAGCAAGATTCCGGGTTCGCTTGCAGCTCAATGCTGCTTGCGCCCCGGAATGATGACGCTTCCTTCAGTTGAACGCCTCCTGGAGGCGGCGCTATTCGCTGTCCTGCTCCAGCCATTCCGCCGCGTCGCGCCACAGCGTGTCGCGATGCTCCGGCCGGAAGAAGCCGAAATGCCCGATCTTCGCCACCCCGGCCTCGGCCGGGTGGATGTCGATGATCTGTGGGTTGATCGAGGTGAAGCCTGCGCACAACAGTTCGACCGCCGGCCGCGTCGCCCAGGGATCGTCGGCGATGCACAGCGCCCGCAGCGCGCCATGGTAGAACGGGAAATTCGCCAGCGCGATCAGCCCTTCGTCGTCGAACATGTAGCGTTCGCGCATCACCCAATCGACCCATTGCAGGAACACGCCCTTCGGCAGGTCTTCGCCGAGCCCGGCGCGGCCCGGCGCATAGCCCATCAGATGGGTCAGCGGTACGCCGACCAGATTGAGCATTAGCAGCACCCGGTAGCGCTCCGGCGCCGCCATCAGTTTCCAGGATCCGGCCTGTGCCGCGATCAGCAGCGCCCGCGACACCTCGTCGTTGTTCGGCAACAGCCCGAGCGCCTGGCCGCCGAACGAATGGCCGACATAGCGCAGCGGCATGGTGTCGTAACGCTGCCGCATCCAGGCCACGGCGGCGGCGGCGTCGCGCTCGGCCCAGTCCGCCATCGTCGCCTTGAAGCCGACCAGCGACACCGGCTGGCCGCTGCGCAATGACGGCTGCCGCGAGCCGCCGGTGCCGCGATAGTCGTAGGTCAACACCGCGCTGCCACGCCGCGCCAGGTAACTGGCAAAGCCGCGGTAGATCTTGCGCGGAACCGCGGTGGCGGAATTGATCAGCACCGCGTTCCGCTTGGCGCCGCGCGGCAGATACAGCGTCGCCGCCAGCACAAATCCATCGCTTGCAGGAAAGGTGATGTCGTCGGAAAACACATCGTCGGGCGCGGCCATAACCAAGGCGAATTCCGGAAAGCCTGTTCGCAGGACCCCAGCAAAGGCGAATTCGGCTTTGACCGCAAGGGGTTGTGTTCTGCGCATCAATTCCAACTGGCGGTGGGGCGGAAGCCTGTGTATAAACCGGCCTCCGCCGGGTACCCTAACTCGCGGTTTTTCCTCAGGAGTTGATCTTATGTCCGAGCGGTGGACACTCGACAGTTGGCGCAGCAAGCCGGTGCAGCAGATGCCGGATTATCCCGATGCCAAGGCGCTTGGCGAGGTCGAGGCGCAACTGGCTACGTTTCCGCCGCTGGTTTTTGCAGGTGAGGCGCGCAATCTGAAGAAGGCGCTGGCGCGGGTCTGCGCCGGCGAAGCCTTCCTGTTGCAGGGCGGCGACTGCGCCGAGAGCTTCGCCGAGCACGGCGCCAACAATATCCGGGATTTCTTCCGCGTGCTGCTGCAGATGGCGGTGGTGTTAACCTATGCCGGCGCGCTGCCGGTGGTGAAGGTCGGCCGCATCGCCGGGCAATTCGCCAAGCCGCGCTCGCAGCCGATGGAAAAGCGCGACGGTGTCGAATTGCCGAGCTATCGCGGCGACATCGTCAACGACATCGGCTTCACCGCGCATTCGCGGGTGCCCGATCCGATGCGCCAGCTGATGGCCTATCGGCAGTCGGCGGCGACGCTGAACCTGCTGCGGGCGTTCGCCACCGGCGGCTTCGCCAATCTCGGCAGCGTGCATCAGTGGATGCTGGGTTTCCTGAAGGATTCCCAGCAGTCGCGGCGTTACAAGGAACTGGCCGACCGGATTTCCGACGCGCTGAACTTCATGCGCGCCTGCGGGCTCAATCTGGAGAGCCATCCGGAGCTGCGCGCCACCGACATCTACACGAGCCACGAAGCGCTGCTGCTCGGCTACGAGCAGGCCTTCACCCGGGTGGATTCGACCACCGGCGATTGGTACGCCACCTCCGGCCACATGCTGTGGATCGGCGACCGCACCCGCCAGCTCGACCACGCCCATGTCGAATATTTCCGCGGCATCAAGAACCCGATCGGGCTGAAATGCGGTCCGTCGCTGAAGACCGACGAGTTGCTGAAGCTGATCGACGTGCTCAATCCGGACAACGAGCCCGGCCGCCTGACGCTGATCGGCCGGTTCGGCGCCGACAAGATCGGCGACAGTCTGCCGGCGATGATCCGCGCGGTGCAGCGCGAGGGCCGCAAGGTGGTGTGGTCGTGCGATCCGATGCACGGCAACACCATCACCTCGACCTCGGGCTACAAGACCAGGCCGTTCGACCGCATCCTGTCGGAGGTGAAGTCGTTCTTCACCATCCACGCCGCGGAAGGCACCCACGCCGGCGGCGTGCACCTGGAAATGACCGGGCAGGACGTCACCGAATGCATTGGCGGGGCGCGGGCGATCACCGACGAGGACCTCAACAACCGCTATCACACTGCCTGCGATCCCAGGCTCAACGCCGAGCAGTCGATCGACATGGCGTTCCTGATTGCGGAACTGTTGAAGCAGGGCCGGGTCGGCAAGGCCAGTCCGATGCCGGTGGCGGCGGGACTGTAATGTGCTGCGGTTCTGGCGGGCGACCATCAACACCAAAAATGGCCTCGCCTTCGCGATCCGCTCCGAAGCCGCGATCCGCGAGGAGCTGATCGCGCTGGCGCTGGCGGTGCCGCTGGCGTTTCTGGTCGGCTCCAGCGCGATGCGCCGGGTCGAACTGATCGCGGTGGTGGTACTGGTCCTGGTCGTGGAACTCTTGAACACCGCGATCGAGAAGCTCGCCGACCGGCTCACCACCGAGCACGATCTGCAGATCGGCCGGGTCAAGGACATGGGCTCAGCCGCGGTCGGCGTCGCTTTGGTGATGGCCGGGTTGTTCTGGCTGTTCGCCTTGGCCGAGCGGGCCGGCGTGGTGTAGCCCGACATTGCGCCGCAGCGCGGTCGCGGCTAGATGTTTTTCATGACCGAACCCGCTGAATTCACCGTCACGCTGGCGCAACTGAACCCGACGGTCGGCGACATCGCCGGCAACGTCGCCCTGGCGCGCGCGGCGCGAGCCAAGGCCGCGGCCGAGGCCGCCGCGCTGATCGTGTTTCCCGAATTGTTCATCTCCGGCTATCCGCCGGAAGATCTGGTGCTGAAGCCGGCGTTCCAGGCGGCCTGCCGCGCCGCGGTCGAAGAGTTGGCGCGCGACACCGCCGACGGCGGCCCGGCGATGCTGATCGGCTCGCCCTGGGTCGATGGCGGCCGGCTCTACAATGCCTGCGCGCTGCTCGACGCCGGCGCCATCGCCGCGATCCGCTACAAGGTCAATCTGCCGAATTACGGCGTGTTCGACGAGAAGCGGGTGTTTGCCCGCGGCCCGGTGTCCGGCCCGGTGACGATCCGCGGCGTTCGCGTCGGCGTGCCGATCTGCGAAGACACCTGGATGGAGGAATCCGCCGACTACGAGAACGTCGTCGAGTGCCTGGCCGAGACCGGCGCCGAAATCCTGATCGTGCCGAACGGCTCGCCCTACGCGCGCGGCAAGACCGATCTGCGGCTGTCGGTGCAGGTGGCGCGGGTCACCGAAAGCGATCTGCCGCTGATCTATCTCAACCAGGTCGGCGGCCAGGATGAGCTGGTGTTCGACGGCGCCTCGTTCGCGCTCAACGCTGACCGCACGCTGGCGGCGCAACTGCCGGCGTTCGAACAAAGCCTGACCACGCTGCGCTGGGTCAACCGCGGCGCCGGCTGGCGTTGCGATGGTCCGATCGCCGTGGTGCCGGACGGCGACGCGGCTGACTATGCCGCCTGCGTGCTGGGATTACGCGACTACGTGAACAAGAACGGCTTTCCCGGCGTGCTGCTCGGCATTTCCGGCGGCATCGATTCGGCACTGTGCGCGGCGCTCGCGGTGGATGCGCTGGGTGTGGAGCGGGTGCGCGGGGTGATGCTGCCGTTCCGCTTCACCGCGCAAGTCTCGCTCGACGACGCCGCCAAGCTCGCGGCCGCGCTCGGATTCAAGTACGAAGTGCTGCCGATCGCCCAAGCCGTCAACGGCTTCGAGGAGATTCTCGCCGGCACCTTCAAGGGCTTGCCGCGCGACATCACCGAGGAGAATTTGCAGGCGCGCAGCCGCGGCACGCTGCTGATGGCGATCTCCAACAAGACCGGCGCCATGGTGGTGACCACCGGCAACAAGTCGGAAATGTCGGTCGGCTACGCCACGCTGTATGGCGACATGAACGGCGGCTTCAACCCGATCAAGGACATCTACAAGACCGAGGTGTTCCGGCTCTCCAGCCTGCGCAACGCCTGGAAGCCCGACGGCGCTTTGGGGCCCTCGGGCGAGGTGATCCCGGTCAACATCATCACCAGGCCGCCGACCGCCGAACTGCGTGAAAACCAGACCGACCAGGATTCGCTGCCGCCCTATGACATTCTCGATGGCATTCTGGAGCGGCTGGTGGAGCAGGAACAGCCGCTGGCTTCGATCGTCGCCGCCGGCTTCGATCGCGACACCGTGGTGCGGATCGACCGGTTGCTGAACATCGCCGAATACAAGCGGCGCCAGGCCGCCCCGGGCGTCAAGGTGACGCACAAGAATTTCGGCCGCGACCGCCGCTATCCGATCACCAACCGGTTTCGCGATTCCGGCGAGCCGTTGCGCGAGCCGGACGCCACATTGTTGGCCCGCGCCACCAGCGACGCGTTTGACGGTTGATCGCACGCGGTGTCGCGGCGAGACAAGCCATCGTCGATCGATGACCTGACAGGATTCCGCATGCGACGCTCCATCGAGGACAAGTCCTTCCTGCTGTTGGTGGTCGTGATCTCGCTGGCGTTCGGCTGGATCCTGTGGCCGTTTTACGGCGCCATCCTCTGGGGCGTCGTGATCGCGGTGGTGTTTGCGCCGCTGTCGCGGCGGCTCTCCGCGCTGATGCCGCAGCGGCCGACGCTGGCCGCACTCGCCACGGTGCTGATCATCGTCTTCATCGTCATCCTGCCGCTGACGCTGGTGATCGCCTCCTTGGCGCAGGAAGCCGCCAGCGTGTATGAGAAGATCCAGTCGAAGGATCTCGACCTGGTGCGGTCGTTTCAGGAAGTGCTGAACGTGCTGCCGAGCTGGGCGACCTCGCTGCTGGAGCGCTTTGGCCTCGCCAGCCTCGGCGCGGTGCAGGACAAGCTTTCGGCGGGATTGTTGAAGGGCAGCCAGTTCATCGCCACCCAGGCGCTGAACGTCGGCCAGAGCACCTTCGACTTCGTGCTCGAACTCTTCATCATGATCTGTCTGCTGTTCTTTCT
>NZ_DASWPE010000021.1:0-18841 GCF_036404135.1 Rhodopseudomonas sp. | reverse complement strand
CGAGGGCAGCGCGCAGCGCCGACTTCGATGCGAAGCAATCCAGGGGCTTCAAGCGTGGCCCTGGATTGCTTCGTCGCAAGAGCTCCTCGCAATGACGGGTTGAAGGCCTGATTTCATTGATCGCTTTTTGAGTCAGACTCTAAGGTGCGAAGCCGCACTTGCGGCGAGCCTCGAAGGATGCGGTGCCGAGGATTGCGTCCGACCAAGCCTGCGGCCTATCAGGCACCGCGTGGCCCATCCTTCGAGACGCCCGGCTGCGCTGCGCTCAACCGGGCTCCTCAGGATGACGGCGACTGTGGAGCAAGGCGCGTGTGACGCGCGGCGCGCGCGCTAACTACCTCCGCCCGAACAGCTTCTCGATGTCCGACAGCTTGAGTTCGACATAGGTCGGGCGGCCGTGGTTGCACTGGCCGGAATTTGGAGTGTCTTCCATTTCGCGCAATAGCGCGTTCATTTCCTCGGGCTTCAGCACCCGCCCGGCGCGCACCGAGCCGTGGCAGGCCATGGTGGCAGCAACGTGCAGCAGCCGTCTTTCAAGAGGCAACGCCTCGTCCCATTCCGCCATGTGCTCGGCGAGATCGCGCAACAGCGCACCGGCGTCGGCCTTGCCGAGCAGCGACGGCGTCTCGCGCACCGCCACCGCGCCGGGGCCGAAGGACTCCACCACCAGGCCGAACGTCGCCAGTTCCTCGGCGCGCACGACCAGCCGCTCCACCGTGGCCTCGTCGAGTTCGACGATCTCCGGGATCAGCAGGATCTGCCGCTGCACGCCGTTGTTGGCGAGCGAGGCTTTCAGCTTCTCATAGACCAGCCGCTCATGGGCGGCGTGCTGATCGACCACGACAAGGCCGTCGCGGGTCTGCGCCACGATATAGGTCTGGTGAATCTGGGTGCGCGCGGCGCCGAGCGGCCGATCGACAAGATCGGCGGCGGCCGGCTGATAGCTGCGGATATCGGCCGACGGGGAGCCGACGTCGAAGCCCGCCTGATCGCGCTCGGCGAAGCCGGCAGTGTCGAAGGCGGCCGCCCCCGCCACCGGATAGGCCGGCGAAGCGCGCCAGTCCCAATTGCCGCGCGGCGCAAACGACGGCCGGAACGAGGCGATGGTGGCGCCGGCGTCGTTGGCGGCGGTGCGCTTGCCCTCGCGCGCCAGCCCCTCCTTCAGCGCGTGCACGATCAGGCCGCGAACCAGGCCGGCGTCGCGAAACCGCACCTCGGTCTTCGCCGGATGCACATTGGCGTCAACCTCGCGGGCATTCAGCGTGACGAACAGCGCCACCACCGGATGGCGGTCGCGCGGCAGATAGTCGGAGTAAGCGGCGCGCACCGCGCCGATGATCAGCTTGTCGCGCACCGGGCGGCCGTTGACGAACAGATATTGCCCGAGCGCATTGGCGCGGGTCAGCGACGGCGCCGCGGCAAAGCCCTCGACCACCACGCCGTCGCGCTCGGAGCGGACTTCGATGGCGCAGGAGCGAAAATCCGCGCCGAGAATGTCGCCGAGCCTGGTCAGCCGGCCGGCAGCGCCGGGCAACGCCGCGGCCCAATTCACCGGGGCGCGCTCCTCGCCGGCCATGCCGAAGGCGATGTCGGGCCGCGCCATGGCGAGACGCCGCACCACCTCGCGGATCGCTTCCGCCTCGGTGCGGTCGGTCTTGAGAAATTTTAAGCGCGCCGGGGTGGCGTAGAACAGGTCGGAAACCTCGACCCTTGTGCCCTGGCCGAGCGCCGCCGGCACGATCGGCGACTTGGCGCCACCCTCGACCGACAGCGCCCAGGCATGCGGCTCGCCGGCGTGGCGGGTGGTGATCGACAGTTTCGCGACCGAGCCGATCGAGGGCAGCGCCTCGCCGCGGAACCCGAGCGTGCGGATCGCCAACAGGTCCTCGTCGTCGAGCTTCGAGGTGGCGTGGCGGTCGACCGCCAGCGCCAGATCGGCGCGGGTCATCCCGGCGCCGTCGTCGGTGATGCCGATCCGACGCCGGCCGCCGCCGTCGGTGAAGACGTCGATGCGGCTGGCGCCGGCATCGATCGCGTTCTCCACCAGTTCCTTGACCACGCTGGCCGGCCGCTCCACCACCTCGCCGGCGGCGATGCGGTTGACCACGGTCTCGGGCAATTGGCGAACGGGCATCGGCAGACTCAACGGGTGGATGGATGGGCCACAAGTCTAGGTCAGCGCGGCGGCAAAAGCATGCCTCGGACGCAAGATTCCCCGTCTGCCGCAAATAACAACGCCGTCATCCCGAGGCGCCCGAGCAACGCGAGGGCCTCGAAGGATGCGGACACAGGGCTTGCAGCCCATCCTTCGAGGCCCGGCTTCGCGCTTTGCGCTATGCCGGGCGCCTCAAAGATGACGGGGGATTGGAGCAGCGCTCAGGATGAGGCGCGGCGTGGAGCGACGCAGGCCGAGCGGCTCAATCCTCGAACCCGCCCGAGCCGCGCCTGGCCTTGACGTCGCTGCGGCGCTTCTTGCCCTCGAGCCTTCGGGTCTTGGAGCCCAGCGTCGGCTTGGTCGGCCGCCGGGTCAGCGGCCGCACCATCGCCGCGCGCAACAGTTCCAGCAAGCGGTCGATGGCGTCGGCGCGGTTGCGCTCCTGGGTGCGGAAGCGCTGGGCGTGGATCACGATCACGCCATCCTTGGTCATGCGTTGCCCGGCGAGCCGCGCCAGCCGCAGTTCGGCGTCGGCCGGCAGCGCGATCCGCCTGGTGTCGAAGCGCAATTGCGCCGCGGTGGACAGCTTGTTGACGTTCTGCCCGCCCGGCCCGGAGGCGCGCACGAACGAGACCTCGATGTCCTTGTCTTCGTCGATGAACAGATCGCGGGCAATCCGCAGCATGGGGCACCGGGTCAGCGGGAGGTGCCGGTTGTGTAGCACATCCTGACCAACAAGCGCCAAGCGGCGCGCATTCTGTGAGTGGAGGCGACCGCCGCGGCGGCAGCGCGCTCCCTAGCCCCGCTTGCGGGGAAAGGTGAAGTCAGCACTGTGCTGGAAAGCTAATTCGCGCTCGGCGGCTTGGCGGCGGGCTCGGCGGCGGCCTGCGCGGCGCGGCCGACCACCACGGTCAACAGCCCGTTGGCCCACAGCCGCTTCGCCGCGCGCCGGGCGTCATCCAGCGTCACCGCGTCGACGATGGCGTTGCGCTTTTCGATGTAATCGATCGGCAATTCATCGAGCTGATATTGCAGCAGCGCCGAGGCGAGCTTCGAGGAGGTGTCGAGCGCCAGCATCTGCGAGCCCTTGAGATAGGACTTGGCCTCGTCGAGCTCCTGCTGGGTCGGGCCCTGCTCGGCGATGCGGCGCACCTCCTGCTCGACCGCCGCCACGGTGTCGGCGGCGCGATCGGCGCGGGTGCCGGTGTTGCCGATGAACAGCGCGGAATGCTCCATCCACAATAGCGATTCATAGACCGAATAGGCCAACCCGCGCTTCTCGCGGACCTCGTGATAGAGCCGCGACGATAGCGTGCCACCGCCGAGGATGTGGTTGACGACGTAGCCGGCCATGAAATCCGGATCGGCGCGCTTCATCCCGGGGCCGCCGAAGGTCACCGTGGTCTGCGGCACGTCGAGCGCGATGAAGGCACGCTGCGGCGGCTTGGCGGCTTCGATCTCCGGCACCGCCACCAGATCGGCCTTGGCTGGCAACGCGCCGAAAGTCTGATCGAGCAGTGCGCCCAGCGAGGCCGCGTCGATATCGCCGACCACCGCGATCTTCAGCGTGTCCTTGGCCAGCACATGGCCGACATAGCGGCGCAGATCGTCGGCCTGGATGGTCGGGATCGTGGCCAGCGTGCCGGTGGCCTGCCGGCCATAGGGGTGATCGCCGAACGCCACTTCGAGAAATTTGCGGCTGGCCAGCGCATTCGGATTGGTGGATTCGCGGCGCAGCGTCGACAGCACCTGGGCGCGCACCCGTTCGATATCGCTGGCTTCGAAGCGCGGCTGCGTCAGCGCGATCCGCAACAGGTCGAAGGCCTCGGCGCGATGCTCCTTCAGCATCCGCAGCGAGCCGCGGAAATAATCGCGGGTCGAATTGAAGCTGAGCTCGATGGCGCGGCGATCGAGCCGCTCGTGATAGGTCTTGGAATCCAGATCGGCCGCGCCCTCGTCGAGCAGATTGGCGACCATGTGGCCGAGCCCGGCCTTGTCGGCGGGGTCCTGGGTGGCGCCACCGCCGAAGGCGTATTCCATCGCAATCAACGGCACGGTGGCGTCCGGCACGAACCAAGCCTCGATGCCGCCCGGCGACACCAGCCGCTGGATCTTGGCCGCGGCGAATGAACTCGTCGTCGACAGCGCGGCGGCGAGCACGCCGGCGGCCATCACCAGGCCGATGCGCAGCGCGCGGGGCATCCTCACGAGCGCTTCTCCTGCAGTTTTGCGGTGGTGTCCTTGATCAGATAGCCGGTCACTGAGCGGTTCCTGGTCAGCCATTTCTGCGCGGCGGCGCGGACCTGATCGGAGGTGACGGCACGGATCCGGTCCGGCCAGGCGCGGATGTCCTCGACGCTGAGCCCGACCGTCAGCGCCGCGCCGTACCAGCGCGCCAGCGTCGCCTGATTGTCCTGCGCGTAGATCGCCTCCGCGATCAACTGGGTCTTGACCCGCTCGAGATCCTCGGCGCGCACCGCGTTGGCCTCGATGTCGGCGACCACGCCGTCGATCACCTGTTCGATCTGGGCGAATTCGACGCCGGGCTTCGGCGTCGCCGCCACCATGAAATAAGTGTCGTCGACCGCGGTGCCTTGATAAGAGGCGCCGGCGCTGACCGCGAGCGGATGGTCGATCACCAGCGCGCGATAGAGATAGGAGTTGGCGCCGTTGCCCATCAGCTGCGCCAGCACGTCGAGCGCGGCGCTCTCGCCGGCCGCGGCGGTGACCGCCGATGGCACCAGATAATAGCGCCGGATGCCGTTCTGCTCGACTCGCGGATCGGCCAGCGTCACGGTGCGCGGCCCGGCCGGGGTCGGCTCCTGCGGCCGGATCCGGCGCGGCGCGATCGAAGGCTGCGGCGGGATCGCGCCGTAGATCTTTTCCGCCATCGGCCGCACGTCATTGGCGTCGACGTCGCCGGCGATCACCAGCGTGGCGTTGTTGGGAGCGTAGAAGCGCCGGTAGAACGCCAGCGCGTCCTCGCGGCCGAGCTTCTCGACCTCCTGATGCCAGCCGATCACCGGCCGGCCGTAGGGATGGTTGAGATACAGCGCCGCCATGATCTGCTCGGTCAGCCGGGCGTCGGGATTGTTGGCGACCCGCATGTTGAATTCTTCGAGCACCACGTCGCGCTCCGGCAGCACGTTCTCGTCCTTGAGAATGAGCCCGGTCATGCGGTCGGCCTCATAGCCCATCATGACGCCGAGCTGGTCGCGCGGCACCCTTTGGAAATAGCCGGTGTAGTCGGTCGAGGTGAAGGCGTTCTCGTTGCCGCCGATCCGCAGCACGGTCTGGGTGAATTCACCGGCGGGATGGTTGGCGGTGCCCTTGAACATCAGATGTTCGAGGAAATGCGCCAGCCCGGATTTGCCCGGCGTCTCGTCGGCCGAGCCGACCTTGTACCAGATCATCTGGGTGACCACCGGGGTGCGGCGGTCCGGGATCACCACCACCTGCAGCCCGTTGCCGAGCGTGAAGGAGGCCGGCGGATCCGAGGTAACGGTCTGCGCCACGGCCGGCTTCGGTAGCGTGGCCGCAGCCGCCAGCAGCAGCGCGCCGATCAGGCCGACGCTGCGCCGCCGTAAACCGTTGTGACGAGGAGAACTGTGCAGCCCGGGACGTGGATCGCCGCCCGATGCCGCGGTCAATTCTTGACCTCTTTGCCGGTCATCACGTCGACGTGCTGATTGTTCAGCGATTCCTTCGGGCCGGTGCCGTAGGCGTAATTCGGCGACGGCGTCTGGTAGCCGACCGGCGGCTGGGTCAGCGTCTCGCGGGTCGGCTCGCCGGTGAACGGCGCGGTCTCCACGGTGGGGCCCCCGAACATGGTGCTGAAAATGCCGCCGGTGTAGCCGAGCTGCGACGGGCTGAGCACCGGGTTGTTGGCGCTGTTGCCGGGGGTCAGCGGCTCGGTCGCGGTGGTCGGCTTGGTCTTGCCGGCGGCGAGTTCGTTCGGCATCAGCGGGCGGGCGCTTTCGACGCCGGTGGCCTTGCTCTGCTTGTTGAGGTCCTTGATCCGCTTGCGTTCGGCCGCATCGGGGTCCTTCGGCCAGTTTGGCAGGTTGACCGCGGTCTTGCCGGTTTCCGGCGGCGGCAGATCGAGCTTGGGCGGCACCACCAGCGGCGAGCGTTCGCGGTAGGTGATGCCGCGATTGTCCATATTGGTGCCGCCGATCCCGGTCATGATGTTCTTGATCAGCTTGTCTTCGAAGGTGGCGTCCTCGTCCTCTTCGGGGTCCTCGGCGCGGGCCACGCCCGCCGCCATCACCAGGCCGATGCCGGCGACCACCGCGGCGAGCCGCAGGCTGCGCAGCACCAGCCTCGCCGACGGACGCGCACTCCAGGCGCTGGGGTCGATTACCCGCATTGCGTTCATCCCGTTTATCATGGCGATCTGCTCGATCGGCCGGCGGGCCGACGATTGCGGTCCCGCCTACCGTCAAGCATCCTGATCGCTGTCGTATCAGCCGGGATCAGGGCGCTTTTACGGCGGGTTGGCCGAAGAAGGAGTCATACAGTAGGCCAATGACCCCGGCAACGATCGCCACGTCGGCAAGGTTAAACACGTACCAGTTGTAGGTCTTGCCGGCGATTTCGAGGTGAAACAGGGCGAAATCGACCACCGCGCCATAGGCCAGCCGGTCGATGCCGTTGCCGATCGCGCCGCCGATGATCAGTCCCAGCGCGATCGTCGCCAGCAGATTGCGCGAGCGCGCCATCCAGATCGCCAGCACCAGCACCGCGATCGCCTTGACCGCCAGCATGACCGCCTGCCCGGTCGGCCCGGTTTCGGCGAACCAGCCGTAGCTGATGCCGGTGTTCCAGGCCAACACCAGGTCGGCGAACGGCGCCACTCTGACCGCGCCGCGACGGCCGATCTCGTAGCCATAGAGCAGCCACAGCTTGACCGCCTGGTCGAGCGCCAAAGCGGCAATCGCAGCGATCAGCCCGGCCCGCAGCTGGCGGCTCATGGCGTGCGGCATCGGAGATAGCCCGACGCGCCCGCCACACGACGCAGCGTCGTCCCCGCGCAGGCGGGGACCCATACGCCGTGTCGGTTCAGGTCAAGCACGGAGGCAGCAATCATGGGAGTCCACCGATAAAATCGGGCGCCAGGGGTGATGGGTCGCCGCCTGCGCGGGGACGACGAGAGGTTTCAGACGGTGGCCCCCAGCGCCTGCCACTCGCGCAAAGCCTGCGCGTCGCGCGGCGAGACGTCGGGAAACTCCTTGTCGTCGCCGACCGTCGGCAGGATCTTCCAGGACCGCGCGCACTTTTTGCCCTGCGCCTTTTCCACCACCACCGCGACGCCGGCGACGTCGGGCAGCCGAAACGCCTCGGCCGGGGCGTCGGCGTTCGAGACCATCGCGTTCGAGGTGATGCAGACTTCGGCGAGGTCAATATCGAACAGCGTGGCGAACACCGCCTTGTCGGCGACATAGACTAGCGGCGAGGCTTCCAGCGAGGAGCCGATCCGCTTTGCCGCGCGCTCCAGTTCCAACGCGCCGGTTACGACGCGACGGACGTTGCGGATGGTCTCCCACTTGGTCGCCAGCGCATCATCGCGGAACGGCGCGAGGCCGTCCGGGAACAGCGTCAGATGCACGCTCGGCTCGGCGTCGGGGCGATATAGCCGCCAGGCCTCCTCGGCGGTGAACGACAACACCGGCGCCAGCCATTTCAGGATGGCGTCGCAGATGGTGTCGATCGCGGTCAGCGCCGCCTTGCGCGCCAGCGACGACGGCGGATCGCAATAAAGCGTGTCCTTGCGGATATCGAAATAGAACGCCGAGAGTTCGGTGTTCATGAAGTTGGCCAGCGAGGCCACCACGGTCTTGTAGTCGAACGACGCATAGGCCTGCCGCACCACCGCGTCCTGCAGCGAAAGCTGATGCAGCATCAGCCGCTCCAGCTCCGGCATGTCCGCGAACGCCACCGCGTCGTCGCGCTTGAAGTGATGCAGCGTGCCGAGCATCCAGCGTACCGAGTTGCGCAGCTTGCGATAGGTCTCGACGATGTTCTTGAGGATCTCCGGGCCGATGCGCTGGTCGTCGGCGTAGTCGGTGGCGCAGACCCACAGCCGCAGAATGTCGGCGCCGGACGACGCCATCACCTTTTGCGGATCGGTGGTGTTGCCGAGCGACTTCGACATCTTGCGACCGTTCTCGTCGAGCGTGAAGCCGTGGGTCAGCACCACGTCGTAGGGCGCGCGGCCGCGGGTGCCGCAGCTCTCCAGCAGCGACGAGTGGAACCAGCCGCGATGCTGGTCCGAGCCTTCGAGATACATCACGGTGTCGTCACCGCCGTCGACCTTGCGCTTGATGCCTTTGAGCCCGGGGAAATGAATAGGATCTTCCAGCACGAAGGCGTGGGTGGAGCCGGAATCGAACCAGACGTCGAGAATGTCGTCGACCTTCTTCCAGTCCTCGTTGGCATGCGAGCCGAGAAAGCGCTCGCGGGCGCCATCCATGTACCAGGCGTCGGCGCCCTCTTGCTCGAAGGCGTCGGCGATGCGCTGGTTGACCGCGTCATCGACCAGGATTTCGGCGGAGCCGTCGGGCTTTTCGCGCACGAACACCGCGATCGGCACGCCCCAGGCGCGCTGCCGCGAGATCACCCAATCCGGGCGGCCGGAGATCATCCCGGTGATGCGGTTCTGCCCGGCCGGTGGCACCCATTGGGTGACGGCGATGGCTTCGAGCGCGCGGGCGCGGAGGCTTCCCACCCTCCCCTGGAGGGGGAGGGTCGACGCCGCAGGCGTCGGGGTGGGGTGATCTATTAGAGCTTCACCCCCTCCCGCCGCTACGCGGCGACCTCCCCCCTCAAGGGGGAGGTGAAACTCCTTATCCATCGCGATGAACCATTGCGGAGTATTGCGAAAGATCACGGGCTTCTTGGAGCGCCAGGAATGCGGGTATTGATGCTTCAGCCGGCCGCGCGCCAGCAGCATGCCGGCGTCGATCAGGGCCTTGATCACCGCCTCGTTGGCGTCGCCCTTTTCGCCCTTGTCGGTGATCACCCGCTTGCCGACGAAACCCGGCGCGTGATCAGTCAGCGCGCCATTTTCATCGACGGTGTAGGGGATCGCCGAGGAGATGCCGCGCGCCTCCAGCGCGCGCGCATTGTGCATCCAGATGTCGAAGTCCTCGCGGCCGTGACCCGGCGCGGTGTGGACGAAGCCGGTGCCGGTGTCGTCGGTGACGTGATCGCCGTCGAGCAAGGGGACGGTGAACTCATAGCCGCCCCCGACGCCGCGCAGCGGATGGGCGCATTGCAATGACTTCAGCGCGTCTGCGGGAATCTCGCTAAGCTTTTCATAGCTATTGACACGCGCCTGCTTGAAAACGGCCTCCGCCAACATATCGGCGAGGATAAACTGATCGCCGTTCTTGGCCCAGTTATCCGCGAGCGCGTCGGTGACCTTGTAGAGGCCATAGGAAATCTTCGACGAGAAGCTAATCGCGCGGTTGCCCGGCAGCGTCCACGGGGTGGTGGTCCAGATCACGATCGAGACGTTCTCGTAACCATAATTTTTCAGATCTTCTCGGCTTTCCAAAAACTCGGGCAAGCCGGTGGACCTGTTGTGGAAGGCTGCTGAGATTACCGGAAACTTCACCCACACCGTATCCGACGTGTAGTCCTCGTATTCCACCTCGGCCTCGGCCAGAGCGGTCTTTTCCACCACGCTCCACATCACCGGCTTACTGCCGCGATACAGCGTGCCGTTGGCGGCGAATTTCATCAGCTCGCGGGCGATCTGGGCTTCGGCGGCGTAGTTCATCGTGGCGTAGGGATGCGCCCAGTCGCCGATCACGCCGAGCCGCTTGAACTCCTCGCGCTGCACGTTCAGCCATTTGGTCGCATAGCCGCGGCATTCCTTGCGGAACGCGACCATCGCCGCGGAATCCTTGAAGTTCGGCTTCGGCTTGCCCTTGGAGCGATAATTCTCCTCCTCGATCTTCCATTCGATCGGCAGACCATGGCAGTCCCAGCCCGGCACGTAGTTGGAATCGAAGCCCGCCATCTGCTGGCTCTTGGTCACCACGTCCTTGAGGATCTTGTTCAGCGCATGCCCGATATGGATGTTGCCGTTGGCATAGGGCGGGCCGTCATGCAGCACGAATTTCGGCCGGCCGGCGGCGGCCCGGCGCAGCTTGCCGTAGAGGTCGATCTCCTCCCAGCGCTTCAGCAGTTCGGGCTCCGCCTTCGGCAGCCCGGCACGCATCGGAAACGCGGTCTGCGGCAGGAACAAGGTCTTGGAATAGTCGTTGCCGCCTTTTTGGGCGTTGGTTTGGGTGTCGGATTTTGCAGGCGTGTCGGACATGAAGATTCTGGCTCGGCTCAATGGGCGCGGAAAACGCGAATGAATCGCGATGAAACTGCAACGATCCCGGTCTTGCGCCGAGCGAAGCTCAGGCGGAAGCCGGGCCGCTAATGCTGATGATGGGGCGCCGTGCAGACATCGGCCCTCAATAGCAGGCGCACGGCGGATCGCAAAGCCCCGCCGGGGTCCTGGCCATCATCCTTAAGGCGTTTTGCGGTTGCGCTTCCAGACGCGGGCACTAATCTATTGAGAATGCGGAGGGAAATTCATGGCCCCGACCACGCGCGCGGAAATCTATGAGGACCTGAAGGAACGACGCCGCCGCGGCGAAATGGCCAGCGAGACGCCGATGCTCAGCCGATCGCTGCCTGATGTGCTCAAGACGTCCGCCGCGAACATGGTGGCACTGGAGATTTGCGCCCTCGCCGACCGTGTATTCGGCGACGAAGCCAAGGCTGATGCGTGGTTGGTGCACCCGAATACGTCGATGTCCGGACAGCGTCCCGTCGACCTGATGCAGGACCAACTCGGTGCCGCGGTGGTGCGCGAAACGCTCGAACAGATCGACCACGGGATCTTCGCCTGAGATTCGTCGATGGAGCTGTGGCGGATTTCGAATTACGCCGATCTATCAGGGCTCGGCGGGGTACGGGCTTCTGGCCGCTGGCACACACGCGGCAAGCCGATCGTCTATCTGGCCGACCATCCGTCCAGTGCCATCCTGGAAATGCTGGTCCATGTCGAGCGCGACCTATTGCCCGCGAGCTATCGGCTGCTGCGTGTCACTGTCCCCGAACCGATCGCCATCGAGCGGATCGACATCGACGCGCTGGGGGCGAATTGGCAGGATCGTCCCGCCATCACGCGTGACATCGGAGACCACTGGCTCGATCGCTCCGCGGCTGCCTTGCTCCAGGTGCCGTCGGTGATCGTTCCAAAAGCTCGGAATTTCTTGCTGAATCCCGCGCATCCGGACGCCGCAAGGATCACCATTGAGGAGATCATCGAAGCACCGTTCGATCCGCGTCTGCTACGGGACAATTGACGCCCTACGTCGCCGAACTCGTGACTGGTCGCGCCGGATTGCCGGCCACGGTCTGGCCCGGCATCACGTCGCGGGTCACTACGGCGCCTGCGCCGATGATGGCGCCGTCGCCGACCGTCACCCCGGGCAGCAGGATGGCGCCGCCGCCGATCCAGACGTCGCAGCCGATCCGCACCTGGCGGCCGAATTCCAGCCCGTCGCGCCGGGTTTCGGCGTCGCGCGGATGGTCAGCGGTGTAGATCTGCACCGCCGGACCGATCTGGCTGCGGTCGCCGATCGAGACCCGGACCACGTCGAGGATCACGCAATTGAAATTCAGGAACACGGCCTCGCCGAGCCGGATATTGTAGCCGAAGTCGCAATGGAACGGCGGCCGGATCACGCAGCCCTTGCCGACCGCGCCGAGATGTTCGGCGAGCAGCGCGTGGCGCTCGGAGGCCGGCTGTCCGGCGGCGGCGTTATAGCGCACCAGCCAGGCCTTGTTGGCGGCCTCGTCGGCCTGCAATTCCGGGCTGCCCGGGCGATACAATTCGCCCGCCAGCATCTTCTGTTTTTCGCTCTTGCTCAGCCGATCTCTCCCAGTTTCGGAAACGCCTCGGGGGCAGCCGCCAGCGCCGCGCGAGCCTTGACGCTGTCATCGTCCATCTGGCGGATCAGCGCCTCCACGGAATCGAATTTGGCCTCGGGCCGAATGAAATCTATGAACGCGACGTCCAGTTTGGCACCATAAAGGTCGCCCTTGAAGTCGAACACGAACACTTCCAACAGCGGCGCGCCGTTATCGAAGGTCGGGCGGCGGCCGAAATTCGCCACCGCGTCGAGATGCCGGCCGTTCATGCCGACCCGCACCGCGTAGATGCCCTGCTTCAGCCCGCAATGCGGATCGAGCCGGATATTGGCGGTCGGATAGCCGAGCAGGCGACCGCGCTGGTCGCCGTGCACGACCTCGCCGGTGACGAACCACGGCGCGCCGAGCATCGCGGTGGCGGCGCCGAGCCGCCCTTCGGTCAAGGCGGCGCGGATCGCACTGGACGACACCGGATGATCGCCGACATCGACATGCGGCTGCACGTCGACCTCGATGCCGAACTTCGGCGCCTCGCGGGCGAGCAGGCTCGGCGAGCCGCCGCGGCCCTTGCCGAAATGAAAATTGTAGCCGACCGCGATGCCGGTGATGCCGAGCCGGCCGTGCAATTCCTCGCGGATGAATTCCTGCGCCGGAGTGGCGGCGCGCGAAGCGTTGAAGCTCAGCACCACCGCGCCGTCGAGCCCGGCGCCGGAGAGCAGGCGCAGCTTGCCGGTGATGTCGGTGAGCGGGAATTGCGGCTTCTCGGGGCTGAAGAAGCTGCGCGGATGCGGCTCGAAGGTCACCGCGAAGGCCGGCTTGCCGTGCTTCTGCGCCATCTGCAGACAGGCATCGATCACGGCACGATGGCCGAGATGGACGCCGTCGAAATTGCCCATCGCCACCACCGCGCCCTTGGGGATCGCAGCCGCGGGCGTGGTGTCGCGGATAACGGCAAAACCAATCGTCATTGTCGGATTTCATTCAGTCGATGTGGGTGAGGGCGGGACCTGACGCGGAGCCGCAGGCGAAGTCAAGCTGACCTGACGCGCTTGCAACTCGCGGGCCAAGCGGCCCGCACCGCAACTCGCGGGCCAAGCGGCCCGCACCTCGCGGGCCAGCAGCAACCGCGCCGCGCGACCGCGCCTAGCCGCCGCGCAGCGGCGGCATCACCACCTGCTCGCGGCGGCAACCGCGGCGATCGATTTCCTCGCAGGCGCGGAATTGCAGATCCTTGCTCATGCAGATCCGCACTTCGCTGAGCCGCGCCCGCGAGCAGGTCACGGCGATCGCCGAATTGCTCAAGCCGGGATTGACCTTGATGAATGCCGCCTCGACCTCGTCGGGCGCCAGCGTCTTCTCCGCGGCAGGATCGAGAAATTCCGGCGGAATCTTCACCGCGGCGCGGGCCTTGCGGATGGTTTCGAAATAACCGCGGGCGCCAAGCCCCGAACAAGTGCCGTGCTTGTCCCATTCATTGTAGATCAGCCCCGGCGCCGGCATCAGGTCCAGCATCGACGCCATCAGGTTGCGGTCGAGCCGCGGCGCCGGCCGCTGGCAATAATCGGGAAAGCCGCGCTCATATTGCGGCCACAGCCCGTGCACCACGAAGGAATACGGCCGCTCGCCGCCGCATTGCGTGTGCTGCGAGCGCCCGGCATTGCCGCGCTCGGCGGCCTCCTCGCAGAACGACGGCGACCACGACAGCGCCAGCACGTAGAAGTCGAACTCACCGGCGGCGTTCTGCCGGCGATCCTGCGCGCAAGCCGCACCGGCGGCCGCGACCGTGATGGCCCCGAACAGCGCCAGTAAAATCCGAAAAGTGCGAGCCCCTGAATCGATCATGGCGATGTGTCCCCTGCCCCGGGGCGAAGCCTAGCGAGACAGTCGGAACACTTCAAGAACGCCTTCAGTCGATCCCGCTTACGCAGTTCAGGGCTTCGCCGCCTTGCAGGCGGGGTTATAAGCCCAGTTGCGATCCAGCCCGACGACGCAGAATTCGACGCCGGTGCCGAACGACGCCAGCCCGCCGTCCTCGATGATGGAGAAATACACCGGGCGCGCCTTGCCGTCGTTCAGCATGGCGTCGGCGGCGCAATGGCGGCGCGGAATGTTGTCGGACTGCCAGGGCCGGAACGCGACCTCGTGGACGCCGTAAAAGCCGGTGATGACCAGGCCGGAATTCCAGAAACTCCGCTCCTTCTCGGCGAACTGCGAGCTGATCGAGGACAGACCGGCCTCGCAGGCCGGCAGATCGCCGTCATAGCGCGGCCCGGACAGCCAGAAATTCATCTCCAGCGGATTGGCGGCCTGCGCCATCGGCGGCGGCGCCAAAAGCCCGAGCAGCACACCGGCCGCGGCGCCAAGCGCCGGCATTTTCAAAGATGACAAGAGATCGCGCATGGAGGGTCCGCCGGATGATGGTGCCGCAACGGTGCCGCGAAGCTCCGAGCAGGTCAAGTGCACCGCGGCCACACCCGCCGACAACTCGGCGCGATGGACCGGCACGTTCTTTTCATCGCCGCCGAGCCGCTTTACAGTTGCCGCTGTTCGCAAAGCGCGCCGCGCTGGGTGAGCCACCGCGCGCCGCGCCTGACGCCGGATCGATTTCAAGCAACGGCATCAGGCCACGACATGGAGATTGCGATGCGAATGATCGGGGCTTTGGCCATCGTCGGCGGGCTGTTGGCCTCGGGCGCGTCGCAAGCCGATACCGTGGCGCCGTTCCAGGGCAACGACACCGGCGGCATCATCGCCTATTCGCTGGTCGGCCAGACCGACATCCGCGCCATCGCGGTCGATCACTGCGCCCGCTACGGCAAGGTGGTGAAGCTGCTCGGGGTGCAGGCGACCTATGGCGGCTACATCTCGTTTTCCTGCCGCTGGGTGCCGTATGGCGCCAACGAACGGCCGCTGCGCACCAAATTCTGAGCCGGCTGGCGGCGACAACGCCGCCTCGCCCGGCACGCGACGTCGCCCTGGGCACCGCCTCACCACACCCTCCGCCGTCATCCTTGTAACTTAAATTCTGCTGGGCGAGGCGGTAGGCTGTCTCGCGCGGTGGCGGACGAGAGACCGGGTCATCCGAGGGCTTTGAAGCCCGAACCTTGTAACTTAAATTCTGCTGGGCGAGGCGGTAGGCTGTCTCGCGCGGTGGCGGACGAGAGACCGGGTCATCCGAGGGCTTTGAAGCCCGAACCTCAGCTTGGGCCTTCGTCCGTCGTTCCATCGAACCCGAACAGTCGCGGGGGCCGCAGAGCGAGCCCGGTTGCGCAAGGGAGGGATAAGATGGATGTATTTGTCGGCATCGACGTCTCGAAGGATCGGCTGGACGTGCATTTGCGTCCGGGCAATGAGGCGTTTGCGGTCAGCCGCGACGGCAACGGCCTGGAGCAACTGGTCGATCGGTTGCGCGGGCTGGCGCCGACGCTGATCACCGTAGAGGCGACGGGCGGCTATGAGACCATCGTGGCGGCGGCGATCGCCGGCGCCGCGCTGCCGTTGGCGGTGGTCAACCCGGCCCAGATCCGCCACTTCGCTCAGGCCGTCGGCAAGCGGGCCAAGACCGATCCGATCGATGCCGGGGTGATCGCGCACTTTGCCGACGCGGTTCGTCCGGTGCCGCGGGCGTTGCCCGACGACGCCTCGCGGTTGCTCGCCGAACTGGTCGGCCGGCGCCGGCAACTGATCGAGATGATGGTGGCCGAACGTCAGCGCGACAAGCGCGTCGCCCAGCTTCGGGTGCGCAAGAGCCTGGCCCGCCATATCGCCGTGCTGGAGAAGGAGCTCACCGCGATCGATCAGGACATCGACACCATGGTGCGCGGCTCTCCGGTGTGGCGCGCCAAGGAAGACCTGCTCGCCTCGGTGCCGGGCATCGGCAGCAAGATCGCCCGCACCCTGATCGCCGAACTGCCGGAATTGGGCAGCCTCGGCCGCCGCGAAATCGCCAGCCTGGCGGGGCTTGCGCCCTACACACGGCAGTCCGGACGCTGGCGCGGCAAGAGCATGATCGGCGGCGGCCGCAGCCCGGTCCGCGCCGCCAGCTTCATGGCCGCGCTGGTCGCCAGCCGCTACAACCCGCCGCTCAAGGCGTTCTACCAGCGCCTGATCAGCGCTGGTAAGCCCAAAATGGTCGCCCTGATCGCCGTCGCCCGAAAGCTCCTCACCACCCTCAACGCAATCCTGCGGGACAATCAGCCATGGCAAAACGCTTGACAACCAAGACAGTCGCTGAGGAACCCGGTTGAGCGCGGCGAAGCCGGGCGTCTCGAAGGATGGCTGCGGGTGCTTGGCAGCTCACGACGTTTCGCAGCCGCATCCTTCGAGGCCCTCGCGAAGACGCTCGGGCGTCTCAGGATGACGGCGCAGTGCGAACAAGACAGTTCAGCAGAGAACATTGCCTTCGAGCAGCCACAGCGTCGCGCCGATCAGCGATCAGGTCTGCCGCGCGTAGCTCCAGTCCGGCCGGATCGGGCCTTCGACGCCATCAAAGGCGCTATCGACCAGTTCGGCGACCAAGAGCCGCTTCGGATCGACCGGGCCCGGCATGGTGACGCGGCCCTTGGCGATCGGCTTGAAGCCGACCCGGTTGTAATAGTCGGCGTCGCCGACCAGCAGCACCAGGCGATGGCCCTTGGCTTTGGCATCGGCGAGCGCGCGATCGAGCAGCGCGCGGCCGACGCCGCGGCTGCGGAACGGCGGCTCCACCGTCAACGGCCCCAGCAGCAGCGCCGGGGTGTCGCCGACCGTGATCGGCAATTGCCGCACCGAACCGACCAGCAGCGTGCCGATTCGCGCGGTGAACGACAATTCGCCCAGATGGTCGACGTGTTCGCGCAGCCGGTAGGCGCTGAGAACGAATCGTCCGGGTCCGAAGGTGCGTTCGTGCAGCCGCTCGATCGCCTGGGCGTCGTTGACGGTTTCGCAGCTTATGGTCAGTGCAAGGTCGCTCATGCGGGCGCGCAATAGCATCTGAAACCGGCACGGTCCATTGCCGCGATCACAGCACTCGGTCGCGCGGCCGGCAGGCCGCCGGAGCGGCTGCGGCGAGCTATGGCTCGGCCGCCCGCCAGGTCAGCGACAACCGGGCGCCATGCAGCACTTCGGCGATCCGCAGCCTTGTGCCCAGCGTGGTCCCCGGCGGCAGCGCGTCGACCGCGAAGAAGCCGCTGTCGGCGATCTCGCGATTGGGCAGCGGCGCGCGGTCCTGGCGAAACTGCCGCACCACATAGACCGCGACGTGGTCGCGGCGCGAGACGTGGCTGTTGAGGAATACGCCATGCAGCACCGGCTCGCCGGTGAGTTCGATGCGGCCCTCTTCCATCACCTCGCGGCAAAGTGCCTCGTGAAAGGTCTCGCCGACCTCGACCCCGCCGCCCGGCAGATGCCAGCCGCTGACGTAAGTGTGCTTGATCAGGAACACCCGGCCGGCGTCGTCGAGCACGACGCCGCGCACCCCCAGCGTCATGCCGCGGGCAAACCGCCAGTACAGGTGAAACACCCGGCGCAGCGCCGGCTCCAGCGCGCGCCGCAGCTTATGCATCTTCGACACGGCCAGTTCCTCGGGACTGCAGGAGTTGCTGTTGGCGCTTGCGCCGTGCCGTTCACCTTGCCAATACATCCGCGACTTTCACAAGGGCAAGGCCCCCGCGGGGTGCCTCGGGCTCCTCACGATGAGGCGCCGCGACTTGCACAGCCTCGGGGCATGGCGATGACGACGTTCAACCTGGCGCATCTGTCCGATCCGCATCTGCCGCCGCTGCCGGCGGCGAGCTGGCGTGAACTCGCCGGCAAGCGGATGCTGGGCTATCTCAACTGGACCAAGAACCGCCACCTGATCCATCGCCGCGACGTGCTCGACGTGCTGATGGCCGATCTGCGGGCGCATCGGCCGGATCACATCGCGATCACCGGCGATCTGGTCAATCTGGCGCTGGCGCAGGAATTCGCCCCGGCGCGGCGCTGGATCGAGCGCCTCGGCCCGCCGGATCGCGTCAGCGTCGTCCCCGGCAATCACGACGCCTACGTCCGCGGCAGCGCCGAGCGCTTTGCGGAGACCTTCCCGGATTACATGAGCGGCGACGCCCGCGGCAATGCGGTGGCGTTTCCGTTCCTGCGCCGCCGCGGGCCGCTGGCGATCATCGGGGTGTCGAGCGCGGTGCCGACCGCGCCCTTCATGGCCACCGGCTGGCTCGGCGAGGCGCAGCACGCGGCGCTCGCGGCAATGCTGGCGCAGCTCGATGGCGACCCGGCATTCCGGGTGCTGCTGATCCACCACCCGCTGCGCTCGAGATCCCACCACAAGCGGCTGACCGATTCGCCGCAATTGCAGGCGCTGCTTAAACGCCACGGCGTCGACCTGGTGCTGCACGGCCATGACCACCTGCATTCGACGACCTGGATCGACGGACCCGTCGCGCCGATCCCGGTGGTGGGCGTGCCGTCGGCCTCGGCCGGTGCCGACGGCCACCGGCCGGCAGCGGCGTACAATCTGTTTTCGATCCTGCGCGAGGGCGAGCGCTGGCGCTGCGACCACACCATCCGCGGCTTCGGCGACGCCCCCGGCATCACGCAATTGCAGGCGGCGCGGCTGACGCCGGCGGCCGAGTCGTCATCCTTGTAACTTAAATTCTGCTGGGCGAGGCGGTAGGCTGTCTCGCGCGGTGGCGGACGAGAGACCGGGTCATCCGAGGGCTTTGAAGCCCGAACCTCAGCTTGGGCCTTCGTCCGTCGTTCCATCGAACCCGA
>NZ_DASWPE010000020.1:0-9154 GCF_036404135.1 Rhodopseudomonas sp. | reverse complement strand
GTTCCAGAACTATTTCGGCTCGTCCGGTCTGCCTTATGCGATCCCGGACGAACTGAAGGGCGGGATGAATCTCGGCTTCATGTTCCTGCCGATCTATCGCGGCTGGGTGGTCGTGTTCTCGCTCGTGGTGTGCCTGTTGACCTGGTACCTGATCGAACGCACCAGGCTCGGCGCCAATCTGCGCGCCGCCACCGAAAATCCGACGCTGGTACGCGCCTTCGGCATCAACGTGCCCCGGATGATCACGCTGACCTACGGACTCGGCGTCGGGCTCGCGGCGCTGGCCGGCGTGCTGTCGGCGCCGATCAACCAGGTGCGGCCCTTGATGGGCGCCGACCTGATCATCGTGGTGTTCGCGGTGGTGGTGATCGGCGGCATGGGCTCGATCATGGGTTCGATCATCACCGGCTTTGCGCTGGGGATCATCGAGGGCCTGACCAAGTATTTTTATCCCGAGGCCTCCAACACCGTGGTGTTCGTGCTGATGGTGCTGGTGTTGCTGGTGAAACCCTCGGGACTGACGGGACGGGCGACCTGACATGACCACCATCACCGAAAATGCCATTCCCACCACCCGCCGGCCGGTGCGCGACGAGATGATCGCGTTCCTGGTGATGACCGGGCTGCTGCTGGTGGTGCCGCTCACGGGTGTCTACCCGTTCTTCGTGATGCAGGGGCTGTGCTTTGCGCTGCTGGCCTGCGCCTTCAACCTCCTGATAGGCTATGGCGGGCTGTTGTCGTTCGGCCACGCGATGTTTCTCGGCACCGCGGGCTACGTCACCGCTCACGCGCTGAAGGTGTGGGGCCTGCCGCCCGAACTTGGCATTGTGACCGGCACTTTGGCCGCCGCGGCGCTCGGCGTCGTCACCGGGCTGGTCGCGATCCGCCGCCAGGGCATCTATTTCGCGATGATCACACTGGCGCTGTCGCAGTTGTTGTACTTCGTCTATCTGCAGACGCCGTTCACCCATGGTGAGGACGGCATCCAGGGCATTCCGCAGGGCCAACTGTTCGGCTTCATCAAGCTCGGCAACCCGACCACGCTGTATTACGTGATCCTGGTGGGATTCCTGCTGGGCTTTCTAGTGATCTACCGCGCGATCAATTCGCCGTTCGGCGAAGTTTTGAAGGCGATCCGCGAAAACGAACCGCGCGCGATCTCGCTCGGCTACAAGACTGATCACTACAAGCTGCTGGCCTACATTCTGTCGGCGACGCTGGCGGGCTTTGCCGGGTCGCTGAAAGTGTTCGTGGCGCAGAACGCTTCATTGACCGACGTGCACTGGACGATGTCCGGGGAGATCGTGCTGATGACGCTGGTCGGCGGTCTCGGCACCATCTACGGCCCCGTGGTCGGCGCCTTTGTGATCATCGCCATGCAGCAATATCTGGCCGGCTTCGGCCAATGGGTCACGGTGATCCAGGGCGCGATTTTCGTGATCTGCGTGCTGACCTTCCGCCGCGGCGTGATCGGCGAAATTGCGCACTACTTCAAACGTTCGCTGTAATAAGATACCGCCGTCGAGATTTTTTCACGGCGCAATGGCGGCCGACCGAACGATCGCGCGCGCCCGTCATTGAGATGTTGCGAGGTCAATACATCTGCACGATGATCAGCAAGCGATAAAATGGTAATGAAGTACTAGAAACGCGCGTAAACCGTTGAAAAGCGACGCAAGTTCTAGTTCTGAATCGATCATTTTAATCATGCAGAGACAAAAACCGTCCTATTATTGTGATTCTCAATGCCCGACGTCTCTCAAGAGAGAGATACAACCTGAAAAGGCACCCGAAATCGGGTGAAAGGTAATCACATGCAATATTGGATCGCTGCTTTTGCAGCCGCTCTCGTAGTCGTCATCGGCTACGCCGCCGGTCCCGTAGGGGCCATCGTCGCCATCGTCGCGTTCTCGGTCGCGCTGTTCCTGCTCTGGGCCTACAATCTCGGATTCAACGGCGCATGGACCGGCTTTGGTCTGGACCGCTTCACCGCGCCGTTCTGGAAGGCCGAAAACTGGGATCGTTTCGGAACGATCTTCGCCGATCGCGAGAAGGTGGTGAAAGCCGGCACCGTGGCCGTGGTGCTGATCGCGTTGTCGCTGGTGCTGCCGGCGAACCAGGTGGCGCTGGCCGTGGTGGTCGTCGCAGCCTGGTACGTGTTTCAGGTCTATCGCGCCAACAAGCCGGTGGTCACCAAGTCGACCACGCTCGATCCGCAGGTCTACGGCACCACCTCAGAGCCGCGCAAAGAGATCTCCCGGATCAACTAATCACTCATCGTCCGAGAAGAGGGCGGCGCGGAGCAATCCACGCCGCCCTTTTTGCGTTCAAGGTCAGCTCGGCGCGATGGCGTTGCGGATCAACAGCAGGCCCGCGCTTGGCGGCGGATGAGCGTGACAAAGCAATCCAGGGCTCCGCGAGCGGCTCCTGGATTGCTTCGCTTCTCGGTCGGCGCTCCGCGCCGGCCTCGGCTCGCAATGACAGAGCCCTGCTGGTTTGCGCGCTGCTTTTTCGGCCCGACTCTTAGGAACGCTGCTGCAGGTCGTATTGCAGTGAGTATTGCAGCGGCACGAAGCCGTTGCTCTGCGGCGCGGCGGCCGGCAGCGGGGAGGGCGGTCGCGCGGCGATCGGCCGCGTCGGAAACTCGCGCGCACCCCTCTCGCTGAACAGATCATCGCTCGCGGTCTTGCTCTGCGACGCGTCGCTCCGGGGCGCGTCGTCGCCGATCGGCGGCTGAACCTGTGGCTGGCTCGCCATCGCAGGACGCGGCACCTCGTGAACAATAGCAGGGTCTGCGACCGGCTCATGGCGGAGCGGGGGCGCGGGCGGCCGGCTGGCCACGACCGCCGCGGCCGAACCGCGCGCCGGCCGCTCGCTATGCCGGGGGGCGAGGTCGAGCGGCACCAGTCGCGGCAGCGGCGAGCGCGCGGTGCGATCCCGCACCGGCACCCGCGCGACGCGGTCGCGGCGCTGCTGGCTCGGCGCGTCGGGCTTGCCGAAGATCGATTCGAAGAGCCGGCTGGCGACGCCGGGCGCGAGCCGCGTCGCCGGCGCCGGCTGCGGTTCGGGCTCGGGCAACGGCTCGTCCGCAGCCTCCTGGATCCGGCGGCGTGCGCGCGCCACCTCGTCCTGAATCTTGGCGGCATAGACGCTGGGCGGCGAGAAGAAGATCTTCGCCACCACCGGCACGATCTCCAGGAAGATGATGAAGAACCGGGTCATCCACGAGAACAGCGCCATGGTGCCGCCGTCCTTCGGATCGTTCTTCAATTCCTGATAGGCCGCCATCCTGGTCAGCGGATCGACCTTGTCCTTCTTCTCCTGGAAGTAGGATTCGGCGAGCGCTTTGCGCCGGAACTGCTCGACGCTGGCCAGCCGCTCGGCCTCCATCTGCTTGACTTCGGCGCGGCCGGCGTCGACCTGCGCCTGTAGCGCATTGCGCTTGCCGTCCAGCGCCGAGCCCTCCAGCTTGCGCGCGGCCAGCGTCTCGGCGGCGATCTTGGCCTCGGCGCCGCGCAGCTCATCGCTCTTGGCGTGCAATTGCGCGATCTCGGCGTCGCGGGCGGCGATCTGCGCCTGGTATAGCTCCTTCTGCCGCTTGGCGAATTCATAGCGCGGGCCGGCGCCGGGCCGGCCGCTATTGGTCGGGCTGAGCTTCTGGCCGAGTTCCTCGGCGTTCATGTCGGCGGCGTAGCGCTGCACGGTCTGCTGGATCTCGCGCTGTTCGGCGCGGAGCTCGGCTTCACGCACCGCCAGCGCCTTGATCTGCTGGTCGATGTCGTTGGAGCGGCCCTGCGCCGCGGCGTCGGCGGCCGGCGCCTCGGTCAGTGCGTTGTGCAGCAGCTCCTCCAAAGCGGCCACGGCGGCCTGCCGGCGATCGATCTCGCCGCCGAGCTGCTGGTTGTATTGTTCGATCTTCTGATAGATCGGCTGGTTGGCGGCGACGCGGTCGCGCTCAATCTTGTCGTCGATGGTGCCGGAGAAGATCGCCAGCTCTAGGAACATCGCGATCACCCAGGCCAGCCCGAACGACATCGCCAGCCGGATCGCGATGCGGCCAAACCGCCAGGTCGATTGCTGGCTCTCGGCCTCGGCCTCCGCGGCGTCGCCCTTGGTCCATAGCGCGCCCTGGTAGAACCAGTCGGACTGGCACAGCGCGCGGTCGAACATCAGCACCGTCAGCGCGATGACGACCGCGGCGAGCAGCCGGGTCCCGACATCGGCGATCATGTAGCCGGTGGCGTGGAACGAGATGCCCAACACCACGACGAAGGACAGGCACAACGAGAATCCCAGATGCGCTGCCCACATCTTGTCGGTCGCCGGACAGCTTTCCAAGGTCTTGCGATCGACGCCTGCGATGAAGTTGAGTGCTGTACGAATCATGGCTGTCCCACTCTGCGATGTCGACCGCGGTCTGGTGACGAATTAAGGAAAAGTTAAGTTGGCTGGCGCGGCGACATTCCCGCAGGCGGTCGCAGACGCGCAGCGATCCACAGGTTAAGGCGTTACCGATACTGGCCTACCGTCGGAGACAACGGGGGACAGCATGGGTGCGTCGAGGGCCGTTCAGACGCGCCGATCCGGCTGCGTTGGACGCCAGCAAGAAACTACCTCAGACCTCGCGACCATCCTTTGGATGATCCCGATCACGCACCCGATCGATCAACTCTAGGTCGAGCGATCAGCGCGATTCGAACGCTCGCCGATCATTCCTAACAAAACGTAAATTGACCAGCGGAATTTGCCGGCGTCGCGCGGCCGGGGCGGGTCAAAAGCGGGCTTGCTGAAACCGCACGGCGGGCCTATGCCGCCTCTCCGAGCCGGTGGAGCGTATCGGGGCACCATAAAGCGGGGGATGACCGCGCTTTGACCCACCGCAATTGCCTGCCAGCCCGGGAAATGGTCTATGACGCTCCTGTGACAGGGGCAGCCGTCCGGCGCCCCGTCATAAACAATGGGCTTTTCAATGCTGCGTTGGTTTCGTGCCTTTCTGCCAAAGGAGGAGAGGTTTTTTGACCTGTTCGCCCGGCATTCCCAAACCGTGGTGCAGGGCGCCGAGGCGCTGCAGGACATGCTGCGCGGCGGCGACGAGACCCCGGTCTATTGCCAGCGGGTCAGCCAGTTCGAGAACGACGCCGACGCCATCACCCGCGAGGTACTGACCGCGGTGCGCCGCACCTTCATCACCCCGTTCGACCGCGTCGACATCAAGAACCTGATCACATCGATGGACGATGCCATCGACCAGATGCAGCAGACCGCCAAGGCGGTGATCCTGTTCGAGGTGCGCTCGTTCGAGCCGCCGATGCGGGAAATCGGCACCCTGTTGGTGGAATGCGCCAATCTGGTCGGCCGCGCGCTGCCCTTGATGAAATCGATCGGCCCCAATGTGGCGATGCTGACTGCGATCACCGAGGAATTGGGCAAGCTGGAAGGCCGGGTCGACGACCTCCACGACATCGGCCTCAAGGAATTGTTTCTCAAGCACCGCAACGCCAGCGCGATGGATTTCATCGTCGGCGCCGAGATTTACGACCACCTCGAGAAAGTTGCCGACCGCTTCGACGACGTCGCGAACGAGATCAACAGCATCGTCATCGAACAGGTATAGGGCAGGGCCGCGCAGTGGACGCTACGCTGGGTCTTCCGATCCTGGTCGGATTAATCGCAATCGCGCTGTTGTTCGACTTCCTGAACGGCCTGCATGACGCGGCGAATTCGATCGCGACCATCGTCTCGACCCGGGTGCTGCGGCCGCAATATGCGGTGCTGTGGGCGGCGTTCTTCAATTTCGTGGCGTTCTCAGTATTCGGGCTGCACGTCGCCACCACCATCGGTACCGGGATCATCGAGCCCAGCGTGATCGACGCCCAGGTGATCTTCGCAGCCCTGATGGGCGCGATCGTCTGGAACATCATCACCTGGGCGCTCGGCATTCCCTCCAGTTCCTCGCACGCGCTGATCGGCGGATTGCTCGGCGCCGGTCTTGCCAAGGCCGGGTTCGCCGCGGCGGTGTGGGGCGGGCTGACCAAGGCGCTCTTGGCGATCGTGCTGTCGCCGCTGATCGGCTTCCTTTTGGCGCTGGTCTTGGTGGCGATCGTGTCCTGGGCCTCGGTGCGCTCGACCCCGTTCGCGGTGGATCGCGCCTTCCGCATCCTGCAATTCGCCTCGGCCTCGCTGTATTCGCTGGGCCATGGCGGCAACGACGCCCAGAAGACCATGGGGATCATCGCCGTGCTGCTGTATTCGCAGGGCCATCTCGGAAGCGAATTTTCGGTGCCGTTCTGGGTGGTGCTGGCGTGCCAGTCGGCGATGGCGCTCGGCACCCTGTTGGGCGGCTGGCGGATCGTGCGCACCATGGGGCTGCGGATCACCAAGCTGACCCCGATGCAGGGCTTCTGCGCCGAAACCGGCGGCGCGGCGACGCTGTTCATGGCCACCTATCTCGGCGTGCCGGTCTCCACCACCCACACCATCACCGGCGCGATCGTCGGCGTCGGCGCCGCGCGGCGGGTCTCGGCGGTGCGCTGGAACGTGGCGAGTTCCATCGTCTATGCCTGGGTGATCACCATTCCGGCCTCGGCAATGGTTGCGGCCACCGCGTTCTGGGTGGCGAGTTTTCTTCGCTGACCAAGGCGTTATCGCAATTCGGTGATGTGACGGATTATGCGACGATGCGCAGCCCGACGATGCCGGCGACGATCAGCCCGATGCACAGCAGGCGCAGCGCGTCGGCCGGTTCGCCGAGCAGCGCGATGCCCAGCACCGCGGTGCCGACCGCGCCGATCCCCGACCACACCGCATAGGCGGTGCCGACCGGCAGCGTCCGCAGCGACAGCCCGTAGAGCAGCACCGAGCCGACCATGCAGGACAGCGTCAGCGCCGAGGGCACCAGCCGGGTGAAACCATCGGTGTATTTCACCCCGATCGCCCAGCCGATTTCCATGCAACCGGCGACCAATAGATAAAGCCAGGCCATGACGACCTCCACGACGGGGGCAGGGTCGTCCCTGCGCAATTTGGGTGATTGGGAGGTCGTCCTCTTGGCTTTATATGAAGGACGCCGCCCTGCCGCGCAACCATTTGTGGCGGCCGCGACATCGCCCTTGATTGCGCCCGCTTTCCCTGCCACAGGCTCGCTTATGTCCGACATTGCCATCCCGGCCGACCCGTCGCCGCTGCATTCCTCGATCGTCGCCGAAGTGGCGCGCCGCCGCACCTTTGCGATCATCTCGCATCCCGACGCCGGCAAGACCACGCTGACCGAAAAGCTGCTGCTGTTCGGCGGCGCCATCAACCTCGCCGGCCAGGTCAAGGCCAAGGGCGAGCGCCGCAACACCCGCTCTGACTGGATGAAGATCGAGCGCGACCGCGGCATCTCGGTCGTCACCTCGGTGATGACCTTTGAATTCGAGGGCCTGGTGTTCAACCTGTTGGACACCCCGGGCCACGAGGACTTTTCCGAGGACACCTACCGCACGCTGACCGCGGTCGACTCCGCGGTGATGGTGATCGACGCCGCCAAGGGCATCGAGGCGCGCACCCGCAAACTGTTCGAGGTCTGCCGGCTGCGCGACATTCCGATCATCACCTTTATCAACAAGATGGACCGCGAAAGCCGCGACACCTTCGATCTGTTGGACGAGATCGAAAAGACCCTGGCGCTCGACACCACGCCGATGACCTGGCCGGTCGGCCGCGGCCGGGACTTCTTGGGCACCTATGACATCACCACCGGCGGCGTGCGCTTGCTGGAAGGCGGCGGTGCCAAGACCGGCGCGGCGCAACAGATCGACATTGCCGATCTCGCCGGTCGCGGCAATCTCGACGTCGCCGAGGTGAAAGAAGAGCTGGCGCTGGTCTCGGAGGCCTGCAAGCCATTCGAACTCGAGGCGTTCCGCGAGGGCCATCTGACCCCGGTGTATTTCGGCTCGGCGCTGCGCAATTTCGGCGTCGGCGACCTGCTGGAAGGGCTCGGCAGATTCGCGCCGCCGCCGCGCGCGCAGGAATCGAACCTGCGCAAGGTCGAGGCGGACGAAAAGGGGATGACCGCCTTCGTCTTCAAGATCCAGGCCAATATGGACCCGAACCACCGGGATCGCATCGCTTTTGCAAGGCTTTGCTCCGGCAAATTGACGCGCGGCATGAAGGCGAAGCTGGTCCGCACCGGCAAGAATATGAGCCTGTCGAGCCCGCAATTCTTCTTCGCCCAGGACCGCGCGCTGGCCGACGAAGCCTTCGCCGGCGACGTGGTCGGGATTCCCAACCACGGCACCTTGCGGATCGGCGACACGCTGAGCGAAGGCGAGGACATCACCTTCGTCGGCGTGCCGAGCTTCGCGCCGGAAATCGTCCGCCGGGTCCGGCTCAAGGACGCCATGAAGGCCAAGAAGCTGAAGGAAGCCTTGCAGCAGATGTCGGAAGAGGGCGTGGTCCAGGTGTTCCGGCCGCGCGACGGCGCGCCGGCGTTGGTCGGCGTGGTCGGCTCGCTGCAGCTCGACGTCTTGAAGGCGCGGTTGGACGCCGAATACCAGCTGCCGGTGGATTTCGAGGTTTCCGAGTTCCAGCTGGCGCGCTGGATCTCCTGCGACGACCGCAAGACGCTGGAGGCCTTCGTCGCCGCCAACGGCTCCGGCGTCGCCGACGACGTCGACGGCGATTCGGTGTTCCTGGCCAAGAACGAATTCTACCTCGGCTACACCCGCGAACGCGCCGAGGGCATCGTGTTCTCCGCGATCAAGGACGTGAAGAAGAAGGGGTGAGGGCTTTCCACGCCGCCGTGTCGGATGCGGGTTACGGAGGGGCGTCGTCACCGGCGGCACCCGCGGACACGATCCCCGTCATCCTGAGGCGCGAGCGCGCTTGCGCGAGCCTCGAAGGATGCGGCGACGCGCCCGCACAAGCTCCGCAGCTCATCCTTCGAGACGCACGGCTTCGTCCTTCGGACTTCGCCGGGCTCCTCAGGATGACGCCGCAAGGCGCGGCGATCTGAGCCAAGGCCTGCAAATTTTCAAACAGCCACGATGCGTTCGGGATAGCCGCTCGCGATCTCGCGACGCTGAGCGCCCGAGCTTTGCGCAGTGCCCCTCACCGAAATGAGGGGGGAGGCGCGCCGCGCGGCGCGGGGGTAGCGTTGTCGCGATTCTTTCTC
>NZ_DASWPE010000019.1:0-9152 GCF_036404135.1 Rhodopseudomonas sp. | reverse complement strand
GTGCTGTGCGCCTACATCATGAAGCCGAAGGCCGGGTTCGGAAACTATCTGCAGACCGCGGCGCATTTCGCCGCGGAATCCTCCACCGGCACCAATGTCGAAGTCTCCACCACCGACGATTTCACCCGCGGCGTCGACGCCCTGGTCTATGAGATAGACGAAGCCAAGCAGTTGATGAAGATTGCCTATCCGATCGATCTGTTCGACCGCAACATCATCGACGGCCGCGCCATGATCGCCTCGTTCCTGACCCTGACGATCGGCAACAACCAGGGCATGGGCGACGTCGAATACGCCAAGATGTACGACTTCTACGTGCCGCCGGCCTATCTGAAGCTGTTCGACGGCCCGTCCACCACGATCAAGGATCTGTGGCGCGTGCTCGGCCGCCCGGTGGTCGACGGCGGCTTCATCGTCGGCACCATCATCAAGCCGAAGCTCGGTTTGCGGCCGCAGCCCTTCGCCAACGCCTGCTACGATTTCTGGCTCGGCGGCGACTTCATCAAGAACGACGAGCCGCAGGGCAACCAGGTGTTCGCGCCGTTCAAGGAAACCGTGCGCCTGGTCAACGAGGCGATGCGCCGCGCGCAGGACAAGACCGGCCAGCCCAAGCTGTTCTCGTTCAACATCACCGCCGACGATCACCACGAAATGGTGGCGCGCGGCGAATACATCCTCGAGACCTTCGCCGACAACGCCGACCACATCGCCTTCCTGGTCGACGGCTATGTCGCAGGTCCCGCCGCGGTCACCACGGCGCGGCGCACCTTCCCGAAGCAGTATCTGCACTATCATCGCGCCGGCCACGGCGCGGTGACCTCGCCGCAGGCCAAGCGCGGCTACACCGCCTTCGTGCTGTCGAAGATGGCGCGGCTGCAGGGCGCCTCCGGCATCCACACCGGCACCATGGGCTTCGGCAAGATGGAAGGCTCGGCGGCCGACCGCGCGATCGCCTATATGATCACCGAGGATAGCGCCGAGGGGCCGTATTTCCATCAGGAATGGCTCGGCATGAACCCGACCACGCCGATCATCTCCGGCGGCATGAACGCGCTGCGGATGCCGGGCTTCTTCAAGAACCTCGGCCATTCCAACCTGATCATGACCGCGGGCGGCGGCGCCTTCGGCCATATCGATGGCGGCGCGGCCGGCGCCAAGTCACTGCGGCAGGCGGAGCAGTGCTGGAAGGAGGGCGCCGATCCGGTGGCCTTCGCCAAGGACCATCACGAGTTCGCCCGCGCCTTCGAGAGCTTCCCGCACGACGCCGACGCGCTGTATCCGAACTGGCGTGGCCAGCTCGGGCTCGCCGCCTGATCGCGCGTTCGATCTCGCTTAGTTCGCGATGGCCGCGCAGCGATGCGCGGCCATCGTCGTCTCGTGCTCTGTCTTGATGAGGTTCGGCCGATGATTTCCGCGATCATTTTCGACGTCGACGGCACGCTGGCGGAAACCGAGGATCAGCATCGGCTGGCGTTCAACGCCGCGTTCGAACAGGCCGGTCTCGACTGGCATTGGGACGAGGCGCTGTACCGCGAGCTGCTGCAGGTCACCGGCGGCAAGGAGCGGCTGATGCATTTCATCGCCACGCGCGCGCCGCTGCCGCAGGCCGAGGCCGACGCGCTTGTCGGGCGGCTGCACGCTGCCAAGACCGCGCTCTACACCGAGGCCGTCCGCGCCGGCGCGATTCCGCTGCGCCCCGGCATCACCGAATTCGTCGAGGCGGCGGCCGCGGCCGGGCTGACACTGGCCATCGCCACCACCACCAGCCTGCCCAACATCACCACGCTGCTCGAAAGCGCGTTCGGCGCCCGCTGGCGCGCGCTGTTTGCGGTAATCGCCGCCGGCGACATGGTCGCGCACAAGAAGCCTTCGCCCGACGTCTACCAGCTCGCGCTCGACAAGCTCGATCTGCCAGCTGCGGCCTGCGTCGCGATCGAGGATTCCAGCAATGGCGTGGCGTCGGCGCGCGCCGCCGGCCTGCGGGTGATCGCGGTGCGCAGCCTCTACACCAGCGGCGACGATCTGTCCGCCGCGACGCTGGTGCTGGCGGATTGCCAAAACCTCGATCTGGCGCTGCTCGCCGAGCTCGACCGCGCCGGGCTGCCCCGCACGGCCTGAGCGGCTCCACGATACGCGCCGTCGCATATCCGCATAAGCTTGCCGGTGAAATCGGTGGATTGCGCATGACGGCGCACGGATGATCGCCGTGACGCAGGCTGGACCGCGCGCCCGGTCGAAAACCGTCAAAAATGCTGAAACACAAGGTACCGGCGGTCGGCGCGGTGAAGATGCTGATTTGGCCAACGGAGGCGGCGCGCGGATGGCGAAGACAGCCGTTGCTCAATCCAACGTCCACGCAACTCGCATCACGCGAGTGCTCCGACATTCTTCTTATTATAAGTAGAAACATTGCTTGCGAACAACGCCACAATATCAGAAATGAAGGTGGCTAGATCGACGGACGTGGCAATGGGCAATTTCGAGACTGAACGTACCGACGACGATGTGCAGACGGCGGGTCCGGAATCGGGCGCGGCTTTTATCCACATCGCGGCCGATCTTGCCGCCAGCTTTACCTTCGCGTCGCACCAGAACTCGATCCCGGTGGTTCGCTCGATTCGAATCGAGAACCCGACCGAGCAAAGAATCGAAAATCTCCGCCTCGACTTGACGGCGAGCCCGGCCTTCGTGCGGGCTAAAACCTGGAGCATCGACCGCGTCGGCGCGCAAAACGGCGTCGTGCTGTCAGATCGCCGCGTCGAACTCGACGCCGCCTATCTCGCCGGTCTTGACGAGGCCGAGCGCGGCGACATCACGTTTAGACTGATGCAAGGCGCCGCCGTGCTCGCCGAGACGATCATCCCAGTCCGGCTGCTGGCCCGGGACGAATGGGGCGGTGTCGCCGACATGTCGCAATTGCTGCCCTCCTTCGTGATGCCGAACGATCCCGCGATCTTCCGGCTGCTGCGGTCGGCCGCCGAGCGGCTTGCTGAGCATGGCCATTCCTCGGCGCTCGACGGCTATCAGAGCAACGAACCGAAGCGCGTCTACATGCTGACCGCCGCGATCTATTCGGCGATCGCCGGCCTTGGACTGCATTACGCGCAGCCACCGGCGAGCTTCGAATTGCGCGGCCAGAAGGTGCGCGGGCCAAGCAAGATCGTACAGGACGGCCTCGCTACTTGTCTCGATACGACACTGCTGTTCGCCGCGGCGATCGAGGCCGCGGGCTTGAATTCCGTGGCGATTCTGTTGGACGGACACGCTTTCGTCGGCGTCTGGCTGGTGAAGCGGACGCTGCCGCGGACCGTCGAAGATGACGTCGCTGAAGTCCGCAAGGCGATCGCCGCGCGCGAACTCGTGGTGTTCGAGACCACCGTCGTTACCCATCGGCCGGCGATGACGTTCGAGCATGCGATCAAACTCGGCGAGACCAAACTCGACGAAAGCGCCCCGCAACGTTTCGTGTCGGCCATCGACATCGCACGCTCGCGCTCAGGGGGCATTATGCCGCTGGCGTCCCACCAGACCGCGGATCCGGACTCTGCCGCCGATGACGATGCTCCATCGGACCTCGGGTTGCCTGCCGAGCCGGATATCGCGATGCCAGCCGATGTGGTCGAGCAGCAGCCGAGCAGCCCGGCCGGCCGCATCGAGCGTTGGCGGAATCGGCTGCTCGATCTCGGCCTGCGCAATCGGCTGCTGAATTTTTCCGACAGCAAACGCACGGTCGCCTTCGTGTGTCCTGACATCGGCTATCTGGAAGACCGGCTCGCCGATGGTATCGCGATCAAGCTGATTTCGTTGCCCGAGCAGAATCCGTTGGGACAGCGTGATCCCTCTTTGCATCGCGAGACCGGCGGGCAAGATCTGCAGCGCGGCTTCGCCGCCGAGGCGCTGCGCCGCGATGAATTGTCGTCGATGCTGGAACCGAAGGAGCTGTTCGCACGGCTCACCGCTTTGTACCGACAGGCCAAGAGCGATATCACCGAGGGCGGCACCAACACGCTCTATCTCGCGGTCGGCGTGCTGAAGTGGAAGAAGAAGCCGACCGACGAGCGGGTCTATCGCGCGCCGTTGTTGCTGCTGCCGGTCAAGCTAGAACGCAGCGGCGCATCGGATCGCTTCCGACTGCGCTTTCATGAAGACGAGCCTCGGCTGAACGCGACCCTGCTGCAATTCCTCAAGGTTGAATTCGACCTCGGTCTGCCGGAGTTTCGCGACGGCCTGCCGCAGGACGACAGCGGCATCGACGTGCCACTGCTGTTTGAACAGATGCGCCGCGCGGTGCGCGACGCGCCGGGGTTCGAGATCGCCGAGGATATCGCGCTATCGACGTTCTCCTTCGCCAAATATCTGATGTGGAAGGACCTGACCGACCGGGTCGATTCGCTGCGCCAGAACCGCGTCGTCAGCCACCTGATCGACAATCCCGAGCATGCCTTCCCGGGCGCCGCAGAAACGTTCCCGGACGAGAACGAGATCGACCGCAACTTCTCGCCCGCCGATATCGTCATGCCGCTGCCGGCGGATTCCTCGCAAATCGCAGCCGCGTTGGCCGCGACGCAGGGCCGCGACTTCGTCATCGTCGGTCCACCCGGCACCGGCAAGAGCCAGACCATCGCCAACATGATCGCGAGCTGCCTCGCCGCCCGCAAGACCGTGCTGTTCGTCGCCGAGAAGACCGCCGCTCTCGACGTGGTCTATCGAAGGCTGCGCGAACATGGCCTCGGCGATCACTGCCTCGAACTGCATTCCAGTAAGGCCGACCGCAAGCATTTCTTCGCCCAACTCAAGACCTCATGGGAGAAGCGCGGCGACGCCGAAACCTCGCAATGGGTCACGCTGAACGACCGTCTGCAGATCCGCCGCGACGAGTTAAACGCCTACGCGAGGGCACTGCATCGCAAGTCACCGAACGGGCTCACGCCCTATATTGCGATGGGGATCGCGGCCGCCGGCCTCGACCGCCACGCGCCAGCGCTGCGCTGGCCGTCGATCGGCGCTCATGACGCGGTCAGCTATCGCCAGTTGGACGATCTGGCGAAACAGCTCGGCCAGACCTTTGCCGCCGTCACCACGCGTCCGGTGCTGGCGCTGATCCATGTCGAGGAGTGGACGGGGGCCTGGCAGGAGCAGTTGCTCCATGCTGCGCGCAATCTCGGCCGCGCCGCTGCCGACGCGCAAGCCGCATTGGCGAAGCTGAGCGCGCGCTTCGGCCTTCCCGACATGGCGGATACCAGCATCGATGGGCTTGGTTATTTCGCCGACCTGGCACGCAACGTGATCGCCACCGCGGGCGCCGATTACACCATCATCCTGCATAAGGATTTCGCGACGCTGACCCGCGCGATCGGCGATCTCGAAAGCGCTATCGCCTCCTACCACGACGGCGAGACCGGATTGTCGCGGCCCTATCGGCCCGACGCGGTAGCACGGATTCCGATCGACGAACTGGACCGTGATTGGCGTCAGGCGAATGCGTCGATGTGGCCGAAATCCTGGTTTGCGGCGCGACGGGTTCGGCGGCTGCTCGGCTCCTATGCCGGCGCCAAGGCCGCCGACCCCAGCACGGATTTGCCTCGCTTGCGCGCGATGCAAGACACCCACCGCGCCATCGCCGGCAACGTGATTGCCGTGACACCTCTCGCCTTTGCAGGGCTCGACACCGATTGCGACGGGCTGCGCCAGCATTTGCAAAGCGCTGAACGGTTGCGGAGCTCGCTGGTGCAGCTCGGCGAATTTGCCGGCGACGTATCGCGCGTCGCGGCGAGCATCGCCGCTGGTCTGAAGGGCCAGGCCAATCAGCCGCAGATCGCCGCCGCCAAGGATTTCATCGCCCGGCATCAGGCGCTGATCGAGGCGATCGCGGCGTTCGAAACTTGCGCCGGGCTTCCGCTCGGAGACCGCGACGCTGAAGATTTGCTGCGCCGCGTGTCGCGGCAGATGGACGACCTCGAACAATCGCGCAACCTGTTTCGCGACTGGTCGTCATGGTGCGCGGTGCGTGCGCGCGGCATCGCGCAAGGCCTGGCGCCGCTGATTGCCGATCTGGAGAACGGCGCGGTTGCGCCCGGCGACGCCCAGACGGCGTTCCGCCTCGGTTATGCCAGGTGGTGGCTGCCGCTTGCGATCGACGATAGCCGCGAACTGCGCAGCTTCCGCCGCTTTCAGCACGATCACGCCATCACCGACTTCCGCGAGATCGACGATCTGGTCCGCGCCCACGCGTCGCAGAAGGTGGTGAGTTCGCTGGTCCACGGCCTGCCGCCGGCCGATGCCGTGCCGCGCAGATCGGAGCTCGGCGCGTTGCGCCACCAGATGGGGTTGCAGCGTCCCAGCGCCTCGATCCGCGACATGATCGGCGCGATGCCGGAGAGTTTCGCCAAGCTGGCGCCCTGCGTACTGATGTCGCCGTTGTCGATCGCTCAATATTTGCCCACGCAGCAGACGCTGTTCGACGTCGTGATTTTCGACGAGGCATCGCAGATCGCGACTTGGGACGCGGTCGGCGCCATTGCGCGCGGCCGCCAGACCATCATCGTCGGCGATCCCAAGCAGTTGCCGCCGACGAATTTCTTCGGCCGCAACGACGCCGATGGCGGCGACGTTCCGCAGCACGAACAGGATCTCGAAAGCATTCTCGACGAGGCGCAGGCCTCCGGGCTGCCGACGCGGCAGCTGCGCTGGCATTACCGTAGTCGTCACGAATCGCTGATCGCGTTCTCCAACTGGCACTATTACGGCAACCACCTCATCACCTTCCCGAGTCCGGTCACCGAAGACCAGGCGGTGTCGCTGGCCTTCGTGCCGACCGGCGTCTACGGCCGCGGCAGCAGTCGCAGCAACCTCGAGGAAGCCCGCGCCGTCGTCGCCGACATCGGTGCCCGGCTTCGGTCATGGCTGGCGTTGCCGGAGCCGCAGCGGCCCACGCTCGGCGTCATCACCTTCAACCAGCCGCAGCAGGAGCTGATCCTGGATTTGCTTGATGATACAAGGCGCGGCAATCCGGCACTGGAATGGTTCTTTGCAGAAGACCGCATCGAGCCAGTGATCGTCAAGAATCTGGAAAACATCCAGGGCGACGAGCGCGATGTCATCCTGTTTTCGATCACCTATTGCCGTGACGCCGCTGGTCGGCTGCCGATGACGTTCGGTGCGATCAATCAGGACGGCGGCGAACGCCGGCTGAACGTGGCGGTGACACGGGCGCGGCGCGAGTTGAAGGTGTTCTCTGGAATCCGTGCCGACGACATCGATCTCGGACGCAGTCGCGCGATCGGTGTGCAACATCTCAAAGCCTTCCTCGATTATGCGGTGCGCGGCGCTGTCGCGCTGCCGGCACAGGACGCGGGCTCGCAGGGCGACATGGAGTCGCCGTTCGAAGAGGCCGTCGCGGCGCAGCTCGAACGCCGCGGCTGGCAGGTCGTGCCGCAAGTCGGCGTGTCGGGATTCCGCATCGACCTCGGCGTCCGACATCCCGACCACGCCGGAATCTATCTCGCAGGCATCGAATGTGATGGCGCGACTTATCACAGCTCGGCTACCGCGCGTGACCGCGACAAGGTGCGCGAGCAGGTGCTGCGAGGCCTCGGCTGGACCATTCTACGCGTGTGGTCGACCGACTGTTGGTTCAACGCCGCGGAGGCACTTGAACGCTTACACCAAGGCCTTGAAGACGCGTCGGCGGACAGTCGCGCCAAACGTGCCGCGGAGGACGAGGCTGTATGTCCTTCGGATTCGACCGACGCGAGCCCCCTGGCCGTCGTTGAAACCGCGGAGGATGACGAACCGCACACCGGCGGCCCGGAGGGGACTGCTGACGGACTTACCTCTGCCGTCCCGCCACCGACGCCCGGTGAGAGCCGCATCGCCTCGCTGGATACGCCGGTCACGGAAGCTCAAGCCGATCCGGCCTCTCCGACATTCGCCATCACCGATTTGTCCGGGTTCAAGGCTGACCCGGATTGCTTCTTCGAATTCGCTTACCGGCCGACGCTTCAAGCAATGATCGATGCCATCGTCGCGCAAGAAGCCCCGGTGCGGGAAGATGTGCTCGCCCAGCGCGTGGCGCGGGCGCATGGCTGGCTGCGCACCGGCGGCCGGATTCGCGCACAGGTCGAACTGCACCTGCGCAAGCTCGACCGTACCGACGAGAATTCCGGGAGGTTTCTCTGGACGTCCGGCACGATTACGGCGCGCGTGCCATTCCGTCACCCGCTCGGACCGGAGCATCGACGGCCGCTCTCCGACATCTGCATCGCTGAACTCGTCGATTTCATCCTCACCCATCGAGCCGCGCTGGACGAGGACGATCCGCCGCTCGTCTACGCTCGGCTGCTGCAGGTCGATCGGCTCGCCGCATCCTCCCGCGAACGGATAAGGGAGGCCATCGCGTGCGCGGAAGCGCTGGACAACTGACGCCAATTTCACGGTGGCAATCGCAGAAGTACTGTCTGGCGTCGCTCAATCGGCCATAGCTTTGATATCCGTCAGATATTCGGAGACCGGCGTAACGCCCGTGAGCCGCAAATGCTCGCGCGCCGGGGGCAGGGCGCGCCAAGCTTGATTTGCTCCAAGCCCTCATTCAGATGGCCGAAGAACACGAACTCACCGTTTCGGACTTTCTCCATGCGTTTCAGCACGGCGACCGCCGCAGCACGTCACGGCACTGGTGCTCTTTGCCGCTTTTCAGTCGCTCGCCGGGAATGATCCAGACCGGCTTGTCGACGTCAGGGCAGGGCCGGTGATTCTCAACCTTGCGGACCTTGGATGGCTTTGGCAGTCGCTTGTCGAGATGGCCTTTCCAGCGCGCGGGATTTTCGCCGCTAAACGCCTCGGGCCTTGGCGGCGTCGATGACGGATTCGAAAGTCCAAAACCGCAATTCGTGTCCGCGGGCGGACGCGAAACGGGGTGCTGCAAGCGGAAACAAGGAGAGGCAAGAAATCTCAACTTGCGGCCGTTTTATTGGGATTTTTGATGTTGTGAGAGGCGGTGTGACACGGGTCACGGTCGTGTCCCGCCAAGTGGTGTAGCTCGGTAGAGCAAAGCCGCCCGCACGCGCGACCTCAAATAGCGCCGTAGCGGGCGGGCGGCTTTGCGGCGGCCATCGGCGATTTGCCCGGTAGGATCGGGTTGCGAGACACCAACG
>NZ_DASWPE010000018.1:0-51214 GCF_036404135.1 Rhodopseudomonas sp. | reverse complement strand
AAATGCCCAGAATTTCAGTGAACTGGCGTTCGCTCGGCAGAAAATCGCCATCCTGCAAGATGCCCGCTTCCATTGCCTGACGTACCGATTCGTTAAAGCACAAATACAGGGGCATTGTGCCCGCCTGAGCCAGATCGGTTTTCAGTTTTTCCAGCACCTGCTGGTTGGTGTCCATGCTCATGAAGTCGGTCTTCCAATGCGGAGGGAATGGGCTCTATTTTATAAGGACAGAGATTTTTTGCAGTGACATTTTGCGCGTCGCGGTCACATAAAAAAGGCGACCCGGAGGTCGCCTGATAGAGGTCACACATAATACGTGAGCAAAGATTTACTTCAGCTCGTCAACCATGGTCGTCGCGCGGCCAATATAATTGCCCGGCGTCATGGCTTTCAGGCGCACTTTCTCTTCTTCCGGTAATTCCAGAGAATCGATAAAGGCCTGCATACCTTCGGCCATGTGGGTCAGGGTGTCGAACTTCATGCCGAGCTCGTGCTGGGCGGACGCCACTTCGTGGTGATGCTTTTCGACCTTGACGCCCATCTTGGCCATCGCGCCGAGCATTTCCGAGCGCATGTCCTGCACCGAATCCTGCGGCGGCACCGGGAAGTAGCCGGCCTTGGTGCGGATGCGGTGGCCGAGATTGCCGCCCTCATATTCGGTGTCGGAATTGATCGGCAGTTCCGAGGAGTCCAGCTTGAAGCCGGTGTTGTAGGGGGTGGTCTGATAGCGCACGTCGTCGAACACGAAGAACTCGGCTTCCGGGCCGACGAACACGCTGTCGCCGACGCCGAGCGCCTTGACCTGGGCTTCGGCCTTCTTGGCGATGCCGCGCGGGTCGCGATTGTAGGGCTCGCCGGTGGAGGGCTCGAGAATGTCGCAGGTGATGACCATGGTGGTCTCGGCGAAGAACGGATCGATGGTCGCGGTGGCCGGGTCGAGCATCAGCATCATGTCGGACTCGTTGATCGCCTTCCAGCCGGCGATCGAGGAGCCGTCGAACATGGTGCCTTCGGCGAACATGTCTTCGTCGACCATCGACACGTCGAAGGTGACGTGCTGCCACTTGCCGCGCGGATCGGTGAAACGCAGATCGACGTATTTCACGTCGTTGTCCTTGATCGATTGCAGGACTTCTTTAGCGGTGGTCATGATTACCCCTTATATGTCTACGGTCGTCGTGATTATGGCCGCGCCAGCAGCCAATGGGTGATGCCAGGTTGCCGTGAGGTTCGTGTTAGATGGCGTCCAGCCCGGATTCGCCGGTTCTGATCCGAATTGCTTCTTCGATGTTGGAGACGAAGATCTTGCCGTCGCCGATGCGGCCGGTCTGGGCGGCCCGTCGTATCGCATCGATGGCCTTCTCGACCAGATCGTCGGAGATCACAATCTCGATTTTCACCTTGGGCAGGAAGTCGACGATGTATTCGGCGCCGCGATACAGCTCGGCGTGGCCTTTCTGCCGTCCAAAGCCCTTGGCCTCGGTGACGGTGATTCCCTGTAGTCCAACTTCCTGAAGTGCCTCCTTCACCTCGTCGAGCTTGAATGGCTTGATGATCGCTTCAATTTTCTTCACCTAAACGTCCTCCCGGCACTTCCGACTTCGTGTGTAACCTGCCGTTCCATACGGCGGGTTGAAGATGGCGCTGCATTGCGCTTTTGATCGATGACTCTGCTGGTCGGTCAGTGGAACGGCGACGCCACGCCGTCCCCGGTGCCAATGCGGCAGCCGGAAACGGTCGGGCGCACCAATTGCTTTTGCCGGTGAGCACGAAGGATCGAAACATGGCTTCCGTAAAAGCAGGGTCCGTGCCAATTTCGCAAGTCGACTGATCCTGGAGCATTATCAGATCATTAAGGTCCTTGGCGCGTAGACTTTGGTGGGCTGATGAGGCTGCAAATGATCAACAATGAAGCGATAAGCCCAAATTGTATGCAGATGATCGCGATCAAAGCGGGCCGCGCTGCCTCTTGATAAGGCGATAGTACGAGAGTGGCATGGAAATTCTCACCACGACTGAAATGGAGCGGGCCGACCTGCTGACGATTTCCAGCGGTTCGTCGGGCTTTGCCTTGATGCTGGCGGCGGGCCGGGCGGTGGCCAATGCGGCGAACGACCTGATCGAGGAGGGGCCGATCCTGGTGGTGGCCGGCGCCGGCAATAATGGCGGCGACGGGCTGATCGCCGCCACCGAACTTCTCGCCAAGGGCCGCGAGGTCTCGGTGATCCTGCTCGGCGAGCGCGACGCCCTGAAAGGCGACGCGGCGCTGGCGGCGCGGGAATGGAAAGGCCCGGTGTTTCCGTTCCACCCGCAGGCGATCAGGACCCCGGCGCTGATCGTCGACGCGCTGTTCGGCGCCGGGCTCAACCGCCCGGTGAAGGGCGACGCCCAGGCGGTGATCGAGGCGATCAACCAAAGCGGCGCGCCGGTGCTCAGCATCGATCTGCCGAGCGGCATCAGCGGCAACAGCGGCGCCATCATGGGCGTGGCGATCCGCGCCCGCGAGACCGTGACGTTCTTCCGCCGCAAGCCGGGGCATCTGCTACTGCCCGGCCGGCTCAATTGCGGCCGGGTCCGCGTGGTCGATATCGGCATCGACGACGAGGTGCTGCAGGAGATCCATCCGGCCACCTTCGAGAACTGTCCGGAATGGTGGCAGGCGGTGTTTCCGGTGCCGCGGATAGACGGCCACAAATATGGCCGCGGCCATGCGGTGATCGTCTCCGGCGGGCTCGGGGCCTCCGGCGCGGCGCGGCTCGCCGGGCGCGGCGCGTTGCGCGCCGGGGCCGGGCTGGTGACGCTGGCGTCGCCGCGCGATGCGCTGGCGGTCAATGCCGCGGCCTTGACCGCGATCATGCTGCGCACCATCGATACGCCGGCGGAATTCGCCACGCTGTTGACCGACCGTCGCTTGAACGCCTGCGTTGTCGGCCCCGGCGCCGGGGTCGGCCATCGCACCCGCGAACTGGTGCATGCCGCGCTCGGCGCAGGTTGCAGCAGCGTGCTCGACGCCGACGCGCTGACCAGCTTTGCCGACGCCCCGGACCGGCTGTTCGAGGCGATCAAATCGGCCGGCAATTCACAGGTTGTACTGACCCCACATGAGGGCGAATTTCCCCGGCTGTTCAGCGACATGAGCAACAAGAATCCACTTCGCTCGAAACTTGAGCGGGTGCGGGTGGCCGCCGAGCGCTCCGGCGCCGTGGTGCTGCTCAAGGGACCCGATACCGTGGTGGCGTCGCCGGACGGCCGCGCCACCATCGCCGCCAACGCGCCGCCCTGGCTCGCCACCGCCGGTGCCGGCGACGTGCTGTCCGGCTTCATCGCCGGACTGCTGGCGCAGCGGGTGCCGACCTTTGAAGCGACCTGCATCGCGGTCTGGCTGCACGGGGAAGCCGGCAGCGAGGCCGGCCCCGGACTGATCGCCGAGGATCTGCCCGAGGTGCTGCCGGCGGTGTTCCGCAGGCTCTACGACGAGTTCGGGATCGAATATTGAGTCTCTAATCGACCACATAATGGGAGACCATCCGCGGCGCCGACCACTCGGCAGCCATCGACTCGATCAGCCAGGGTCCCGCGTTGTCGGCCGCGAAGGCCACCCGCTGGGTCTGCCCGGGGCCGACCACCAGCGTATCCAGCCAATATGGCTTCCAGCCGTCGTCGAGCCGGTCGAGCAGCCGAAAATGATGGCCGTGCAGATGGAACACGATCGGCCCGGCGCCGCGATGGCTGAGCGCCAGCACCACGACGCGGCCGCGCTTGGCATGAAACGCCGGCGCCGCCGCCGGATTGAAGTCGGCCGGCCGTTGCCAGGCCGGCGGGGGACCATCGAGCGCGAGCTCGATCCGCTGCGCCGCCTTGAGATCGAGCTGCGCCGGCAGCCCGTTGCCCGCCAGCGCGGCGGCAGCCTGCAGCGCGCCTGAACGAATCGGCGGTTCGTCGGAATACACCAGCCGGGCGATCGGTCGCGCCGTGCTGCCGTCATGCAGCAGGATCGCGGCGCGGGAACCGGGCGGCCGCAACGCATCGACGAAGCCGTCGATCCGTGTTCCGGGGCCCAGCAGCAACTGCCCGCCGCGTGCCGCAAACGGCTCGGCGGGCTGCCCGTCGATGGCCATCACCTGACAGTCGTGATCCTCAATTTTGATTGCGGCGATAGAGCGTTGGCAGCCATTAATGAAGCGAAGTCTCAAGCGCTGACCGGCCCGGATCTTGAGCTCGAAGGCGGCCACGCCGTTGACGGTGTAAAACGTCGCAGCTTCCTTCGTGTCCGGGGCGTCGCGGCCGGGAGCCAGCGCGCGGCCATCGGGCGCCAGCCGCCAGTCCTCGATCAGCAGCACCTTGTCGCGATCGACCGCAACCGGCTCGGTCTCTTCGACGATCATGGCGCGCGCCGGTAGCGGCTCGGGGCCGCCGTCGCCGAGCAGCCGCAGGTCGATCAGCGCGGTGCCGGCGTGGCGCAGCGTCACCGCAAACGAATCGCTACCGCCGGAAGCGATCGCGCGGCGGACCAGCAGCGGTTCGGCGCGCGAATCGGCGATGCCGCGCCAGCCGAAAATCGCCGGCTCCGCGAGGCCGTTCTCGAGGCGCAGCGCCAATTCGTCGCCGCGGCGGAAGCGCAGCGCGGCGTCGGGCGGCAGCGCGCTCAGCCTGGCGACCGACGTGTCCGGGTGGCCTTCGCGCAGCGCGGCGAGGCCTTTGCCGGCGCGCAGCGTCGCCGCGCGTGCTGTTGCTGCGATCAGCGGTTGCGGCAGTGCGGCGAGCAGCGCCGCGGCGCCGAGGCCGGCGATCAGGCGGCGGCGATCGAGCAACACAGCGCAGTCGGTGAGGGGGGCGGTCATGGCTGCAATCCGGACCATGTCCCGGCGGCGCTGTCCAGCAGCGCGCCGGCGTTGCGGCAAACCCATGGCAGGCCTATTTTGTTGCTGCGATCCACGTCGCCCATGTTATAAGCCCGCCGCCCGCGGCATCGCGGCCGGACATGATGCTTCTCGCGGGCGTGGCGGAACTGGTAGACGCGCTGGATTTAGGTTCCAGTGACGAAAGTTGTGGGGGTTCGAGTCCCTCCGCCCGCACCAAGCGCCGTTGGCGTTTGCGCAATGATTTTCCGGAGGACGTATTCGCAAGGGTATGCGCCGCCACACCACCGATGCAGGCTGTTTGGCCGCGCATCGATCAGATTGACAATGCCGGTCATTGCACCGGACCAAGCGGGAAGAAGATTTACGCCATGCAGGTCAAGGAAACCGTCGCAGACGGATTGAAGCGCGAATTCGAGGTCACTCTGCCGGCTGCGGACATCGGCGCCAAGGTCGATGCGCGGCTGGACGACATGAAGGACAAGGTTCGCCTCAATGGCTTTCGCCCCGGCAAGGTTCCGATCGGACACCTGAAGCGGCTCTATGGCCGCTCGGTCACCGCCGAAACCGTCGAGAAGCTGATTCGCGAAACCAACGACCAGATCTTCACCGAGCGCGGCTTCCGGCTTGCCACCGAGCCGAAGATCACCATGCCGTCGAAGGAAAACGAGGTCGAGGAGATCTTGGCTGGCAAGTCCGACCTCAATTACACCGTCGCGGTGGAAGTGGTGCCGACCATTGAACTCGCCGACTTCAAGAGCTTCAACGTCGAAAAGCCGGTCGCCGAGGTCGCCGACAGCGACGTCGACGAGGCCATCGACCGCATCGCGATGGGCAACCGCAGCTATGCCGACAAGGGCGAGGGCGCCAAGGCCGAATCTGGCGACCGGGTGACGATCTCGTTCACAGGCACCATCGACGGCACGCCGTTCGACGGCGGCACCGGCGAGGGCATCCAGGTGGTGATCGGCTCGGCGAGCTTCATCCCGGGCTTCGAGGAGCAATTGATCGGCATCGCCGCCGGAGAGACCCGCACCCTGAAGGTGGACTTCCCGAAGAATTACACCGCCGCCGCGCTGGCCGGAAAGCCGGCCGAATTCGCCACCACCGCGACCCTGGTGGAAGCCCCGCAGCCGCTGACCATCGACGACGAGTTCGCCAAGACGCTCGGCTTCGAATCGCTCGACAAGCTGAAGGAGGCCGCCCGCGGCCGCCTCACCGCGGAATATGCCGGCGCCACCAGGCAGCGCGTCAAGCGGGTGCTGCTCGACCGGCTCGACGAGACCCATCGCTTCGAAGCCCCGCCGTCGCTGGTGGAGCAGGAATTCGACCTGATGTGGCGCTCGATCAAGGCCGAGATGGAATCCGGCGGCAAGACCTTCGAGAGCGAGAACACCACCGAACAGGCCGCCCAGGAGGAATATCGCAGGATCGCCGACCGCAGGGTGCGGCTCGGCCTGGTGCTGTCGGAGATCGGCGAAAAGAACAAGATCACGGTCACCGACGACGAAGTCAGCCGCGCGGTGATCGAGCGGGCCCGGCAGATGCCCGGCCACGAGAAGGAAGTCTGGGAGTATTATCGCAACAACGCCGAGGCGTTGGCCCAGATCCGTGCTCCGATCTATGAAGACAAGGTGGTCGACTTCATCCTCGAACTCGCCAACGTCACCGAAAAGACGGTGAGCCGCGAGGAGCTCTATAAGGACGACGACGCCGAGAAAACCGCGGCTTAAACGCAAGGCCGCAACGAACGCCGGATCGGGCGCCGCCACCTTGAAGGGTGCGGCGCCCGAATTCGTTTCGGGGCGGCCGCTGCCGGCCCAGCCGGCGCCGGCGCGGCCGCTGCAGCGGGGTCGCCGGCGGCGTTAACGATGTTGCCAGCCACAGCGGAGCGGCGGCCCGCATTGCTTTGCCGCGGTGCCCCGAATCAGCTTGAACTTGGCGCTGACCCGAGTTTCGCCCTTGTCGCCGTCGATCCGGCGCCTATCTGTGAACTCGCTTCAAGTCCTGCATCACGGGACGTTCGTTCGCTGCAAGTCGCCGTCGGGCCTTGCCGATGGACGCTCGGCTCCGGCAACCTTCAGGTGAATTATGCGCGATCCGGTGGAAACCTATATGAACCTCGTGCCGATGGTGGTCGAACAGACCAACCGCGGCGAACGAGCCTACGACATCTTCTCGCGCCTGTTGAAGGAGCGCATCATCTTCGTAACCGGCCCGGTCGAGGACGGCATGTCGACGCTGACCGTCGCGCAATTGCTGTTCCTGGAAGCCGAGAATCCGAAGAAGGAAATCTCGATGTACATCAACTCGCCGGGCGGGGTGGTGACGTCGGGCCTGGCGATCTACGACACCATGCAGTTCATCCGTCCGCCGGTGTCGACGTTGTGCACCGGGCAGGCCGCCTCGATGGGCTCGTTGCTGTTGGCCGCCGGCCATGCCGACATGCGGTTCTCGCTGCCGAATTCCCGGATCATGGTGCACCAGCCGTCCGGCGGCTTCCAGGGCCAGGCCACCGACATCATGCTGCACGCCCAGGAGATCCTCAACCTGAAGAAGCGGTTGAACGAGATCTACGTCAAGCACACCGGGCAGACGTATAAGGCGATCGAGGACGCGCTGGAGCGCGACAAGTTCCTGACCGCCGAGATGGCGCGCGAGTTCGGCATCGTCGACAAGGTGATCGACAAGCGCTCCGAAGAGCCGACGCCGAAGGCCCCGTAAGATCCCGATGAGCGTCCCCGGTTGATTACGGAGGGGCCGCTGCAGGACCATCCAAGATCGCAGTTTGTTGCGCGAATGTTCCGTTTTCGTGCTAGCCGAAAGTGGCAATCGCGCAACTCTGCTCTGTTTTCCCTCAATGAGGGTCGCATGACCGCCCCAAATCACGCTATGGTTACGCGGTTGCGCCGTCCTCCGATTAGCGAATTCTTGATAGTCGGATGACAGCATGATTGGCTTAACCGGATCGACTGAAGTGGTTGGGGGATTCGAAATGGCCGCAATTCGTGCGGCAGCTGAGCGCGGGGGTCTTTTCTGGTACGGATTTTGCTCTATTTTTATTGATCCCGGAATTTCGGGGGAGCGATCGGCAGATGAGATCGAACGGCGGACGGAGATTTAAATGAGTAAGGTCGGCACGAGCGACTCCAAGAACACGCTGTATTGCTCGTTCTGTGGAAAGAGCCAGCACGAAGTCCGCAAGCTGATTGCGGGACCCACCGTATTCATCTGCGACGAATGCGTTGAGCTGTGCATGGACATCATCCGCGAGGAGAACAAATCCTCGCTGGTGAAATCTCGCGACGGAATTCCGACCCCGAAGGAAATCTGCAAGGTTCTCGACGATTATGTGATCGGCCAGAGCCATGCCAAGAAGGTTCTCTCGGTCGCGGTGCATAACCACTACAAGCGCCTCAACCACCAGACCAAGCACAACGACGTCGAGCTGGCGAAGTCCAACATCCTGCTGATCGGCCCGACCGGGTCCGGCAAGACGCTGCTGGCGCAGACGCTGGCGCGCATCCTCGACGTGCCGTTCACCATGGCGGACGCCACGACGCTGACCGAAGCCGGCTATGTCGGCGAGGACGTCGAAAACATCATCCTGAAGCTGTTGCAGTCGGCCGATTACAATGTCGAGCGGGCGCAGCGCGGCATCGTCTATATCGACGAAATCGACAAGATCTCGCGCAAGTCCGACAATCCCTCGATCACCCGCGACGTCTCCGGCGAGGGCGTGCAGCAGGCCTTGCTGAAGATCATGGAAGGCACAGTGGCGTCGGTGCCGCCGCAGGGCGGCCGCAAGCACCCGCAGCAGGAGTTTCTGCAGGTCGACACCACCAACATCCTGTTCATCTGCGGCGGCGCGTTCTCCGGGCTGGAGAAGATCATCTCGGCGCGCGGACGCTCGACCTCGATCGGCTTCGCGGCCCAGGTGCTGGCGCCGGAAGATCGCCGCACCGGCGAGATCTTCCGCCACGTCGAACCCGAGGATCTGTTGAAGTATGGCTTGATCCCGGAATTCGTCGGCCGTCTGCCGGTGGTGGCGACGCTCGAGGACCTCGACGAGACCTCGCTGAAGAAGATCCTGACCGATCCGAAGAACGCGCTGGTCAAGCAGTACCAGCGGCTGTTCGAGATGGAGAACATCGAGCTGACCTTCGCCGACGAGGCGCTTGGCGCGGTCGCCCGCAAGGCGATCGAGCGCAAGACCGGCGCGCGAGGCTTGCGCTCCATCCTCGAGAGCATCCTGCTCGAGACCATGTTCGATCTTCCGGGTCTTGAAGGCGTCGAAGAGGTGGTGATCTCGCGCGAAGTCGTCGAGGGCACGGCACGGCCGCTCTACATCTACGCCGACCGCTCCGATCGGACCGCCGAAAGCAGCGCCAGCGCCTGATCAATTGCAGCGCGATTGCTGCCCTTCAACTCTCGCGAATACCGCGCTCCGGCGCGGTGTTCGCCCTGCGCGCGTCACGCGTTCAACCCTTGCGCACCAGTGTTTTGCAGCGGCTTGACACCTTGTGGGTCGATAGCCACCTAATGCAGCGGCGATGACGAACTGACTTGGATTCGCCGTCATCTGATCCGGACAAGTGGAGCCCATCGGCCGAACGAGTCGGACCACCTCTGCACCTTGTGGCGGCCGCGCCGAAAGCGGGTCGCGTGCAAGGGGGCGCAACAAAAGGAATGGGCCATGACCGCTACCAAACCCCGGCCATCGATCGTTCACGGCGAAAGCCACTCCTATCCGGTGCTGCCGCTTCGCGATATCGTGGTCTTCCCGCACATGATCGTGCCGCTGTTCGTCGGCCGCGAAAAATCGATCCGTGCACTCGAAGAAGTCATGAAGAACGACGCGCTGATCATGCTGGCGACGCAGAAGAACGCGTCGGACGATGATCCTGCGCCGGATTCGATCTATGAGATCGGCACGCTGGCCAGCGTGCTGCAGCTCCTGAAATTGCCCGACGGCACCGTCAAGGTGCTGGTCGAGGGCCTGGAGCGCGCCAAGGTCGAGAAATACACCGACCGCGCCGAATATTACGAAGCCACCGCGGTGGCGCTCGCCGACACCGACGCCGACAGCGTCGAGGCCGAGGCGTTGTCGCGCTCGGTGGTCTCGGACTTCGAGAGCTACGTCAAACTCAACAAGAAGATCTCCGCCGAAGTGGTCGGGGTGGTGCAGGCGATCACCGACTTCGCCAAGCTCGGCGACACCGTCGCCTCGCATCTGGCCGTGAAGATCGCCGATCGCCAGGGCATCCTCGAGACGCTGTCCGTGACCTCGCGCCTGGAGAAGGTGCTGGGGCTGATGGAGAGCGAGATCTCGGTGCTGCAGGTCGAGAAGCGAATCCGCAGCCGGGTCAAGCGGCAGATGGAGAAGACCCAGCGCGAGTACTACCTGAACGAGCAGATGAAGGCGATCCAGAAGGAACTCGGCGACGACGAAGGTCGCGACGAACTGGCCGATCTGGAAGAGAAGATCGTCAAGACCAAGCTCTCCAAGGAAGCCCGCGACAAGGCGCAGCACGAGCTGAAGAAGCTGCGGCAGATGTCGCCGATGTCGGCGGAAGCCACCGTGGTGCGCAACTACCTCGACTGGCTGCTGTCGATCCCGTGGAACAAGAAGTCCAAGGTCAAGAAGGACCTCGCTGCCGCGCAGGCGACGCTGGACAACGACCATTACGGGCTGGAGAAGGTCAAGGACCGCATCGTCGAATATCTCGCCGTGCAGAGCCGCGCCAACAAGCTGACCGGACCGATCCTGTGCCTGGTCGGGCCTCCCGGCGTCGGCAAGACCTCGCTCGGCAAGTCGATCGCCAAGGCGACAGGGCGTGAATTCGTCCGCGTCTCGCTCGGCGGCGTGCGCGATGAAGCCGAGATCCGCGGCCATCGGCGCACCTATATCGGTTCGATGCCCGGCAAGATCATCCAGTCGATGCGCAAGGCCAAGACCTCGAACCCGCTGTTCCTGTTGGACGAGATCGACAAGATGGGCGCCGATTTCCGCGGCGATCCGTCCTCGGCGCTGCTCGAGGTGCTCGACCCCGAACAGAACGGCACCTTCGCCGACCACTATCTCGAGGTGGACTACGATCTGTCCAACGTGATGTTCATCACCACGGCGAACACCCTGAATATCCCGGGGCCGCTGATGGACCGTATGGAGATCATCCGGATCGCCGGCTACACCGAGAACGAAAAGGTCGAGATCGCGCGCAAGCATCTGATCCCGAACGCTTTGACCAAGCACGGCCTGAACTCCAAGGAATGGTCGATCGACGACGACGCGCTTCTCCTGATGATCCGGCGCTACACCCGCGAAGCCGGCGTGCGAAACCTTGAGCGCGAGCTGTCGACGCTCGCCCGCAAGGCGGTCAAGGAGCTGATGCTGTCGAAGAAGAAGGTGGTCAAGGTCACCGAGAAGTCGCTGGAAGACTTCCTCGGCATTCCGAAGTACCGCTACGGCGAGATCGAAAGCGACGATCAGGTCGGGGTGGTCACCGGATTGGCGTGGACCGACGTGGGCGGCGAGCTGCTGACCATCGAAGGCGTGATGATGCCCGGCAAGGGCCGCATGACGGTGACCGGCAACCTGCGCGACGTGATGAAGGAATCGATCTCGGCGGCGGCGTCCTACGTCCGCTCCCGCGCGATCACCTTCGGGATCGAGCCGCCGCTGTTCGAACGGCGCGACATTCACGTCCACGTGCCGGAGGGCGCGACGCCGAAGGACGGTCCGTCCGCCGGCGTGGCGATGGCGACCACCATCGTCTCGGTGCTGACCGGCATTCCGATCCGGCACGACGTCGCGATGACCGGCGAGATCACGCTGCGCGGCAGGATCCTGCCGATCGGCGGCCTGAAGGAGAAGTTGTTGGCGGCGGCTCGCGGCGGCATCAAGACGGTGCTGATCCCCGAGGACAACGCCAAGGACCTCACCGAGATCTCCGACGCCATCAAGGGCGGCATGGACATCATCCCGGTGGCCCGGATGGACGACGTGATCTCCAACGCGCTGGTGCGCAAGCCGGTGCCGATCGTCTGGGAAGAGCCGAGCCCGCTGCCGGCCAAGCCCGACGCCGCCGACGAGGCGGCGGGCGGTCTGACCGCTCACTGAGCCTCCCGAGGCTCCGTACACGACCTCAGCGGCGTCCTTCGGGGCGCCGCTTTTTTATGCGGCGGACGGCGGCGTGCAGGGACTGTGATGGGGTTGCGAGACGGCAAGCTGTTCGGCGAGCCTGGCCGGCCAGGCTTGTGGCCCGGCTGGTAGGCGGTGACGGATTCGAACCGCCGACCCTCTCGGTGTAAACGAGATGCTCTAACCAGCTGAGCTAACCGCCCGGAGCCCTCATCTAGCGCGGCGGCGGTGCTGCGCGCAAGGCGCCCGCGGCGCGTCCTCGGCCTGCCATTGGCGAGAAGGCGGCGGGGATGATAAGCAAGGGCGTTCAGCCTGGAGCTTCTGCATGAGAGTTGTCTGCGCCATCGCGATGATCGCCTTGCTGGTCGGCCCCGCTGCCGCGCAAGACGCGATGCAAAAATACGGCGAACCCGACCCGGACAAAACCCCGGCTCAGATCGAGGCCGACAAGCGCGCCGAGCGGGCCTACCAGAGGTCGCTCAGCAACGTTCCCGACGGCAGCGCGTCGTCCGATCCCTGGGGCACGGTGCGCAATGACGGCGCGCCGAAGACGGCGGCCAAGACGGCTGGGAAGACCGTGGCCAAGCCGGCGGCGAAGCCGGCGCCTCACGCCGCCGATCCGGCGAAGTAACCGGGGCTGCGAAGTAGGCGGCGCTTCAGGCCCGCTCGGCCCAGATCATCGCCAGATGCACGATGGTCTCGGCGGCTTTTTCCATGTCCTGCCGGCTGACCCACTCCAGCCGGGAATGGAAGGCGTGTTCGCCGGCGAAGATATTGGGGCAGGGCAGCCCCATGAAGGACAGCCGCGAGCCGTCGGTGCCGCCGCGAATGCTGCTGCGCACCGGCTCAAGACCGGCGCGCCGGATCGCCTCGAGCGCAAAATCGACGATCTGCGGATGGCGATCGATCACCTGCTTCATGTTGCGGTATTGCGGCTTGATGTCGAGCTTCACGGTCGAGCGTGGATAATCCCGCATCACCTCACCGACGATGCGCTGCAGCAGCGCTGCCTTGTCCTGCAGGCCGGCCTCGGTGAAATCGCGCACGATCAAGGCCAGCGTCGCCTGTTCGAGCGCGCCGCTGATCCCGATCGGATGCAGGAAGCCGTCGCGACCCTCGGTGGTCTCCGGCGAGCAGGTGCCCTTGGGCAGCCGCTCGACGATCGCCGCGGCGATCTTGATGGCGTGCTCCATCTTGCCCTTGGCGAAGCCGGGATGGGCGCTGACGCCCGCGATGGTGATCAGCGCGGAATCCGCGGAGAACGTCTCGTCCTCCAGGTGTCCGGCGGTCTCGCCGTCGATGGTGTAGGCGAATTCGGCGCCGAGTTTTTGCAGGTCGACCTTGTCGACGCCGCGGCCGATTTCCTCGTCCGGGGTGAACAGGATCTTGATGGTGCCGTGTTCGATCTGCGGATGGCCGACCAGAAACGCCGCCGCATCCATGATTTCGGCGATGCCGGCCTTGTTGTCGGCGCCGAGCAGCGTGGTGCCGTCGGTGGTGATGATGTCGTGGCCGATTTGATCGGCCAGCGCCGGATGCTCGGCGGCGCGAATCACCTGGGCGGGATCGCCGGGCAGGGCGATGTCGCCGCCCTGATAATTGCTGACGATCTGCGGTTTGACGCCGGCGCCCGAGCAATCCGGCGAGGTGTCCATATGCGAGCAGAAACACACCACCGGCACGCGCTTGTCGGTGGTCGCAGGAATCGTCGCATAGACATAGCCGTGGACGTCGAGTTCGGCATCGGCGAGGCCGATGTCGCGCAGCTCCTGGACCAGCAGCGCGCCGAGATGCTTTTGCTTTTCGGTCGAGGGGCAACTCGCCGAATTCGGGTCCGACTGGGTATCGATCGCGACGTAGCGCAGAAATCGCTCGGTGACGGTGTGGGTAAAGTTGATTCGGGACGACACCGTCACCTCGTATTGTCACAGGGCCATTCCGGCGCGGCCGCGCGCCGCGGCCCGGAATGACGCCCAGTCAAACGGTCGAACTCAGACCGCTTCCTTCAGTTCCTTGGCGGCGCGGAACGCGACCTTCTTGCTGGCCTTGATCTGGATCGCCTCGCCGGTGGCGGGATTGCGGCCCATCCGGGCGGCGCGCTTGCGAACCTGCAGGATGCCGAGACCGACGATTCGGATCCGTTCGCCCTTCTTCAGGTGCTTGGTGATGCGGCCAACCAGGTCGCCGAGGATGGTTTCGGTCTGCTTCTTCGACAATTCATGCTCTTCGGCCAAGGCGGCCGCCAGATGCTTGAGCGTCACGGTGGTCGGTGTCGCGGCTTTCGCGGTCGCTGCTTTCTTCGCCATTTTTGGCCCTCCAGGTTGTCGTCGGCTTAGGAAACTAAGACGTATCAGGCCTTAAACGATTCGGGTGCGTTCTGCCTACGTTGTTTGGCCCGTAAATAGCCCATTATTTGCATTGCCCTCGCAAAAACCCGCCGACAAAAAAGGCTTTCGCGACAGCCTTGACTTGCATCGGTCCGCCCTTTAAGTCCCACCACCTGCGCGATGCACATCACGCGGGAGTAGCTCAGTTGGTTAGAGCGCCGGCCTGTCACGCCGGAGGTCGCGGGTTCGAGCCCCGTCTCTCGCGCCATTGATTTCAATGGCCTTCGATCCCCGCGCGATCCCAAATCTCCTTCGCTGTTGCCTGAAGTCGCTGCCTCGCGGTCGCTTGCATGCGATGCGGCTGCGCGGCTTCGGCCGCTGAAAAGCTGCGCGCCACGGCGGTTCGGCGCAAGATTATTGATGCGACGGCCAGCGGCAGCTGCGGTCGCGCCGGCGCGCTGCGCGTCGGGCCGCACCCGACGCCTTGCGCGCCGCGACGCCGCCTCCCATCTCAGCCTCCGGCGTTGCTGCCGCAGCACACGAGCCGCGGCGCATACAGGGGCTCGCAGGTGCGGCCCACGCGGGGAAGGTCCGCGCATCAGCCCGCGATTCGCCGCGCCTCGCGCTCGCAAGGGGCCGCAACCTGCCGATGAATTGCGAGCGAAACGCGGAGGCGTTTGAGATTCACTGTATGACTTGCCGATGAACCCGCATTGTTGCAAGTTCCCGCCAGCCGCCGCCCGGCGGCCCACGACCAGCCTGGTAAGAGCGCGTCTTGCCACCCCTATTGCGCTGCGCTAAGCCAGAGCAATTCTAAAACGCAACGAATCCGCGGCAGCGCACGCCGCGGGAACAGGGACGGCCGATGAGCGGCATTTTGCCGAATTATCTTCCAATTGTGATCTTTATCATGGTCGCTGCGGGGTTGAGCCTGGCGATGCTGGTGGCGCCTTTTGTGGTCGCCTACCAACAACCGGACCCCGAAAAGCTCTCCGCCTATGAATGCGGATTCAACGCTTTCGGGGATGCCCGAATGAAATTCGACGTCAGGTTCTACCTGGTGGCGATCCTGTTCATCATATTCGATCTCGAAGTTGCATTTCTGTTTCCCTGGGCGGTGGCGTTCGGGAAACTCGGCGCCACCGGCTTCTGGTCGATGATGGTGTTTCTCGGGGTGCTGACCGTCGGATTTGCCTACGAGTGGAAGAAGGGCGCGCTGGAATGGGATTGAGCCCGAATGCCGCGAATGTCGGGCCGCGCGCGGCGCAGCCCTTGGTCGCTCCCGCCGCGACCGGCATTCTTGATCCGCGCACCGGCCGGCCGATCGGCGCCGACGATCGGTTTTTTGTCGAGGTCAACAACGAACTCGCCGACAAGGGCTTCTTCGTCGCCGCGACCGACGATTTGATCACCTGGGCACGCACCGGCTCGCTGATGTGGATGACCTTCGGCCTGGCCTGCTGCGCCGTCGAGATGATGCAGATGTCGATGCCGCGCTATGACGCCGAGCGCTTCGGCTTCGCCCCGCGCGCCTCGCCGCGGCAGTCCGACGTGATGATCGTCGCCGGCACGCTGACCAACAAGATGGCGCCAGCGCTGCGCAAAGTCTACGACCAGATGCCGGAGCCGCGCTACGTGATCTCGATGGGATCCTGCGCCAATGGCGGCGGTTATTACCACTACTCCTATGCCGTGGTGCGGGGCTGCGACCGCATCGTGCCGATCGATATCTACGTGCCGGGTTGTCCTCCCACCGCGGAAGCGCTGCTCTACGGTGTGATGCTGCTGCAGAAGAAGATCCGGCGTACCGGAACCATCGAACGCTGAGGTCCTGACCATGGCCGAACCTGTCGATATGATCCTCCCTCTGCTGCGCGAGATGCGCGCGGAGATGTCGGCAGGGTTCGCATCGATAGATGCTAAATTTGGCGTGATCGAAAAGCGGTTGGAAAGAATGGATGACACTCTGGTGACCTTTCGTCATGCGTTGAGCGCGGACAGTTTGCTCAGCAAGATTGTCACCGGCGAGTTTGAGGAGCGGCTCGGATTTCTCGAACGCCGTTTGAGCGACTTGGAGAGCCAGAAGTGACAGACCTCGCGGAGCTCGGCGAAACCATCAAGGCGGCGCTGCCGGCGGTGAGCGAGGCTTCGATCGCGTTCGGCGAGTTGACGCTGACCGTCGATGCCACCCGGATCGTCGAGGTGGTGCGGTTTCTGCGCGACGATCCGCGTTGCCGCTTCATCAGCCCGATCGACGTCACCGCGGTCGACTATCCCGGCCGTGCCAACCGCTTCGACGTGGTCTGGCATCTGCTGTCGCCGGCGCTGAACACCCGGATCCGGCTACGCGCCGAAGCCAGCGAGACCACCCAGGTGCCGTCGCTGATCGATGTGTTTCCCGGCGTCGACTGGTTCGAGCGCGAGGCCTACGATCTCTACGGCGTGATCTTCACCGGCCATCCCGACATGCGGCGGATCCTCACCGACTACGGCTTCGACGGCCACCCGCTGCGCAAGGACTTTCCGCTCTCCGGCTTCGTCGAGGTGCGCTACGACGACGACGAGAAGCGGGTGGTCTACGAGCCGGTGCGGCTCAACCAGGAATTCCGCAAATTCGATTTCCTCTCGCCCTGGGAAGGCGCGGACTATCCGCTGCCGGGAGACGAGAAGGCCACAGACAAGGCGGGTAGCTGATGCCTGAAGGCGAGCTTCGCAACTTCACCATCAATTTCGGACCGCAGCATCCGGCGGCGCATGGCGTGTTGCGGCTGGTGCTGGAGCTCGACGGCGAGATCGTCGAGCGGGTCGATCCGCATATCGGGCTGTTGCATCGCGGCACCGAGAAGCTGATCGAGGCCAAGACCTATCTGCAGGCGATCCCGTATTTCGACCGGCTCGACTACGTCGCGCCGATGAACCAGGAGCACGCCTTCTGCCTCGCCGCCGAGAAGCTTTTGGGCATCGCGGTGCCGCGCCGCGCCCAGCTGATCCGGGTGCTGTATTGCGAGATCGGCCGCATCCTGTCGCATCTGCTCAACGTCACCACGCAGGCGATGGATGTCGGCGCGCTGACCCCGCCATTGTGGGGCTTCGAGGAACGCGAAAAGCTGATGATGTTCTACGAGCGCGCCTCCGGCAGCCGGATGCACGCGGCGTATTTTCGCGTCGGCGGCGTGCATCAGGACCTGCCGCCGAAGCTCGTCGATGACATCGCGGCCTGGTGCACCGCGTTTCCGCAGGTGATCGACGATCTCGACCGCTTGCTCACCGGCAACCGGATCTTCAAACAGCGCAACGTCGACATCGGCGTGGTGACGCTGGCGCAGGCCTGGGAGTGGGGGTTCTCCGGCGTCATGGTGCGCGGCTCCGGCGCCGCCTGGGATCTGCGCAAGGCGCAGCCCTATGAGTGCTATTCCGAGATGGAATTCGACATTCCGATCGGCAAGAACGGCGACTGCTACGACCGTTACTGCATCCGCATGGAGGAGATGCGGCAGTCGGTGCGGATCATGCAGCAGTGCATCGCCAAGCTGCGCGCGCCGGACGGCGGCGGCCCGGTCGCGGTGCAGGACAACAAGATTTTCCCGCCGCGCCGCGGCGAGATGAAGCGTTCGATGGAATCGCTGATCCATCACTTCAAGCTGTACACCGAAGGCTTTCGCGTCCCCGCCGGCGAGGTCTATGTCGCGGTCGAGGCGCCGAAGGGCGAATTCGGCGTGTTCCTGGTGTCCGACGGCACCAACAAGCCTTACAAATGCAAGGTCCGCGCGCCGGGCTTCGCGCATCTGCAGGCGATGGATTTCATCTGCCGCGGCCACCTGCTGGCCGACGTCTCGGCGATCCTGGGCTCGCTCGACATCGTGTTCGGCGAGGTCGATCGGTGATCGCACAGCCGCCCATCCAGTTCGATCGCGCAACCGGAGTTCTCGAAGGCGCCAATGCCTGGGAGCGGGTGGCCGCGTTTGCGCTGCTGGCCGGTACCAAAGTGTCCTCGACGTTCTCGTATCGCGGTTACAATCGCTGCGCCAATCTCTTGCGCAAGGCGCTGCCGCCGCGCGACATCGCGATCCGGCTCAATGCCGATGCAATCTTCGCGTTTCCCTATGGCGACGGCTACTGGAGCAAGCTGTTGGATCGCTCGTTCCACTACGAGAACGAGATCGAGCTGTTGTTTCGCGGCTGCGTCGATATCGACTACGTGATGGTCGATTGCGGCGCCAATTACGGCTACTGGTCGGTGCTGGCCTCTAGCGCGCCGTTCGGCGCGCACCGGGTGATCGCGATCGAGCCGTCGTCGGAGAATTTCGCCAAGCTCGCCGGCAACGCCCGGCTCAACGGCGACCGTTTCGCGATCCTGAATTGCGCGATCGGCGAGGCGTCCGGAACCGCGTGGCTGTCCGGCACCAAGCACGAGGCCTTCAGTATCGCGGGCGACGCCTCTGCCGGTGGCGAACAGGTGCAGGTGGTGTCGCTCGACAGCCTGCTCGAACAGGGCCAATTGCCCGCCGGCGGCAAATCCATCGTCAAGCTCGACGTCGAGGGCGTCGAGATCGAAGCCATCAGGGGCGGTCAAAGGTTGCTGCAGGGCGACGTCATGATCCTGTGCGAGGAACACGGCAGCGACAGCAATCATACGGTGTCGCGCTTTATCCTGACGCAGACCGCTTTGAAGCTCTACGTCTACGATCCCGCCAGCGGGCGGTTCGAAACCATCGAGAGTTTTGCCATCCTCGACCGCATCAAGGTCGCGTCGAATGTCGGATACAACGTGTTCGGCACCGCCAGCCGGTTCTGGGATGAGCGCATCAATAGCCTGAATGCCGACGCCGCACGGCGTGTTCAATGAGAGACCGAAGATAATGGCCGTCCGTCGCCTGGCACCCAAGGAACTGCAGCCCGAGAGCTTCGCCTTCACCGAGGAGAATCTCGCCTGGGCCAAGCAGCAGATCGCGAAATATCCGCCGGGCCGGCAGGCCTCCGCGGTGATCGCGATCATGTGGCGGGCGCACGAGCAGCTCGGCGGCTGGATCACCGAAGCCGCGATCCGCGCCGTCGCCGATCTGTTGCAGATGCCGCATATCCGCGCGCTGGAGATCGCGACCTTCTACACCATGTTTCAGCTGCAGCCAGTCGGCAACAAGGCCCACGTCCAGGTCTGCGGCACCACGCCGTGCCGGCTGCGCGGCGCCGAGGACATCATCAAGGTCTGCAAGAACCGGATTCACCACGAGCCGTTCCATCTGTCGGCGGACGGTCATTTCAGCTGGGAAGAGGTCGAATGCCTCGGCTCCTGCGTCAATGCGCCGATGGTGATGATCAGCAAGGACACCTATGAGGATCTGACGCGGGACAGCTTCGGCAAGGTGCTCGACGGCTTTGCCAGCGGTCATTTCCCGACCCCGGGTCCGCAGAACGGCCGGCAGTTCGCGGCGCCGGAAGGCGGGCCGCGGGTGCTGAAATCGGTGGGCGCGCCGGATAACGATCCCGATCATGGTGCGGTGCCGCATCCGGTGCTGACCGACTCCGACGCCAAGAGGCCGGGCGCCGCGGCGAATGTTCAGGAACGTCCGTTGCCGAAGCCGCCGGCCGACGACGCCACCCGGAAGGAGCGATGATGACCGACCGCGGCGGTTCCGGATTGTCCAGGAGAGTTGGGCCGATGCGCCATCTGCGCTATATAGTGCTGCACGCGGTGACCGCTGCGGTGTTCATTTTCCTGCTGCAGCATTACGCGCTCAGCGCGACGCTTGAATCCAGCCTGGTGTGGGCGTTGACCTTCGGCGGCTGCGCCGCGGGGCTCGCCTACATGCAATCCAATCGTTGATCGGGGACGCGCCAAGCCATGCTCGACGACAAGGACCGCATCTTCCGCAATCTCTACGGCCAGGGCGACTGGGGCCTCGCCGGCGCGCGCCGCCGCGGCAGTTGGGACGGCACCAAGGCGATCATCGAAAAGGGCCGCGACTGGATCATCAACGAGATGAAGACCTCCGGGCTGCGCGGGCGCGGCGGTGCCGGCTTCCCGACCGGGATGAAGTGGTCGTTCATGCCGAAGGAATCCACCGACGGCCGGCCGAGCTACCTTGTGGTCAACGCCGACGAGTCCGAGCCTGGCACCTGCAAGGACCGCGAGATCATGCGGCACGACCCGCATCTGTTGGTCGAAGGCTGCCTGCTCGCCAGCTTCGCGATGGGCGCCAAGGTCTGCTACGTCTATGTGCGCGGCGAATTCATCCGCGAGCGCGAGCGGCTGCAGGCCGCGGTCGATCAGGCCTATGAGGCCAAGCTGATCGGTCCGGACAACATCCACGGCTGGCCGTTCGAGCTCTATGTCACGCACGGCGCCGGCGCCTATATCTGCGGCGAGGAAACAGCACTGCTGGAAAGCCTTGAAGGCAAGAAGGGCCAGCCGCGGCTGAAGCCGCCGTTCCCGGCCAATGTCGGGCTCTATGGCTGCCCGACCACGGTCAACAACGTCGAGTCGATCGCGGTGTCGCCGGACATTCTGCGCCGCGGCGCCGCCTGGTTTTCCTCGATCGGCCGGCCGAACAATGTCGGCACCAAGCTGTTCGGCATCTCCGGTCACGTCAATACGCCCTGCGTCGTCGAAGAGGCGATGAGCATTCCGTTCCGCGAACTGATCGAAAAGCACGGCGGCGGGATTCGCGGCGGCTGGGACAATCTGTTGGCGATCATTCCCGGCGGCGCCTCGTGCCCGCTGATTCCGGCCGCCGATTGCGGCGAGCTGATCATGGATTTCGACGGCACCCGCGCGGTGAAGTCGAGCCTCGGCACCGCCGGGGTGATCGTGATGGACAAGTCGACCGACGTGGTCGCCGCGATTGCGCGCATCAGCTACTTCTTCAAGCACGAGAGCTGCGGCCAGTGCACGCCGTGCCGCGAGGGCACCGGCTGGATGTGGCGGGTGCTGAACCGCATGGTCGAAGGCCGCGCCCACAAGCGCGAGATCGACATGCTGCTCGAAGTCACCAAGCAGGTCGAGGGTCACACCATCTGCGCGCTCGGCGACGCCGCGTCGTGGCCGATACAGGGGCTGATCCGTTCGTTCCGGCCGGAGATCGAGCGCCGCATCGACGACTTCTCGCGCCGCGCCACGCTCGACGACCAGGGCATCCTCGATCCCGCGCACATGGCCGCGGCGGAGTAGGATGGATTAATGGCAACCGAACCGGATAATCTCGTTCTGTCCCTGCTGCGCAAGATCGATCAGCGCACCGAGCGCATGGCAGAAGATTTGCAGGATCTGAAAGTGCGGGTCACCTCGGTCGAGGAGGGGCTCGCCGGAGTCAATCGGAGGCTCGATCGCATCGAGGGCCGGGTTGATCGCATCGAGCGGCGTCTCGAAATCGCTGACGTCCACTGAGCAGAAACAGACAGGCAATGATCAAACTCATCGTCGACGGCAAGGAAATCGAGGTTCCGCCGGAGTACACGCTGATGCAGGCCTGCGAGGCCGCCGGCGCGGAGATTCCGCGGTTCTGCTATCACGAGCGGCTGTCGATCGCCGGCAATTGCCGGATGTGTCTGGTCGAGGTGAAGGGCACGCCGAAGCCGGTGGCAAGCTGCGCCTGGGGCGTGCGCGACTGCCGGCCGGGTCCCAAGGGCGAACCGCCGGAAATCTCCACCCGCTCGCCGATGGTGAAGAAGGCCCGCGAAGGCGTGATGGAATTCCTGCTGATCAACCATCCGTTGGATTGTCCGATCTGCGACCAGGGCGGCGAGTGCGACCTGCAGGACCAGGCGATGGGCTACGGCGCCGACACCAGCCGGTTTGCCGAAAACAAGCGCGCGGTCGAGGACAAATATCTCGGCGTCTTGGTCAAGACCTCGATGAACCGCTGCATCCAGTGCACCCGCTGCGTGCGCTTCGCCTCGGAAATCTGCGGCCTGCCGGAGATGGGCGCGATCGGCCGCGGCGAGGACATGGAGATCACCACCTATCTGGAAAGCGCGCTGACCTCGGAGCTGCAGGGCAATCTGGTCGACATCTGTCCGGTCGGCGCCCTGACCTCGAAGCCCTATGCCTTCGCGGCGCGGCCCTGGGAGCTCGGCAAGACCCAGTCGATCGACGTGATGGATGCGGTCGGCTCGGCGATCCGGGTCGATACCAGGGGCCGCGAGGTGATGCGGATCCTGCCGCGGGTCAACGAGGCGGTGAACGAGGAGTGGATCTCCGACAAGACCCGCCACATCGTCGACGGGCTGCGCACCCAGCGGCTCGACCGGCCTTATGTGCGCGACAACGGCAAGCTGCGCGCCGCGAGCTGGTCGGAAGCCTTCGCCGCGATCGCCGCCAAGCTGAAGGACGCCAAGCCGAAGCGGATCGGCGCTATCGCCGGCGACCTCGCCGCGGTCGAGGAGTTGTTCGCGCTGCAGGACCTGATGACGAGGCTTGGCTCGGTCAATCTCGCCACCGAGGCCACCGGCGCGTTCGATCCGGGCCTGGGTCGCGCCTCCTACATCTTCAATCCGAGCATCGCCGGCATCGAGCAGGCCGACGCGCTGCTGATCATCGGCTCTAATCCGCGCAAGGAAGCCGCGGTGCTGAACGCCCGGATCCGCAAGCGCTGGCGCACCGGCCAGTTGAAGATCGCGGTGATCGGCGATCATGCCGAGCTGACCTACAATTACGACTATCTCGGCGCCGGCATCGACACGCTGAACGATCTTGCCGCCGGCAAGCAGTCGTTCGCCGAGGTGCTGAAGGGCGCCAAGAATCCGATCGTGCTGGTGGGAGCGGGCGTTACCTCGCGCGCTGACGGCGCCGCGCTGCTGGCGCAGGCCGCCAAGCTCGCCTCCGACATCGGCGCGATCAAGGACGGCTGGAACGGCTTTGCGGTGTTGCATGCGGCCGCCTCCAGCGTCGGCGCGCTCGACATCGGCTTTGCGCCGGGGAAGGGCGGCTTGACCGCCGCACAGATGGCCAGCGAGGGCGCGCTCGACCTGGTGTTTTCGCTCGGCGCCGACGCGATCAAGCTGCCGGCTGACGCCTTCGTGGTCTATATCGGCACCCATGGCGACCGCGGCGCGCATCGCGCCGACGTCATCCTGCCGGGCGCCGCCTATACCGAAAAGTCCGGCATCTACGTCAACACCGAGGGTCGGGTGCAGATCGCCGCCCGCGCGGCGTTTCCGCCCGGCGAGGCGCGCGAGGACTGGGCGATCATCCGCGCGCTGTCCGACGCGCTCGGCGCCACGCTGCCCTATGATTCATTGAGCGGGCTGCGCAAGGCGCTGACCGCAAAGGTGCCGCATCTGTTGCGGGTCGATCAGATCGCCGCGGGCGATCCGGCCGCCGTCACCGCGCTCGCCCGCCGCGGCGGCACGGTTGACAAGGCGCCACTGAGCTCGCCGATCGGCGATTACTACCTGACCAATCCGATCGCCCGCGCGTCCGCGGTGATGGCGGAATGTTCGCGTGTGGCCTCGGGCCAGATCCTGACCGCGGCGGAGTGAGCGACTGATGGCCGAATTCTGGACCAGTTATCTGTGGCCGCTGTTGGTGGTGATCGGGCAGAGCCTGTTGCTGCTGATCCTGCTGCTGATCACCATCGCCTACATCCTGTTGGCCGACCGCAAGATCTGGGCGGCGGTGCAGATCCGCCGCGGCCCCAACGTGGTCGGGCCGTGGGGCTTGCTGCAATCCTTCGCCGACCTTCTGAAGTTCGTGTTCAAGGAGCCGATGATTCCCTCCGGCGCCAACAAGGGCGTGTTCCTGCTGGCGCCGCTGGTGTCCTGCGTCTTGGCGCTGGCGGCCTGGGCGGTGATCCCGGTCAATGCCGGCTGGGTGATCGCCGACATCAATGTCGGCGTGCTCTACATCCTCGCGGTGTCGTCGCTGTCGGTCTACGGCATCATCATGGCCGGCTGGTCGTCGAACTCGAAATACCCGTTCCTGGCGGCGCTGCGCTCGGCGGCGCAGATGGTGTCCTACGAGGTCTCGATCGGCTTCGTGATCATCGCCGTGCTGCTCTGCGTCGGCTCGCTCAACCTGACCGCGGTGGTGGAGGCGCAGAACACCAAATGGGGGCTGCTCGGCTGGTACTGGCTGCCCTTGTTCCCGGTGTTCGTGATCTTCTACGTCTCGGCGCTGGCGGAAACCAACCGGCCGCCGTTCGACCTGGTGGAGGCGGAGTCCGAACTGGTCGCGGGCTTCATGGTCGAATACGCCTCGACGCCGTATCTTTTGTTCATGCTCGGCGAATACGTCGCCATCACCACGATGTGCGCGATGGGGGCGATCCTGTTCTTAGGGGGCTGGCTGCCGCCGGTGCCCTATGCGCCGTTCACCTTTGTGCCGGGCATCATCTGGTTCATGCTCAAGGGCTTCTTCATGTTCTTCCTGTTCGCGATGGCGAAGGCGATCGTGCCGCGCTACCGCTACGACCAGCTGATGCGGCTGGGCTGGAAGGTGTTCCTACCGCTCTCGCTGGTGATGGTGGTGATCGTCGCAGGCGTGCTGCAATTTGCGGGGCTCGCGCCGAAATGAGGTCGTCATGAGGGTTACCGCTGCCGCACGCTCGCTGCTTTTGACGGAGTTCGTTTCGGCGTTCTTTCTCGCCATGCGCTACTTCTTCAAGCCGAAGCCGACGATCAATTATCCGTTCGAGAAGAACCCGATCTCGCCGCGGTTCCGCGGCGAACACGCGCTGCGCCGTTATCCCAACGGCGAGGAACGCTGCATCGCCTGCAAATTGTGCGAGGCGGTGTGCCCGGCGCAGGCCATCACCATCGAGGCCGGGCCGCGCCGCAACGACGGCACCAGGCGCACCGTGCGCTACGACATCGACATGGTGAAATGCATCTATTGCGGGCTGTGCCAGGAGGCCTGTCCGGTCGACGCCATCGTCGAGGGGCCGAATTTCGAATTCGCCACCGAGACCCGCGAGGAGCTGTATTATGACAAGGCGAAATTGCTCGCCAATGGCGACCGCTGGGAACGCGAAATCGCGAAGAGCATCGAACTCGATGCGCCATACCGATGAGATGAGCGCATGACCCTGCCAGATCTGTTCTTCTATCTGTATTCCGGCGTCTGCGTGGCGGCCGCGACCATGGTGATCGTGTCGCGCAACCCGGTGCACGCGGTGCTGTTCCTGATCCTGGTGTTCGTCAACGCCGCAGGCCTGTTCATGCTGATGGGCGCCGAATTCCTGGCGATGATCCTGATCATCGTCTATGTCGGCGCCGTCGCGGTGCTGTTCCTGTTCGTCATCATGATGCTGGACATCGACTTCAAGCAGCTGCGCGAAGGCTTCTTCGAATATCTGCCGTTCGGGCTGCTGGTCGGGGTGATCTTCCTCGCCGAGCTGTTGCTGCTGGCGGGCGGCTGGGTGATCGGCCCGACGCTGACCAAGACCATCACCGCGCCGATCCCGGACAATCTCGGCAACACCGAGGCGCTCGGCATGGTGCTGTACACCCGCTACATCCATTATTTCCAGATCTCGGGGCTGATCCTGCTGGTGGCGATGATCGGCGCGATCGTGCTGACGATGCGGCACCGGGTCAGCGTCAAGCGGCAGAACATCGCCGCGCAGAACGCCCGCAACCCGGCGACCGCGATGGACGTGCGCAAGGTGGCGTCGGGGCAGGGGCTGCAGGACGCTGACGCCGCGGAGTGGGTGCAATGATCACGGTCGGTATCGGACATTTTCTGTCGGTCGCAGCGATCCTGTTTACGATCGGCACGCTCGGCATCTTCCTCAACCGCAAGAACGTCATCGTCATCCTGATGTCGATCGAGCTGATGCTGCTCGCGGTCAATATCAACCTGGTGGCGTTCTCGGCGTTCCTGCACGACATCGTCGGCCAGGTGTTCGCGCTGTTGGTGCTGACGGTCGCCGCCGCGGAAGCGGCGATCGGACTGGCGGTGCTGGTGGTGTATTTCCGCAATCGCGGCTCGATCGCGGTTAAAGACATCAACCTGATGAAGGGCTGAGCGGCTGATGATCCAGGCCATCGTATTCCTGCCGCTGCTCGGCGCGCTGCTCGCAGCCGCGATCGCGCTGTTCGGCGCCCATGCCAGAAACCCGAGCGGCGACACCGTCGAGCACGACGCCGCGCATGGCCATGCCGCGCCGACCGGCCATGCCGCGCTGGCCGGCGGCGCCGCGGTGATTCACGCCGCGCATGACGACCACGGCCACGATCACGTGGTGGAGGCGCCGGCGGCGGGCTCGCGCGCCGCCGAACTGATCACCACCGCCCTGCTGCTGGTCTCGGCCGGGCTGTCCTGGCTGGCGCTGGTCGATGTTGGCTTCCTGCACCACGACGCCCGGATTCCGCTGTTGCCCTGGATCAATTCCGGCGACCTGCAGGTGGCGTGGTCGCTGCGGGTCGATACGCTGACGGCGGTGATGCTGGTGGTGGTCAACACCGTCTCGTCGCTGGTTCACTTGTATTCGATCGGCTACATGAACGAGGACCCGCATCGGCCGCGGTTCTTCGCCTATCTGTCGCTGTTCACCTTCGCCATGCTGATGCTGGTGACCGCCGACAATCTGGTGCAGATGTTCTTCGGCTGGGAAGGCGTCGGCCTCGCCAGCTATCTGCTGATCGGGTTCTGGTACCAGAAGCCCGAGGCCAATGCCGCCGCGATCAAGGCCTTTGTGGTCAACCGGGTCGGCGACTTCGGCTTCCTGCTCGGCATTTTCGCGATCTTCATGCTGGTCGGCTCGATCGATTTCGAGACCATCTTCGCGGCAGCTCCGGGGCTGACGGGAAAGACAATTAACTTCTTCGGCTGGCACGCCGACGCGCTGACGCTGACCTGCCTGTTCCTGTTCATGGGCGCGATGGGCAAATCCGCCCAATTCCTGCTGCACACCTGGCTGCCCGACGCGATGGAAGGCCCGACCCCGGTGTCGGCGCTGATCCACGCCGCCACCATGGTGACCGCGGGGGTGTTCATGGTGGCGCGGCTGTCGCCCTTGTTCGAGCTCGCGCCCGACGCGCAGAACGTGGTGCTTTTCTTCGGCGCCACCACCGCGTTCTTCGCCGCCACCATTGGCCTCGTGCAGAACGACATCAAGCGCATCGTCGCCTATTCGACCTGTTCGCAGCTCGGCTACATGTTCGTGGCGATGGGGACGGGAGCCTATTCGGTCGGCATGTTCCATCTGTTCACCCACGCCTTCTTCAAGGCGCTGTTGTTCTTGGGCTCGGGCTCGGTGATCCACGCGATGCATCACGAGCAGGACATCCGAAAGATGGGCGGACTGAAGGACAAGATCCCGTTCACCTACATCGTGATGGTGATCGGCACGCTGGCTTTGACCGGCTTTCCGCTCACCGCCGGCTATTTCTCCAAGGACGCCGTCATCGAGGCGGCGTTCGCCTCGGACCACCGCATGGCATTCTACGGCTTCCTGATGACGGTGATCGCCGCCGGCCTGACCTCGTTCTATTCCTGGCGGCTGATCTTCAAGACCTTTCACGGCACGCCGCACGACCAGAAGCATTACGACGCTGCCCATGAAAGTCCGTATTGGATGCTGATCCCGCTGCTGGTGCTGGCCGCCGGCTCGATTCTCGCCGGCTTCCCGTTCAAGGAAGTGTTCGCCGGCCACGGCGTCGAGGAATTCTTCCGCGAGTCGCTGCGGATGAACCCGCACATTATCGATGCCATGCACCACATCCCGGTGGCGGTGGCCTACCTGCCGACCGCGATGATGGCGGCGGGCTTCGTGGTGTCGTGGCTGTTCTACATCCGCAAGCCGTATCTGCCGGTCGAGCTCGCCAGCCAGCACCAGATGCTCTACCAATTCCTGCTCAACAAATGGTACTTCGACGAATTGTACGACCTGATCTTCGTGCGGCCGGCGAAGCGGATCGGCCGCTTTTTGTGGAAGGCCGGCGATGGCGCCATCATCGACGGGCTCGGCCCGGACGGCGTGTCGGCGAGGGTGCTCGACATCACCCGCGGCGCGGTGCGGTTGCAGACCGGCTATCTCTACCACTACGCCTTCGCGATGCTGGTCGGCGTCGCCGGGCTGATCACCTGGTTCATGCTCGGCGGGGGGGGCCGGTAATGGCGGCTTCCATCATGACCTGGCCGATTCTCTCCGTCGTCACCTTCCTGCCGCTGGTCGGCGCGCTATTGTTGTTGGTGATCCGCGGCTCCGACGCGGCCGCGCAGCGCAACGCGCGCTGGATCGCGCTGTGGACCACGCTGATCACCTTCGCGGTGTCGCTGATCCTGGTGGCGCGGTTCGATTCCAGCGTGTCGGACTTCCAGTTCGTCGAAAAGGCGCCCTGGCTCGCCAGCGGCATCGGCTATCACATGGGCGTCGACGGCATTTCGCTGCCGTTCGTGATCCTGACCACGGCCTTGATGCCGTTCTGCATCCTCGCCAGCTGGAAATCGATCACCCGCCGGGTCGGCGAATACATGATGGCGTTCCTGATCCTGGAAACGCTGATGATCGGCACCTTCGCGGCGCTCGATCTGGTGCTGTTCTATCTGTTCTTCGAAGGCGGCCTGATCCCGATGTTCCTGATCATCGGGGTGTGGGGCGGCCCGCGGCGGGTCTATGCCAGCTTCAAGTTCTTCCTCTACACGCTGCTCGGCTCGGTCTTGATGCTGCTGGCGATCATCGCGCTGTATCTCAACGCCGGCACCACCGACATCCCGACGCTGATGCACACCGCGGTGCCGCGCGGCCTGCAGACCTGGGCCTGGCTGGCGTTCTTTGCTTCTTTCGCGGTGAAGATGCCGATGTGGCCGGTGCACACCTGGCTGCCCGACGCCCACGTCGAGGCGCCGACCGCGGGCTCCGTGGTGCTGGCGGCGATCATGCTGAAGATGGGCGGCTACGGCTTCCTGCGGTTCTCGCTGCCGATGTTCCCCGACGCCTCGCATGATTTTGCGCCGCTGATCTTCGCGCTGTCGGTGATCGCCATCGTCTACACCTCGCTGGTGGCGCTGATGCAGGAGGACATCAAGAAGCTGATCGCTTACTCCTCGGTGGCGCATATGGGCTTCGTCACCATGGGCATCTTCGCCGGCACCACGCAGGGCGTCGCCGGCGGCGTGTTCCAGATGGTGTCGCACGGCATCGTCTCCGGCGCGCTGTTCCTCTGCGTCGGCGTGGTCTACGACCGGCTGCACACCCGCGAGATTGCCGCCTATGGCGGGCTCGTCAACCGGATGCCGCTCTATGCCGTGGTGTTCATGGTGTTCACCATGGCCAATGTCGGGTTGCCCGGCACCTCCGGCTTCGTCGGCGAATTCCTGACGCTGCTCGGCACCTTCAAGGTCAACATCCCGACCGCCACCGTCGCCACCCTCGGCGTCATCCTGTCGGCGGCCTACGCGTTGTGGCTGTACCGCAAGGTGATTTTCGGCGCGCTGGTCAAGCCGTCGCTGGCCACGATCAAGGATCTCACCTGGCGCGAGAGCCTGACGCTGGTGCCGCTGGTCGTGCTCACGCTGCTGTTCGGAATCTACCCGAAGCCGGTGCTCGACATGTCGGCCGCCTCGGTGCAGCAACTCGTCACCACTTACGCCGCCGCAGCCTCTGCCGTGAAGGCAGCCGCGCTGGTGCCATGATTGCGAAAGCTCAGGAAGCGACACCATGACTTTTGATGCGGCCGGCTACCAATTGCTTCCCGTGCTGCCGGAGCTGTTGCTCACGGTCGGCGGCATGGTGCTGTTGATGATCGGCGCCTATGGCGGGCCGAAGACCACAGGCATCGTCACTGGCCTGGCGATCTGCTTGTTGGTGGCGACGGGGGCGGCCGAATTGGCGCTGCCTGCGGGGCGGCTGGTGACCTTCGGCGGCAGCTTCATCGTCGACGACTACGCCCGCTATCTCAAGGTGCTGGCGCTGATCGGCTCCACCGCGACGCTGATCCTGTCGCGGCAATTCCTCGCCGATCCGGCGAGCAAGATCTTCGAATACGCCATCCTGGTGGTGCTGGCCTCGGCCGGCATGATGGTGCTGATCTCGGCCGGCGATCTGATCATGATCTATCTCGGCCTCGAACTGATGAGTCTGGCGCTTTACGTGGTGGCGGCGATCAACCGCGACGACGCCAAATCCAACGAGGCCGGGCTGAAATATTTCGTGCTGGGTGCGCTGTCGTCGGGCCTGCTGCTGTACGGCGCCTCGCTGATCTACGGCTTCACCGGCACGGTGAATTTCGCCGGCATCGCCGCGGCAGCCAAGGACGGCAATATCGGCCTGGTGTTCGGTCTGGTGTTCCTGCTGGCCGGGATGTGCTTCAAGGTTTCCGCGGTGCCGTTCCACATGTGGACGCCCGACGTCTACGAAGGCGCGCCGACCCCGGTCACCGCGTTCTTCGCCTCGGCGCCGAAGGTTGCGGGGCTCGCGGTGTTCACCCGCGTAGTGCTGACCGCGTTTCCCGGCGTGCTCGGGCAGTGGCAGCAGATCGTGGTGTTCGTGGCGATCGCCTCGATGGCGCTGGGCTCGTTCGCCGCGATCGGCCAGACCAACATCAAGCGGCTGATGGCCTATTCGGCGATCGGCCACATCGGCTTCGCGCTGGTCGGGCTTGCCGCCGGCACGGTCGAAGGCGCGCAGGGCGTGATCGTCTACATCTCGATCTATGTGGCGATGACGCTGGGCGCCTTCGCGGTGATCCTGGCGATGAAGCGCAACGGCTTTGCGGTGGAGCAGATCAGCGATTTCTCCGGATTGTCCCGCACCAATCCGCAGCTGGCGTTCTTCTTCGCGATGCTGCTGTTCTCGCTGGCCGGGGTTCCGCCCTTGGCTGGGTTCTTCGCCAAATTCTACGTCTTCCTGGCCGCCGCAAAGGCTGGTCTGTACGGGCTGGCGGTGATTGGCCTTGTCACCAGCGTCGTGGGTGCCGTCTATTATCTCAAGATCGTCAAGGTGATGTATTTCGACGAGCCGAAGCCCGCGGTCGATCCGGTGCGCTTCGAACTGCGCGCGGTGCTCGCGGTCGCCGGCCTGTTCAACATGCTGTATTTCGTCTATCCGGCGCCGCTGATCAGCGCCGCCAGCGTCGCGGCGAAGTCGCTGTTCTAGATGACATTGGCACTCGGCGCACAGGCCGTCTCGGCAGGCTACCGTGTCGAAATCTTCGACAGCATCGGCTCGACCAATGCCGAGGCGATAGCGCGCGCCCGCCAGGGCGAGACGGGGCCGATCTGGCTTGCCACCACCGAACAGACCGCGGGGCGCGGCCGGCGGCAGCGGCCGTGGATCGCGGCGCGCGGCAATCTCGCCTGCAGCGTCCTCGAGGTGATGGATGTGGCGCCGGGCGTTGCCGCGACGCTCGGCTTTGCCGCCGGATTGGCACTGCAAGCGGCGCTGCGGACGGTGACGGGGCCGGCATTGCCGCTCGCGAGCAACTACCGGCTGAAATGGCCGAACGACGTGCTGGCCGGCTCGCACAAGCTATCCGGCATCCTGCTCGAGGCTGAAGCCATCGGCGACGGCCGGCTCGCCATCGTGGTCGGCATCGGCGCCAATGTGGTCGCGTTCCCAGACGACACGCCTTATCCCGCCACCTCGCTGCGCGCGCTCGGCCTGGATGCGACCGCCGAGCAGCTGTTCGCGGCGCTGTCCGACCATTGGGCGAACTATCGCGCGATCTGGGACCTCGGCCGGGGATTTGCTGAAATTCGCCGGCAATGGCTGCAGCACGCCGCGGGTCTCGGCGAGACTGTGTCGATCCGCTCTGGCGCCGGCATCATAGAAGGCCTATTCGACAGCATCGACGACACCGGCTGCCTGATTGTCAGGACGCCTGACGGCCGACAGATCCCGATCGCCGCGGGCGACGTATATTTCGGTTCCACGGCTTCGGCGGGAGCAGCTTGAATATGACACGACCGGATGAACTCACCTTCGCACCCTTGGGGGGCGTCGGTGAGATCGGCATGAACCTTTACCTCTACGGCATCGGCAAAGGTTCGCAGCGCAAATGGCTCGCGGTCGATCTCGGTGTGTCGTTCGGCGACGAAGAACATCTGCCCGGCATCGATCTGATCATGCCGGACATCCGCTTCCTGGAGAAGGAGCGCAAGAACCTGGTCGGGCTGGTGCTGACCCACGTCCATGAGGACCATTTCGGCGCCATCATCGATCTGTGGCCGAAACTGAAGTGCCCGATCTACGCCACCCAGTTCAGCGCGGCGCTGTTCCGGGCGAAATGCGAGGCCGAGCGCAATCCGCCGAAGATCCCGGTCACCGTGGTGCCGTCCGGCGGCAAGATCAACGTCGGCCCGTTCAACGTCGAATTCATTCCGGTGGCGCATTCGATTCCGGAGGCGCATGCGCTGGCGATCCGCACCTCGGTCGGCGTGGTGCTGCACACCGGCGACTGGAAGATCGACAAGACCCCGATCATCGGCAAGCCGACCGACGAGCGCCGCTTGCGCGAGCTCGGCGACGAGGGCGTGCTGGCGCTGATCGGCGATTCCACCAACGCGGTGCGCGACGGCACCTCGCCGTCGGAGACCGAGGTTGCCAAGACCATCGCCGAACTGGTGAAGAACGCCAAGGGCCGGGTCGCGGTGACGACGTTTGCCTCCAATGTCGCGCGGCTGCGCGCGGTGGCCGATGCGGCGCGCGCGGTCGGCCGCGAAGTGGTGGTGGTCGGCCGCGCCATGGAGCGCGTGGTGCAGGTGGCGCGCGAGACCGGCTATCTCGACGGCGTGCAGAATTTCCGCGGCGCTGATCTGTACGGGCATTTTCCACCGGACAAGGTGCTGGCGCTGTGCACCGGCAGCCAGGGCGAGCCGCGCGCCGCGCTCGCCCGGATCGCCAATGACGACCACCCGCAGGTCACGCTGAACAAGGGCGACTGCGTGATCTTTTCCTCGCGCACCATTCCCGGCAACGAGCGCTCGGTCGGCGGCATCATCAACAGCTTGATCAAGCTCGGCATCGAGGTGATCACCGACCGTACCCATCTGGTGCACGTCTCCGGCCATCCGCGGCGCGACGAACTGCGCGAGATGATTTCCTGGGTGCGGCCGCAATTGCTGATCCCGGTGCATGGCGAGGCGCTGCACCTGTTCGAACACGCGAAACTGGCGCGGGCCTGCGGCGTGCCCAAGGTGCTGACCTGCGTCAACGGCGATCTGGTGCGGCTCGGGCCGGGCGATCCGGCGATCATCGAGCAGCTGCCGTCGGGGCGGCTCTACAAGGACGGCAGCATCCTCGAGGACGCCAAGTCGCGTGCCGTGGTCGAGCGCCGCAAGATCGCCTTCGCCGGCTGCGCCTTCGTGGCGATCGCACTCGACGCCAAGGGCGAACTGGCCGACGACCCCGAGGTCGATCTGGTCGGCGTCCCGGAGAAGAATACGGCGGGCGAGCCGCTCGGCGATCTGGTGTTCGACCTCGTGGTCAACACCGTGGAGGGGCTGCCGAAAGCGCGGCGGCGCGATCCCGATGCGGTCGGCGAATCGGTGCGGCGCGCGGTGCGTTCGGCGCTCAACGAGCAATGGGGCAAGAAGCCATTGTGCTACGTTCACGTGCTGACAGTCTGACGCCCGCGGCGGGCTTTGAGCCGAAGACGGAGAGGCGGATGCTGGGACGGCTCAACCACGTGGCGATCGCGGTGCAGGATGCCGAACAGGCCGCCAGGATCTATGGTGCGGCGTTCGGCGCGGAGATGTCCGCCGCGGTGCCGCAGCCCGAGATCGGCGCGCACGGCAAGCCGGTGCCGTTCCTGCATCCGAAGGATTTCTCCGGCGCCTTGGTCGAGATCGAGCAGGCCTGAGCGATGGCGTACAGCATCTCCACCGCGCTCGCGATCTACTTCGTGCTGTGGTGGTTGGTGCTGTTCGCGACATTGCCGTTCGGCGTGCGCAACCAGGCCGAAAGCGGCGGCGAGCCGGAGAGCCCAGGCAACGACCCCGGCGCGCCGGTGCACGCGCTGATGTTGCGCAAGGCGCTGTGGACGACGGTGATTTCCTCACTGATCTATGGCGCAGCGATGCTGGCCTACCGCGCCGGCTATTTCAACATCGAGCGGCTGACCCAGTTGATGGGCATTCCGCTGTAACGCCGGCAACGCGCTTACTACGCGCGCGACGTCTTCCAAAAAATCTTCAAAAAAAAGAGCAGGGGGATAAGCCCTGCTCGAAAAACCGTGTCGACCCTATTGTCCGTGCTGATTTGAGATCTATCGTTGATTTGACGGGTGACGCTGCTTGTGCGCGTCAGGGCTCCTCCCGAGACTTGGACCACCAGACTACGACCTTGCGGTTAGCCTGCCTTGAATTGGTAGCTGATCTGTTTTGACTTGTCATCATTTACGGCAACGATTGTTTAAAATTCAGGCTTGCAGGGAACGAAACAGCGCGTCCGGAATTGGCGTTTTGGTTCAGCATGCCCGCGGCGCACGACGCGATTGTCAAGACGACTTTACAATTTCGCCGCGCCGGGGCGCTGGCGCGTGACGGCTCGACAGCGGTATTTTGACATGATACCGACGTCGTCAGAGAGGTGGCTGCGATCATGCGCCGACGGTTGGGACGATATCTTCCCCTCGTTGCGATGGCCTTGTTGGTGCAGTTGATCGCACCGATCGCGGCGTTTCGTGCCGTGGCGCAGACCATCGCCGACCCACTCTCGATCTCCGCGATCTGCTCGGCGCTGCACGGCGCCGATGCGCCGGCGACGCCCGCCGGCAGCACCGCGCCGGACAGCAAATGCTGCGCGTTCTGCGCCGCGGCGCAGAATAGCGGCGGCGCGCTCACGCCGCCGACGCCGGGCTTCGTCACGCTGCAGCGGCAGTATCAGCGCGTGGTCTGGCTGCAGCCGATCGCGGCGCCACCGCCGTTGCGCGGTGGCTCCAACGCCCAGGCGCGGGCGCCTCCGACAGTCTCCTGATCTGACGTCGTAGTGCACGGAGCAAGGCGCAGGCCTGCTTCATTGACGCCTCAGTGAGCCGGCCCGCGCGCCGGCATCGGGACGATTTCCATGGGACGCCCAAGATCCTTGAACGGCTCCGGCACGCTGCTGGCCGCGCTGCTCATTCTCGCGCCAGCAACGGCGCCTGCGCAAACTTCGGACGGCGAACTGCCGCAGATCAATGTCGAGGCGCGGTCCAAGAAACCCGCCGCCAAGCCGAGGCGGCTGGCGCCGGCGCGGCCCAGCCGGCCTGTCACCACTGTGGTGGTCAATCCGCAGCCCGGCGGCGGCGAGGCGCCCAACACCTCGCCCGGCACGCCGCCGATCAAACAGACCTATCAACTGCCGCAGACCGCGGCGAGCGTCACCGCCGCCGAGATCGAGCAGAAGGTCAACGTCGTCGATTCCGAGGACGCGGTGAAGTACCTGCCGAGCCTGTTCGTGCGCAAGCGCAACAACGGCGACACCCAGCCGACGCTGGCGACGCGGAGCTGGGGCATCAACTCCAGCGCGCGCAATCTGGTCTATGTCGACGACATTCTGATCAGCGCGCTGATCGGCAACAACAACACCATCGGCGCGCCGCGCTGGGGGCTGGTGGCGCCGGAGGAAATCAAGCGGGTGGATTTTCTCTACGGCCCGTTCGCGGCGGCCTATCCGGGCAATGCGATGGGCGGGGTGCTGCTGATCACCACGCGGATGCCGGACAAGCTGGAGTTCACCGCCAAGCAGGTCGAGAGCCTGCAGAGCTTCGAGCGCTACAACACCTCCGGCAGCTATCGCACCGACCAGACCAGCGTCACGCTCGGCGACCGCAGCGGCAACTTCTCGTATTTCCTCAGCGGCAATGTCCAGAACAGTTTCAGCCAGCCGCTGTCCTGGATCACCACCGCCACCACCCCGGCGGGGTCCAGCGGCACCATCCCGCAACTCAACAAGACCGGCGCGGTCGCCAATGTGGTCGGCGCGGGCGGCCTGCTGCACACCGAAATGGCTAATCTGAAGGGCAAGTTCGCCTGGGACATCACCCCGCTGGTGCAGGCGGTGTATGCGATCGGCTACTGGTCGAACGACGCCGATTCCCGGGTCGAGAGCTATCTGCGCAATGCCGCCGGCGTCACCACCTTCGGCGGGGTCGCAGGCTTCGCCGCCAGCGCCTACACGCTCAACGAACAGCATCTGGCGAATTCGCTGTCGGTGAAATCCGACACCAAGGGCAGTTTCGACTTCGACCTCTCGGTGTCGCGCTATGACTGGCTTGAGGACATCCAGCGCAATCCCTACACCGTGGTCGCCGGCAGCGCCGCGGCGGGGTTCTCCAGCAACGGCAAGATCGCGCGGCTCGACGGCACCAACTGGATGAACGGCGACGCCAAGGCGATCTGGCGGCCGAACGACGCCCACGAAATTTCCTTCGGCCTCCATGCCGACCGTTATTTCCTCAACAACCCGACCTATGCGACGCCGACCTGGAATAGCGGGTCGGATTCAACCGCGGCGCTCTACAGCAGCGGCCAGGGCACCACCCGCACCGCGGCGCGGTGGCTGCAGGACGCCTGGAGATTCGCGCCGGCGCTGAAGCTGACGCTGGGCGGCCGGCTGGAAGATTGGAAGGCCTATGACGGCACTAATCTGCAGACCGCGCAGAGCGCCGCCGGCGCCATCCTGTCGAGTTCGGCGAAGCTGCAGCCGGAGCTCGACGCCACCCGGTTCTCGCCCAAGGCCTCGCTCGCCTTTGAGCCTTCGAAACAATGGCTGGCGACGGCGTCGTTCGGCCAAGCCTATCGGTTTCCGACTGTGTCGGAGCTGTACCAGATCGTCTCCTCGGGGACCAATCTGCAATTCCCCAATCCCAATCTGACGCCCGAAAACGTGCTGAGCGAGGAGCTGGCGCTGGAGCGGCGCTTCACCGACGGCAAGGTGCGGCTGTCGCTATTCCACGAATACGTCCGCGACGCGCTGATCTCGCAGACCGGGGTGGTCGCCGGCAGCACCACGATCTTCACGTTTTTCAGCAATGTCGATGCGGTGCGCAATCGCGGCGTCGAACTCGCGGTGCAGAAGGACAACGTGCTGATCGACCGCCTCGAAATGTTCGGCAGCGTGACCTATGTCGATTCCAGAATCATCAGCGATCCGGATTTCGTCAGTTCAACCGGCACCACCGCGACCGGCAAGCGGGTGCCCTATGTGCCGGACTGGCGCGCCACGCTCGGCGCCACCTATCGGCCGGACGCCTATTGGGCGTTGACCGCGGCGCTGCGCTACAGCGGCAAGCAATATTCCACGCTGGACAACACCGATATCATTTCCAACGTCTATGGTGCGTTCGACAGCTTTACCGTGGTCGATCTGCGCGCGCAGTATAAGTTCTCCGAGACCGCGACCGCGGATTTCGGCATCGATAATGTCGGCAACACGCAATACACGCTGTTTCATCCGTTCCCCGGGCGCACTTATGTCGCCGACGTCAAGATCAAGTTCTGAACACTGTCAAAGAAGGAGCCTCCGATGAAGATGATGTCCCGTGTCGTAGCCTGCGCCGCTGTCGTGCTGGCGTCGGCCTGTGCCGCGCAAGCCGAAGACGTCAAGGCCGGCGATCTGTCGATCACCCAGGCCTGGAGCCGCGCCACGCCCGGCGGCGCCACGGTGGCCGGCGGTTATCTCACCATCGAGAACAAGGGCGCGGCGCCGGATCGCTTGATCGGCGGCGAGGCCGCTATCGCCGGCAAGGTGCAGCTGCATGAGATGAGCATGGCCGACGGCGTGATGACGATGCGGCCGCTCGACAACGGGCTCACAATCGCGCCGGGGCAGAGCGTCAAGCTGGCGCCCGGCGGCTATCATCTGATGCTGCTCGAACTCAAGGGCGCGCTGAAGCAGGGTGAGCAGGTGCCGGTGACGCTGAGTTTCGAGAAGGCCGGCAAGGTCGCGGTCACGCTCGACGTGCAGGGCGTCGGCGCCCAAGCGCCGGCCGCCGCCAGCGGCGACGCGCACAAGATGGCGCCCGATCACTCCGGCATGAAGATGTCGAAATGAGCCGCGCGATGATGACGATGTGTTGCGCGCGGGGTGCGCTGTTGGCGGTCGTCGTCGGCCTTGGTTCGACCGCGGCCGACGCCCATGTCACCATTCGCCCCAATGAAGTGCCTGCGGGCAGCTATGTCGAGGCCGCGCTGAATGTCGCGCATGGCTGCGACGGCAGTGCCACGGTCGCGGTGCGGGTCAAGATCCCGAACGGCGTGTTGTCAGTAAAGCCGCAGATGAAGCCGGGCTGGAACGTCGAGATCAAGAAACGCACGCTCGACGCTCCGCTCGCCGGGCTGCACGGCAAGACCGTTACCGAAGTGATCGACGAAGTGTCTTGGCGCGGCGGCCCGTTGCCGGACCATCTCTACGACAGCTTCGGCCTGCAGATGAAGACGCCCGACGGTGCGGGGCAGACGCTGTATTTCCCGGTGGTGCAGGAATGCGAGCAGGGGGTGAACCGCTGGATCGAGGTCCCTGCGGCGGGGCAATCCGCCGACAAGCTGCACGAACCGGCTCCGGCGCTGCGGCTGAAGCCGAAGGCGCCGTGAGCCGGCGCGTCGGCAAGGCGCAACGCGGCGCATTGTGGCTGTCGCGGCCGCTGCTCTGGATCGCGCTGGCGCTGGCGCAACCCGGCCTGGCGCTGGCGCATGCCAGCCTGGTCGCGACCGATCCCGTCGCCGACGCGGTGCTCGCCACCGCGCCGGCGACGCTGACGCTGAGCTTCAGCGACGAAGTCACCCCACTCATGGTGCGGATCATCGAGAGCGATGGCCGGGCGATCGACCTCAGCACCATCGCGCGGCGCGGGACGACGCTGATCGTGACGCCGCCCGCGCCGTTACGGCCCGGCGCGCATCTCGTCAGTTGGCGGGTGATGTCGGAGGACGGCCACCCGGTCGGCGGCTCGTTCGGCTTTTCGATCGGCGCGAGGCCTGCCGCCGCGCCGCAGCTCGCGCGCGGCAATGTGGTGGCGCGGCAGGCGGCGATCTGGACCGCGCAATTGGTGCTCGAGATCGGGTTGTTCGTCGGCATCGGCGGCGCGTTCTTCGTAGCCTGGCTGCGGCCGCCCGGTCGCCGCCGCGGGGCCGCCGTCTGCGCGACGGTCTGCGTCGCCGCACTGCTCGCGCTTGGCGCGGCGGTCGGACTGCAGGGACTGGACGCGCTGGAGGCACCGGCGAGCGCGCTGGCGTCGACCGCGGTATGGAGCGCCGGGCTGCGCGGCTCGTTCGGCTGGTCGGCGGGCGTCGCCGCGCTCGGCCTATGCCTCGGACTGCTCTCGTTATCGCGGCGGAGCGGCGCGGCGAGGGGGCTCTCCGCCGCAGCGATGCTGTGCGTCGGGGCGACGCTGGCGCTGAGCGGCCACGCCGCCAGCGCCACGCCGCGGGCGCTCGCGGCGGGCGCGGTGTTTGTGCATGGCGTCAGCCTGGCGTTTTGGATCGGCGCGCTGCTGCCGCTCTATGCGGCGCTGCGAACGCCGGGCGCGGCGGCGCTGCCGGTGCTGCGGCGGTTTTCCGACAGCGTTCCGTGGGCGGTGGCGGCGCTGCTCGGCAGCGGCGTCGCGCTGACGCTGATCGAGCTGCCGCGGCTCGATGCGCTGTGGCGCAGCGACTATGGCCTGGTGCTGACCGGCAAGCTGGCGCTGGTGCTCGGCCTCTTGGCACTCGCCACCGGCAACCGGATCTGGCTGACGCCGCGGATCGACGGCGACGACCGCGTGGCGCGGCGGCTGTTGCGGCGCTCGATCGCGGTCGAGCTGGCGCTGGTCGCCATGATCCTCGGCGTGGTCGGTCTGTGGCGCTTCACGCCGCCGCCGGCCGCGGCTGCCGCAGCGGTGCTGCCCCGCGCCACCGAGATCCGCAGCGACCGGGTGCTGGCGCAGGTCGGCGTCGCGTCGGTCGCCGGCACAACCGAAATCACCGTCGCGCTGACCACGCCCGGCGCTCAGCCGTTCGCGGCGCAGGCGGTCAGCGTGACGCTGGCGCGGCCGGAGCTGCAGATCGAGCCGGTGACCGCGCCGGCGCGGCGGCTTGCCGATGGTCGCTGGCGGGCGACGCTGACCGCGCCGTTGTCGGGCCGCTGGATGCTCGGGCTCGGCATCCTGGTCGACGATTTCGACAAACTCTTGGTCGAGACGCCGATCGAGCTGCCCTGACTGCAGCGCAGCACCGCCGGCCGCGGGGTTTTCCGCCTTGCTGCGGCCGCGCCCTTGTGTTTTGGCATTCAATCCGGTTTCACTGCCGTCCGCCCTTGTCCCACCGATTCTTGAGTATCCCCATGCGATTGTCGCGGTTCTTTTTGCCGATCCTGAAGGAAACCCCGAAGGAGGCGGAAATCGTCTCGCATCGGCTGATGCTGCGCGCCGGCATGATGCGGCAGGAGGCCGCCGGCATCTATGCCTGGCTGCCATTGGGCCTGCGGGTGCTGAAGAAGATCGAGCAGATCGTCAGGGAAGAGCAGAACCGCGCCGGCGCCATCGAATGCCTGATGCCGACGCTGCAATTGGCCGACCTGTGGCGCGAGAGCGGCCGCTACGACGCCTACGGCCCGGAGATGCTGCGCATCACCGACCGCCACAAGCGCGAATTGCTGTTTGGGCCGACCAACGAGGAAATGATCACCGAGATCTTCCGCGCCTATGTCCGCTCCTACAAGAACCTGCCGCTCAATCTCTACCACATCCAGTGGAAATTCCGCGACGAGCAGCGGCCGCGGTTCGGCGTGATGCGCGGCCGCGAATTTTTGATGAAGGACGCCTATTCGTTCGACATCGACGAGGCCGCGGCGCGCAAATCCTACAACCGGATGTTCGTCGCCTATTTGCGCACCTTCGCGCGGATGGGGCTGAAGGCGATCCCGATGCGCGCCGAAACCGGCCCGATCGGCGGCGATCTTTCCCACGAATTCATCGTGCTGGCGGAGACCGGCGAGTCCGGGGTGTTCTGCGACAGCGACGTGCTGAACCTGCCGGTGCCCGGCGACGACGTCGACTATGACGGCGATCTCACCGCGATCATCAAGCAATGGACCTCGGTCTATGCCGCGACCGAGGACGTCCACGACGTCGAGCGCTTCGAGCGCGAAGTGCCGGCCGACAAGAAGCTCAACACCCGCGGCATCGAGGTCGGCCAGATCTTCTATTTCGGCACCAAATATTCCGACAAGATGAAGGCGCTGGTGGCCGGCCCTGACGGCGTTGACGTGCCGGTGCATGGCGGCTCCTACGGCGTCGGCGTGTCGCGGCTGGTCGGCGCCATCATCGAGGCCTGCCATGACGAGAACGGCATCAAATGGCCGGAGGCGGTGGCTCCGTTCCGCGCCGCGATCCTCAATTTGAAGCAGGGCTCAGCCGACACCGACGCCGCCTGCGAAGCGCTGTATCGCGAGCTCACCGCCAAGGGCGTCGACGTGCTCTATGACGACACCGACCAGCGTGCCGGAGCGAAATTCGCCACCGCCGACCTGATCGGCATTCCGTGGCAGATCCTGGTCGGGCCGAAGGGGCTGGCCGACGGCACTGTCGAATTGAAGCGCCGCGCCGACGGCTCGCGGGAGAACGTGACGCCGGCCGACGCGGTGGCACGGCTGACGTCATAACGACTTATCCACCGCGCGCTCGCGACGGCGCCGACGGCGAGGCTAGAATAAGCCCGAATCGTGTGAGATTCGGACTATGGATGAAGCCATGAGCGAGCCAGTTCGAACCCCACCTTTCGCGCCATTCGAGTGGCTGCTGTCCGGACGCTATCTGCGGGCGCGTCGCAAGGAGGGCTTCATCTCGGTGATCGCCGGGTTTTCCTTCCTCGGCATCATGCTTGGCGTCGCCACGCTGATCATCGTGATGGCGGTGATGAACGGCTTCCGCAAGGAGCTGTTGGACAAGATCCTCGGGCTCAACGGCCACTTGCTGGTGCAGCCGTTGGAAAGCCCGCTGACCGATTGGAAGGACGTCGCCGAGCGGATCTCCGGCGTCGCCGGCATCAGGCTCGCGGCGCCCGTGGTCGACGGCCAGGCGTTGGCGTCGTCGCCGTTCAACGCGTCTGGCGTGCTGGTGCGCGGCATGCGCGCCGACGACCTCAACAACCTCACCTCGATCGCCAAGAACATCAAGCAGGGCACGCTGGAAGGCTTCGACGAAGGCCAGGGCGTGGCGATCGGGCGACGGCTCGCCGACCAATTGTCGCTGCACGCCGGCGACAGCATCACGCTGGTGGCGCCGCGCGGCGCGGTGACGCCGATGGGCACCACGCCGCGGATCAAGCCCTACAAGGTCACCGCGGTATTCGAGATCGGGATGTCGGAATACGACAGCGGCTTCGTGTTCATGCCGCTGCCGGAGGCCCAGGCCTATTTCAACCGCGCCTCCGACGTCACCGCGATCGAGGTGTTCACCAACAACCCCGACAAGATCGACGGCTTCCGCAAGAGCGTCACCGAGGCGGCGGCGCGGCCGGTGTTCCTGGTCGACTGGCGGCAGCGCAATTCCACCTTCTTCAACGCGCTGCAGGTCGAGCGCAACGTCATGTTCCTGATTCTGACGCTGATCGTGCTGGTGGCGGCGCTCAACATCGTCTCCGGGCTGATCATGCTGGTGAAGGACAAGGGCAGCGACATCGCCATCCTGCGCACCATGGGCGCCTCGCAGGGCTCGATCATGCGGATCTTCCTGATCACCGGCGCGGCGATCGGCGTGGTCGGCACCTTGACCGGGTTTCTGGTCGGGCTGTTGGTCTGCCTGAACATCGAGAATATCCGCCAGTTCCTGTCCTGGCTGACCAACACCGAATTGTTCTCGCCGGAATTGTATTTCCTGTCGCGGCTGCCGGCCGAAATCGACATCGGCGAAACCGCCGCGGTGGTGATCATGGCGTTGACGCTGTCGTTCCTCGCCACGTTGTATCCGTCGTGGCGCGCCGCCAAGCTCGATCCCGTCGAAGCGTTGAGGTACGAGTGAGCACGCCGATGGAGGAGGTCGCCGAAGAGGTTCCGGTCGTCTATCTGCACGACGTCAAGCGGCAATACATGCAGGGCGAGTCGATCCTGACCATCCTCAACGGCGCCAAGCTGGCGCTGTGGGCCGGCCAGTCGGTGGCGCTGGTGGCGCCGTCGGGCGCCGGCAAATCGACGCTGCTGCACATCGCCGGATTGCTCGAGCATCCCGACGAGGGCGAGGTCTATGTCGGCGGCACCGCCACCTCCGGCTTGAGCGACGCCGAACGCACCCAGATCAGGCGCACCGACATCGGCTTCGTCTATCAGTCGCACCGTTTGCTGCCGGAATTCTCAGCGCTGGAAAACGTCATGCTGCCGCAGATGATCCGCGGCCTGAAGCGGGCCGAGACCATCGAGCGGGCCAAGGAGATCCTGGCCTATCTCGGGCTCGGCGATCGCATCACCCACCGCCCGGCGGAACTGTCCGGCGGCGAGCAGCAGCGGGTCGCGATCGCGCGCGCGGTGGCCAATGCACCGAGGGTGCTGCTGGCCGACGAGCCGACCGGCAATCTCGATCTGCACACCGCCGACCATGTGTTTCAGGCGCTGATGCAATTGGTGCGCGCTACCCAGGTGGCGATGCTGATCGCCACCCACAATATGGAATTGGCCGGGCGGATGGACCGCCGGGTCTCGATCCAGGACGGCCAGGTGGTCGAACTCGATTAGCCGCGCGGCGGAGCAACGCGGCGAGCGGCAACATCCCGTTCAACGATGGCGGTGACGCCGATGCGGCCGCGGACGCGGCGCCACCGGGCGCGGCGCAGGCGCCGCGTAGAACGGGTTCTCGAGGCACTGCGCGGCGCGGCCGGAGGCCGACGCCTGGCATTGCGGGATCGAAGTGTAGGCGCATTCGTCGTAGTAATCGACATAGGTTTGGTAGACCCGCAGACAGACCGGATAGTCGCGGGCCAGCAGCGTCGAGGGGAAGGCGAGGACGCCCAGCAAAATCAGACCTGCACGCATCGCCGCCTCCATTCGATTCTCCAAGATCGCGCCGCACATATAAGCCAATCGATCAGTCGCGCGCATGACGCCGGCTGCGGCGCGGCTGCGGTTCCGGTTCGACGGCGCCATAGCTGTAATACGGATTGCTGTCGCAATAGGCGTAACGCCCCGACGCCGTGGCCTGGCACTGCTGGTAGGTCGCGAAGCTGCAGTCGCCCAGCACCTGATCATAGTCCTGTCCCTTGATGCAGAACGGATAGTCCCGGGCCTCGGCCGGCGTGGTGTCGATCGCCGACACGGCGCCGAGCGCCAGCAAAGCCAAAAGTGCAGCACGCATTTTATCCTCCAACCGGCCGCAGCCGTCCGTGATTCCAGATCCGGAGCAAGCCGCTCCTTGGGCGCGGCGTCAACTCACTTCGCCGCGCAGGTGCCATCCGTGGTCGCCGGTCGCAGCGCCGGCGCTGTGGTCGCGGCGCGATTTACACTTTGTCAGCCATCGCGACGCCTCGGGCTTTTCCGCCGCTTGACTCTGGAACGGATCAAGAACAATGTTCTGGTTATGTTCCAACCCGGGAGGCAGAGATGTTGAAGACCTTCGTTGAAGAGGCCGCGGCGCTGACGTCCATCGTGTTGTTCGTGGGAATGATCGCGGTCTGGGCTCAGGTCATCCCGCAGCTCTGAACCGGGCTGGGGACAGCGGGCACGGTGGCTGCGGTGCCGGTTTACAGGCCGGCCGCGCGGACGCACCATAAAAGGCGAGTCGACCGCCGCCATCGCGGTCGCCGCCGTCCTCAGCTGTCCTGGATTTGATGCCGCGCCATGAGCAATGCCGGATTCGTTCATCTGCACGTGCATTCGGCCTATTCGCTGCTGAAAGGCTCGATCAAGATCGCCAAGCTGTGCGAGCTGGCCAAGGCCGACCACCAGCCGGCGCTGGCGCTGACCGACACCGACAACATGTTCGGGGCGCTGGAATTCTCCGAAAAGATGGCGGGCTACGGCATCCAGCCGATCGCCGGCTGCGAATTGGCAATCGATTTCGGCGACCAGGATCCCAACGCCCGCAACGCGCTTGCGGCGACGCCGTCGCGCATTGTCTTGCTGGCGACCCGCGAGCGCGGCTACCGCAGCCTGATCAAGCTGAATTCGCGGGCGTTCCTGGAAACCCCGGTGAACCAGACGCCGCATATCAAGCTCGATTGGCTGACCGGCGACGCCGAGGACCTGATCGCGCTGACCGGCGGCCCGGAGGGGCCGATTGCGCTGGCACTCAACGGCGACCACGCCGCCCTGGCCGAGGCCCGCTGCGACCGGCTGGCCGCGTTGTTCGGCGACCGGCTCTATGTCGAATTGCAGCGCCATGGCGTCGACGCCGAGCGCCGCGCCGAGGCGGCGCTGATCGATCTCGCCTACGCCAAAGGCCTGCCCTTGGTGGCGACCAACGAGCCGTATTTTGCCACCACCGACGATTACGAGGCGCACGACGCGCTGTTGTGCATCGCCGGCGGCCGGCTGGTGGCGGAGAGCGACCGGCCGCAACTGACCCCGGATCACCGCTTCAAGACCCGGGCGGAAATGGCGGTGCTGTTCGCCGACCTGCCGGAAGCCTTGGCCTCTACCGTGGACATCGCCGAGCGCTGTGCCTACCGGCCGCGCACCCACAAGCCGATCCTGCCGCATTTCACGCGCGGCGCCGGCACCGGCAGCCACGCCGCCGCCGCGGCCAGCGAAGAAGCCGACGAAGTGCGGGCGCAGGCCGAGCAGGGGTTGATCAAGCGGCTGCAAGTGCACGGCGTGGCGAAAGGCGCCACCGAGGAGGACTACCGCGCGCGGCTGGAATTCGAGCTCGGCATCATCACCCGGATGCAATATGGCGGCTACTTCCTGATCGTCGGCGACTTCATCAAATGGGCCAAGGAAAACGGCATTCCGGTCGGTCCCGGCCGCGGCTCCGGCGCCGGATCGCTGGTGGCCTATGCGCTGACCATCACCGACCTCGACCCGATCCGCTTCGGCCTGCTGTTCGAACGCTTCCTCAATCCGGAACGCGTCTCGATGCCCGACTTCGACATCGACTTCTGCCAGGACCGCCGCGGCGAAGTGATCGAATATGTGCAGCGCCGCTACGGCCGCGACCAGGTGGCGCAGATCATCACCTTCGGCACGCTGCAGGCCAGAGGCGTGCTGCGCGACGTCGGCCGGGTGCTGCAGATGCCTTACGGCCAGGTCGACAAGCTGACCAAGCTGGTGCCGCAGAATCCGGCGGCGCCGGTGACGCTGAAGCAGGCGATCGAAAGCGAGCCGAAGCTGCAGGCGTTCCGCGACGAGGATCCGGTGGTGGCGCGCGCCTTCAACATCGCGCAGCGGCTGGAGGGCCTGACCCGCCACGCCTCGACCCACGCCGCCGGCATCGTGATCGGCGACCGCCCGCTCTCAGAGCTGGTGCCGATGTATCGCGATCCGAAATCCGACATGCCGGTGACCCAGTTCAACATGAAATGGGTGGAGCCGGCCGGGCTCGTCAAGTTCGACTTCCTCGGCCTGAAGACGCTGACCACGCTCGACGTCGCGGTGAAGCTGTTGAAGCAGCGCGGCATCCACGTTTCGCTGCCGACGCTGCCGCTCGACGATCCCGACACCTTCGCGATGCTCGGGCGCGGCGACGTGGTCGGCGTGTTTCAGTTGGAAAGTCAGGGCATGCGCCGCGCGCTGGTCGACATGCGGCCCGACCGTTTCGAGGACATCATCGCGCTGGTGGCGCTGTATCGGCCGGGCCCGATGGCCAACATCCCGACCTATTGCGCGTGCAAGCACGGCGACGAGGAGCCGGAATATCTGCATCCGGTGCTGGAGCCGATCCTCAAGGAAACCTTCGGCGTCATCATCTATCAGGAACAGGTGATGCAGATCGCCCAGGTGATGGCCGGCTACTCGCTCGGCCAGGCCGATCTGTTGCGCCGCGCGATGGGCAAGAAGATCCGCGCCGAGATGGAGAAGCAGCGCGCCGGCTTCATCGCCGGATCGGTCGAGCACGGCGTGCCCAAGGCGCAGGCCGACAGCATCTTCGAATTGCTGGCGAAGTTCGCAGACTACGGCTTCAACAAGAGCCACGCCGCCGCCTACGCGCTGGTGTCGTACCACACCGCCTACATGAAGGCGCATTACCCGGTGGAGTTTCTGGCGGCGTCGATGACGCTGGAAATCCACAACACCGACAAGCTGTCGGAATTCCGCGCCGAGGCGCAGCGGCTCGGCATCAAGGTCGAGGCGCCGAGCGTCAACCGCTCCGGTCCGACCTTCGAGGTCGCCGACGGCACCATCTTCTACGCGCTCGCCGCGCTGAAAGGCGTCGGGCCGCAGGCGGTCGAACTGATGGTCGAGGCGCGCCGCGGCGGCGTGTTCACCTCGCTGGCGGACTTCGCCGCCAAGGTGAACCCGAAGGCGATCAACAAGCGGGTGATCGAGAGCCTCGCCGCCGCCGGCGCGTTCGATCAGCTCAATCCCAATCGCGCCGCGGTGTTCGCCGGCGCCGACGCGATCATGGCGGCCTGCCAGCGCCACCACGAGGCCGCGGCGATGGGCCAGGACGACATGTTCGGCGGCATGGCCGATGCGCCGACCATCATGCTGCCGCAGATCGAGGCCTGGCTGCCGGCGGAGCGGCTGCGCCGCGAATACGACGCCATCGGCTTCTTCCTGTCCGGTCATCCGCTGGACGACTACGCCACCGCGCTGAAGCGGCTGCGGGTGCAGCCCTGGGCCGAATTCTGCCGCGCGGTGAAGTCCGGCGCCACCGCCGGCCGGGTCGCCGCAACCGTGGTGTCGCGGATGGAGCGGCGCACCAAGACCGGCAACAAGATGGGCATCCTCGGGCTGTCGGACCCGACCGGGCATTTCGAGGCGGTGCTGTTCTCCGAGGGGCTCGCGCAATATCGCGAGGTGCTGGAGCCCGGCGGCGCGGTGCTGCTGCAGCTCGGCGCCGAGCTGCAGGGCGAGGACGTCCGCGCCCGCATCCTGCACGCCGAACCGCTGGATGACGCCGCCGCCAAAACTCAGAAAGGACTGCGGATCTTCCTGCGCGACACCAAGCCGTTGGAGTCCATCGCCAGGCGGCTGCAGATGCCGGAGGCTGGCGGCGACGCGCCGGCGCCGGCCGCGGCCGGCGAGGCGAAGCGGCCGGGCGGCGACGGCGAGGTGACGCTGGTGCTGATGCTCGACCTTGAAACCGAGGTGGAAATGAAACTGCCCGGCCGGTTCCGGGTGTCGCCGCAGATCGCCGGCGCGATCAAGGCGGTCTCCGGCGTGGTCGACGTGCAGACGGTGTAGCCGCTTTGTCTGCGGCGCGTGTGTATGCTATCCTTCAGGCGTACACATGCTCGCGAGATCGCCGGCGATGCGCACCAATATCGAAATTGACGACACGCTGATGGCGGAAGCCCAAGAAGCGGCCGGCCAAGCCACCAAAAAGGACACGGTGGAGCAGGCGCTGCGCTTAATGATCCGCCTGAAAAAGCAGCGCGAGGTGGGCCAGGCATTTGGTCAATACCGCTGGCGCGGCAATCTGGCCCGGAGCCGGAGCGGGCGAGGCGCGCGCTGATGGTCGTCGACAGCAGCGTCTGGATCGACTTCCTCAATGGCCGCAAGGCCGCTCATGTGGAACGGCTGCGGGCAGCTCTCGGTGTCGATGAGGTCATCGTCGGTGATCTGATGCTGTGCGAAGTGCTGCAGGGATTGTCCAGCGAGCGGGACGCCCGACAGGTCGAAGCCCTGTTGCGTCGGTTCGAGATCGTGCCGATCGGGGGCGATGCGATCGCGGTGTCGGCCGCCCGCAATTTCCGCGCACTCCGTCGGCGCGGCGTCACCATTCGCAAGACGATCGACCTCTTGATCGGCACCTGGTGCATCGAGAACCGCAGGGTGTTGTTGCATAATGACAGCGATTTTAGGCCGATGGCGAGGTATCTGGGGCTAATGGAAGCGCCGATGCTGGCCTGACAGCGGCGGCCGCTCCGGCTCTTGATGAAGATTACGCTTGTCCGCGGGCGGCCGGATGCCGGCCACGGCGCACTGACCCGAACCGGGGGGCGCGGGGATCGCAGCCCAGGGCAAACCGCCCATTTGCCTTGCTTTGGCGCAGAATCCGGCTATATACCGCGCCATCTCACACGGAAGCATGGCAACAACGCCGTCCGGTGGCATCCGGGCCGACCTGCAGGCTATCTGCAGCAAGCCCTTGTGCTCACACGCTTCCGGAGGAACCAACCGGAGAATATCACGATGGCACTTCCCGAATTCTCGATGCGTCAGCTGCTCGAAGCTGGCGTTCACTTTGGCCACCAATCGCACCGCTGGAATCCGAAGATGGCGGAATACATCTTCGGGGCCCGCAACAACATCCACATCATCGATCTGGCGCAGACCGTGCCGTTGCTGCATCGCGCACTTCAGGCGGTCTCAGACACCGTCGCCAAGGGCGGCCGCGTGCTGTTCGTCGGCACCAAGCGCCAGGCGCAGGACGGCGTCGCCGAAGCCGCCAAGCGGTCGGCGCAGTATTTCGTCAATTCGCGCTGGCTCGGCGGCACGCTGACCAACTGGAGGACCATTTCCGGCTCGATCAAGCGGCTGCGCCACCTCGACGAGGTGCTGAATTCCGGCGACGCCAATGCCTACACCAAGAAGGAACGCCTGACCCTGCAGCGCGAGCGCGACAAGCTCGATCGCTCGCTCGGCGGCATCAAGGACATGGGCGGCTTGCCCGACCTGATCTTCGTGATCGACACCAACAAGGAAGACATCGCGATCCAGGAAGCCCAGCGGCTCAACATCCCGGTGGCGGCGATCGTCGACACCAATTGCGACCCGAAGGGCATCACCTATCTGGTGCCGGGCAATGACGACGCCGGCCGCGCCATCACGCTGTATTGCGACCTGATCGCGCGTGCGGTGATCGACGGCATTTCCCGCGCCCAGGGCGATTCCGGGTTCGACGTCGGCGCCTCGGTGGCCCCGCTGCGCGAAGAGCTGCCGGCCGCGGTACCCACCGCCACCGCCTTCCAGGGGCTGGCCGGGCCGCGCGGCACCGCCGACGACCTCAAGAAGCTCACCGGGGTGTCCGGCGCGATCGAGAAGAAGTTCAACGACCTCGGCATCTTCCATTATTGGCAGCTGGCCGAACTGGATCGCGACACCGCGCACAAGATCGGCGAAGAAGTCGGTCTGCCGAGCCGCGCCGATGGCTGGGTTGCCCAGGCCAAGGCGATGACCGCGGAAGCGGAATAACGCAAGCCATTGCGGCCGGGACATCCGGCCGCAATGTTTTGGCGGCAACAATCAAGTTTTCGGATTCCTGACGGCGAATCGCGGGCGGCAATGGCTGTTCCGCGCGCGCCCTGACAGGCAGAAGGACGTTCAGAGATGGCAACGATTACAGCGGTGATGGTCAAGGACCTGCGCGAGACCACCGGCGTGGGCATGATGGACTGCAAGCAGGCGCTGACCGCGAACGACGGTGACATGCAGGCGGCGATCGACTGGCTGCGCAAGAAGGGCCTGTCGAAGGCCGCCAAGAAGGCTGGCCGTGTGGCTGCCGAAGGGCTCGTTGCGGTGGCCATCAAGGGCAACACCGGCGTGGCGATCGAAGTGAATTCCGAGACGGACTTCGTGGCCCGCAACGACGACTTTCAGGCGCTTGTGCGCAACGTCGCTGCCGTTGCGGCGGATCGGGGCGGCGATGCCGAAGCTGTCAAGGCGGCCCCCTATCCCGGTGGCGGCACGGTGGCGGACGCGATCTCCAACGCCATCGCCACGATCGGCGAGAACATGACGCTGCGCCGCGTGGCCGAGGTCAAGGTCGCGCACGGCGTGATCGGGCAGTATGTCCACAATTCGGTGAGCGAAGGTCTCGGCAAGATCGGGGTGATCATCGGGCTCGAGTCGACCGGCGACGCAGCCGCGCTTGCCACGCTCGGTCGCCAGATCGCCATGCACATCGCGGCAGCTTCGCCGCTCGCACTCGATCAGGCGAGCGTCGACCCCGCGGTT
>NZ_DASWPE010000017.1:0-9035 GCF_036404135.1 Rhodopseudomonas sp. | reverse complement strand
GGCTGGGACGGCTATCCATCGTCCAAACCTCCCGGCCCCATCACCTTCAAGCACGGCCTCGAACGCTTCTCCGCCATCGCCGCAGGATGGAGCCTCAGAGATGTGTGCATGCCTTAGTGCGTGCGCAGGGACGACCCGTTGACATGCACAGGCTACTTCACGACCAGAGCTGCACTCTGAACGCTCTCCGACATCATCTGCGATCGCCCTGCCCTCCAGGGGAGGGTCGTCCTCGCAGCAACCGCAATCTCTTGCATGCGATTGACCTGCCTGGAGGGGGAGGGTGATCGACGCCCACTGCCGTCATTCCGGGTTCGCTCGGGCTGACGCCCTCGCGCCCCGGAATGACGCTTGGTGTGGAGCCCCGCGCTTCACTCCTGCCGCAACCCGTTCAGCTTGGCGACGAACGCCCGCACCTCGGGCAGCACCTGCGGCAGCACCGCCTTGACCTCGGCCACGGTCATGCCGGGCTTGATCAGCGGGTGGTACAGGATGTTGAGGATGTACTGGTCGTAGACGTCGAAGAACCCCATCTGCACGTCGTCGTTGAACATCGTCCACGGCACGGAGTCGGTGTCGTTGATCGGCCCCAGCGACTGCAGCAGCTCCTCATAGGCGCAATCGAGAAACACGAAGTCGCCATTGTCGACGGTGAGCAGGACGTCGGAATGCTGGATCTCGTAGCGCTCGTTCTTGCGGAAGCCGGACAGGCATTGCGGATCGAGCGATGAACGGATTTCCCGCGCGCGCTCCACGCCATAGGATTTGGCGATCGCCGGATACAGATTGCGGTCGCGCACCAGGGTGACGGTGACTTGCGCCTCGGCGCCGGGCTCCGCCAGCGCGATGTCGAGATTTGCGACATGCGTGGCGATGTCGGCGATCACCCGGCCGAGCTGCGTCGTGCGGTCGCGTCGCGCGACACCCGTGATCGCGACCCGCACCGGGCCGTCATAGCGGCGGATGCGGTCGACGCGGCCGGCGAGATGAAATTCGGCGCCGAACGCGGTCTTGAAGAAGCCGTCGAGGATTTCGGCGTCGCTGAACAGCTTGCGCTCGGCGCGCTGCTTCGCCGCGACGGTTTTCGTGCCACCGCTTTTTGTCGCGACGGTTTTTGTTGCGCCACTTGGCTTTTCGGCCGACGCCGGCCGCGGCGGCATCGACGCCGCCAAGCCCGCGATCAGGATGGCTGCGGCTTGAAAGAGCCGACGGAGACCGCGCTGGCTCAGTTCTTCACCACCACGGTGGTGCCGACGCGGACGCGATCGTAGAGATCCTGGACGTCCTCATTGGTCATCCGGAAGCAGCCCGAGGAAACCGCCTGGCCGATGGTCTCCGGCTCGTTGGAGCCGTGGATGCGGTACAGCGTCGAGCCGAGATACATCGCACGCGCGCCGAGTGGATTGTCGATGCCGCCGGCCATGTGGCGCGGCAGGTCGGGGCGCCGGCGCAGCATCTGCGACGGCGGGGTCCAGCTTGGCCATTCCTTCTTCGCCGAGATGCGGTGCACGCCGCCCCAGCGGAAGCCGTCGCGGCCGACCCCGATGCCGTAGCGCAGCGCCTGGCCGCCGGGCAGAATCAAATACAGCCGGCGTTCCGCGGTATCGATGTAAATGGTTCCGGGCGCGTAGTTGCCGGCGAAATTCACCATGGTGCGCGGGATCGGATTCGCCTCGCTGGCGCCGCCGAAGAAATTCGGGCCAAAGCCCATGAAGCTGCGGGAGTCCTCCTGGGCGGAGGCCGCCCCGACGCCGCCGACCAACACGCCCATCGCAACCAACGCCGCAGCAACTCTGTTCATCTGTTTCCCCGCGAGTGCAATTTTCACCGCGGAACTGGCCACAAAGCGCCGGCTTTCGCAAGCCACGGCCGCGTGAGTGGTGAATGCCGGATTGGCGCGGCTCGGTAAACCTTTGACGCCGGCGCGCAACGATGGTTGATCGTCGCCGGCGTGCAACCCAGCCGAGGGCTTCGAAACATGAACGGTGCGGAAAGTCTGGTGCGAACTCTGGTGGCCGGCGAGGTCGACGTCTGCTTCGCCAATCCCGGCACCTCGGAGATGCATTTCGTCGCGGCGCTGGATCGGGTCGAGGGCATGCGCTGCGTGCTCGGGCTGTTCGAGGGCGTGGTGACCGGCGCCGCCGACGGCTATTTCCGGATGCGCAACAAGCCGGCCTCGACGCTGCTGCATCTCGGCCCCGGCCTCGCCAACGGGCTTGCCAATCTGCACAACGCCAAGAAGGCCAATTCCGGCATCGTCAATATCGTCGGCCAGCACGCCACCTATCACATCGACTACAACGCGCCTTTAACCTCCGATATCGAAGGCCTGGCTCGGCCGATGTCGGCCTGGGTGCGCACCTCGCCGGATGCGCCGTCGGTGGCGGGCGATGGCGCCGCCGCGATCGCGGCCGCCCGCCACGCCCAGATCGCGACGCTGATCCTGCCGGCCGACACCGCCTGGAACGAGGCCGACGGCATCGCCGCGGTGCCGCAACAGTCGCAGCGCACCAGCTATTCGCCGCAGGCGGTGGAGGCCGCCGCCAAGATCCTGCGCAGCGGCGAGCCGACGCTGCTGCTGCTGACCGGCGGCGCGCTGACCGAGCGCGGCCTGGCGATGGCTTCGCGGATCGCCGGCAAGACCGGCTGCAAGGTGATGGGCCAGACCTACAATCCGAAGATGGCGCGCGGCCGCGGCCGCTTTGCGATCGAGCGGATTCCCTATGTGATCGAGCTGGCGCTGCCGATCCTGAAGGATTTCCGCCACATCATTTTGGTCGAGGCCAATGATCCGGTGGCGTTCTTCGCCTATCCGAACAAGCCGAGCCTGCTCAAGCCGGAGGGCTGCGAGGTGCATCGGATGACCGCGCCGGGCGAGCACTCGGTGGCGGCGCTGGAGGCGCTGGCCGGCGCGCTCGGCACCAAGCCGCAGGACGCCCAGCCGCAACCGCTGCTCGAGCTCGTAAAGCCGGTCGGCGCCTTGACCCATGCGGCGATCGCGCTGGCGATCGCGCTGGCGATCCCGGAACACGCCATCGTGGTCGATGAATCGATCACCACCGGCCGCGGCTTCTTTCCGCCGACCGCGGCGTCGGCGCCGCACGACTGGCTGCAGAACATGGGCGGCTCGATCGGCTTTTCGACTCCGGTGGCGACCGGGGCGGCGGTGGCCTGTCCCGACCGCAAGGTGATCTGCCTGGTCGGCGACGGCTCGGCGATGTACACGCTGCAATCGCTGTGGACCCAGGCGCGCGAAAACCTCGACGTCACCACGATCGTGTTCGCCAACCGCAATTATCAGATTTTGAAGGGCGAATTCGACGGCGTCGGCGCCGGCGCGATGGGCGCGCGGGCGCTGGATATGCTCAGCATCGACCGCCCGACGCTGGATTGGCCGGCGCTGGCCAAGGGCATGGGAGTGCCGGCGCGCTCAGTGACCACCGCCGAAGAGTTCAGCGCCGCGCTGGCCGAGGCGGTGGCCGAGCCGGGGCCAAAACTGATCGAAGTGGTGATGTGATCGGCGACGGGGAGGGCGCCGGGCTTCCGCGAGGGGCATGCCAGCCGGCGGCCGGCGCGGCGGCTCGTTCGAAAACCGCGCCCCACAAAAAACGACGGCCCGAAGTTTTCACTCCGAGCCTCTGAGAAACGAACGTACATCCGGTCCGCCTCACATAAGTTGATCTTATACAGAGCAAAGTTAACAAATTGATAACAGCGCCGGCAGGGTCGCTCGGAATCCGCGCCGGACTTCACGTCAACGTTGCCGGACGCCGCGCACTCAATTTATGGAAGCGCGGAACCGGGGGCACGGCTGCCGATTATCCTGTTTTCAGGAGGTCGACATGGCAGACCACTGGCGAAGCGCCCGACCCGGCATGGAGGCGATGAGCGGCATCGGCGCCCCGGGGGCGCGCTATTTCACCGGCTGGGTGTTGAGCCTGGCGCTGACCGTGGCCACCATCGTGGTGGTGTGGCGGTTTCATTTCTGAGCATCGGGCGACCGCAGCCCTGTCAAGCACGGCTGGTCATCGCGCGCCGAGGGCCGGCGCAGCGGCGCGCGAAAATGCAGCCGCATAATCCTTTGCAGGCCGGCCGTTCGGGCACACTCTCGGCGCGGCGGATCTCAACCGAGGTGTGGCCCGCCGGCGGCGCTGGCCACCGCCGCTGTCCGCCTCGCGCTTTCGCTGTCCCTCCGACGCGCTTTTCTCGCGCACGTCATGATGCGCGCAACGCCGCCGCCGGCGCATCGATCAGTTGCAGTTGGTCGGCAAGTCACGAGACGTCGCATCGCTTCGGACAGGTTCGCTGAGCCTGTCGGCGGCGCAATCCCCTGGCGTTGATCAGGCATGGGCTGCTGCGCCGATCCGGCGCAGGTCGATGCCGAGCGAAGCAAGCGCGGCTGCGCACGCTCGGTCATGCGCTTCGCGCGACGTCCCGGTCCGCCGCGTTGCGCGCGACATCCACGGTCGGCGAAGCAAGCGCGCATCGCAAACCGCGGTCAACGAGTCGACGAGGTCAGCCGCCTCAGCATGACGATCGCAGATTGCGCTTGCTCGCCGCACTAATCCCAGGATGGAAGAGCGACGGTTGTGCGCAACGCAGCGAGCGCACGCGTCTGTTAGCAAATGCCAAAGAAGACGATGGCCGGCCTGACCTTTGTCGGCCGAATAAAGCCCGCATCAATACGTTGGATCTTGCAGTCGTAACTGATGTTGCCTGCCGCGGAGCGCCGCCGCTGTCGTCGACGGCATTAGTCTAAGGGATGAGAGTTTCGCCTGACGAACAGGCGCGAGCAAGCACGCATCCAGAGCGCTGTGGTGCGGCTTGCGGCTTACGCGAGCGTGGCCCCGTCTTGGGGAGCATTGTTAGGACTATCCGTTCGTTAGTATCGGCTAGTCCTTAGCCAGCCCGTCTTGACATCAGCCAGTCTAGTATTCGGGTGTTTTCCAGCGGAGTTTCACGGCGTCGGAGCCTGCAGGGTGCAGGCTTCCGTTGTAACCCGGGGGAACACCAAAATGGATTGGTTGTACGGCCTCTTCTTCAGCGGCGAGGGCACCGTCAACGCCGTCGTCGCCATGAGCATTGTCGCGGTCTGCGGCCTAGCCGTAGGCGAAATCAAGATCGGTGCGGTCAAGCTCGGCATCGCCGGGCCACTGTTCATCGGTCTCGCCTTCGGCCACTTCGGCCTGAAGATGAACATGCATATCCTCGAGTTTGCCCGCGAATTCGGGCTTATTCTGTTCGTCTATGCCGTCGGTATCACCGTCGGTCCGGGCTTCTTCCAAGCCTTCAAGAAAGAGGGCGTCCTACTCAACATCCTGGCTGCGAGCATCGTGATCATCGGCGGTGTCATCACCGTGGCGATTCACTTTGGTTTCAACCTTCCGCTCGAAGTCGTCGTCGGCCTGTTCTCGGGCGGCACGACAAACACGCCGTCGCTCGCCGCCGGCATGGCGATGCTGAAGGAAGTCAACGCCACCGCCGAGCAGATCGGCATTCCCGGTCAGGCCTATGCCGTGGCGTATCCGTTCGGCGTCATCGGCATTCTGCTGACCATGGCGCTGATCCGCATCCTCTTCCGCGTCAATGTTGAAGCCAGCGCCGACGCCTGGCAAAAGGAGCAGGGTGCCAATATCAGCGCCGTGGAGACGATGAGCATCGACGTCAGCAATGCCCGCGTCAGCGGTCAGGCTTTCTGCGATCTGCCGACGGTGCAGTCCCACAGCGTTGTTGTCAGCCGTGTGATGCACTCCGGCACGCAGCACGTGGCGGAATCCGACGAACGCATCGCCGTCGGCGATACGATTTTGGCGGTGGGCTCCCGCTCCAAGCTCGTCGAACTCCGCGACGCGCTCGGCTCGGAAGCCGTGGTCAATCTGCAGACGGTCCCCAGTCCGATCCGGAAGCAGCAGTTCGTCGTTACGCGCAGCCAGGTGCTGGGCAAGCACATGGATCAGTCGATGCTGCACGGCGTGATCATCACGCGCCTGACCCGCGCCGGCATTGAACTTGTGCAAAACCCCAACATGAAGCTGCAGTTCGGCGATCAGCTGACCTGCGTCGGCACCGAAGAGCAGCTCGACAGGTTGGCGAAGGTGCTCGGCAACGAAGTCAAGGCTTTGCAGCACACTCAGATGATTCCGATCTTCCTGGGAATCTTCCTGGGCGTGGTGCTGGGCGCGGTTCCGTTCTTCGTGCCCGGTCTGCCTGCCGCGATCAAGTTGGGTTCGGCCGGTGGTCCCGTCGTCGTCGCGATCCTGCTGTCGCGCATCGGCCACATCGGTCCGTTGGTTTGGCACATGCCGCCGGCGACGACGAATGCGCTGCGCGAGTTCGGCATCACGATGTTCATGTGCTGCGTCGGCATCTATGCCGGCAAGAGCTTCATCGGCACCCTGGTGCACGGCGACGGTCTGCTCTGGATGGCTTGCGCCACCCTGATCACCTTCGTTCCGATCTTCGTCGTCGGCGTGATCGGCCGCTTGGTCTTCAAGATCAACTACCTCACGCTCTGCGGCGTGCTCGCCGGCAGCATGACCGACCCGCCGGCTCTGGCCTTCGCCAATGCGCTCAGTCCGTCGGACGCTCAGGCTACCAGCTACGCCGCGGTCTATCCGTTGACCATGTGCCTGCGGATCCTAACACCCCAGATCATCTTGGCCGCCTTTTGGGTCATGGCTTGACGACGGGGTACCGTTGCTACGCATAATAGTACGTTCTGCAAATCTGAGATCAATCTCTCGAGGTTGAAAAGGAAGCCTTGAAATGAACGACATGATCATCGACGGCCTCGCCGTCCTTGGGGCGATAGCCCTCGTCATGTGGCTGATTCGAGGCCTCAGGGCGGCGCGAGACCAAGCCCCGGACGCATCGCAAGATGCGGCCGGGGCGAAGCCCGCCGAAGTTCTGAGCTCGACGTTTGACGACGACATCGCCGTTATTGCGGCGGCGGTCTACGCCATGCGGGGCTGCCACCACATCGTGCATATCGAACGCCAGATCGACCACACCTGGGCTTCAGAGGGACGTTGGATGCACCAGACGTCTCACCAGCCCAACTGATTGAGGAGAGGAAACCGTGTTGAAGAAATTCAAGATCACCGTCAACGGCCGCGCCTATGACGTCGTTGTCGAAGAAGAAGGCAACGCCGCCCACAGCGGCTCCGTTGCGCACCCGGTGGCTGTGGCGCAAGCGCCGGCCGCACCGGCCCCCGTCGCCGTGGCCGCCGCGCCGGCGCCGGTCGCTGCCCCCGTCGCCGCCATTGCGGCCGGCGAAGGCGACGTCGTCGCCCCGCTTGCGGGTGTGGTGGATTCCATCGACGTCCGGATCGGCCAGGCCGTGCAGGCCGGCGACCGGGTCGCGGTGATCGAAGCCATGAAGATGAAGACCGAGGCGATCACCAAGGTCGGCGGCACCGTCAAGGCGATTCTCGTCAAGCCGGCGGAAAGCGTCAGCACCGGCCAGGTGATCATCTCGATCGGCTGATGGTCCTCCACAACCGTAACGACCTACGAAGGGAAAGACCATGGTAGTTCCAGATAGCCTTTATGGCGCCGTTGTACTGAGCTTTGTCGACTTCTTCCTGAGCATTTTCGTGATCACCGGCATCGGATTTGTTCTGGCGGCGTTTCCGTTGCTGAACAAGCTCGGCAAGCTGGATGACGAAGCCATCAAAAAATCCAGCCACTGATCACAAATTGCCGTCAGCGCGCGGTGCCACAGGGTGGCGATCGCCGGCTCGACTGCCGAGTTGAAGAAGGAATCTAGAAAATGGTTCATGAGATCTTGAGCTTTTTACAAGCGATGCTTGATCAAACAGGCGTCTCGCATTTTTGGTGGGGCAACGTCGTGATGATCGCCATCGGCGTCACCATGATCCTCCTCGCTATCGTCAAGAAGTACGAACCATTGCTGCTGATCGGCATCGGGTTTGCGTGCGTCATCTCCAACGTGCCGGGCTCCGACCTGATCCTGCCCGGCGGGTTGTTCAACTACGCCTATCACGGCATCGAACTGCTGATCGTTCCGCCGCTGATCTTCTTCGGCGTCGGCGCGATGACCGACTTCGGACCGATGATCGCCCATCCCAAGCTGGTGATCCTCGGCGCGATGGCGCATCTTGGCATCTTCATCGCGCTGATCGGCGCCAAGGCGCTCGGCTTCTCGATCAACGAGGCGGGTGCGATCGGCATCATCGGTGGCGCCGACGGCCCGATGGCGGTGTTCGTCTGCGTCAAGCTGGCGCCGCATCTGTTGCCGCAGGTCGCGGTGGCGGCGTATTCCTACATGGCGCTGATGCCGCTGATCCAGCCGCCGGTGATCAAGGCCTTGACCACCCGCAAAGAGCGGCTGATCCGCATGAAGCAGATGCGGCCGGTGAGCCGGCTGGAGAAGATCGCGTTCCCGGTGGTGATCGGCATCGTCGTCAACCTGTTCTTCCCGCCGGTGGCGCCGCTGATCACCATGCTGATGCTGGGCAATCTGTTCAAGGAATGCTTGGTCACGGATCGGCTGTACAAGACCGCCGCCAACGATCTGATGAACGTCATCATCATCATCCTGACGGTCGGCATCGGCTCGACGATGAACGCCACCACCTTCCTGACCTTCAAGACCATCGAGATCGTGATCCTCGGACTGATCGCCTTCCTCGGCGGCACCGCCTCGGGTGTGATCGGCGCCAAGATCATGAACCTGTTCCTCAAGGAAGGTGAAAAGATCAATCCGTGCCTGGGCTCGGCCGGCATCGCCTCGGTTCCGATCGCCGCCCGCGTCGCCCACATCGTCGCGGCCAAGGAAGATCGCGAGAACCTGCTGATCTACCACGCGATGGGTCCGAACCTGGCCGGCGTGTTCGGAACGGCGATCTCCGGCGGCATCATGCTGGCGCTGCTCGGCGTCAAATAGCATCGCCCGCCGCGACGCCCTAAGACTACAGCCCCGCCTTGCCCGTCATGGGCAAGGCGGGGCTGACGTGATAGAGAGGCCCGTTCGGACGCCCGCTGGCGCGCCGTCCCGATCGAGGCGCCGGCCC
>NZ_DASWPE010000016.1:0-51087 GCF_036404135.1 Rhodopseudomonas sp. | reverse complement strand
CGAGAGCACGAACACGCAGTGAATGATGGTCTGCCACATCACGCCGCTCTCGGTGAAGCTCGTGGCCCGTCCTCCTGTCCCGCCAAGGTTGCTGGCCTCGATGAAAGTGCGCAACAGATGGATCGACGAAATGCCGATGATGGCCATCGCCAGTTTGATCTTCAGCACGCTGGCATTGACGTGGCTGAGCCATTCAGGCTCGTCCGGATGGCCTGCGAGATTCAACCGCGACACAAATGTCTCATAGCCGCCGACGATCACCATCACCAGAAGGTTCGAGATCATCACCACGTCGATCAGGCCGAGCACCGCCAGCATGATCTGCTGCTCGCTGAAATCGAACGAATGCGCGAACAGGTGCCACAATTCCTTCAGGAACAGCACGACATAGACGCCCTGCGCCACGATCAGCCCGACATAGAGCGGCAGCTGCAGCCAGCGCGAGCCGAAGATCAGCATCGGGATCGGGCGCAGCCGCAGCGTCTTCGGCGGCAACGGCGTTTCGGGCGTCATGGACATCGGCGGGGGTCTCGCTGCAATCGGGAATCGCGGAGCGCATCCGCGCGGCCTTATAGCCGACGCCCGCAGCGCGACCCGCGCGGCAACTGGCCGCAGCCGAAACGCAGCCGCGCTACTTGATCGCCACGATGAAGAGCCGTGGAAACCGCAGCAGCACCTTGCCGTCGGCCTGCGGCGGATAGGCGGCGGCGATCCGCGCGGTGTAGGCGGCGAGATAGGCCTTGCGCTCCGGCAGTTCCAAAGGATCGATGAACGGCCGCAGCCCGGTGCCCTTGACCCATTCGACGATCGCCATCGCGTCGTCCAGCACATGATTGTAGACGGTGTGCCAGATCTCCAGCCGGCTGCACAACGGCCGCAAGACATCGTAATAGGCGCTGGGCTTCGGCAAAGCGTCGCGCAGCTGCGCGGCCTCGGCCAGATGATGCCGCCACGGCTCCTGAAACGCCACCTCGCGCATCATGATGTGCGACGGCTCGTCGAGATTGTCCGGCATCTGCACCGCCAGCACGCCGCCCGGCTCCAGCGCGCCGACCAGCCGCTGCATATGCTTGAGATGGTTCGGCACCCATTGGAACACGGCATTGGCGAACACCACGTCGGTGCCGATCGGCGGCGCCCAATGCGCGATATTGGCCTCGATGAAATTGTAACCCGGCAGCCGATCGCGGGCCTGCCGCAGCATGTCGGCGGAGGTGTCGACGCCGGTGACCTTGGCCTGCGGCCAGCGCTTCACCAGAAGCTCGGTGGAATTGCCCGGACCGCAGCCGATGTCCGCCACCCGACGCGGATCATCCAGCGGGATTTGCGCCAACAGGTCGCGCGCCGGCCGAGTGCGCTCGTCCTCGAATTTCAGATACTGCTCGGCGTTCCAATCGGCCATCCGTCGAATCCCCGTACACCCCGCCCCACCGCGTCCTGCCATTATGCCAGCCCGCCGATACGGGCAAGATACGAAATTGCGGGTGAAAAGTTTGGCTGGTTTCGGCAGAGCTCGCGGGAAACTTCCGGCCCTCTGACCAATACCCTCGCCGCCGCTGCGCTTGCGCGCCCGGCGCCCGGCGCCCGGCGCCCGCAGCCGCGGCTTGACCTTTCTGTATATGATGACAATATACAACAATGTTCAGTCTGGACCAGATCACCGGGTTCGATTGGGACCCCGGCAACGCCCGGAAGAGCACCGACAAGCATGGCATCAGCCAGGCGGAGGCGGAGCAGGTGTTTGTCAACAAGCCGCTGCTGTTCTTGGACGATCCGACCCATAGCAAGAGCGAAGTGCGCTACCACGCCTATGGCAAGAGCAACGCCGGCCGGCTGTTACAGGTCAGCTTCACGTTGCGACAGGATGAAACGCTGCTGCGGATCATTTCCGCCCGCCCGATGAGCGCCAGGGAGCGCGCCCGCTATGCCGAAGAAGCTTAAGCCGATCCCGAAATTCGCCAACGAGGCGGAGGAGCGTGCCTTCTGGGAGTCGCACGATACCGCGGACTATCTTGATCTCAGCAAGGCGGTGCCGGTGCGCTTCCCCAACCTCAAACCGTCGACCACCGCGATCTCGCTGCGGCTGCCGGTCAGCCTGCTGGAGCAGATCAAGATCGCCGCCAACAAGCGCGACGTGCCGTATCAGTCGCTGATCAAGATCTGGCTAGCGGAGAAGGTGGGGTAGTAAGGCAGGAAAGCGTGGCTAACGGTGATCGACGCAACTATGAGCCAGCATTACTTGTCGCGTTAATACTACGGAGCAAGCCATGGCGACGACCGTAACAACCAAGGGCCAGATCACGCTGCCCAAGAAGGTCCGCGATGCTGCGGGCATCAAACCGGGCGACAAGGTCGAAGTTCGCAACACCGCATCGGGCGGGATCTTCATCGGGAAATCCGGCTCCGAGGCCGAATATCTCAAGAAGTTGCAGGCGATCGCAAAACGCTATCCGATCCGCGGCGGCACCACGGATGAGATCATGCTCGAACTGCGCGGCGATCCAGCGGACGACTTCGAGAAGTGACGCTGATCGATACCAATGTTTTGATCGACATCTTGTCGAGCGATGCCAATTGGCAACGATGGTCGTCCGCGGCGCTCCGGCAGCAATCGCAGCACGGCGTCCTTCTGATTAACGAAATCGTCTATGCCGAACTTTCCGGCCGCTATGCCAGCCAGCAAACGCTGGATGCGGCGGTCCACGAGCTTCACCTTCACTTCGAATGGCTTCCCAAGTCAGCGCTCTATATCGCGGGCCAGACCTTCACCGCCTATCGCCGTTCCGGGGGCGTCCGAACTGCCATCCTCGCCGATTTCTTCATCGGAGCTCACGCTGCCACGGCGAGAATTCCCATTCCGACGCGCGACACCGCACGATACCGCAGCTACTTCCCAGAAGTCGAACTGATCGCGCCGACCTGAGATTACCCTACCGCGTCAGCTTCTTGTACTTCGCCCGGTGCGGGATCACCGCGTCCTGGCCGAGCCTTCGCATCTTGTCCTTCTCGTAGTCCTGGAAATTGCCTTCGAACCATTCGACATGGCTGTCGTCTTCGAACGCCAGGATATGCGTGGCGATACGGTCGAGGAACCAGCGGTCATGGCTGATGATCACCGCGCAGCCGGCGAAATCCTCCAGCGCTTCTTCCAAGGCGCGCAGCGTATCGACGTCGAGGTCGTTGGTCGGCTCGTCGAGCAACAGCACGTTGCTGCCGGATTTCAGCATCTTGGCCAGATGCACGCGGTTGCGCTCGCCGCCGGACAGTGAGCCGACCTTCTTCTGCTGGTCACCGCCCTTGAAATTGAACGACGAGCAATAGCCGCGCGAATTGACCTCGCGCTTGCCGAGCAGGATCAGTTCGTTGCCGCCGGAGATTTCCTCCCAGACGTTCTTGTTGCCGTCGAGGCTGTCGCGGGATTGATCGACATAGCCCAGATGCACGGTCTCGCCGACCGTGATGCTGCCGGTGTCGGGTTTCTCCTGCCCGGTGATCATGCGGAACAGCGTGGTCTTGCCGGCGCAGTTCGGGCCGATCACGCCGACGATGCCGCCGGGCGGCAGCTTGAAGGTGAGGTTGTCGATCAGCACCCGCTCGCCGAAACTCTTGCTGAGGCCTTCGACGTCGACCACGTTCTGGCCGAGCCGCTCGGCCACCGGAATGATGATCTGCGCGGTCTGGCTCTGCTTCTCGCTGGCCTTGTTGAGCAGCTCCTCATAGCGCTGGTAGCGCGCCTTGGATTTCGCCTGCCGCGCCTTCGGCGAGGCCGCGATCCATTCCTGCTCGCGCATCAGGGTGCGCTGGTGGGCAGCGTCCTCGCGGCCCTCCTGCTCCAGCCGCTTCTGCTTCTGCTTCAGCCAGGACGAGTAGTTGCCCTCATAGGGAATCCCCTTGCCGCGGTCGAGCTCGAGAATCCAGCTGGTGACGTTGTCGAGGAAGTAGCGGTCATGGGTGACGATCAGGATCGCGCCGGGATAGTTGCGCAGATGGCCTTCCAGCCACGACACCGATTCGGCGTCGAGATGGTTGGTCGGTTCGTCGAGCAGCAGCAATTCGGGCTCGTCGAGCAGCAATTTGCACAACGCGACGCGGCGGCGTTCGCCGCCGGACAGTTTGGTGACGTCGGCGTCGTCGGCCGGGCAGCGCAGCGCGTCCATCGCCTGGTCGACCTTGCTGTCGAGGTCCCACAGCCCCGCGGACTCGATCTGGTCCTGCAGCTTGGTCATCTCGTCGGCGGTCTCTTCGGAATAGTTCATCGCCAGCTCGTTGTAGCGATCGAGGATCGCCTTCTGCTTGGCGACGCCGAGCATGACGTTTTCTCGCACGCTCAAGGCCGGATCGAGCTGCGGCTCCTGTTCGAGATAGCCGACCCGGGCGCCCTGCGCGACCCAGGCCTCGCCGGTGAACTCCTTGTCGATCCCGGCCATGATCTTGAGCAGCGTCGACTTGCCGGAGCCGTTGACGCCGAGCACGCCGATCTTGGCGTCCGGATAGAACGACAGGTTGACGTTATCGAGCACCTTGCGGCTCGGATAGGTCTTGGACAGACCCTGCATGAAGTAGACGAACTGGCGCGCCATCGTGATCCCTGAAAAGCCGTCGGATGTGTGGAAATGGTTGCCGCTGATGTAGCGGTGCGAGTTGCAAAGGGCAACCCGAGTGAAGGCGGCGTTAAGCCTTCATTAAGGATAGCGGGTCGATAAGGTGCGATCGCGGCATTCGAACCAATTTTTAATCAGTTCGGCGAACACTGCTGCAAGCCCTGCGCGCGTTTGGCGATCAGGCGGGGCACCCAACCGGGCATCAGCCATGGCTCACGTCGCGACGACGTCGTCCCCATTGCCGGAGCAGGCTTTCGAGCCGCCGGCGCGGCCGTTCGAGGAGATCCGCGACTTCTGGCGGCAGTTCTTCGTCGCCGCGTTCAGCCCGTATCGGCCGGAATTGCACTATATGCGCGGACCGGGGCCGGCCTTTGAAGCCAAGCACGGCCACCGCGGACGATCGCCCCAGCGCTGAGCGACCGCGCCGCATCCGCCGCTTTATGACACTCGCCGTTGTTTCGAGCAGCCTCTGCGGCTGAATCACGCACGCGCCACAGCGGCGGCGCGCTCCCCTCCCCCTTGCGGGGAGGGGAGCAGAGGCGCTCGTCAATTTATCGGATACGTCTTATCGGGACGTCTTTTGTCGGGGACGTCTTTTTGGACCGCTTACGCCGTCAGCGCACCGTCACCGGCGCCGGCAGCGCCGGCACCACGGTCGGCGCGGTGCCGGGCACCGGCGAGACCTGCACCGTCGAACCCGGCTGCGGCCCGGCGGGAGCGCCGATCGGCTGCGCCTGCGCGGTGGTGGTGGCGATCGGCGGCCGCGGACCGGCCGGCAACACCACGACGCGGGTGCCGACCTTGACCCGATCGAATAGATCGGAGACGTCGTCATTCAGCATGCCAATGCAGCCCGACGACACGAACTTGCCGATCGTCGAGGGCTGGTTGGTGCCGTGGATGCGATACACCGTGGCGCCGAGATACATCGCCCGCGCGCCGAGCGGATTGCCCGGGCCGCCGGCCATGAAGCGCGGCAGATAGGGCTGGCGCTCGATCATCTCGGTCGGCGGATGCCAATCCGGCCATTCCGCCTTGCGGGTGATCTTCTGCACGCCGTTCCAGGTAAAGCCATCGCGGCCGACGCGAACGCCGTAGCGGATCGCGCGACCGCCGCCCAAGATGTAATAGAGGTGCGTGTTCGGGGTATCGACCACCAGCGTGCCCGGCGGCTCCTTGGTCGGGAACGCGACTTCCTGGCGCCGCAGATTCGGCGGCAGCTGGACGTTGGTGTCGGCCTCGGGCTGTTCTTCCGGCGGCAACGCCGACAGCGTCACCGGCCGACCGTCATTGCCGGCCGCGCCACCCGGCGCGGCGCCGGCCTGCGACGGCGCGCCGACGGCTTCCGGCGGACGGACCGGGTGATTTTCATCGCCCGGATAGATGAAGCCCGCGCCGGGGCCACGGCCGGAGTCGTTGCCGCGATCGGAATACACCGGCGCGCCGGCGGGACGGTCGGAATAGATCACCGGCGGCGGCCCGGCGGGACGGCCGTAGCGCGGATCGTCCGGCGACAACACCGGACCCTGCGGAAGCTGGTTCTGCGGCGCGCTCTGCACCGCGCCGCGATCGGAATACACTGGGGCGCCGGCCGGCCGGCCATAACGCGGATCATCCGGCGACAGCACCGGCCCCGGCGCCGGCAACGCCACCGAACCCGGTCCGCGGCCGCCGTCTTCGTCGTCCAGCGCGTCGAAATCCGGCATCGCGTCGCCGCCGGCCCGCGGCGGATAGGCCGCAGGCGGCGTCGCGTAGGGCCCGCCGGCAGGAAGGTTGCTTTGCGCGGTGGCGAGCGGCATGACCACGGCGCTGGCGGCCACGGTCGCGAAAATCGTCAGAATGCGTTTGATCGTCATTACTTTTGTATAAACCCCAAGCCACAACCGGATCCTTAACGGGGATGGCGGACGATCACGGCACATTCAAGACAAAATCGCGAATTGCCGCGGAAATCGAGCATATTCTGCGGAACTTGCGACATTTGTGATCGATCGTTTGCGATCGTGCGGGGCAGGCGCCGCGGCTGCGGCGGCGCATCGCCGCATCGAGCGGTTCGCCGCGGCAAAGCCGCGGAAATTTCTGCGAATCGCCGCGACCGTTACGATATTCTGCAAGCCGGCTGATTCGCGGCGCGTCGCGGCGATCAGGCTCAAGTTGCGTTGTCACCGCGTTCCCGTTGGCTCAAGGCTCCTTCGCCCCGGCGAAGGCGGAACAAGACGAATGCTCCCCGGATTCCGTTTTCTGTTCACGGCGGTGGTGTTGTCGGTATCGCTGCTGGTATTCGGCCTCGGCGCTGCGGCGTTGCTGCGCGCCTCCCACGAACAATTCATCGCCACGCCGATCATCCGGCAGGCCTCGCCGCTGTTCGCCCGCCACGACGAGCCGACCGCGCCGCTGCTGACCATGCTGCGGGTCGATCCGGCGCCGGAGCGCGCCGCGCCGCAGCCGGCCAGCCTGACCGCGCCGACCTCGCCCGAGGCCGAGCCGGCCGTGATCCCCGGCGTAGCCGAGCCGCCCGCCGCAAGCCCGCAGGCCAGCACGCCCGCAGCGACGGGTGACACGCCTGCCCCCGCCGACTCCGCAACCACCGAGTCGGTAAAGACCGAAACGGCAAAGGCCGAACCCGCCGCGCTGCAATCGCCCGCCGCGGCCGAACCGGCGAAAGCCGAGCCCAAGGTTGAGCCGCCGAGCGTGATTGCAACGGTCGCCGAGGCGCCGGCCAGCCTCGCCGCGGCCCCGGCGGCGGTCGCCGAGCCGGCGCAGTCCGCTGCGCTGAGCGATCCGCCCGCCTCGCGCGACGCCGCGGCCGCCGTCGTGCCGGCAGCGACGCTGGTGGATCGTCCGAGCCCTGACGACGCCAAATCGGCAACGCTCGCGGAGGCCGCGACCGGCGAGGTCGCCGCGCCGCCCAAGGCCGCGATCAAGAAAAAGAAGAAACGCGTTCAGGCGCGCAAGCCGGCGAAACGCCGTCCGGCGGCGCGGTCGCGCAGCCGCCGCCCGGCGGTTGCCAAGCCGGCCGCCGCCTCACCGCTCGGAAATTAGCGACGCTTCGGCTCACGCCGGTCCGGTCGCGACCGGCGGGCCGTCCGGCAGCCCCCATTCCGCCCACGAGCCGTCATACAGCGCGGTGCGATCGACGCCGAGCCGCTTGAGCGCCAGCGTGATCACCGCCGCGGTGACGCCGGAGCCGCAACTGCTGACGATCGGTTTTTCCAGATCGACGCCGGCGGCGGCGAACACGGCACGCAATTCATCGGGCGATTTCATCGTCGCGTCGGCGTTGAGAAGATCGGTGAACGGCACGTTGCGGCTGCCGGGAATCCGCCCCGGGCGGCGCCCCGGCCAGGGCTCGGCGACCGCGCCCTCGAAGCGCTCGCGGGAGCGGGCATCGACCACCTGCTCGGCCTCGGAGTCGAGGTTGGCAATCACCTGGTCGATCTTGCGCAACCGCGCGGCGTCGAACCGCGGCGCAAAGTCTTGCGCCGGCGTGGCCACCTCGCCGTTCTCGACAGCGTGGCCTGCGGCGAGCCAGGCCTTCAGCCCGCCCTCCAGCACTCTCACATTCTCGAAGCCGTACAGCTTGAAGGTCCACCAGGCGCGCGGCGCGCCGAGATAATTGCCGGCGTCATACACCACCACGAGGCTGTCATTGCCGACGCCAAGCGCGCCGACATAGCGGGCGAACTGCTCCGGCTGCGGCACCATATGCGGCAGCGGATTGTCCGGATCGGCAACCGCGTCGACGTCATAGAACGCAGCGCCCGGCAGATGCCGCGCCAGATAGTCGTCATGCGCGGTCGGCGGCCGCGCCGCCGGCATCTTGTAGGAGGCGTCGATGACGCGGAGCTTCGGATCGGCGATGTGGTCGGCGAGCCATTGCGGCGAAACCAGCGGGTCGTGCAGAAATGTCATTGGGTGGGTCCGTTGTTATCAGGTGATCCTGGAATCGATAGTTGCATGCCGTCGCCCTCCGAGGCCTCCGCTGCGCTCCGGCGCCTCAGGGTGACGCCGTGGTGCCTTGGCGCCGACTTCGCGCGCCGTCATCCTGAGGCGCGAAGCCGCGCTTGCGGCGAGCCTCGAAGGATGACGAGATAGAACGCCGGCGCCACTTCGTCGACTCACTCCTTCGCCTTGCGCGGCGTCACATGCTCCACCGCGCCGCCGGCGTCGCGCCAGGCCGCAAAGCCGCCGGCGATATGCGCCACCGGCGCCAATCCCATGTCCCGCGCGGTCTTCGCCGCCAACGCCGAGCGCATCCCGCCGGCGCAATAGAACACGAATTTCTTGCTCTCCTGAAACACCGGCTTGGCATAGGGGCTGTCCGGATCGATCCAGAACTCCAGCATGCCGCGGGTGCAGGCGAACGCCCCGGGGATCCGGCCGTCGCGCTCGATCTCGCGCGGGTCGCGGATGTCGACGATCACCACCGCGTTGTCGGCGCCGATCTGATAGGCGGCGATCGCCTGCTCGGCGCTCAGCGTCTCGATCTGCGCGTTGGCCTCTTCGAGCAGCGCCTTGATGCCGCGGGTGATGTGCTGGGGCATGATGACCTTCGTTCAGTTTTTTCCGATGCATTCGCCGTGATCCGCAGCGCGCTCCCTCTCCCCGCTTGCGGGGAGAGGTGACGCATTCCGCGGCGCAGCGCCGATGACCGCCGCAAAGCCCTTACCGCACCAATTCCTTCATCGCGGCTTCCAGTCCCTCCAGCGTCAGCGGAAACATCCGCTCGGAGAACAGCCGGCGGATCAGCTTGGTGGATTGCGAATAGTCCCAGTGCCGCTGCGGCACCGGATTGAGCCACACCGCATGCGGATAGGTGCGGGTCACGCGCTCCAGCCAGACCGCGCCGGCCTCCTCGTTGATATGTTCGACCGAGCCGCCCGGCGTCATCAGCTCATAGGTCGACATCGCGGCGTCGCCGACGAACACCACCTTGTAGTCGTGCGGATACTTGTGCAGCACGTCCCAGGTCGGCGTGCGGTCGGTGAAGCGGCGGCGATTCTGCTTCCACACGCCTTCATAGAGGCAATTGTGGAAGTAGAAATATTCCATGTGCTTGAACTCGGCCTTGGCCGCCGAGAACAATTCCTCGACCTGGGCGACGTGGGAATCCATCGAGCCGCCGATGTCGAAGAACACCAGCACCTTGACGGCGTTGCGCCGCTCCGGGCGCATCGCCACGTCGAGATAGCCGTGGTTGGCGGTCTGCTTGATGGTGGTGTCGAGATCGAGTTCGTCGGGCGCGCCGGTGCGGGCGAATTTGCGCAGCCGACGCAGCGCCACCTTGATGTTGCGGATGCCGAGTTCGACATCGCCGTCGAGATCCTTGAACTCGCGCTTGTCCCAGACCTTGACCGCGCGCTGGTGCCGGCTCTTGTCCTGGCCGATCCGCACGCCTTCCGGATTGTAACCCTCGGCGCCGAACGGCGAGGTGCCGGCGGTGCCGATCCATTTGTTGCCGCCCTGGTGGCGGCCCTTCTGTTCCTTCAGGCGCTCGCGCAAGGTTTCCATCAGCTTGTCCCAGCCCAGCGCCTCGATCTGTTTCTTCTCCTCTTCGGTGAGATACTTCTCCGCCAGCTTCTTCAGCCATTCGGCGGGAATCTCCGCCTTCTCCATCGCATCGAGCAGGGTTTCCAGCCCCTTGAAAACGGTGCCGAACACCCGGTCGAATTTGTCGAGGTTGCGCTCGTCCTTCACCAGGGCGGCGCGCGACAGATAGTAGAAGTTCTCGACGCTCTGCCCGGCGAGGTCGGCGTCGAGCGCCTCCATCAGCGTCAGATATTCGCGCAGCGTCACTGGAACCTGCGCGTCGCGCAACGATGTGAAGAATTGCAGGAACATGGTTGAAGATTGCCTGACGCCCGGCGCGCGTCAAGAGGCCGTCACGACGGAAACCCCTGCAACGCCGAAGCCGGCGGCCGGCGCCGCCTGGCGGCGGCGGCAAGCCGCGCGGCGAAAACCGGGGCCGCTCTTAGCGCCCGGTAAAGCAGAGCGACGCTAGGATACGGTTCCCTTGGCGCCGAGCATCCCGCAAAATGCCTCCACAGACCAGCCGAATAGCACGACTGCTCAGCCACCCGGTCGCCGCAGCCGTCGTCGTTGCGCTGTTCGTTCTGGCGATGAGCGGCAGCGTGATCGGACTGGTGGCCTGGAAGGCCGCCACCGCGCGCAGCAGCGAACTCGCCCAGCGTTCGGTGGCGATCGAGAATCTGGCGCATTCGCTGGCCGATCAGGCGTCGCACGCGATCCAGTCGGTCGACGTCGCCTTGAGCAACATCGTCGATGCCTGGCCGGTGCGGGCGGCGGACCCGGAGCGCGGCAAGCGCCGCTTGAACGATCTCGTCGCCCGGCTGCCGCAGATCCGCGCCCTCGCCCTCGTCGACGCCGATGGCAACACCGTGTTGTCGACGCTGGCCGCCCCGATCCTCCCCGGCGAGGCGCTGACCAGCAACCTCGCCTTTCACCGCGCCAACGCCGACCGCGCGCTGCACATCTTCGCGCTGCGGTCCGCCGGCCAGCCCGGCGTCGGGCTGTCGAAACGATTGTCCAATGCCGACGGCAGTTTCGCCGGCGTCGTGGTGGCGCTGATCAATACCGAGCAATTCAGCGCGCTGTACCAGGCCTTCCAGCTCGGCAAGCGCGGCAGCGTCAGCATCCTGCGCGCCGACGGCACGGTGCTGATGCAATCGACGCCGACGCAGGCCGGGTCGAAGAACCCGCGCAGCGACACGGCGCCGGTGCCGTTGCCGGATTCCTTCAACGGCACCCACAAGAGGCTGGCCGCCGACGGCGCCTGGCAGCATTACGGCTATGCGCATGCGCCGCGCTATCCGATCATCGTGGCGGTGTCGCAGCATGAAGACGATATCCTGCAGGGCTGGCGCGCCGGGCTGCGCTCCGACATCATCGTCGCCGCGCTATTGTTGTGCTGCATCGCGCTGCTGGCGGCGCTGCTAACTTCGCAGTTCCGGCTGCGGCTGTCGATCGAGCGCGCGCTGCGCGACCGCGAGACCCGCTACCGGCTGTTGGCCGACAACATCGCCGACGTGGTGATGCTGCTCGACCGCGACGGCAAATTTCTCTACGTGTCGCCGTCGCTGCAAGCCGTGCTCGGCTTCAACCCGCGGCGACTGATCGGGCAATCCTGCTTCGACTACATCCTGCCGGCCGACATTCGCGCGGTGCGGCGCGCCGCCGCGCGCCTGAACAACGCCGCGGAAACCCGCACCGCCTCGTTCCGGACCTTGCGCGCCGACGGCTCGCAGGCCTGGGTCGAGGTCAACTTCAAGCTCACCGCCTCCGCCGACGCCGGCGGCACCGAGCTGGTGGCGGTGCTGCGCGACGTCACCGAGCGTCACAGGATGGAAGACGAACTCAAAGCGCTGAATTTCCGGCTCGCCGAGCTGGCGACCACCGACGGCCTCACCGAGCTTGCCAACCGGCGCAGCATGGATGGCTTCCTGCGGCTGCATTATCCGGCGCAGCCGCGGATCTCATTGCTGCTGATCGACATCGATCATTTCAAGCGCTTCAACGACGGCTACGGCCATCAGGCCGGCGACGCCTGCCTGCAACGCGTCGCCAGGGTTCTGGCCGACGCCACTTCCGCCACCGGGCTCGCGGCGCGCTACGGCGGCGAGGAATTCGCCGTCATTCTGCCGGGGGTCGGCGAACAGGACGCGGTGCAGATCGCCGAAACGATTCGCCGCGCCATCGCCGCGCTGGGGATTGCCACCCCGAGCCCCGACCGCAACCCGGTCACGGTGAGCATCGGCATCGCCAGCCGGACCTCGACGTCGCTCAACGAAGAGGATCTGCTGCGCGCCGCCGATCTGGCGATGTACGCGGCCAAGCGAAGCGGCCGCAATCGCAGCGTCGCCGCGTCGTCACTGCCCGACGATGGCACGGGCGTCGTGCCGCTCAATCGGCTGATCCAGGCCGGCTGATCCGCCGTCGCGACGCCGGCCGGCTGCGCTGGACCTGCGCGGTTTTTCAACTAGTGTGGTGGCAGGCCGTAGCGCAAGCTGCGTCATGAAAACCACAGGGCACACCACGGATGAAATTCACCGGCACCAAGGACTACGTCGCGACCGATGACCTCAAGATCGCCGTCAACGCCGCGATCGTATTGGAACGCCCGCTGCTGGTGAAGGGCGAACCCGGCACCGGCAAGACCGTGCTGGCCGAGGAAGTCGCCAAGGCGCTCGGCGCGCCGCTATTGACCTGGCATATCAAGTCGACCACCAAGGCGCAGCAGGGGCTGTATGAATACGACGCTGTGTCGCGGCTGCGCGACAGCCAGCTCGGCGACTCCCGGGTCTCCGACATCGCCAACTACATCAAGCGCGGCAAATTGTGGGAGGCCTTCACCCATCCGCAGCGCCCGGTGCTACTGATCGACGAGATCGACAAGGCCGATATCGAATTCCCCAACGACCTGTTGCTCGAACTCGACCGCATGGAATTCCACGTCTATGAGACCGGCGAGACGATCAAGGCGGAGAAGCGCCCGATCGTGATGATCACCTCGAACAACGAGAAGGAACTGCCGGACGCGTTCCTGCGCCGCTGCTTTTTCCACTACATCAAGTTTCCCGATCAGGAGACCATGAACAAGATCGTCGAGGTGCATTTCCCTGGCATCAAGCCGCGGCTGGTGGCCGAGGCGATGCGGATCTTCTTCGAGGTCCGCGAGGTGCCCGGGCTGAAGAAGAAGCCGTCGACCTCGGAGCTGCTGGACTGGCTAAAGCTGCTGCTCAACGAGGACATGGCGCCGGAGAACTTGCGCGAACGCGACCCGCGCAAGCTGATCCCGCCGCTGCACGGCGCGCTGTTGAAGAACGAGCAGGACGTGCATCTGTTTGAGCGGCTGGCGTTCCTCAGCCGGCGCGAGGTGTGAGGGTTGCCGTCGCCTGGGGAGCGCTTGCAGATCTTCAGCAGGAGGACAGCGGGAGTGATTTTGCCCGGCGCGTGATCGGACGGGCGACCGCGCTTAGCGCAGTTCCTCGCCGAAATCGAACAACGGCTCGTAGTTCCACTGCGGCCGCACCATGACCTGGCAGCCCTTCTCGAACGGCAGCACGCCGACGGTGCGCTCGTCGCGAATGATCTCCACCGACCAGTTCTTCGAGGCGTCGGGGTGCTGCTGCACCAGGCGCCGGATCACGCCGGCGGCGAACAGCGTGGCGTCGATATCATCGTCGAGCGCCGCCCCGTCGTGGCCCGGGCCATCGACGCGGTTGATCGGATCGCAGATGTGAAATCGGTAAAACGGCATGGCGTCACTTTGCCCGCTCAAACCGAAAACGAAATGATGTAAGTCAAATTGGAACCAGCAGCCATGCACAAACCGACGGCTTTTCGCTCCTAAAACTATCAGTCTCTCGAATCGTTCGCCCAGTTCCATGCTGCTCTCGGGCTAACGCAACCTGTCGTTGAGTTGAAAGCCGAGATGCGCCTTCACCGTCGGCCATTCCGCGGCAACGATACTGTAGATTACGGTGTCGCGTAGCGTGCCGTTCGGCGCCACCTGATGACTGCGCAGGATACCGTCCTGCTTGGCGCCGAGCCGTTCGATGCCGCGTCGCGAGGCGTGATTGAAAAAATGCGTGCGGAACTCGACCGCGATGCAATGCAGTTTCTCGAACGCGTGGGTCAGCAGCAATAACTTGCACTGGGTGTTGAGCCCACTGCGTTGCACCCGTCGCGCGTACCAAGTCGAGCCGATCTCGACGCGGCGGTTGGCGGCGTCGACATGCATGTAGCTGGTCATGCCGGCGATCGCGCCCTCGCCGTCGCGGACGGTGAACGGCAGCATCGCCCCGCCGCTCTGCAGCGCCAGCCGCCGCGCGATCTCGGCCTCCATGTCCTCGGGCGCCGGAATCGCGGTGTACCACAGCCTCCACAACTCGCCGTCCCACACCGCCGCGATCAGCCCGTCGCGATGCGCAGGCTCCAGCGGCTGCAGCGTCGCATGCGGGCCGCTGAGGGTGATCGGTTGAAGCCAAGACATCGGGAGTCCTTCCAAGAATCTGCCCAAGAATCTGCGGGCACCGCAGCTTTGCAAGCCGCGCCGCGGTGTTGCAACACATTTGCACCAACCGCGCGGCGTCACGCCACTGCGCCGGCGCGGGCTTTCCGCCGCGGATGATTAACAATCGAGCCGCCGCGGCGCGCCTGGCCGCTTCCGAAGCCGCGGCGTCGCGCTCCCTGCATTATCGCAGCCAAAACACGCCGGCGCGCCGGACGGCGAGGCGTTTCCGCGCCTGCGGCGGCCGCGCCTGCTTAACGCTTTATCCAACAACATCTTGCACATTTGCGCATTCAGAGGCGCGGCAACGCGGTTGATTCGATGCAGCACGACACACTTTCCACCAGCTTCGGCACTGTCATCTCGGTCCGCGGATCGTTGGCCCGGATCGGGCTGTTGGCGGCCAGCAAATTGGAGCGCGCGCAGGTGCGCGCAACCGTCGGCCGCTTCATCTCGATCCGCTGCGCCAATTCCACCATCGTCGCGATGATCACCGAAGTGTCGTGCGAGAATCTGTCACCGACCGACGATTATATCGCGATCGCCTCGGTCGACCTGCTCGGCGAGATCGTCAGCGCGCCGCTGCGCGCCAAATTCCAGCGCGGCGTCACCAATTATCCGACCATCGGCGATGCCGCCGAACTGATCACCCGAGAGGAATTGCGCACCGTCTATGCCCCGACCGGCTCCGACCAGATCAATGTCGGCACGCTGCAGCAGGACCAGTCGGTTGTCGCCTATGTCGACATCGAGGACATGCTGTCGAAGCATTTCGCGGTGCTCGGCTCGACCGGCGTCGGCAAATCCTCCGGCGTCTCGCTGCTGCTCAACGAAATCCTGAAATCGCGGCCGCATCTGCGGATCTTCCTGCTCGACGTGCACAACGAATACGGCCGCTGCTTCGGCGACCGCGCGCTGGTGCTCAATCCGCGCAATCTGAAGCTGCCGTTCTGGCTGTTCAATTTCGAAGAGATCGTCGACGTCTTGTTCGCCGGCCGCCCCGGCGTGCCGGAAGAATTGGATATCCTGGCCGAGGTGTTGCCGATCGCCAAGGGCGTCTACACCCAGTATCAGAACGCCGACCGCATCGGGCTGAAGCGGATCGATCCGAAGACCATCGGCTACACCGCCGATACCCCGGTGCCGTACCGGCTGGTCGACCTGATCTCGCTGATCGACGAGCGGATGGGCAAACTGGAAAACCGTTCCTCGCGCATCATCTATCACAAGCTGATCTCGCGCATCGAGACCGTGCGCAACGACCCGCGCTACGCCTTCATGTTCGACAACGCCAATGTCGGCGGCGACACCATGGCGGAAGTGATCAGCCATCTGTTCCGGCTGCCCGCCAACGGCCGGCCGATGACCATCATGCAGCTTGCCGGTTTCCCCGCCGAAGTCGTCGATTCGGTGGTGTCGGTGCTGTGCCGGATGGCGTTCGATTTCGGGCTGTGGAGCGACGGCGTGTCGCCGCTATTGTTCGTCTGCGAGGAAGCCCATCGCTACGCCTCCGCCGACCGCAACATCGGCTTCGGCCCGACCCGCAAGGCGGTGTCACGGATCGCCAAGGAAGGCCGCAAATACGGCGTCTATCTCGGCCTGGTCACGCAGCGCCCGGCCGAGCTCGATCCCACCATCATCTCGCAATGCAACACGCTGTTCGCGATGCGGCTCGCCAACGAGCGCGACCAGGCGCTCTTGCGCTCGGCGGTGTCGGACGCCGCCGCCAATCTGTTGTCGTTCATCCCCTCGCTCGGCACCCGCGAGGTGCTGGCGTTCGGCGAAGGCGTGGCGTTGCCGACCCGGCTGCGCTTCAAGGAAGTGCCGCCGCATCAATTGCCGCGCTCCGAGGCCACCATCGCCACGGTGCCGTCGGTGGCCGCCGGCCACGACATGCATTTCGTCGACGCGGTGCTGGAGCGCTGGCGCGGCGCCACCTCGCATCGCGAGGTGCCGAACGATCCCGGCCCGACCGAGCGGCCGATCGCCCGCAGCATCGAGTCGCCGCTGCTGCAGCCCTCGCTCGGGCTCGACCCCGACCGCTTCTCGCTCTTGAAGAAACCGCTGCGCTGAGCGCGGTGGCGCGGCCGGCTTGCTTTCGCGGCGGCGGCGACCGACACTACGCGCCCTGTTACGTTCGCCGGACCCCCTCACCATGCCGTCGCCGATCGCCCCGCGATTTCCCGTCCCCGCCCTCGACCAACTGCCCGACGACATCCGCGACCGGATTCTCGCGGTGCAGGAGAAATCCGGCTTCGTGCCGAACGTGTTCCTGACGCTGGCCTATCGGCCGGACGAATTCCGCGCCTTCTTCGCCTATCACGACGCCCTGATGGACAAGGACGGCGGGCTGACCAAGGCCGAGCGCGAGATGATCGTGGTGGCGACCTCGGCGGCCAATCAATGCCATTACTGCGTGATCGCGCACGGCGCGATCCTGCGGGTCCGCGCCAAGAACCCGCAGATCGCCGACCAGATCGCGGTGAATTATCGCAAGGCCGATATCACCCCGCGGCAGAAGGCGATGCTGGATTTCGCCATGCTGGTGTCGCGCGCCGCCGAAACCGTCACCGCCAAGGACATCGACGAACTCAGCCGCCACGGCTTTTCCGACGACGAGATCTGGGACATCACCGCGATCGCCGCATTCTTCGCGCTGTCGAACCGGCTCGCCAACGTCACCGCGATGCGGCCGAACGACGAATTCTACCTGATGGGCCGGTTGCCGAAATAGCACCCGCACGAGGCGATGGCATTGATCGAGTGGTCGGAGATCGTCCTGCGGCTTGGCGCCGCCACCCTGGCCGGTGGCGCGATCGGGCTCAATCGCGACCTGCACGGCAAACCGATCGGCGTGCGCACGCTGGGCCTCGTCAGCCTGGCCTCCGCCGTGGTGGTGATGCTGGCCGATCCCGGCGACAGCGTCGGCCGCATCACCGACGCCACCAGCCGGGTGATTCAGGGCATCTTGACCGGCATCGGTTTTCTCGGCGCCGGAGTGATCGTGCGCTCGCCGCGTCGCGCCCGGGTGCACGGCCTGACCAGCGCCGCCTGCACCTGGCTAACCGCCTGCGTCGGCATCGTCTGCGGCGCCGGGCAATGGCGCATCATCGCGGTGGCGCTGGCGATCGCCTTCGTCGTGCTGCTGACCGGCGGGCCGCTGGAACGCCGGCTGCATCGGCTGCTCGGCGGCAAGGAGCCGCCGAAGCCGGTCGCCGAAGCGCCGCCGAGCGACCCGCCAGCATGTTAGTCCGCGCCGCCGCCTCCCCGACCGACAGTCTCCTCGCTCCGCGCCGGCTTGCCGCGCGGCCGGCGCGCCGCATCACCAAGCCCGCTCGATGACCAGATCCCGGCAATCAAAATCCAAGCGGCGCATCATTCAGTTCGGCGGCCGCGAGATCGTCGCCGAAGGACTCGATCTCGGCTTCTGGGCCGACATCAGCCATCGCTGCATGACCGCCTCGTGGCCGAGCTTCATCGCCGGCGCGGCCGCGGTGTTTCTGATCTTCAACGCGGCTTTCGCGCTGCTGTATTGGATCGGCGACCAGCCGATCGCCAACGTGCCGGGCGGCGCCTATATCGATTTTTTCTATTTCAGCATCGAAACGCTGTCGACCGCGGGCTATGGCGACATGCATCCGCAGACCCATTACGGGCACTTCGTCGCCACAATCGAATTGTTCACCGGCATCTTTTCGATGTCGTTGATGACCGGGCTGATCTTTGCGCGGTTCTCCCGGCCCAATGCGCGGGTGATGTTCGCCAAGAGTCTGGTGGTGTCGATCCATGAGGGCAAGCCGACCCTGATGGCGCGGTTCGCCAATGAGCGCCACACCATCGTCAGCCATGCCACCGCGCAGATCTCGCTGTTCCGCACCGGCATCAGCAAGGAGGGCCACCGCTATGGTCACTTCACCGACCTGCCGCTGACGCGTGGCGACAGCCCGGTGCTGGCGCTGAGCTGGATGCTGTACCACGTGATCGACGCGCACAGCCCGCTGCATGGTCTTGGCCCCGACGAGCTGAAGGCCATGAACGCGCACTTCATAGTGCTGGTCCCCGGCTACGACGAGATGGCGGCGCAGACCGTGCGCTCGCGGCAGACCTACTTCCCCGACGACGTCCGCTTCGGCGAGCATTACGCCGATATCGTCAGCATCGCCGACAACGGCCGGGTCCGCATCGACTACAGCCGGTTCCACGACACCGAGCCGGACCGGCCCGACGCCGCGCCGGGCCGTCAAAGCCACTAAGCTAATATGCAAATTCGGCGGACGGTTTCCGGTTGTGGTCGGCGGGGTTTTTCTCCACACTGCGACGATGCGATGTCAGCAACATCGCGTGACGGATCAGCAGCCATGAAGGCCCAGCGACCGAGCATTGCCGACGATGATCACCGCGTGCTGCAATTCCGGCCGCGCGCCGGCGCGGCGCCGCCGCCGCAACTGCATGTCGAGCCGGGTTCGGGAACCGGGCCGCACCATCCGGCCGATGATCTCTCCCGCTATCAGCACAGCGGCGAGAAACCCGACGAGTTCCGCCATCGCATGTTGGCCAATCTGGCGGCCCTCGCCTTCACCATCGCGCTCACCGCAATCGGGATCTGGCTCGCGGTCAGTCTCGCCGACATGCGCAAGACCCAGGACTGCGTGTTGATGGGGCGGCGGGACTGCGCGCAGATCGGCAATTCGCAAGGCTGAGCCTCGATCTCCTCCGGAATATGATACCGCCAGGCTTTTGCCTGCCATTGAACTCCGGCCGGCGCTCCGTTATACGGGCAAACGATCGCTTCCTTGCCGCGCGGAGCCGTCCGGGGGACGCCTGGGTTTGGTTCCTGCAGCGAGCAAATTCTCTCCACCATATCAAAGGCTTCATGATGACTTCCACATTTGATCGGGTCGCTACAATCATTGCGGAAACCTGCGACATCCCGCGCGACACGATTACGCCGGAAAGCCACGCGATCGACGATCTGGGGATCGACAGCCTGGACTTCCTCGACATCGCCTTCGCCATCGACAAGGCGTTCGGCATCAAGTTGCCGCTGGAAAAGTGGACCCAGGAGGTCAACGACGGCAAGGCGACCACCGAACAGTATTTCGTGCTCAACAATCTCAGCGCCCGCATCGACGAATTGGTCGCGGCCAAGGGCGCGTAGCGCCCGCACCATGAACCTTGCTTATTTCCATCTGATCGACCGGATCGTCGCGCTCGACGTCGACAAGCGCAGCATCACGGTCGAAGCCCAGGTCCCCACCGAGAGCACGATCTTCGAGGGGCATTTTCCCGGCTATCCCTTGATGCCGGGCGTGCTGTTGATCGAGACCATGGCGCAGACCTCGGGCTGGCTGATGATCGCGCTGATGAAGTTCGAGCGCATGCCGTTCCTCGCCGCGGTGAAGGACGCCAAGATGCGCAACTTCGTCACCCCCGGCGAATTGCTGACCATCGAAGCCAGCATCGCTCATGAAGGATCCGGCTACAGCATGACCTCCGCCAAGATCTTCAGCGGCGGCAAGCTCGCCTGCAACGCCACCCTCACCTTCCGCCACGTGCCGTTTCCGAACCCGGATCTGCGCGGGCATATGGAAGTGATGGCCAAACGTATCGGTTTCCCGCAACAGGCGATCGCCCATGGCTGAGACGCAAACAGACGCAACGCAAGCGGTGGAAGCCTGGATCACCGGGATCGGCCTTGCCTCATCGCTGACCGAAGGGCTCGACGCGCATTGGGACGCGTTGAACGCCGGCCGCGTCAACGTCGACGCCAAAAGCCTCGCGCCCTATGTGGTGCATCCGCTGGCGCCGATCAGCTTCGATCAGCAGATCCCGAAAAAGGGCGACCAGCGGCAGATGGAGGCCTGGCAGCGGATCGGCACCTATGCCGCCGGTCTGGCGCTGGAATCCGCCGGCCTCAAGGGCAACAAGGACATCTTGTCGAAGATGGACATGATCGTCGCCGCCGGCGGCGGCGAGCGCGATCTGGCGGTGGATTCGGCGATCCTCAACGCCGAGGCGCAGGGCAATACGCCGCCCGGCTTCCTCAACGAACGGCTGATGAACGACCTGCGCCCGACATTGTTTCTGGCGCAGCTCTCCAACCTGCTGGCCGGCAACATCGCCATCGTCCACGGCGTCACCGGATCGTCGCGCACCTTCATGGGCGAGGAACAGGCCGGCATCGACGCCGCCCGCATCGCGCTGGCGCGGATCGCCGCCGGCCAGAGCGACATCGCGCTGATCGGCGCAGCCCAGAACGGCGAGCGCAAAGATCTGTTGATGCTGTACGAATTCGGCGACTTCAGCCTCAAGGACGCCTACGCGCCGGTGTGGCAGCGCGAACCCAAGGGCGGCTTCGCGCTCGGCTCCGGCAGCGCCTTCCTGGTGATCGAATCGCGCGCCCATGCCGAGGCCCGCGGCGCCAAGCCGTTCGCGCGGCTGCGCAGCGTGGTCGCCGATCTCGCCCCGCGCCAGCCCGGCGCGGTCGCCGCCACGCTGGACAAATTATGGTCGAAGCTCGGCCCGGTCGATGCCGGCCATGCCGCGATCATCACCGGCGCCACCGGCGCCGAGCCGGTCACCGCCGAGGAGCGTGCGTTTCTTCGTGAGCACGCTGATCTGCCGGTGCGCGCCACCGGCACCAGTTTCGGCCACATCATGGAAGCGCAGTTTCCGCTCGGCATCGCGCTCGCCGCGCTGTCGATTTCGCGCGGCGCCCTGTTTGCGCCGAACGACCCGACCGGCCTCGAGCGTGAGATGTCGTCGGCGCCGAACCAGATCGTGGTGATCGGCACCGGCCACTGGCGCGGCGAAGGCATGGCGCTGGTGGAGGCGATCAGTTGAACCCGCACCCGACGGAGTTGTCATGACAGCAACGCGCGATAAGTTCGGCCGACCGATCGTCGTCATCACCGGCATGGGCGTGGTGACCTCGCTCGGCGCCGGCAAGACCGACAATTGGGCCAAGCTGACCGCCGGCGAATCCGGCATCCGCACCATCACCCGATTCCCCACCGACGGCCTCAAGACCACGATGGCCGGCGCGATCGACTTCGTGCCGGTGGAGCCGTTCTCCTCCACCGTGCTGTCGGAGCGGCTCGCCGACATCGCCACCGAAGAGGCGATCGCGCAGGCCGGCATCGGCCGCAAGGGCGATTTCCCCGGCCCGTTGTTTCTCGCCGTGGCGCCGGTCGAGCTGGAATGGACCGCGCGCCGCGAGCTCGCCGCCGCGGTCGCGCGCGGCAACGACATCAACTACGACACACTGCTGGAGGTCTCCGGCGGCGGCAAGTTTGCGCCCTACCACCGCCGCTTCATGTTCGCCTCCGTCGCCGACCATCTCGCCGACACCTACGGCACCAAGGGCTCGCCGATCTCGCTGTCGACCGCCTGCGCCTCGGGCGCCACCGCGATCCAACTCGGCGTCGAGGCGATCCGCCGCGGCGAAGCCGACGCCGCCTTGTGCGTCGGCACCGACGGCTCGGTCAACGCCGAAGCGCTGATCCGATTCTCGCTGTTGTCGGCGCTGTCGACCCAGAACGATCCGCCGCAGACCGCGGTGAAGCCGTTCGCCAAGAACCGCGACGGCTTCGTGATGGCCGAAGGCGCCGGCGCGCTGGTGCTGGAAAGCTACCAAGCCGCCACCGCGCGCGGCGCCAAGATCCTCGGCATCGTCGCCGGCTGCGGCGAACTGGCGGACTCCTTTCACCGCACCCGCTCCAGCCCCGACGGCAAGCCGATCGTCGGCTGCGTGCGCAACGCCCTGACCGACGCCGGCCTGCTGGCCGAGCAAATCGACTACATCAACGCCCACGGCACCGGCACGCCGGAAAACGACAAGATGGAATATCTCGGCATCTCCACGGTGTTCGGCGAACGCGCCACCACCATCCCGGTGTCGTCGAACAAGTCGATGGTCGGCCATACGCTGTCGGCGGCCGGCGCCGTCGAGGCGATCTTCTCGCTGTTGACGCTGGAGCATCAGCGGATTCCGCCGACCATCAATTACGACGTGCCGGATCCGGCGATTCCGTTCGACGTGGTGCCGAACACGGCGCGCGACGCCCGCGTTACCGCGGTGATGTCGAACTCGTTCGGCTTCGGCGGCCAGAACGCCTCGCTGATCCTGACCGGCGAACCGGGCTAGTATTCGACGGCGGAGGCTGCGTCGCGAGCCCGGCTTCACCTGTCGCTTCGTAAGAGACCGCGCGCCGCCGCCGCGAGGCCGCCAGTCCTCCGACCTTGAGTTAACGCGCTCGGCGGTTGACGCCTCGGCTTCAACCGGCGATACGCAACCCGCGGAAATCCCGCCCTTTCGTCCGGAACACCATCCCATGCGCGCGCTCACCCTCGTCGCCGACCGCCAATTGGTGGTTGCAGAACTTCCCGATCCGCCGCAACCGGCCGAAGGCGAGGTGCAGATCCGCGTCGGCGCGGTGGCACTCAACCACATCGACGTCTGGGGCTTTCGCGGCATGGCCTTCGTCAAGCGCAAGCTGCCGATCGTGGTCGGCGCCGAGGCCGCCGGCGAAATCGCCGCGGTCGGCGACGGCGTCAGCCGCTTCAAGGTCGGGCAAAAGGTCGCGATGTACGGCGCGCTGACCTGCGGCCATTGCAAGCCCTGCCGCGACGGCCGCGACAATTTCTGCGAGAACGTCGGCGGGCTGATCGGCTTTCACGTCGACGGCTTCGCCCGCGAATTGTTGAACATGCCGGAGCGGCTGGTGATCCCGGTGCCGGACAGCGTCAGCGTGCGCGACGCCGCCTGCGCGCCGATCGCGTTCTCCACCGTGCAGCACATGCTGTTCGACAACGCCAAGCTGCAGCCCGGCGAAACCATTCTGGTGCATGCCGGCGGCTCCGGCATCGGCAGCGTGGCGATCATGATGGCGAAGGCGATCGGCTGCACCGTGATCACCACGGTCGGCGACGATTCCAAGATCGAAGGCGTGAAGAAGCTCGGCGCCGACCACGTCATCAACTACCGCAACGACCGCTTCGAGCACGAGACCCGCAAGATCACCAAGAAGAAGGGGGTCGACGTGGTGTTCGAACACGTCGGCGCCGACACCTTCAACGGCTCGCTGATGGTGATGAAGCGCGGCGGCCGCCTGGTCACCTGCGGCTCGACCTCGGGGCCGACCGCGACCATCAATCTGATGCAGCTATTCCAGCAGCAATACCGCATCTTTGGCTCGTTCGGCGCCACCATCCGCAACATCGAACAGAGCCTGGACAAGATCGCCGCCGGCATGCATCCGGTGATCGATACCGAGGTGCCGATCGAGGACGTCGAAGTGGCGCTGAAGCGCATGGAAAGCCGGCAGGTGTTCGGCAAAATCGTCGTTCACCTGCGATGAACCGGGTTCTGCTCCGCAGCGTCGCGATCGTCCGCACGCTGACCAAGTCGGCGCTCGGCGCCGTGGTCGGCGCGATCGCAGTCGGGCTGCTGCGTACCACCCGGCATTTCGATCCGATCGCCACCGCGGATTTCTTCGGCCGGGTGACGCGCAAGATCGGGCCGCATCTGCCGGAGCAGAACATCGGCCGCGCCAATCTGGCCGCCGCGTTCCCGGACAAATCCCCGCAAGAGATCGACGGCATTCTCGAGGGGGTGTGGGACAATCTCGGCCGGGTCGCTGCCGAATTCGCTCATCTCGATCACGTCTGGGATTTCGATCCGGCGCAGCCCGGCCACGGCCGCATCGAGCTTGCCCCGCGCACGCTGGAACTGTTCGAACAATTGCAACGCGACGGCAAGCCGGCGCTGGTGTTCGCCAGCCACACCGCGAATTGGGAATTGCCGGCCGTGGCCGCGGTGGCGCATGGGCTCGACTCCGCGGTGCTGTATCGCCCACCCAACATCGCCGCCGCCGATCGCATCGTGCAGCAATTGCGCGCGGTGAAAATGGGCGCGCTGATCGCCGCCGGCAGCGGCGCGCCGATCCGGCTCGCGCATGCGCTGCAGAGCGGCCAGCATGTCGGCATGCTGGTCGATCAATGGTTCTCCAACGGCGTCGAGGTGACGTTCTTCGGCCGCAAGACCCGGGCCAATCCGCTGCTGGCCCGGCTGCTGCGGCAGATCGACTGTCCGATCCACGGCGTGCGTATCATCCGGCTGCCCGAGCACCGCTTTCGCGTCGAACTGACCGAGCAGATTCCGCCGGTCCGCAATGCCAACGGCGAGATCGACATCCAGGGCACCATGCAGGTGATCACCTCGACGATCGAAGGCTGGGTGCGGGAATATCCCGAGCAGTGGCTATGGCTGCACCGCCGCTGGCGATAGCGGCTGCGGCGGCGCGGTCGCGCAATTCAAACACGACCGTCATTCCGGGGCGCGAGGCCGAAAGGCCGAGCGAACCCGGAATCTTGCAACACGACCGACTCTCACGTCCACAGCGAGATTCCGGGTTCGCTCGAGCTTCGCTCTCGCGCCCCGGAATGACAGCCTTTGGGGTTGCGAGAGCGCGGGCGCTCACCAGCAGAATGCTGCGGCCTCCGGCTACAGCCCGGTCTTCACCTTGGTCCACAGTCGGTTGATGACGCGCTGGGTGGCTGGGTCACGCGCGGTGATGATGAACAGCCGTTTCTCCGTCGCGGGATCCGGATACACCATCTTGTTGCCGATCACCTTGGGATCGATCAGCTTCTGGCTGGCCAGGTTGCCATTGGCGTAGGACAGGAAATCGGAATTTTTCGCCGCCACCTCGGGGCGATACAGGTAGTTGATCAGTTCGTGCGCCTCGGCGACATTCTTGGCGTCGGCCGGGATCGCCAGATTGTCGAAGAACATCTGCGCGCCCTCCTTCGGGATCGCATAGCCGATCTCGACGCCGTTGTTGGCCTCGGCGGTGCGGCTGCGCGCCTGCATGATGTCGCCCGACCAGCCGACCACCAGGCAGATCTCGCCGGTGGCGAGCGCGCTGAGATATTCCGAGGAGTGAAACTTGCGCACGTAGGGCCGCACCTTGCTGACCAGATCGGCGGCCTTCTCCAGGTCGGCCGGCTTGGTGGAGTTCGGGTCGAGGCCGAGATAGCTCAGCGCCGCGGGCAGGATGTCGTCGGGTGAATCCAGCATGTGCACGCCGCAGTCCTGGAACTTGGCGAGATTCTCCGGCTTGAACACCATCGCCCAGCTATCGATCACCGCGTCCGGACCGAGGATCCTGTGCACCGCGGCGACGTTGTAGCCGATCCCGGTGGTGCCCCACATGTAGTTCGCCGCATAGCGATTGCCGGGATCGTAGATCGCCAGCCGCTTGGTGACGACGTCCCAGGCGTTGCCGAGGTTCGGCAGCCTCGCCTTGTCGAGCTTCTGGAAGATGTTGGCGGCGATCTGGCGCTGCAGGAAATACGCGGTCGGCACCACCACATCGTAGCCGGACTTGCCGGCGAGCAGCCTTGTCTCCAGCGTCTCGTTGGCGTCGAAGGTGTCGTAGATCACCTTGATGCCGGTCTCGCGGGTGAAGTCGTCGAGCACGCCGGGCGCGATGTAGTTCGACCAGTTGTAGAAATTCACCACGCGCTCCTCGGCGCGGGCGGGCAGCGCCATGATCACGCAGCCGATGAGGGCCGCGAGAAACCGAAGACGACCGCTGAGGTGAAACCGCATCGTTGCTCCTATAGCGTTTTCGAGCGAAGTGGATCCCGGTTCGCGTGAAGAAAACGCGTCAAAATAATAAGCTAGAACTCCGGCTCTGATTCTATCAGAACCGCAATAGCGCTAGCGGCGGTGCACCGCATCCGACAGCCGCTCCAGCGCGGTGTCGAGCGTGGCGTCCTTCTTGGCGAAGCAGAATCGCACCACCGAGGTGACGGCGTCCTCCTCGTAGAACGCCGAGACCGGAATCGCGGCGACCTTGTAGTCGGTGACGATGCGCCGGCAGAACGTCTCGTCGGTTTCGTTGAGCCCGAGCGGCGCCAGATCGACGGTGAGAAAATAGGTGCCCTGCGACTGGATCACCGGGAAGCCGATGCTCTTCAGCCCGCTTGCCAGCCGGTCGCGGCTGACCGCGAGATCCTTGCGCATCTGCAGGAAGTACTCGTCGGCCTTGCCGAGCCCATAGGCCACCGCGACCTGCAAATTCGGCGCGGTGGTGAAGGTGAGAAACTGGTGCACCTTGGCGGCCACCCGCAACAGCGCAGGCGCCGCGCAGACGAAGCCGATCTTCCAGCCGGTCAGCGAAAAGATCTTGCCAGCCGAGCCGATCTTGATGGTGCGCTCGCGCATGCCGGGAATCGAGATCAGCGGAATATGCGCGCGGCCGTCGAACACCACGTGTTCCCAGACCTCGTCGCAGATCGCGACGGCGTCGAACTCCTGGCAGAACCGCGCCAGCAATTCGAGGTCTTCGCGCGGATAGACCACCGCGGCCGGGTTGAGCGGATTGTTGAACACCACCGCCTTGGTCTTGGGCGTGAACACCGCGCGCAATGCGTCTTCGGTCAGCCGCCAATACGGCGGCTCCAGCCGCACCAGCCGCGGAATTCCGCCGGCCTGGCGAATGATCGGCAGATAGGAGTCGTAGACCGGCTGGAACACGATGACTTCGTCGCCGGGCTCGACCACCGCGAGGATCGACGCGGTCAGCGCCTCGGTGCCGCCCGAGGTCACCATCACTTCGCTCATCGGATCGAGCGCGACGCCGTGCCAATGCGCATAATGCTTGGCCACCGCCTGCCGCAGTTCCGGAATCCCCATCATCGACGGGTATTGGTTGTTGCCATGCAGCACCGCGTCGGCGGCGGCGCGGCGGATGTCCTCCGGACCCGGATCGTCGGGAAACCCCTGGCCGAGATTGATGGCGTTGTTGTCGCGCGCTAGCTGCGACATCGCCTCGAATACCGTGACCGGCAGATCGGCAAAGACCGGGTTCATCGGCGGATCAGTGGCCCGGCTTGGTCGGCAATCCCGACGCCTTCCAGCCGAGAATGCCGCCGGCCAGATGCTTGTCATAGGCCAGCCCCGCCGCCTGCGCGGCCAGCGACGCGGTCACCGAGCGCTTGCCGGACCTGCAGGCGAACACCACCTCTTTGCCGTGCGGGTCCGGGATGGCTTTCGGATCGAAGCTCGACAGCGGCACCACCACCGCCTCGGGGTAGGCCTCCGCGGCGACCTCGTTGGGTTCGCGGACGTCGACCAGCAGATAGCGTCCCTCCGCAATCCCCGCCGACACCTGCTGCGGCGTCAAATCGTGAACCTGAGCTCCCACACCACTCTCCCCCGCCGTCGCACTGATCGGATCGAATTGCATACCCACGAGCACGGCGACACTCGGCAAGGGCAGCGCCAACGTCGCGCCTTGGGCGATGAAAATCAAGCGCTTGAACCAGTTGGTCATGGTCGGAATCCTCGGCAATGCGATTGAGACATTCTCTGCGAGGCGCCGTTCTGAGGCAAAATCATGCGACATTCATTGATCTGCGCGGTCCGGCCGAATCCGCGTTGCAGACCCGCGGCTGCAGCATCGCGCCGGCTCAGATGGTGACCTGGGTGCCGACCTCCACCACCCGCCCGGTGGGGATCTGGAAGTAGTCGGTGGCGTCGTTGGCGGAGCGGCTCAGCGCGATGAACAGATGGTTCTGCCAGCGCGGCATGCCGGATTGCGCGGCCGGCTTCAGCGAGCGCCGCGACACGAAGAACGACGTCGACATGATGTCGAACTGCCAGCCGAGCTTGCGGGCGATCACCAGCGCCTTCGGCACGTTGGGCGATTCCATGAAGCCGAAGCGCAGCCGCACCTTGGAGAACTTGTCGCTGATGTTCTCCATGCTGACGCGTTCGGCGAGACTGACCCGCGGAGTCTGCGCGGTCTGGATGGTCAGGATCACGTTGTGCTCGTGCAGCACCTTGTTGTGCTTGAGATTGTGCAACAGCGCGGTCGGCACATATTCCGGGTCGCTGGTGAGAAATACCGCGGTGCCCTTGACGATATGCGGCGGGCGCTTTTCCAGGCTCTGGATCAGATCGTTCAGCGGCACCTCGGTGCGCCTCGTCTTCAGGATCAGCATCGCCGAACCGCGCCGCCACACCCAGATCATCGCCGCCATCATCAGGCCGAACAAGAGCGGCACCCAGGCGCCCTCCAGCAGCTTCAGCAGATTGGCGCTGAAAAAGATGGCGTCCACCGCGACGAAGGGAAAGATCAAGGCGGCGGCCGCCGCCGGGCGCCAGCCCCACAATTTCCAGATCACCACGAAGCCCATCACGCCGTCGACCACCATGGTGGTGGACACCGCGATGCCGTAGGCCGACGCCAGACCGCTCGAGCTACGGAATAGCAGCACCAGCATCAACACCCCGATCAACAGCAGCATGTTGACCCGCGGCAGATAGATCTGCCCGGCGTGGGTCTCCGAGGTGTAGCGCACCTCAAAGCGCGGCAACAGGCCGAGCTGCACTGCCTGGCTGATCAGCGAAAACGCCCCGGTGATCACCGCTTGGCTGGCGATCACGGTGGCGGCGGTCGCCAGCACGATCAGCGGCAGCAGGAAATTCTCCGGGACCATGCGGTAGAACGTGTTCTCGACCGCATCGGGATGCGACAGCACCAGCGCGCCCTGGCCGAAGTAATTGATCAGCAGCGACGGCAGCACGAAGAACAGCCAGCCGGTCTGGATCGGCCTGCGGCCGAAATGGCCGAGATCGGCGTATAGCGCCTCGCCGCCAGTGACCGCGAGAAACACCGCGCCGATCGTCACCAGCCCGACCATACCATGCGACAGCATGAAGTGCACTGCGTGCCAGGGATTGATCGCCGCCAGCACCGAGGGATCGTCGTTGATGTGAATGAGCCCGAGCACCGCCAGCATGCTGAACCAGACGATCATCACCGGGCCGAACGCCGAGGCGACCTTCGCGGTGCCCCAGCGCTGGAATGCAAACAGCACCACCAGGATGCCGACCGTCAGCGGCACCACATAGTGCTCGAGCGCAGGTGCTGCGATCTTCAAACCTTCGACCGCCGACAGCACCGAGATCGCCGGGGTGATCATGGAATCGCCGATGAACATCGAGGCACCGATCACGCCGAGGCTCATCAGCACCACGCTGCGCCGCCCCAGCGCGCGCTGCCCGAGCGCCATCAAGGACAGCGTGCCGCCCTCGCCGTTGTTGTCGGCGCGCAGTAGCAGCAGCACGTATTTCGCCGTCACCACGATCAGTAGTGACCACAGGATCAGCGACAACACGCCGAGCACGATGACGCGGGTGACCTGGGCGCCTTCCGCGGCGACATGCACCGCCTCGCGGAAGGCGTAGAGCGGCGAGGTTCCGATGTCGCCGAACACCACGCCGATGCCGCCGAGCGTCAGCGCCCAGAAGCCTGTGGTGGGAGGAGCGTCGGGGGACGCGGCGCTGGTAAGGGCCATGATGCTGGAAACGCTCTGATGATAGTTTTGATCCCGACCGAGCCGGCGGGGCAGCCCCATATGGTGACGCGGATTATAACACCGTTGGTTCGATGTCACCCCCTGCGCGGCACTCCCCAACAGGGAAATCGCGGCACCAGACCGGGGCGGCGGACATTGAGCGGGCGGCCATCAGGCGGCGGGCCCGGCGGTTATCTTGCGCTCTAAGCCGTTGAAAGCCAAGATAAAACGCGCCGGCACACGGTCCCCGGATACCAGCTTTGCTAGGGTTTCAGCCCGGGCGGCAGCGGCGGGCTTTCCCGCATCAGGGTAATGGTGACCCGGCGATTGGCGGCCAGCATCGGATCGTCGGGAAATAACGGCTGGCTGTCGGCCTTGCCGGAGACCGCGAACACGTGGCTGGTCGGCAGCCCCTCGCGCTCCAGGATCTGGCGCACCGCATTGGCGCGGTCGGACGACAGGTCGAAGGCGTTGTAGTCGGTGCGCCCCGGCATCAGACCGGAGGAGGTGTGACCGACGATCGACACCCGCAGCGGGGTGGCGCGCAACGGCGCCGCCAGTTTCTGGATCAACAGCCGGGTGCGCTCGAACGGCACCTTGGAGCCGTCGGCGAACATCGAGCGGCCGTCCTGGTCGATAATCTCGAGGTTGAGGCCCTCTTTGGTCTCCTCGAACATGATGTTCTTCGACAGTTCGGTCAGTTCCGGCAGGTCCTGCAGCGCCTGGCGCAGCGACGCCGAGGCCAGCGCAAAATCCCGCTCGGCTTTGGTCTGCGAGGGCGTGGTCGTCGACTCGCCGCCGTCGTCCGGATTGGGGGTGTTGGTGGCCTCGTCGGGCGAGACGTGCGCCTTGTTTTTGACCTTGCCGCGGGTCGGGATGCCGTCGGTTTCCAGCACGCCGGAATAGCGCGAGTCGCTCTGCACGCCGAACGCCTCGCGGATCGATCCGGCGGCAACCTGCAGTTTGTGCTGATCCTGGTTGGAGAACGACACGAGCATCACAAAGAAGCTCATCATCAGGCCCATCAGATCGGCGAAGGTCACGAACCAGCCGTGGCCGCCCGCGTGTTCCTCCGCCTTTTTCTTCTTGGCCATGGCTTGTTTTCCGGACCGCCGCCAGCGACCGCCTACGCCGGCATCGGTTCGCCTTCTTCATGGCGATGTTTTTCCGGCAGATAGGCCAGCAGCATTTCGCGCACCAAGGTCGGGCTCTTGGAATCCCGGATCATCAGGATGCCGTCGATGATCAACGTGCGATTGGTCTCCTCGTCGATCTTCTTGCCGTGCAACTTGTCGGCGATCGGCAGGCAGAACAGGTTGGCGACCAGCGCGCCGTACAACGTCGCCAGCAACGCGGTGGCCATGAACGGGCCGAGCTTCGAGGGGTCGGTCATGTTGGCGAACATCTGCACCATGCCGATCAGCGTGCCGATCATGCCGAACGCCGGCGCGCAGTCGCCGATCGCGCGATAGATCTTGCTGCCCTCGTCGAGATGCATCAGGAAGTTGTCGCGATCCCGCTCCATGTTGTCGCGGATGAATTCCAGGTCGTAACCGTCGGCGACGTAGCGGATGCCCTTGGCCAGAAACGGTTCGTCGGTTTCGACCTTCTCGAGGCCGACCGGGCCCTGCTTGCGGGCGATCTCGGCGATCCGCGCCAGTTCTTCCACCAGGTCGCGCGCCGACAGCCGGCTCATCGTGAAGGCGAATTTGGCGCCGAGCGGCAGACCGTGCAGCATCACGCCGAGCGGGAAGCGGATCATCGTCGCGGTGATCGAGCCGCCGAAGATGATGATCATGGCATGTTCGCTGATGAACATGTGTAGATCGCCGCCCATGAACACCATCAGGGCGATCACGCACATGCCGCCGAGCAGTCCGGCGCTCGTCATAATATCCATTGCAAACTCCGAGGCGCACGCACTCGACTCAGCCGCACTTGGCGGCGGCACAACCCGTTCTGAGCAGCGCGGAACCACCGTAGCGTCGGCGCCATTAAAGACCCGTTACCGGATAAGTAATTATTAACAACAGCCTAATGGCGATGCGCAGAAGCCGTTCAAGGCCGCGCGCATCCTCCGCCCGACCGGCCGCGCCGCGCCAGACACCCCGGGCACACAGGTCTTGGCTGCAAATAGCGCGGGTCGGCCGGGTCGCTCTGGCGCGACAAACGCGCTATAGACCTCGCCGACCGCCTCGGCTGCGCACGGCGCACCGAAACCCCGCTGGCCGTGAACCGCCAGTCCTCCGCACCGGCGCCACGCGCCCGCGATTGAAGAAGACATGACCTTCACACAAAGCAACAGACTGGCGCCCTATCGCGCGGCACTACAGGCGTTGGACGACGACGGCCGGCTGCGGCGCCTGGTTCCGCGCGCCGGCATCGACTTCGTCTCCAATGATTATCTGGCGCTGGCCAACGCGCCGCGGCTCAGAGACGCGGTGACCGCCGCGCTCGAAGCCGGCACCCCGATCGGCTCCGGCGGCTCGCGCAGCCTGCGCGGCAACTGCGCCGAACATCAGAGCCTCGAAAGCTACGCCGCGGAGTTTTTTGGCGCCGACGCCGCGCTGTTTTTCGCCGCCGGCTATGTGGCGAATTTCGCCGTGCTGACCACGCTGCCGCAGCGCGGCGATCTGTTGGCGCTGGACACCCTGGTCCACGCCAGCATCCATGAAGGCGCCCGCGCCGGCCGCGCCGACTATCGCGACGGCGGTCACAACGACGCCCAGGCGATGGAGAATACGATCAAGGCCTGGCGCGCCGAGGGCGGCACCGGCCGGGTCTGGATCGTGGTCGAAAGCCTCTACAGCATGGACGGCGATTTTGCGCCGCTCGCGGAACTGATAGCGCTGGCTGATCGCCACGACGCCTTTCTGATCGTCGACGAAGCCCATGCCACCGGGATCTACGGCCCGCAGGGCCGCGGCCTCACCGCGCCGTTCGAGGGACGCGAAAACCTGATCGTGGTGCATACCTGCGGCAAGGCGCTCGGCGCCGCCGGCGCGCTGGTGACGATGACGCAGGTGTTGCGGGATTTCATGGTCAATCGCTGCCGGCCGTTCATCTTTTCCACCGCGCCGTCGCCGTTGGTGGCGCTCGCGGTGAGGGAAGCGCTGATGCTGTTGCGGGACGAACCGGAACGGCCACAACGGCTGCTCGATCTGATCCAGTTCACCCACCGCGAATTCGAAGCCCGCGGCGGACAGCGGCTGTCGAATTCGCAGATCCTGCCCTACATCGTCGGCGACAATGTGCGGGCGATGACGCTCGCCGCGGCGATGCAGGCGCGCGGCTTCGACATCCGCGGCATCCGGCCGCCGACGGTGCCGGCCGGCACCGCGCGATTGCGGATCTCGCTGACGCTGAACGTCGGCGAGGCCGAGGTGCTGGCGATGCTCGACGCCCTCGACGAAGAAACCAAAGGTGCCGCGAGATGAGCCAGGCGATCGTTGTCAGCGGCACCGATACCGACATCGGCAAGACGGTGTTTTCCGCCGGGCTCGCCGGATTTCTCGGCGCCTCCTATTGGAAGCCGGTGCAGGCCGGGCTCGACGGCGGCACCGATTCCGGCCGGGTTGCGGCGCTCAGCGGGCTGCCCGCCGAATGCATCCTGCCGGAGCGCTTTCGCCTCAACACCCCGGCCTCGCCGCATCTTGCGGCTTCGATCGACGGCGTTCGCATCGAACTCGACGCGCTCAACGTGCCGCAAATCGCCGGCCCGCTGGTGATCGAAGGCGCCGGCGGGCTGATGGTGCCGCTGAATTCCGACACGATGTATATCGACGCCTTCGCGCGCTGGAAGTTGCCGGTGGTGCTGTGCGCGCGCACCGCGCTCGGCACTATCAACCATGCGCTGTTGTCGATCGAAGCGCTGCGCCGCCGCGACATTGCGATCTGCGGCGTCGCCTTCATCGGCGACGAGGTGCGCGACAGCGAAGACATCATCTGCGCAATCGGCAAGGTGCGACGGCTCGGTCGGCTGCCGCGGCTCGATCCGCTGAATCGCCAGACGCTGCAGGCCGCTTTCGCAACCGCCTTCAACCGGGATGATTTCGTATCGTGAGCACCGCATCGCATTCGCCGATCTGGCATCCGTTCACCCAGCACGCGCTGCACGGCGCCATGACCAAGGTGGTGCGCGGCGACGGCGCCTATCTCTACACCGACGACGGCGCGCGCATCATCGACGCCATCGCCTCGTGGTGGGTGGTGACCCACGGCCATTGCCATCCGCATATCGTCAAGGCGATCCAGGAGCAGGCCGCGCAGCTCAACCAGATCATCTTCGCCGGCTACACCCATCAGCCCGCCGAAGACGTCGCCAAGGCGCTGTTGAAGCTGACGCCGAGCGGGCTGGACTACGTGTTCTTCTCCGACAGTGGCTCGACCGCGGTGGAAGTGGCGCTGAAGATGGCGCTCGGCTATTGGCGCAATATCGGCGAGCCGCGCTCGGGGATTGCGGTGATGCAGCACTCCTATCACGGCGACACCGTGGGCACGATGTCGGTCGGCGCCCGCGGCGTTTTCAACGCCGCCTATGAGCCGCTGTTGTTCGACGTCACGGTGATCCCGTTTCCCAGCGCCGGCCACGAACAGGCGACGCTGGACGCGCTGGAGGCGGCGTGCCGCGCCAAGCCCGCGGCGTTCATCGTCGAGCCGCTGTTGCTCGGCTCGGGCGGCATGCTGATCTATCCGCCCTCGGTGCTGCGCGAGATGAAGCGGATCTGCGAGGCGTCCAACGTGCTGTTCATCGCCGACGAGGTGATGACCGGCTGGGGCCGCACCGGCACGCTGTTCGCCTGCGAACAGGCCGAGGTGTTGCCCGATATCGCCTGCTATTCGAAGGGCCTGACCGGCGGCTCGCTGCCGCTGGCGGTGACGCTGTGCCGTGGCGAGATCTACGAGGCGCATTATTCGCCGGACCGCACCCGCACCTTCTTCCATTCCAGTTCCTACACCGCCAATTCGGTGGCCTGCGCCGCGGCGCGCGCCAACCTCGAATTGTGGCAGGATCCGCAATGCGCCGCCGGCGTCGCGGCGGTGGCGGCGATGCAGGCGCAGCGCCTGAAGCCGTTCGAGAACGATCCGCGGTTCGAGAACGTGCGCCGCATCGGCACCATCACCGCGCTCGATCTCAAAGCCCCGGACGGCGGCTATCTCGCCGGCATCGGGCCGAAGCTGCTAACCTTCTTCTCCAGCCGCAACCTGCTGCTGCGGCCGCTCGGCAACACCATCTATGTGATGCCGCCCTATTGCGTTTCGGCCGCCGATCTCGACGAAATCTACACCGCGATCGGCGACGCCGCCGACGCGCTGATTCCGGCTCAGTGAATCTCGGCGGAACGCCGCAACGCCTCCTTGAGGCGCTCGAGCGTGAACGACGGGCTGCGCGCGATCTCCAGGATCGGCGCCTCGCGGCGACCGCAGAGCTCCGCCGCCTCGGGCAGTTGCACGGCAACTTCTGGAGGAATCACCACCGCGCCGTGGCGATCGGCATGGATCAGATCGCCGGAGCGCACCGTCATTCCGGCAACCCGGATCTCGTCGGCAAAGCCCTCGACGTGGACATAAGCGTGCGACGGCCCGATCGAGCCGGCCAGAGCCTGGAAGTCCGGCGCCCATTGCCCGATGTCGCGGATCGAGCCGTCGGTGACGACGCCGCGGCAACCCAGCGCCTTGTGCACCGCGCTGTTGACCTCGCCCCAGAACGCGCCGAAGCCCGAGTCGGGCCCGTCGAGATCCTGGATCACGCTGATACGCGGCCCCTGCCCGCTGCCGACATAGTCGTAATAGGCCAGCCGCCGCGCCTGCTGTTCGGCCGGCGATAGGCTGGAGGCAACCGCGGCGCGGATCGTGGCGGTGCGGGCATAGCCGACGATCGGCGGCAGATCTGGGAACGGACATTGCAGCGGCTTGGTGGTGAAGCCGATCAGCCGACGCTGCGGCGCCACCAGTTCCAGCGCGTTGCAGATCGTCGGGGTGTCATAGCGCGCCAGCGCCTCGAGAACCGCCGCAGACAACGGCGCCGTCGTGGATGGGGTCAAGCCTGTCCTCCTGGTTCGCGTTTGGACAGCGCGCCGCGGCGCTGCCGGCGGCGACTATCCACGGACCAGGCGCGCTGCGCAACCCGGGGTCAATTCAGCCGCGGCGGCCGCTCGTCCTGCGTCGAATCGGCGGTCGGCGATAGCGACGAGGTCGGATGCGGCCCATGGTTGCCGGCAGCCGCGCCGTGCGCGGGATGCGCGGCGGCGTTGCGGGCGCGCTCGCGATACGACCGCACCCCGAGCGGCAGGCTGATCAGATACAGCAGTGTGCCGACCGACAGCATGTACCAGGGATAGCCGATCAGCAGCGCGATGATGAACACCACCGAGACGAACAGCGGCAACACCATTTCCGGCGGCACCCGCATCCGCACCGCCTTGCCGGAGAACACCGGCAGCCGCGACACCATCAGCCCGGCGATCACCAGCGTATAGAGCGCGGTCAGCACCGCCGGCAGCGACGGCGCGCCGAGAAACGACATGTAGACCGGCAACAGCACGGCGATGGCGCCGGCCGGCGCCGGCACCCCGGTGAAGAAATTCGTCGCGAAGGCCGGCTTGTTGGGATCGTCCATCGTCGAATTGAAGCGCGCCAGCCTGAGCCCGCCGCTGATCGCGAAAATCATCGAGGCGATCCAGCCGACATTGTGCAGCTCATGCAATTGCCAGAAATACAGGATCAGCCCGGGTGCCACGCCGAAGTTGACGAAGTCGGCCAGGCTGTCGAGTTCGGCGCCGAATTTCGACTGCCCCTTGATCATCCGCGCGACCCGGCCGTCGAGCCCGTCGAGCACCGCGGCGAACACGATCGCCGCCACCGCGAGCTCCATCCGCCCCTCGGTGGAGAGCCGGATCGCGGTCAGGCCGGCACAGATCGCCAGCAGGGTGATCACGTTGGGGACCAACATCCGCACCGGGATCGGGCCGAACCGGCGCCGCGGCGGGTCGTTGAATTTCGGATCAAACGGCATCGACATCGCCTTCAAAGATCAAGCTTATGGATTGCGCACGATCCAGACCCGGATCCACTTATCCCATTTTCCGGATCATGCTTTGGCTTGCCACATATAGTCCGTCCGCGGCGGCTTCGCCATCGCCGGCGCTGGCGTCACCTGCGACATCGGCGTCAGGCCGCCCGATAGCTGCGACCGCCGTCGCCCTGGCGGAAGTCGGCCAGCACGGTTTCGCCGGCGATCGAAGTCTGTCCCGGCGACACCAGCGCCTTGGCGCCGTCCGGCAGGTAGACGTCGAGCCGCGAGCCGAAGCGGATCAGGCCGAAGCGTTCGCCGGCGCCCAGCGTCTGCCCGACCCGGACGAAGGAGACGATCCGCCGCGCCACCAGGCCGGCGATCTGGATCACGCCGATCTGGCCGCCGGCGGTCGAGATCACCATCGAATTGCGCTCATTGTCCTCGCTGGCCTTATCGAGGTCGGCATTGATGAATTTGCCGGGGCTGTAGACGATGCGCTCGACCCGCCCGGCCACCGGGGCGCGGTTCACGTGGCAGTTGAACACGCTCATGAAGATCGAAATCCGCAGCAGCGGCTTGTCGCCGAGGCCGAGTTCGGCCGGCGGCACCATCGCCACCACCATCGACACCCGGCCATCGGCCGGCGCCACCACCAGGTCGTCGCGCACCGGCGTCACCCGCACCGGATCGCGGAAGAACAGCGCGCACCAGATCGTCAGCACCACGCCGATCCAGCCCAGCGGCGTCCACAGCCAGAACAGCAACAGACTGATCAACGCGAAGCCGCCGATGAACGGATAGCCTTCGCGATGGATCGGCGGAATTTGCGCACGGATGGAATTGACGATCGACATCAGCTCACTGCTTCTGTTGTCCCCTCGCCCCTTGTGGGCGAGGGTGGCGCGTCGCGCGGCGACGGGCCGGGAACCGGGTTATATGAAGAATCGCGCGGCGCCGCCATGATTCGCTTGTGGGATGGGCTGGTGTCGTTCAGCGGGCCGCTCACTCCGCAGCGTCCGGGGTGGCCAGGGTGTCATGCTCCACCTCGCGGTCCGGCACCGAATCGTCGAGCGCCGGCGCGCGGGGCGGTGCAGCGACCTCCTCGCCGATCAAGGCCAGCTTTTCGCGCGCCTCCTGCGCCTCGCGCTGCCTGTTCCACATGCTGGCGTAAAGCCCGTTTGCGGCGAGAAGCTGGCCGTGCCTGCCGCGCTCGACGATGCGCCCCTGGTCCAGCACGATGATCTCGTCGGCGCCGACGATGGTGGACAGCCGATGCGCGATCACCAGCGACGTGCGGTTGCGGGATACCCGCTCCAGCGCATCCTGGATTTCCTGCTCAGTGTGACTGTCGAGCGCCGAGGTGGCCTCGTCGAGCAGCAGGATCGGCGGCGCCTTCAGCACGGTGCGGGCGATCGCCACCCGCTGCTTCTCGCCGCCGGACAGTTTCAGGCCGCGCTCGCCGACCTCGGTGTCGTAGCCTTTCGGCGAGGCCTGGATGAAGGCGTCGATCTGCGCGGTCTTCGCCGCCTCCTCGACCTCGGCGTCGCTGGCGTCCCAGCGGCCGTAGCGGATGTTGTAGCGGATGGTGTCGTTGAACAGCACGGTGTCCTGCGGCACCATGCCGATCGAGGCGCGCAGCGAGCCCTGCGTCACCTTGCGGATGTCCTGACCGTCGATCAGGATGCGGCCGCCGGAGACGTCGTACAGCCGGAACAACAGCCGCGAGATCGTCGACTTGCCGGCGCCGGAGGGGCCGACGATCGCCACGGTCTTGCCGGCCGGCACCTCGAAGCTGAGCCCCTTGAGGATCGGCCGCGCCGGATCATAGGAGAACCGCACGTCGTCGAAGCGGACATGGCCGCTCGACACCACCAGCGGCGCGGCGCCGGGCAGATCCTTGACCTCGGGGTTCTTGGTCAAGACGCCGAACATCTTCTCGATGTCGACGATCGCCTGCTTGATCTCGCGATACACCATCCCCATGAAATTCAGCGGCTGGTAGAGCTGGATCATCATGGCGTTGACCATGACGAAATCGCCGACCGATTTGTTGCCGTTGCGCACGCCGATCGCGCACATCAGCATGGTCGCGGTCAGGCCGCAGGTGAAGATCACCGCCTGGCCGGCGTTGAGCACGGCGAGCGAGGTGTAGGTCTTGACGCTGGCGCGCTCGTACCGCGCCATGGTGCGGTCGTAACGCTCGGCCTCTCGGGTCTCGGCGCTGAAATATTTCACGGTCTCGTAGTTCAACAGCGAATCGATCGCCTTGGTGTTGGCCTCGCTGTCGGACTCGTTCATGTTGCGGCGGATGCCGATCCGCCATTCGGTGGCGAGATAGGTATAGTACATGTAGATCACCACCGTGATCAGCGTCACCAGCACGTAGCGCCAGTCGAACTGCCACAACAGCACTCCCATCAGCAGCGACACCTCGACGATGGTCGGCACCAATTGCAGGATCACCATCCGCACGATGACCTCGATGCCGTTGCGGCCGCGCTCCAGCACCCTTGTCAGCCCGCCGGTCTTGCGCTCGAGGTGAAACCGCAGCGACAATTCGTGCATATGCACAAAGGTCATGTAGGCGAGCTTGCGCACCGCGTGCATCGCCACCTTGGCGAACACGCCGTCGCGCCACTGCGTCAGCACCGCCATCAGCACCCGCACCGCGCCGTAGCTCGCGGTCATGAGCAGCGGCGAGGCGATCAGCCACAGCGTCCAGTTCGACGACTCGACCGGCGCGGTGTCGGCCCCGGTCAAAGCGTCGATCGCCCATTTGAAGGTGAACGGCACCACCATGGTGGCGAGCTTGGCGATCAGCAGCAGCAGCATCGCCCAGACCACGCGCATCTTCAGGTCGACGCGGTCGCCGGGCCAGATATACGGCCACAGCTGCACCAGCGTGCCCAGCATGGTCGGCTTGGACGCCGAATCGTCGGGTGCGGCGATCGGCTCGGCGCCCCTGTGCGCGTGGTGAGGAGTCATCCAGAATGCCTGAAGAATGAATGTAACGACGCGCCACGGCAAAGCCGCCGCGTCGCGCGGATCGGAGTTTTGGTCAGCCCGTGATATAGTGCCTTTGCGCGCGCCATGCACCCTGGCCGGCGATTCTTTTCGCCCCGCGCGCCCCGCAGTTGCCGCTGCGACGCGCTGCGATTCGCAGTTTCGCCGCGCCGCACACCGGCCCGATGTCTTGACGATGTGATCTTGCGGTGCCACATCGCCCGCATGGGCGAAATCAAAACGGTCTGTGTCTATTGCGGCTCCGGTGCCGGCACCAATCCGCGATTCATCGAAACCGCCATCGCATTCGGCAGACAGCTGGCGCTGAGCGGGATCGGGTTGGTCTATGGCGGCGGCTCGATCGGGCTGATGGGCGCGGTGGCGAAAGCCACGCTCGACCACGGCGGCACCGTCACCGGGATCATTCCGAGCTTTCTCACCAAAAAAGAAAACATGCTCGATCGCGTGCAGGAACTGATCGTCACCGACGACATGCACGAGCGCAAGCGGCTGATGTTCGAGCGCTCCGACGCCTTCGTGGCACTGCCTGGCGGCATCGGCACGCTGGAGGAACTGGTCGAGCAATTGACCTGGCAGCAGCTCGGCCGGCACAAGAAGCCGATCCTGATCGCCAATGTCGACGGCTTCTGGGAACCGCTCTTGGCGCTGCTCGACCATATGCGCGACACCGCCTTCATCCGGCCGAACCTCACGGTCGAGCTGTTGCAGGCCGACGCGGTCGAGCAGATCCTGCCGATGCTGCGCGACGCCGCCGCGGCCACCGCGGACGACGAGGCCGAAGCCGTGGTGCCGGAAATCGCCGAGCGGTTTTAGGGCGCTTCGGCACGCCTCCGAGAAGCAACCAACTCGTCATTCCGGGGCGCGAGAGCGTTTAGCTCGAGCGAACCCGAATCTCGCAACGTTCACGGCCGCCGCCCGCGGCAAGATTCCGGGTTCACTCACGGCTCACGCCGTTCGCGCCCCGGAATGACGCTGGGAATTGATGGAGCGCTGCAAGCCGCGGCTCGACTTCAGCTCTACCGCAACTCAGCGTCAGCTCAGCTTCATCTCAACTGCAAAAAATTAAACCGCACGTTCACGCCGAGGCGCGCTGCGCCGCCGGCGCCACTTCGAAAATCTTGCCGGGGTTGAGAATGCCCTTGGGATCGAGCGCGGCTTTCAGCGTGCGCATCAGCGCGATCTCGGCAGCGTTGCGGCTGATATGCAGATAGGGTTTCTTCTCGAGACCAATGCCGTGCTCGGCCGACACCGAGCCGTGGCAGGCGGCCAGCGGCCGATACACGAGCGCCTCGATCTTCGGGCGCAGCGCCAGATAGTTCTGCGGCTTGACCTGCACCACGACGTGCAGATTGCCGTCGCCGAGATGGCCGAAGATCCACAGCCGGTGATCGCCGATCTCCGCCTCCAGCGCCGCGCGCAGACCATCGGCATAGGCTTCCATCGCCGCGATCGGCAGCGAGATGTCGAACACCACCGGCAGCCCGCCCTGCATCACCTGGCCGACATCGTCGCGCAGCGCCCAGAACGCGCGGCAATCGGCCTCGGACTGCGCGATCGCGGCGTCGGCGATCAGCCCGGCTTCCAGCGCGCTTTCCATCGCCGCATGAAACCGCTGGCTGTCGAGCTCGTGATCGGCGCCCTGGCTTTCGACCAAGACGTAGTACGGATGATGCTGGGCGATCGGCGGCTGGCCGTTGGCCGGCGCGGTGGTGACCAGTTGATAGAACGACTGCCACATCACCTCGAACGCCGACAACGTGCCGCCGAGCGCGCGGTCGCTATGCTTGAGGAATTTGGCCAGCGCCTCGAAACTGTTCAGGCCCACGAAGGCCATGTTGGTGGCGAGCGGCTTTTCCCGCAGCCGCAGCACCAACTTCGTGATGACGCCGAGCGTGCCCTCCGAGCCGATGAACAATTGCTTCAGATCGTAGCCGGCGTTGTTCTTGATCAACTGGTTCATTGAGGAGACGATGCTGCCGTCGGCCAGCACCACTTCGAGCCCGAGCACCATGTCGCGGGTCATGCCGTAGCGGATCACCCGATTGCCGCCGGCATTGGTGGCAGCGTTGCCGCCGAGCGTGGCGCTGCCGCGGGCGCCGAGATCGAGCGGAAACGCCAGATCGTGCTGCTCGACCGCCTCCTGCAGGGTCTGCAGCACCACCCCGGCCTCGACCGTCGCGGTGCGTTGCAACGGATCGATCGCCTCGATGGCACGCATCCGCTCCAGCGACAGGATCACGTCGTTGGCGCCGGCGTCGCCGCCATGCACCAGCCCGGTGAGACCGCCCTGGGTGATCACCGCGACGTTGTGGGCGTGGCACCAGCGCAGCACGTCGGAGACCTCCTTAGTGCTGGCGGGCCGCACCAGCGCCGCGGCGCGCAGATTGTCGAAGCGGAAGGCGCCGGCGGAGCGCTTGCCGAGTTCGGCGGGCTCCAACACGCCGGTGTCGCCGACGATGTGGCGCAGCGCAGAGACGATGGCCGCGGTCATGGGGTCCTCCCTCAAATCATCGCTTCGATCAGGCGCGGGCCGCGCTGCGCCATGGCGTCGGCATATTGCGCGGTGAATTCTTCCGCCGTGGCGGCGCGGCTCGACGCGACGCCGAGGCCGGAGGCGATCTGCACCCAGTTGATCTCCGGATTGTGCAGATCGAGCATCGACAGCGCCTTGGCGCCGGCTGCACCGACGCCGACGCGCTGCAGCTCGATGTTCAATATCGCGTAGGAATGGTTGGCGAAGATCACCACGGTGACGTCGAGATTCTCTCGCGCCATGGTCCACAGCGCCTGCAACGTATAGGCGGCGCCGCCGTCACCCGACGGGCACACCACCTTGCGATCGGGCGCAGCCAGCGCCGCGCCGACCGCGAGCGGCAGCCCCTGCCCGATCGAGCCGCCAGCCAGCGGCAAATGGGTGTAGGGCCGCGCCCGCGCCAGATGGATCATCAAGGCAAGCCCGGAGGTGGCGGACTCGTCGGCATAGATCGCGTTGTCAGGCGTGAAGTGCGCGATCACCTGTGCCACGCCGAGCGAGTTCAGCTTGCCCTTCGGCAAATCCGGCAGCACCAGCGGCGTGCGGGTCGCGGGCTCGGCCGGCGCATCCAGCGCGTCGGCGAGATGTTGCAACGCGCCGGCGCCGTCCTCATGCGGCTGCGCCAGATAGCTGAACACGCAAGCTTCCGCCGCGCCCCAGCTCGGCTTGCCGGGATAGGCGAAGAACGACACCGGCGGCTTGGCGCCGACCAGGATCAGCTGCGTGACGTCTTTCAGGAACGCCACGATCTGTTCGGCGAAATACGGAATACGCTCGACCGGAACCCGGCCGGCGCCGAATTCGCCATGCGGCGCGAAGGTGTCGCACAACAGTCGCGCGCCGGTTTTCGCCTGGATCCGTCCGGCGGCCTCGAGGCCGGCGCCGCGCAGGCCGTCGCCGCGGATCAACAGCGCGGATTTCTTGCCGTTGCCGAGCAGCGCCGCCACGCCCTCGATGGTGTCGGTGGCGACCCGCGCCGGGCCGATGTCGTCGAGCTGGTGCGCCGCCAGCGCGGCTTCGTTCCAGGCGACATCCGCCGGCATGATCAGCGTGGCGATGCCGTGCGGCGCGGCGCGCGCCGCCTGCACCGCACGCGCGGCGTCGGCGCCGACGCTGCCGGCGCTGGTCGATTGATGAATCCACGACGACACCGGCCGGGCGAAACCGACAATGTCGGAGGTCAACAGCGCGTCATATTGCAGGTGATAGGTGGCGTGATCGCCGACCACGTTGACGATCGGGCTCGCGGCGCGCCGTGCGTTGTGCAGATTGGCGAGGCCGTTGGCGAGGCCGGGGCCGAGATGCAGCAAGGTCGCCGCCGGTTTGCCGGCGATGCGGCCATAGCCGTCGGCGGCGCCGGTCGCGACCCCTTCGAACAGGCACAGCACCGGGCGCATGCCGCCAACCGCGTCGAGCGCCGCGACAAAATGCATTTCCGATGTGCCGGGATTGGCGAAACAGATCTCAACGCCGCAATTGACCAGGGTCTGCACAACCGACTGTGCGCCGTTCATGGCGGTGCCCAAACTGACGTCTCCTCATGGTCTCGCCCCGGCTCTTTGTTGCGGACAGGTGTTGTCCAGCAATCGGCGGGGTCGTCTTATCAAGCGGCGGTTATCTGCCACTGTGAGAGTGTAGCCACGCGGCGTGCATTGATTCAAGTCAACGCTGGACGCCGCGCTAATTTCTTGGGACGAAATCACCTACCGCAACTGCGAGACGCTCGCGGTGAGGTCACGGCATCACGCCTGGGCGTTGCATTTCACCAGCTTGTAGACCACCGAATCCATCAGCGCCTGGAACGAAGCGTCGATGATATTCGGCGACACCCCGATGGTGGTCCAGCGTTCGCCCTGCTCGTCCTCGCTCTCGATCAGCACCCGGGTCACCGCCTCGGTGCCGCCATTGAGGATACGGACGCGGTAATCGATCAGCTTGAGGCTCTCGATGTACTTCTGGAACTTGCCGAGGTCCTTGCGCAGGGCAACATCGAGCGCGTTGACCGGACCGTTGCCTTCGGCGGCGGAGATCAGGATTTCGCCGTCGACCTCGACCTTGACCACCGCCATCGCCATGGTGACGCGGTTGCCGTGCGAATTGTAGCGCTGCTCGACATTGACGTCGAACTGCTCGACCCGGAAGAACTCCGGCACCTTGCCGAGCGTGCGCCGCGCCAGCAGATCGAACGAGGCATTGGCGGATTCATAGGCGTAGCCGGCGGCTTCGCGCTCCTTCAATTCCTCGACCAGCCGGTTCAGCTTCGGATCATCCTTGTCGAACGGAATGGTGGTGCGCGACAGCGCCGCCAGCACGTTGGAGCGGCCGGCCTGATCGGACACCAGCACCTTGCGGTGATTGCCGACCGCCTCCGGCGTGACGTGCTCGTAAGTATGCGGATCCTTCATCACCGCGGAGGCGTGAATCCCGGTCTTGGTGACGAAGGCGCTGCCGCCGACATAGGCCGCGTGCGGATTGCTCGGGCGGTTGAGGATGTTGTCGAGCGCGCGCGACACCTGCATCAGCGTGGCGAGCTTTTCGTCGGACACGCCGATCTCGAACGCCTCGGCGAATTCCGGCTTCAGCTTCAAGGTCGGGATCATCGCACACAGATTGGCATTGCCGCAGCGCTCGCCGAGCCCGTTCAAGGTGCCCTGGATCTGCCGCGCGCCGGCGCGGACGGCGGCAAACGAACAGGCCACCGCCTGCTCGGTGTCGTTGTGGGCGTGGATGCCGACATGGCTGCCGGGGATTTCTTTCACCACCTCGCGGACGATCGCTTCAATCTGATCCGGCATGGTGCCGCCATTGGTGTCGCACAGCACCACCCAGCGCGCGCCGGACTCATACGCCGTCTTGGCGCAGGACAGCGCGAAGGCCGGATCTTGCTTGTAGCCGTCGAAGAAATGCTCGCAATCGACCAGCACCTCGCGGCCCTTGGCCTTGGCGGCGCCCACGCTGTCGCGGATCGAGGCGAGGTTTTCATCGTTGGTGGTGCCGAGCGCGACGCGGACCTGGTAGGCCGACGACTTCGCCACGAAGCAGATCGCACCGGCCTTGGCTTCCAAGAGCGCGGCGATGCCGGGATCGTTCGACGCCGAGCGGCCGGGCCGCCGCGTCATGCCGAAGGCGGTGAAGGTGGCGGATTGCAGGCCGGGATCGGTGGCAAAAAATTCGGTGTCGCTGGGATTGGCGCCGGGATAGCCGCCTTCGACATAGTCGATGCCGAGATCGTCGAGCATTTCCGCGATCAGCCGCTTGTCGTGCAGCGTGAAATCGACGCCGTTGGTCTGCGCGCCATCGCGCAGCGTAGTATCGAATAAATAGAGGCGTTCGCGGCTCATGACTTGGCTCCTGCGGCCGCGGCATCGGCCAAAGTTTTTTGCATGGTGGTGTTGGCGAGCCATTCACCGTTGAGGGTCACGGTGTTGCGCTGGGTCGCGACATAGCCGCGCTTCGCGAAAAACGGCTCGGCGTTGTCGCTAGCCTCGACGGTGAGTTGTTTGGCACCGCGGGCGGCGGCGAGCTTTTCCAGCGCGTCACACAACAGCGACGCCACGCCCTGCAAGGCGGCGCTGGGATGCACGTACAACAGATCGATCAGGTCGGCGCCCTTCAGCGAGGCGAAGCCGACCGGCGAACTTTGCAGCGTCGCGATCAAGGTGAGTTGCGACGACAGCCTTTGACCGAACGCCGCCTCGTCGTCGACGGCACTGATCCAGGCCTGCTGCTGGGCTTCGTTGTAGTCCTCAACGGTCAATTCCTCGACGCTGGCGGCGAATATGGCGGCGAGCACCGGCGTGTCGGCCGGCAGGAACGGCCGCAGCGCCGGCCGTGGCATGGCTTGTCCCATCGCGCTCACCAGAATCCGTAGAGTTTCAGCACCAGCACGATGGCGCCGGCGAGCAGCCCGACCTTGATGGCGATGTAGTACAGCCAGTGTTTCGGAAACGGCGTGTCGGGCTTGCTCATCGCAGGGTCTCCTTTGAACGTCGCTTAGTGCCGACGACAGCAATCTGCGTCGAGATTCCGGGTTCGCTCGCGCATTCGCGCTCGCGCCCCGGAATGACGGGGGGCGTCATTGCGAGCCAGCGGACGGCGCAACGCGCCGGCCGCTGTGCGAAGCAATCCAGGGCCAAGCGCACGGAGCCCCTGGATTGCTTCGTCGCAAGGGCTCCTCGCAATGACGCTAGAGCAGCCGGCTCGCGCGAAAACGCGCTCCTCGGGATGACGATGTGATTGGGGGGAGTCATCGCGCGATCTCCCAGGTGGTGATCGGCTTGCCGTCGGCATCCTTGCCGTCCTTCAGCACCACGCCCATCGCGGCGAGTTCATCGCGGATGCGGTCGGATTCGGTCCAGTCTTTCGCACGACGAGCAGCATTTCGGTGAGCGATCTTGACTTCGATCAAATTCTCTTCCGAGCGACCGATCTGCCGATCGAATTCACTCAAATTCACTCCAAGTAATTTCAGAGTTGCATGGAAAGCTGCTGCTTTTCCCTTGTCTTCGGGTCGGTGCTTCAATTCTAAAAACTGACGATCCAGTTCAACAATAACGTGGGGAACATTCAGATCGTCGCAGAGCGCTGCAACAACACGCTCGTCAACCTCTTCTTCATCAACGGAAGCTTGGCTTCCTGCGACCTTGAAGAACTCCACCAGTTTATTCCGCGCCCAGAGCAACCGCGCTCCGGTCCAATCGATGGGTTGCCGATAATGGGTCGTCAGCATCGCGTACCTAAGAGCAGCGCCCTCCCAGGTCCTGCCCCCAAATTTGTAGCTACCCAGCAGCTCCCGGATGGTGACGAAATTGCCGAGGCTTTTCGACATCTTCTCGCCTTCGACCTGCAGGAAACCGTTGTGCATCCAGGTCGTGGCCATGCGGTCGGTGTGGAAGGCGCAGCAGCTTTGCGCGACCTCGTTCTCGTGATGCGGAAACACCAGGTCGATGCCGCCGCCATGGATGTCGAAGGTTTCGCCGAGGTGCTTCCAGGCCATCGCCGAGCATTCGATGTGCCAGCCCGGACGGCCTTGCGTGGCGATGCCGGCCGGCGACGGCCAGGACGGTTCGCCCGGCTTCGACGGCTTCCACAGCACGAAGTCGGTGGCGTCGCGCTTATACGGCGCGACGTCGACCCTTGCGCCGGCGATCATCTCATCCAATGAGCGATTGGCCAGCGACCCATAGCGCGGCAAAATCGAATTCGCCGCGTTCATCGCCTGCGGCGAGAACAGCACGTGGTCTTCCGCGACATAGGCGAAGCCGCCCGCGACCAGCCGGTCGATGATGCTGCGCATCTCGCCGATATGTTCGGTGGCGCGCGGCTCGATGCTCGGGCGCAGGCAGCCCAGCGCGTCGACGTCGTCGTGGAACTGACGTTCGGTCTGCTCGGTGACCTTGCGGATCGCCTCGTTCAGCGGCAGGCCGGGATAATCCCGCGCGGCGCGGTCGTTGATCTTGTCGTCGACGTCGGTGATGTTGCGGACGTATTTGACATGATCCGCGCCATACAGGTGCCGCAGCAGCCGGAACAGCACGTCGAACACGATCACCGGCCGGGCGTTGCCGATATGGGCGAAATCGTAGACCGTCGGGCCGCAGACATACATCCGCACGTTCGAGCGATCGAGCGGCGCGAAGTCGCGCTTGTCCTTGGTCAGCGTATCGTAAAGGCGCAAAGCCATGGAAATCCCGTCCGTTGCGGCCGGGCGTCCAGTGATCTCACGAGAGAAAAGACGGCCTCAGCCAGCGGTGAGCTAGCTAATAATCTCGCGGCAAAGGCCACAAATCGAGAAAAGACCGTTCATCCGAGCACCATGGAACAGCCGGCGAATCGCGTCAAGTCCGGCGAGTGTCGAGACTCCCGATAGGTTCCGGAACCGACCGATTTCGGCCATGTTCGGGTCCTACGCCGCTTCCGGCCGGCCGAAACGGCCATGGTTAATGATTCTTAACCTTTCGGGTCTAATGAGAATGGGAGTTTCTCTCATTCATTGGTGAGTTATGAAATCCTTTCCCGCCCTGCTGGCCGCGGCCTCGCTGTTGTCGGCCTCCGCCGCGCTGGCCGACAGCCGCGTCTTCATCGTCCCCAACCATTCCGACGGCTACGGCATCGACCAATGCCTCGCCAAGGGTGAAAAATGCGGCGCCTCCGCCGCGCAATCCTATTGCCAGTCGCGGGATTTCGCCGAGGCGACGTCGTATCGGCAGATCGACGCCGAGGAAATCACCGGGACGGTGCCGAAAGCCGTCGGCAATAGCTGCGCGCACGGCGCCTGCAATGAATTCCTCGCCATCACCTGCGCCCGCTGAGGACTGTCCGACCGGCCTTGCGCCGATGCTTCCACTTGCCACACCGGCGCCTCGGAAACGACGTGACGGTGCCGCCAGAAGCGGCTAGACGGGTCGCGCCTGCCGCCGAAAAATGGTTGAGACCTTGATGCGATCCCCGATCCGCCGGATTTTGGCCGGCGCCGTGCTTGTTGGCCTTGGAGCCCTCAATTTCGAAGCCGCGGCGCAGGGCTATCCGCCTCCGTCCGCGCCGCCGCCGCAACAAGGCTATCCGCAGCAAGCCTATCCACCCGGCCAGGGTCCACAGGGCGCGGCTGGCAATCCGATGTGCCAGCGGCTGGAAGCGCAACTGGCCAGCGTCGACCGCGGCGGCAATGGCGATCCGGCCAAGGCCGAGCAGATCCGCCGCTTCGAGGACGCCGCCACCCGCCAGCAGGGCGAACTCGACCGCGTCACCACCCAGGCCAAGCGGATGGGCTGCGACAGCTCCGGGTTCCTGTCGCTATTCAACAACCAGTCCGCGCAATGCGGCCCGATCAACAACCAGATCCAGCAGATGCGCGGCAATCTGGATCAGATCACCGTCAATCTCGAGCGGTTGCGGATGGGCGGCGCCGGCAGCTCGGACCGCGACAACCAGCGCCGCTCGGTGCTCTTGGCGCTGGCGCAGAACAATTGCGGCCCGCAATATGTCGCCGCCGCCCGCAATGGCGGCGGCAATGGCGGCAATTTTCTGGACAATCTGTTCGGCAACAACAACGGCACCCCCGGCGGCAACGACAATCCCGGCGCCGCCGCCCCGGTCCCCACCGACCTCGGGCCGCAGTCCGGCACCTACCGCACCGTATGCGTGCGCAGCTGCGACGGGTTTTATTTTCCGATCTCCTTTGCCACCGTGCCGGGCCGGTTTTCCGACGACGAGAAGACCTGCAAGAATCTCTGTCCGGCGGCCGAGGCCACGCTGTTCACCTACCGCAATCCCGGCGAGGACATGAACCAGGCGGTGTCGATCAACGGCCAACCCTACACCTCGTCGCCCAACGCGTTCCGCTACCGCCAGGAATTCAACCCGTCCTGCGCCTGCAAGGCCGCCGGGCAGACCTGGTCCGACGCCTTAAAGAGCATCGACGACAAGGGCTCGGTCGAACAGGGCGACATCATCGTCACCGAGGAGCGCGCCAAGAAGATGTCGCAGCCGTTGGCGAAGCCGGCGCCGGCGGCACAAAAGAAAGGCGCGGCACAGACCGCCGCTCCGACGACGCCTGCGGCAGCGCCCAGCGCCGCGCCGACCACCGACGCCACGCCCGACACCGGCGGCAACAAGACCATCCGCTCGGTCGGCCCGGCCTTCATTCCGGCAAGGTAGGCAGCTGCGGCAATAGCTGCGCGGCCTGGCGTCCGGACGCATAATTGTCGCTTCGCGCCATGCTTGGCGTCGTCATCCTGGTGAGAGCGCTACCCCTCGAACGCGTCGCTGGTGGCGCGGTTGGCGCGCGAAAGCAGCGCGTCGTCCGGCTCGCGCGGCGGCTCGCCGGAATCCCGGAACCGATTGGTGATCGGATAGCGGCGGTCACGGCCGAAATTCTTGCGCGTCACCTTGACGCCCGGCGCGGCCTGGCGGCGCTTGTATTCGGCGATGTTGAGCAAGCGGTCGATCCGCAGCACGGTGTCGCGCGCAAAGCCGGCGGCGACGATCGAAGCCAGCGGCTGTTCGCGCTCCACCAGCCGCTCCAGAATGCCGTCGAGAATGTCATAGGGCGGCAGCGAATCCTGGTCGGTCTGGTTTTCCCGCAACTCCGCCGTTGGTGGGCGCGTGATGATGTTGACCGGGATCACCTCGCCGGATGGGCCTAAAGCGCCGTCGGGCTTCCACATATTGCGCAAGGTGCAGAGCCGGAACACTTCGGTCTTGTAGATGTCCTTGATCGGGTTGAAGCCGCCGTTCATGTCGCCATAGAGCGTGGCATAGCCGACCGACATTTCCGACTTGTTGCCGGTGGTGACCACCATGGCGCCGGTCTTGTTGGAGATCGCCATCAGCAGCGTGCCGCGGGTGCGGGCCTGCAAATTCTCTTCGGTGATGTCGCGCGCCAGGCCCGCGAAGGTGCCGGCCAGAATGCTCTCGAAACCGTTGACGGCGTCGGCGATCGGCAGCACCTCGTAGCGGATGCCGAGCCGCTCGGCGAGATCGGCAGCGTCGTCCAGCGACACCTGCGCGGTAA
>NZ_DASWPE010000015.1:0-2232 GCF_036404135.1 Rhodopseudomonas sp. | reverse complement strand
CATCCTTCGACAGGCTCAGCAACCGTATTGGAGTGTCAAGTCTGTTGTTGCAGCCAGGGCTTGTCCTGTTCGATGATTGAATTGGCGATGACGAGGAGTTTTCGCATAGCGGCGACGATGGCGACCTTTGGGGGTTTCCCGTCGTTGCGGAGGCGTTTGTAGAAGGGTTTGATGACGGGGTTGCATCGGATGGCGACGATGGTTGCCATGTAGAGGATGCATCGGACGGAGAGCCTGCCACCTGTGATGTGGGCCTCGCCGCGGGAGGTGCCCGAGTCGCGGTTCATGGGGGCGACGCCGACGAGGGCGGCGATCTGTTTTTTGCCGACCTGTCCGAGTTCGGGGAGTTCTGCGACGAGGGTGGCCGCGACGATGGCGCCGAAGCTCGGGATGGATCGCAGCAGTTCAGCGCGGCGTGCGAGGTGGCGATCGGCCTCGATCAGGTCGGCGATGCGCTGGTCGATGTGGGCGATTTCGGTTGTGAGGAAGTCGAGATGGCGGGCGAGCGAGGCAGCGAGCGTCTCGTCGTCGGGATGGGCGGCGCGTTGCTTCTCCATGGCGGCCATCTCGACAAGTTGGCGGCGGCGGCGGACGAGGTCGGTGAGTTGGATCTGGGCCTCGCTGGGCGCAGATGCGGCGGGTGGCTGCATGGTCTGAGCGAAGCGCAGGATGACGCCGGCGTCAATCGCATCGGTCTTGGCCAGCCGTCCCGTGGCGCGCGCGAAGTCGCGGACCTGACGCGGGTTGACCCGGCTGAAGGCGATCTGCCGCCTGGCAAGATCATGAGCGAGCAGGCGGGTGTAGCCGCCGGTCGCCTCGCACACGAGGTGCGGCGTTTGGAGACCGGCGAGCTTGCGGCCAAGCGCCGCGATGCCGGTTTTGTCGTTGCCCGTCCGCCAGACCCTGGGCGAACCGGGAAGAGCAACGTCGAGATGGTCCTTCGACACGTCGACGCCGATAAATGTCCGTGTATCCAGCATGATGGCTCCGCCTTGCATGCGGGCTCAAGGCCCGGCCAACCGTTCGAGACGATCATGGCGGGACGGATGACCTTGCTGAGCCACGAGCTCATGCCCAAGGATGAACACGGCCATCCGCCCCGTTGGGTGCGGGTCATGACCCGCACCCAACGGGGCGGATGGCCGTGTTCATCCTTGGGCATGAGCTCGTGGCTCAGCAAGGTCATCCGTCCCGCCATGATCGTCTCGAACGGTTGGCCGGGCCTTGAGCCCGCATGCAAGGCGGAGCCATCATGCTGGATACACGGACATTTATCGGCGTCGACGTGTCGAAGGACCATCTCGACGTTGCTCTTCCCGGTTCGCCCAGGGTCTGGCGGACGGGCAACGACAAAACCGGCATCGCGGCGCTTGGCCGCAAGCTCGCCGGTCTCCAAACGCCGCACCTCGTGTGCGAGGCGACCGGCGGCTACACCCGCCTGCTCGCTCATGATCTTGCCAGGCGGCAGATCGCCTTCAGCCGGGTCAACCCGCGTCAGGTCCGCGACTTCGCGCGCGCCACGGGACGGCTGGCCAAGACCGATGCGATTGACGCCGGCGTCATCCTGCGCTTCGCTCAGACCATGCAGCCACCCGCCGCATCTGCGCCCAGCGAGGCCCAGATCCAACTCACCGACCTCGTCCGCCGCCGCCGCCAACTTGTCGAGATGGCCGCCATGGAGAAGCAACGCGCCGCCCATCCCGACGACGAGACGCTCGCTGCCTCGCTCGCCCGCCATCTCGACTTCCTCACAACCGAAATCGCCCACATCGACCAGCGCATCGCCGACCTGATCGAGGCCGATCGCCACCTCGCACGCCGCGCTGAACTGCTGCGATCCATCCCGAGCTTCGGCGCCATCGTCGCGGCCACCCTCGTCGCAGAACTCCCCGAACTCGGACAGGTCGGCAAAAAACAGATCGCCGCCCTCGTCGGCGTCGCCCCCATGAACCGCGACTCGGGCACCTCCCGCGGCGAGGCCCACATCACAGGTGGCAGGCTCTCCGTCCGATGCATCCTCTACATGGCAACCATCGTCGCCATCCGATGCAACCCCGTCATCAAACCCTTCTACAAACGCCTCCGCAACGACGGGAAACCCCCAAAGGTCGCCATCGTCGCCGCTATGCGAAAACTCCTCGTCATCGCCAATTCAATCATCGAACAGGACAAGCCCTGGCTGCAACAACAGACTTGACACTCCAATACGGTTGCTGAGCCTGTCGAAGGATG
>NZ_DASWPE010000014.1:0-43607 GCF_036404135.1 Rhodopseudomonas sp. | reverse complement strand
CCGGTGTTCGACGGCGCCAAGGAAGCCGATATCGAGGAGATGCTGAAGCTCGCCGGTCTCGATGCCTCCGGACAATCGACCGTCTATGACGGCCGCACCGGCGACACCTTCGACCGCAAGGTGACGGTTGGGTATATCTACATGCTCAAGCTGCACCATCTCGTCGACGACAAGATCCACGCCCGTTCGATCGGCCCGTACTCGCTGGTCACCCAGCAGCCGCTCGGCGGCAAGGCGCAGTTCGGCGGACAGCGGTTCGGTGAAATGGAAGTGTGGGCGCTCGAAGCTTACGGCGCGGCGTACACGCTCCAGGAAATGCTGACCGTGAAGTCGGACGACGTCGCCGGCCGGACCAAGGTGTACGAGGCGATCGTGCGCGGCGACGACACCTTCGAAGCCGGCATCCCGGAATCGTTCAACGTGCTGGTCAAGGAAATGCGCTCGCTCGGCCTCAACGTCGACCTGCACAATTCCAAGCTGGCGACGCCGACATCCGAGGCGGCCGAATAGTCTGCGGCGGGCGGCGGAAGCGCCGCCCGGACTACCTCATCCTTCGAGACGCGGCAAAGACGCCGCTCCTCAGGATGAGGGCTCCTCATGGTGAGGAGCGCGGCTGCGCCGGCGCATCCATGCAAGGTGCGATCGAGGGCCGCGCGTCTCGAACCATGAAGGCGCGCGCGAAGGTTTGAATTTTGCAGCAGGCGGTGGCCAAGCCTGCAGGCGAGGAGAATACGATGAACCAAGAAATTATGAATCTGTTCAATCCGACGACGCCGGCTCAGGTCTTCGACCAGATCCGCATTTCGATCGCGTCGCCGGAAAAGATTCTGTCGTGGTCCTACGGCGAAATCAAGAAGCCGGAAACCATCAATTACCGCACCTTCAAGCCGGAGCGCGACGGGCTGTTCTGCGCCCGCATCTTCGGGCCGATCAAGGACTACGAGTGCCTGTGCGGCAAGTACAAGCGGATGAAGTACAAAGGCATCATCTGCGAGAAGTGCTCGGTCGAAGTGACGTTGTCGCGGGTCCGTCGCGAGCGCATGGGCCACATCGAACTCGCGGCCCCGGTCGCCCACATCTGGTTCCTGAAATCCCTGCCGTCGCGGATCGGGCTTCTGCTCGACATGACGCTGAAGGATCTCGAGCGGATTCTTTACTTCGAATACTACGTCGTGCTTGAGCCCGGTCTGACCGCGCTGAAGGACCGTCAGCTGCTGTCCGAAGAAGAATATCTGCGCGCGCAGGACGAATACGGTCAGGATTCCTTCACCGCCATGATCGGCGCCGAAGCGATCCGCGAGCTGTTGAAGGGGCTTGAGCTCGAGAAGCTCGAGGCCTCGCTGCGCGTCGAGATGCAGGAAACCGAATCCGACATCAAGCACAAGAAGCTCGCCAAGCGCTTGAAGATCGTCGAGGCGTTCCGCTTCTCCGGCAACAAGCCGGAATGGATGATCCTGACCGTGGTGCCGGTGATTCCGCCGGACCTGCGCCCCTTGGTGCCGCTCGACGGCGGCCGCTTTGCGACCTCCGATCTCAACGACCTGTATCGCCGCGTCATCAACCGCAACAACCGCCTGAAGCGGCTGATGGAGCTGCGCGCGCCTGACATCATCATCCGCAACGAAAAGCGCATGCTGCAGGAAGCCGTCGACGCCTTGTTTGACAACGGCCGCCGCGGCCGCGTCATCACCGGCGCCAACAAGCGTCCGTTGAAGTCGCTCGCCGACATGCTGAAGGGCAAGCAGGGCCGGTTCCGGCAGAACCTGCTCGGCAAGCGCGTCGACTATTCCGGCCGTTCGGTGATCACCGTGGGTCCGGAACTGCGGCTGCACCAGTGCGGCCTGCCGAAGAAGATGGCGCTCGAATTGTTCAAGCCGTTCATCTATTCGCGGCTCGACGCCAAGGGTCTGTCGACCACGGTGAAGCAGGCCAAGAAGCTCGTCGAAAAAGAGCGTCCCGAGGTCTGGGACATCCTCGACGAGGTGATCCGCGAGCACCCGATCCTCTTGAACCGCGCGCCGACGCTGCATCGGCTCGGCATTCAGGCGTTCGAGCCGGTGCTGATCGAGGGCAAGGCGATCCAGCTGCACCCCTTGGTTTGCGCGGCGTTCAACGCCGACTTCGACGGCGACCAGATGGCGGTGCACGTGCCGCTGTCGCTGGAAGCCCAGCTCGAAGCCCGCGTCTTGATGATGTCGACCAACAATATCCTGCATCCGGCCAATGGTCTGCCGATCATCGTGCCGTCGCAGGACATCGTGCTCGGCCTGTATTACCTGTCGATCCTGCGCGAAGGATTGCCGGGCGAGGGCAAGCTGTTCGGCGAAATGGCCGAGATCGAGCACGCGCTGCACGCCAAGGTCATCCACCTGCACACCAAGATCAAGTATCGCTGGGAAGGCATGGACGAGACCGGCAAACAGATCAGCAAGTGGTACGAAACCACGGCCGGCCGCGCCATGCTCGGCCAGGTGCTGCCGAAATCCACCAAGATGCCCTTCGACATCATCAACAAGCTGATGACCAAGAATGAAATCTCCGGCGTGATCGATCAGGTCTACCGCCACTGCGGCCAGAAGGAGACCGTGATCTTCTGCGACCGCATCATGGCGCTCGGCTTCTACAATGCGTTCAAGGCCGGCATTTCGTTCGGCAAGGACGACATGGTGGTGCCGGCGTCGAAGTGGAAGACCGTCGAGGACACCCGCGCGCTCGCCAAGGAGTTCGAGCAGCAGTACAATGACGGCCTGATCACCCATGGTGAGAAGTACAACAAGGTGGTCGACGCCTGGTCGAAATGCACCAAGAAGATCTCGGAAGACATGATGACGGAAATCTCCGCCGTCAAAAAGAATCCGAAGGGCGGCGAAGCCCAGATCAACTCGATCTTCATGATGTCGAACTCCGGCGCCCGCGGTTCGCAGGACCAGATGCGCCAGCTCGCCGGCATGCGCGGCCTGATGGCCAAGCCGTCCGGCGAAATCATCGAGACGCCGATCATCTCGAACTTCAAGGAAGGCCTCTCGGTTCTCGAATACTTCAACTCGACCCACGGCGCCCGTAAGGGTCTGGCCGATACCGCGTTGAAGACCGCGAACTCCGGCTACTTGACGCGGCGTCTGGTCGACGTTGCGCAGGACTGCATCATCACCGCGGACGATTGCGGCACCAAGCTCGGCATCAAGATGCGCGCCATCATCGATGCCGGCACCGTGGTGGCCTCATTGGCGTCGCGGATTCTCGGCCGCACCGCGGGCGAGGATCTGCGCGATCCGTTGACCAACAAGGTGGTGGTGAAGCGCGGCACCTTGATGGAAGAGAGCCACGTCGACGCGCTGCAGCAGGCCGGCATCCAGGAGGTCAAGATCCGCTCGGCTTTGACCTGCGAACTGGTCAACGGCATCTGCGGCAAGTGCTACGGGCGCGATCTCGCCCGCGGCACCCCGGTCAACCACGGCGAGGCTGTCGGCGTCATCGCCGCGCAGTCGATCGGCGAGCCCGGCACCCAGCTGACGATGCGGACCTTCCACATCGGCGGCGCCGCGCAGATCAACGAGCAGTCGTTCATCGAGTCGAATTTCGACGGCAAGGTGACGATCAAGAACAAGGCGATCGCCAAGAACGGCGAGGGCCATCTGATCGCGATGGTGCGCAACATGGTGGTGGCGGTGACCGACGCCGACGGCACCGAGCGCGCCACCCATCGCATCCAGTACGGCGCGCGGATGCGCGTCGACGAAGGCGACATGGTCAAGCGCGGTCAGCGCATCGCCGAGTGGGATCCCTACACCCGCCCGGTGTTGACCGAAGTGGAAGGCATCATCGGCTTCGAGGATCTGGTCGAAGGCCAGTCGATCTCGGAGACGCTGGACGAATCCACCGGCATCGCCAAGCGCGTGGTGATCGACTGGCGCAGCCAGCGCGGTGGCGCTGATCTGCGTCCGGCGATCGTTATCAAGGGCAAGGACGGCAAGATCCTCAAGCTCGCGCGCGGCGGCGAGGCCCGCTACATGCTGTCGGTCGACGCGATTCTGTCGGTCGACGTCGGCGCCAAGGTGAAGACCGGCGACATCCTCGCCCGTATCTCCACCGAAAGCGCCAAGACCCGCGACATCACCGGCGGTCTGCCGCGGGTGGCGGAACTGTTCGAGGCCCGCAAGCCGAAGGACGCCGCCATCATCGCGGAAATCGCCGGCACCATCCGGTTCGGACGCGACTACAAGAACAAGCGTCGGATTTCGATCGAGCCGGTGGACACCACCGAGGAGACCCGCGAGTATTTGATTCCGAAGGGCAAGCACATCCATCTGCAAGACGGCGACATCGTCGAAAAGGGCGATTTCATCGTCGAAGGCAATCCGGCGCCGCACGACATTCTGGCGATCAAGGGTATCGAAGAACTCGCGGCCTATCTGGTCAACGAAATCCAGGAGGTCTATCGGCTGCAGGGCGTGTTGATCAACGACAAGCACATCGAGGTGATCGTTCGCCAGATGCTGCAGAAGGTCGAGATCACCGATCAGGGCGAGACCGACATGATTTCGGGCGAGCAGATCGACAAGATCGAATTCGACCAGATCAACGCCAAGGCCAAGGAAGAGGGCCGCAAGATCGCCACCGGCACCCCGGTGCTGCTCGGTATCACCAAGGCCAGCCTGCAGACCCGCTCGTTCTTCTCGGCGGCCTCGTTCCAGGAGACCACCCGCGTGCTCACCGAAGCCGCCGTCAACGGCAAGGTGGACCCGCTGGAAGGCCTCAAGGAGAACGTCATCGTCGGCCGGCTGATCCCGGCGGGCACCGGCGCCTCGATGGCCAAGATCCGCGAAGTGGCTGTGAAGCGCGACAAGCTGATTCTCGACGAGCGCGAGAAGCAGGCGACCATCGTGCCGAGCGCGCCGGAACCGGAACCGTTGGCGCTGCCGACCCCGGACGCTCCGTAGCTGCGAGCAGTTCTTAGCAAACCGTTGAAAAGGCCGGCGAAAGCCGGCCTTTTTGGCGTTTTGCCGGTTTTTACTGCGGGATTACCGTTTGTTCATCTTCCCTTCAGGTGAAAAGCGCTTTTGCTAGGGGGGACCTCACGCGATCCGGATCACCGGCTCCAATCCGCCGGAATTACCGGCTAGAACGATTGAAGAATCGGACTCCTGCTCCGAAACCGACGTCCTCCGGAACGCTGATGGATGGGGAGCGTCGCGTTGCCTACGGCAACGCGGCCATGATGCGGCGAAAGATGAAAATGTTCGATCTTGCAATTGTCGGTGGTGGCCCGGGCGGTCTGATGAGCGCCTGGTACCTGAAGAAGAAGCTTGGCGATTTGTGTCGCGTGACCATCTATGAGGCGTCCGACCGGGTCGGCGGCAAAATCGTCACCCGGACCTTCGATTCCGCGCCGGCGATGTACGAGGCCGGGGTCGCCGAATTGTACGACTACTCGATGTCCGGGCCGGACCCGCTGCGCGAACTGGTGCAGCATTTCGGCCTGCAGACCATCCCGATGGACGCCGAGCAGGTGATGCTGGACGGCGAGTTGCTCAACGACGTGCCGGGGATGCGCAAGAAATACGGCGACGTCACCGCCGACGCCATCGAGGCGTTCCGCAAGCGCTGCACCGAGATGATCACGCCGATCCAATATTACGAAGGCGTCGGCACCCAGGACAACGAACACCCCTGGGCTTGGACCAATTGCGAGCAATTGCTCGACAAGGAGGTCAATGACCCCACCGCCAAGCGCTTCTTCAAGGCGATGGCGCGCTCCGACATCGCCACCGAGAGCCACAACACCAACGGCCTCAACGCGCTGAAGAACTTTGTGATGGATATCGACGGCTATATCGGGCTGTATTCGATCCAGAACGGCAACGAGCAATTGGTGTCCTGCCTGCATTCCGAGGTCGACGCCACGGTGAAGCTCAATCACCGCGTGCTCAAGGTCGGCAAGACCGAGCAGGGCCGCTACCAGCTCAACATGATGAACGGCAAGGGGCCGGAGACCAAAGACTTCGACCTGGTGCTGATGTGCCTGCCGCACAACTGGCTGGCGACGATCGGCTGGGGCAACGAACAGTTGCGCCGCGCGATGGTCAAGCACGTCGCCTATTTCGATCGCCCGGCGCATTATCTGCGGGTCTCGATCCTGTTCGACAGTCCGTTCTGGGGCGACAAGATTCCCGGCTCCTGGTTCATGTCGGAGGCGTTCGGCGGCTGCTGCATCTACAACGAAGGCTCGCGCCACGACGTCGGCAAATACGGCGTGCTGAACTGGCTGATTCCGGGCTCCGACGCGCTGGCCTATTCCAACCTCAGCGACGACGAACTGATCGACGCCGCACTCAAGTCGCTGCCGGCGTCGCTGGGCGACGCGCGTGCGCATTTCATGGAAGGCAAGACCCATCGCTGGCTGTCGTCGGTGAATGCCATTCCCGGCGGGCTGCCGACTCGCGACGTGATGACCAACCATCGCCCGGAGCCGAAGAACCACCCGGGCCTGGTGGTGGTCGGCGACTATCTGTTCGATTCCACGCTGAATGGGCTGTTCGATTCCTCCGACGCCGCCACCGACATCATCCTCACCGAGATGATCAAGCTGCGCCGGGTTCGCTCGCAGCAGGAGGGCAAGCCGGTCTCCGACAAGATCGACCGCGATTATTTCAAGAACTATCGCGGGCTGGGGCCGTATCACGAGGTCTGGAACCAGTTCACCAACCCGGATTATCTGCTCGAGCTGATCAAGATCGTGTGGAATCCGGCGCCGGGCGCGCGGATGCTGGTGGCCGGCTCGGCTAGCGGCGAGCTGGTCGGTGCGCTGCGCGAACGCGGCATCGACGCCTACGGCATCGAGAACAACCGCGGCATCCACGCAAAGACGCCGGACGCGCTGAAAGAGTTCAACCAGCTCGGCTCGGTGGTCGATCTGCCGTTCAAGGATGGCGAATTCGACTTCGTGTTCGAGACCTGCCTGTGCCACGTGCCGGAAAAGCGGGTGCCGCGGGCGATCGCCGAACTCAACCGCGTGGTCAAAACCGGCCTGGTGTTCGGCTCGGTGACCAGCGACATGGCGCCGGCGGTGATCGACCGCTACGACCTGTTGCGCGGCGTCAAGAAGCTCGGCACCTGGTGGGAATGGTCGGAACTGTTCTTCGCCAACGGCTTCGACCTGTCGATGCACCGCGCGGACTGCACCGACGCGGTGTGGGCCGCCACGCTGGCCGCCAACAAGGGGCCGGGCAACTGGTACGCCGATTCTGACAGCCTGCGTTATTCGTTCTTCGACAAGCTCGCGGCGGAGTAACACCGCCGCGCAGAGCCGCGTCATGCCCGGCTTATCGTCGACCGACGATTCGCCGGGCGAACTGTTCCGTCGGACTGCTGCATTGGCCCGCTTCATCGGACTGTCACGGGAACAGCCGATGCACAGCGGGCGCGCTTTGCCGAAGCCGCGGCGATCGCGTAGCATCCGGTTCGTGGTTCGACCACGGCTCATTTTCGCGGCGAATGCGCCGTTCAGCATCGGTTTGATCGGTTTGATTCATGGCGCCCAAGCGACCCCCGTCGGACACTGAAGATCGCGCGCCGAAGCCCGATCCGAAATCGCCGCTCGACGAAAAATTCGCGCTGCCGGTCGGCGTCGACGCAACCCCGGTGCAGGGCATCAAGCCGCCGGGGCCGGGCAAGGTCGCCGCACCCGCCAAAGTCGCGGCACCCGCCAAGGTCGCCGCAGCCGGCGAAAAGAAGCTCGCCGCAGCCGGCGAAAAGAAACCGCTCGCCAAGCCTGCGCCCGACGATGACGACGATGACGACGGCGAGGACGCTGTCGAGCTCGACGACGATGACGACGACGAGGAACTGGTGGTCTTCACCGCCAAGGAGGCCGCCGGCGCGCTCGCCACGATCTACCGCTTCACCAAGCCGTTCCTGACCAACTACAAGAAGATCATCGCCTTCGTCGGCATCGGCGTGGTGATCGAGACGTTGTTCAACGTCATCATGCCGCTGTCGCTGAAATACCTGATCGACGACGCGCTCGGCGAGGAAGATTTCGAGGCGCTGATCACCATCCTGTCGGTGCTGGCGGTGGCCGGCATCGTCACCTCGATCGTCGCGGTGTGGTACGAGCGCTGGGACGCGCGGCTCGCGGCAGCGGTGGTGGCCGAGGTGCGCGGCCGATTGTTCGAGCACATCCAGAACCTGCCCTCGGCGTATTTCGCCCGCACCAAGCGCGGCGAAATCCTGTCGCGGTTCTCGATCGACCTGTCGGCCTATGAAGGCTCGGTGAAGAGCTTCTCCAGCAGCGCGGCGCTGCCGTTCCTGGAACTGATCGCCGGCATCGTACTGCTGTTGTTCCTGAACTGGCAGCTCGCCGCGGTGGCGCTCTTGGTGTTTCCGATCACGCTGATCGGGCCGCGGATCCTGACGCCGAAGGCGGTCAACGCCAATTACGAGCAGAAGCAGCAGGAATCCGCGCTGCTCGGCATGGTGCAGGAAAACGTCGCGGCGCAGGCGGTGGTCAAGGCGTTCAGCCTGCAGCGCAAGATGCTCGGCTTCTTCCGGCTGCGCAACGACGACGCGCGGCGCAAGATCGCGCAGGCCACGTTTCTATCGACCATGGTGGAGCGCACCGTCACCATCTCGGTGCTGCTGCTGCATCTGGTGGTGCTGGCGATCGGCGCCTATCTCGCCACCAAGGGCCAGATCACGGTCGGCACCTTCGTCACCTTCGAGAGCGCGTTCTGGGAGGTGTCGTACAACATCGCCCATGTGATGCATTTCATCCCGGTGTCGATCGCTTCCGCCGCGGCGGTGCGCCACATCGAGGAACTGCTGGACGAGCCGACCCGCGGCGCCGATCTGCCGGCCGCGCCGGAATTGCCGCGCATCACCCACGACATCTCGTTCGAGCACGTCAGCTTCAAATACGAAGGCAGCCAGACCCCGGTGCTGGACAATCTCAGCCTGCGGCTTGACGTCGGCAAGACCATCGCCATCGTCGGCCCCTCCGGCTCCGGCAAGAGCACGCTGCTAAACCTGATCCTGCGGCTCTATCTGCCGGACGAGGGCAGGCTGTCGATCGACGGCGTCGACATCCGCAAGGTGACGCGGGAATCGCTGCGGCGTTCGATGGCGGTGGTGTTCCAGGAGAACATGCTGTTCAACGTCTCGATCCGCGAGAACATCCGGCTCGGCAAGGAAGGCGCCAGCGACGAGGAGGTCGAGCAGGCGGCGCGCAAGGCCGAGATCCACCGCTACATCATGAGCCTGCCGCACAAATACGACACCCAGGTCGGCGAACGCGGCGACACGCTGTCCGGTGGCCAGCGCCAGCGCATCGCCATCGCCCGCGCCATCATCCGCAATCCTTCGGTGCTGCTGCTCGACGAGGCGACCTCGGCGCTCGACCAGACCACCGAAGCCGCTATCAACCGCACGCTGCTGAAGGTCGCCAAGGGCCGCACCATGATCTTCTCCACCCACCGGCTGACCTCGGTGGTGGAGATGGACGAGATCATCGTGATCGCCGGCGGCCGCGCCATCGAACGCGGTTCGCACAAGCAGCTGTTGGCCGCCAATGGCATGTACCGCAAGCTGTGGGACGACCAGAACCATGTGCCGCATCAGTCCGACACGCCGTCCGCTGACGACGATGAGGATGATGACGAAGAGGACGAGGCGTAAGGCCTCGGCGATCGGCGATGCTGGGGCTGCTGCCGCGGCCGGCGCGCGGCGTGCTGCGGCGCCGAACCCGCCGGGTCACGGTCAGTCGCTACCGCGCGCGGTAATCCCGCTGATTTTCCATTGGTTTTTCGCGACATCGCCGGCCCGCTTGTGCGCTGCCGGGCGGAAATAGATCGCAACATCCGGATATGATTTGTCGAAATTTTTGTGTATCTTGGAATTTTCGAGGTAGTCACGATTTCCCATTAAAGGATTTTGAAAATGAGCAAGATCCAATTTTCGACGCAAGCCAAGCCCGCCAATTCCGACGACCCGAATAGCGGCAGCGACTCCTTGGACTTCAGCTTTTTCGATGTGAGTGCAGCAGGCCACGCGGCCGCGGCGTCAGACGGCAGCGCGTCTGCGACGTTCGCCAACGCGGGTCCGGCCAATGCGGTGTCGGCGGACGCGGTGTCCGGCAGCGCGGTGTCGGCCAACAATGCGACCTTCGCCTCGGTCCAGACCTTGGCCAACTATCTGGTCAGCGGCTATTGGAGCCCGCACCATTGGGCCAGCAACAACATCACCGTCAACATCACCGACCTGACCGCGGCCGAACAAAGCCTGGCGATCAACGCCTTTCAGCTGTGGCACGACGTCGCCAATGTGAACTTCACCTTCACGTCCGGCGCCGCCAACATCACCATGAACAACAACGGCAGCGGACAGGCCGTCACCTCGTCGAACTGGTCGGGAACCAACACGACCAGCGCGGTGATCGATATCAGCTCCGACTGGTGGCCGAACACCAACATCTACAGCTACATGTTCCAGACCTACATCCACGAGATCGGTCATGCGCTCGGGCTGGGGCACCAGGGACCCTATAATGGCAGCGCCACCTACGGGGTCGACAACATCTACACCAACGACACCTGGCAGTGGTCGGTCATGTCGTACATGTCGCAGAACAATTACGGCGGCGCCAGCTACGACTACGTGATCACGCCGGAGATGGCCGATATCATGGCGATCCAGTCGATCTACGGCGTGCAGACCGCGACGCGGACCGGCGACACCGTCTATGGCTTTCACTCCACCGCGGGATCGCTGTACAATTTTTCCAGCTATGTGGGAACCCCGGCCTTCACCATCTACGACGCCGGCGGCATCAACACGCTGGATTGCTCCGGCTATTCCAACAATCAGGTGATCGATCTCAACGGCGGCCATTGGTCCTCGATCGGCGGCTATGTCAACAATATCGGCATCGAGACCAACACCCTGATCCACAACGCGATCGGCGGCAGCGGCAACGATCTGATCATCCCCAACGGCACGCTGATCGGGACCCTCACCGGCGGCGGCGGCAACGACACCTTCCAGTCCACGCAATATGGTTTGGGCAGCTACACGCTGACCGATATGAATGTCGGGGACCGGATCAATTTCACCGACGCCAGCCTCAACAACTTCAACTACACGCAGATCGGCACGCACTTGAACTACGGCTACGGCCTGACGTTGTCGAACAATCCGGTCGGACATTTCGTCGTGGCCGCCGACACCAGCTATGGCGGCATCGATTTGCGGCTGCAGAATCACGACACCTACATCAACGATTTCGACGGCAACGGCCACAGCGATCTGTTGTGGCGGCACAATGGCGGCACCTTCACGGTGTGGGACGTCGCCGGCAACATCTCCGGCAATGCGGTGACGCCGAACGCCTTTATGAGCAGCGCGGTCGACAATAGCTGGCAGTGCCAGGGCACGTTCGATTTCAACGGCGACGGCGCCTCGGATCTGTTGTGGCGCAACACCACATCGGGCGCCTTCACGATCTGGGATTCCACCGGATCGGGATTCGCCGCCAACGTGTTTATGGGCAACGTCGACACCTCCTGGCAGATCGGCGCGCTGGCCGATTTCAACGGCGACGGCTATGGCGACCTGCTGTTTCGGAACGTCAACGGGGCGTTCACCGAATGGCAGTCCAACGGCGTCGGCGGCTTCAACGCCAACGTCGTGGTCAGCAATCTGGTGGATCCCTCCTGGCACCTGCAGGCGATCGGCGATTTCAACGGCGATGGCCGCGACGATCTGATCTGGCGCAATAATGGCGGCGCGTTCACCGAGTGGCAGGCCAACGCCGCCGGCAACGGCTTCATCGCCAACACCTTCATGAGCGCCGCCGACACCAGCTGGCACTTCGCCGGGGTCGGCGACTTCAACGGCGACGGTCGCAGCGACATCCTGTTCCGCAACAACAGCGGCGCCATCTCCGAGTGGCAATCCACCGGATCGAGCTTCACGGCGAACAGCTTCACCAGCTTCGTCGACAACAGCTGGCATATCAGCGCGATCGGCGACTACAACGACGACGGCCGCGACGATATCCTGTTCCGCAATGACAGCGGAACGATCACGACCTGGCAATCCACCGGCAACGCCTTCACCACCAACGTGCTGACGGCGGCCGTCGGCACTGACTGGTCGCTGGTCACGCATCACTACGATATCGTGTGAGCCGCCGCGGCATGACCGCGAGACGCGGTTTCGGACGCGATCATGCTCGATCGAGAGGGCGCGCCGGATGACGCCTGCACCACGCGTCAGCCGGCTTGCAGGGCAAGGCCGGCGGCGCCGGCGCTGCGGCATGCCGCGTCAGCGCCGGACGATCGGTTCGGGACGCGGATCGGACTGATAGCGCTGCGCAGCCCGCGCGGTGCGCTGGGCTCCGCCGAGCCGCCGGATCAGGCCCTGGGCGCCGCGCAGCACGAACCGCGCCCAGCGCCGCGCCCGCCAGTTGAGGCCGTCGTCGGTCGACAGCGCGCGCAGCTCGAATGCCTTGCCGCGCGCCCAGCGGTCGCAGGCGGTCTTCACCGGGTCGTCGTAGAACGCCGCGATCTTGTCGCGCGCCATCCCCGGCGTCGCCAGCCAGCGCGGGATGTGCACGTTGCACAGCCGCTCGACGTCGGTGAACACCTTGTCGGTGCCGGTGCCGGCGGCCGGACACGAGGTGGCAAAGGCATCGCCGACCAGCACCAGGCCTGAGCGATGATGGCCTTCGCTGACATAGAGGTCGGCCGGCCTGATCTTCAGCTCGCCGGCCAGTTCGAACTCGCCGGTGATGGCGCGCAGCCCCGGCATCAGCGCGTGCAGTGCGGCCACCGGCGCTTCGCGCAATTGCTGCAGCCACGGGTCATCGAGCCGGCGGTACACCATCAGGTTGGCGCGCATCGCGCCGCCGATCGGAAACAGCGACAGATAGGCCATCCGCGCCGCGGAGTTTTCCGGATAATAGGTCAGCGCCGGAAATGCGAAGGCCGGGCGGTCGAGCGGCGCCAGGTCGAAGCCGATGGTCAGCGAATGGCATTCGCTGATGACGTGGTTCTCGATGCCGAGCCGGCGGCGCAGGCCCTTGTTGAGGCCGTTGCCGAGCACCACTAGGCGGGCGGAGATTTCTTCGCCATCGGACAATACGAGGCGCTGCAGGGCGTCGCTCGTCGCAATCGTCGAGACGGTGGCGGCGATGAACTCCACGCTCGCCGGAATCTCGGCGCGCAGCGCGTTGACCAAGACTTCATAGCGCACGCCGTATTGGTCGCTGGGCTTGTCGTCGATCAAATAGCCGAACCGGGCGATCCAGACCGCGCCGTCATGGGTGGTGGCGCGCAGCACGGCCTCGGCGAGCCCGGTCTTGCGCAGGATCGCGAGCTGGTTGCCGCTGAGTTTCTCGCAGCGGAAATCCGGCGGATACACCGGATGCGGGTCGATCAGCACGGCGTTGACGCCGGCGCGCCCCAGCATCGCCGCGCACAGCGAGCCGGCGAGGCCGCCGCCGACGATGGCAATATCGGTCGTTCGCATCTGCTGCATTGTCCGGGTTCCGGGAGCCGGAGACTGCGCCGAAAAGGCAAACAAAGCTTGAAAGCGACAGCGCGTCGCAGCCGCAACGGCGCCGCTTAACCGGATCGCAAGGCTGTTGCGATCACAGTCGCCGCTCTGCATGTCGTCGGGTCGCCGCGGATGATTTCGGTCACCATTTGTTCGCCAGAGCGGGCGCAGGCCGCGCCGTGGGACGATCTCGCCCGGCGCGCCTCGCCCAATGTGTTCATGAATCCGGCGGCGCTGCGCACGGCGCAGAGCTGCGGCTTCGCCGACGTGCGGGTGCTGCTGGCCTGGGACGAGGGCGCCTCGCCGCGGCGTCTGGTCGGGCTGTGGGCGCTGCGCCGCCGCGTCGTGGCACCGCTGCTGCCGGCGATCCTCGAGGCCTTGCCGTTCTATTATGCCTTCCTGTCGAGCCCGGTGGTCGATCCGGCGTTCGCCGGACAGGTGATGCCGGCGTTCCTGGCGGCGATCGAGCGCGATCCGGCGCTGCCCAAGGTGATCACCCTGAAATCGCTCGACGCCGAAGCGCCGAGCTATGCCGCGCTGCGCACCGCGCTGACCGGGAAGGGCGGCGAGCAACTGGAGCTGAAGCAATTCGCCCGGCCGTTCGCCAGCAAGGACCACGGCGTCAAGCATTCGGGCGCAACCCGCAAGAAGCTGCGGCAGGACTGGAACCGGCTGTCGGCGCAAGGCGCCGTCGAGCTGCTCAACGACCGCTCGGAGGCAGCGGCCAGCGCCGCGTTCGAGATCTTCCTGGCGCTGGAGGCGGGCGGCTGGAAGGGCAAGCGGGGAACCGCGCTGACCTGCGACCCCGCCGATGCCCGCTTCACCCGCGAGCTGATCCGGGCGCTGGCGGCGCGCGGCGACGCCAGCGTGGCGCTGCTGCGGGTCGACGGCAAGGCGATCGCGGCACAGGTGCTGATGTATTGCGGAACGCGGGCCTATACCTGGAAGACCGGCTACGACGCCAAATTCGGCAAGTTCTCGCCCGGCGCGTTGTTGATCGACAAGCTCACCGAGCAGCTGTTCGCCGAGGGCGCGATCGAGACCATCGATTCCTGCTCGGTGCAGGACAGTTTCATGGCGCAGCTATGGAGCGGGCGGCGCAGCATGGTCGACCTGGTGGTCGGCGTCGGCCCGGGGCGGTCGTTCGGCTTTGCGGTGGAGGCGGCCCGCCAGCTCGGCATCGCCCGGCTGCGCGAGCTGAGGAACCGGCTGCGGGCTTTCGCGGCGCCGCGGCCGGCGGCGCCGAAGAAGCCCGCGGTGGCGGGGCAGGCGTGAGGCGCGCATTCGGCGCGCAGAGAATGCGGCCATCCGCAAGTCCAGCCTCATCCGGAAGGAGCGCGCCCTTGCGCGCGCCTCGCGGGATGCGGCCTCATGGTTCGAGACGCCCGCCAAGGGGCGGGCTCCTCACCATGAGAGAATCGGCAGAACCATAGGGAACCGGCGGACGCGCGCGGACGATTCGTCGATTCTTAATCTTTATGCCGGCGAGTCGGCGCTCGCGGTGCCCGGATTCGACGATTCGAGGGCTCCCGGGGGTTTTACTGGACTTCAGCACGCCGCGGCGCGTTGAATAGCGCGCCGAAACCGCCACCGCCACGCCGGCCGCGCCGCCGGCGGAGGCTATTTTTGCAGGCTTTGCGGGGGTTTTGCGCGATGCGTCAGAAGTGCTTGTGCCACACCGCTTTAGCCTTGACTTGGCTATGGTGCGCCGATAAAACCCGCGCACTCAACGACAGGCGGTGAGCTTCGCCAACGTCGGAACGGATCACTCCCTCGCTTCTCCGGAAGCAAGGCGGGCACCAACCTCGACGCATGTTGCTCAAACGCTGTCGCTTATAGCTAGGCAATGCCAGGACGACAGTCGTTCTCCAGAGCGAAACCTCTCGAGATCGATTTCGGGTGCATGACCTCGGTGGAGGCCAATCGGTGCAAACCGGGCGGTCAGGATCGCGGTCCTCTGTGGCGTCGAAGCGCTTTCCGCTCAGCAATGAGTGGTCGGCGTGATTTTCGTTTTGCGCGGTGAATGCCGTGCCAAGCGGCTCATGGGGCGAGTGGCTCCGAACGAATTTGCGAAGCCGATCAGGGTTTCGCGCGAACAAGGGTGAAGGCGAAGATGCCGACGATCAACCAGCTGATCGCAAGTCCGCGCGTCGTACAGAAGTCGCGCAAGAAGGTTCCGGCGCTGCAGCAGTCGCCGCAGAAGCGCGGCGTTTGCACGCGCGTCTACACGACGACCCCGAAGAAGCCGAACTCGGCGCTTCGTAAGGTTGCCAAGGTTCGTCTGACCAATGGCTTCGAAGTCATTGGCTACATTCCTGGCGAAGGCCACAACCTTCAGGAACACTCCGTGGTCATGATCCGCGGCGGCCGCGTCAAGGATTTGCCCGGCGTGCGCTACCACATTCTCCGCGGCGTCCTCGATACCCAGGGCGTCAAGAACCGTAAGCAGCGTCGCTCCAAGTACGGCGCGAAGCGTCCGAAATAAGCGGGAAACTGATCGATGTCTCGTCGCCATTCTGCTGAAAAGCGCGAAGTGCTTCCGGATCCGAAGTTCGGAAACATTATCCTGACCAAGTTCATGAACTCGGTGATGTACGCCGGGAAGAAATCGGTCGCCGAGGGCATCGTTTACGGTGCGCTCGAGATCATCGAAACCAAGACCAAGCAGGGTCCGCTGCCGGTATTCGAGCAGGCGCTAGAAAACGTCATGCCGACCATCGAAGTGCGCTCTCGCCGCGTCGGTGGCGCCACCTACCAGGTGCCGGTGGAAGTGCGCAGCACCCGCCGCCAGGCGCTGGGGATTCGCTGGCTGATCTCGGCGGCGCGCGACCGCAACGAAAAGACCATGACCGAGCGGCTCTCCGCCGAACTGCTCGATGCTTCGAACGGCCGCGGCAACGCCGTCAAGAAGCGCGAAGACGTGCACCGGATGGCGGAAGCCAACCGCGCCTTCTCGCACTATCGCTGGTAACGGCGAAGCAACGGATTCAAGGATAACCCTATGCCCCGCGTTCATGCCATTGAGGACTACCGCAACTTCGGTATCATGGCGCATATCGATGCCGGCAAGACGACAACGACCGAGCGCATCCTGTATTACACCGGCAAGAGCCACAAAATCGGCGAAGTGCACGAAGGTGCCGCGACGATGGACTGGATGGAGCAGGAGCAGGAACGCGGCATCACGATTACTTCGGCCGCGACCACCGCGTTCTGGAACGGCAAGCGCCTGAACATCATCGACACCCCCGGCCACGTCGACTTCACCATCGAAGTCGAGCGTTCGCTGCGCGTGCTCGACGGCGCGGTCGTCGTGCTCGATGGCAACCAGGGCGTCGAGCCGCAGACCGAGACCGTCTGGCGGCAGGGTGACAAGTATCGCGTGCCGCGCATCGTGTTCGCCAACAAGATGGATAAGACCGGCGCTGACTTCTACAAGTGCCTGCAGGACATCATCGACCGTCTCGGCGCCAAGCCGATTGCGATCCAGCTGCCGATCGGCGAGGAGAGCAACTTCAAGGGCCTGGTCGATCTGGTCCGCATGAAGGGCGTGATCTGGGAAGACGAAGCGCTCGGTGCGAACTTCAAGGACATCGACATTCCGGCGGACCTGGTCGAGAAGGCCAAGGAATATCGCGAGAAGCTGGTCGAAGCCGCCGTCGAACTCGACGACGACGTTCTGGCGGCTTTCCTCGATGGCGTTGAGCCGGACGAAGCCACCCTTAAGCGGCTGATCCGCAAGGCGGTGCTGACCAGCGCCTTCTATCCGGTGCTGTGCGGTTCGGCCTTCAAGAACAAGGGTGTGCAGCCGTTGCTCGACGCGGTGGTGGATTATCTGCCGTCGCCGGTCGACGTTCCCGCCATCAAGGGCGTGGACGACGACGGCAACGAGATCATCCGCCTGCCGAAAGACAGCGAGCCGCTGGCTCTGCTGGCCTTCAAGATCATGGACGATCCGTTCGTCGGCACCATCACGTTCTGCCGCATCTATTCCGGCACGCTGATTTCCGGCACCGGCGTCGTCAACTCGACGCGGGACCGCAAGGAGCGTATTGGCCGCATGTTGCTGATGCATGCCAACAACCGCGAAGACATCAAGGAAGCCTATGCCGGCGACATCGTCGCCTTGGCCGGCCTGAAGGAAGCCCGCACCGGCGATACGCTGTGCGATCCGGCGAAGCCGGTGATCTTGGAAAAGATGGAATTCCCCGAGCCGGTGATCGAGATCGCGATCGAGCCGAAGACCAAGGCCGACCAGGAGAAGCTTGGCGTCGCTTTGGCGAAGCTCGCGGCGGAAGATCCCTCGTTCCGCGTCTCCACCGACCTGGAATCCGGCCAGACCATTCTCAAGGGGATGGGCGAACTGCATCTCGACATCAAGGTCGACATCCTGCGCCGCACCTACAAGGTCGACGCCAACATCGGCGCGCCGCAGGTGGCGTTCCGTGAACGCGTCACCAAGCGCGCGGAAGTCGACTACACCCACAAGAAGCAGACCGGCGGTACCGGCCAGTTCGCGCGGGTCAAGTTCATCGTCGAGCCGAACGAGCCGGGCAAGGGTTTCGAGTTCGAATCCAAGGTGGTCGGCGGTGCGGTGCCGAAGGAATACATCCCCGGCGTCGAAAAGGGCCTCAACAGCGTGCTCAGCTCGGGCGTGGTCGCCGGCTTCCCGGTGGTCGACGTCAAGGTGACGTTGATCGACGGTGCCTATCACGACGTCGACTCCTCGGCGCTGGCCTTCGAAATCGCCTCGCGGGCTGCGTTCCGCGAAGCGCTGCAGAAGGGCAAGTCGGTTCTGCTCGAGCCGATCATGAAGGTCGAATGCGTGACCCCGGAAGACTACACCGGCTCGGTCATCGGCGACTTGAACTCCCGGCGCGGCCAGATCCAGGGCCAGGACATGCGCGGCAATGCCAACGTCATCAACGCGATGGTGCCGCTCATGAATATGTTTGGGTACGTGAACAACCTGCGCTCGATGAGCCAGGGCCGCGCGACCTTTACCATGCAGTTCGATCACTACGCGGAAGCGCCGGCCAATGTGTCGGCAGAAGTCCAAAAGAAGTTTGCCTGATTGTCGTTGATGACAGTCAACGACTGAACGGAGAAGTCTCATGGCCAAAGCTAAGTTTGAACGAAACAAGCCGCATTGCAACATCGGTACCATCGGTCACGTCGACCATGGCAAGACGTCGCTGACCGCGGCGATTACCAAGGTGTTGGCGGAAACGGGCGGTGCGACGTTCACGGCCTATGACCAGATCGACAAGGCCCCTGAAGAGAAGGCCCGCGGCATCACCATCTCGACCGCGCACGTCGAATACGAGACCCAGAACCGGCACTACGCCCACGTCGACTGCCCCGGCCACGCCGACTATGTGAAGAACATGATCACCGGCGCCGCGCAGATGGACGGCGCGATCCTGGTGGTGTCCGCCGCCGACGGCCCGATGCCGCAGACCCGCGAGCACATCCTGCTCGCCCGTCAGGTCGGCGTGCCGGCGCTGGTGGTGTTCCTGAACAAGTGCGACATGGTCGACGATCCGGAACTGCTCGAGCTCGTGGAAATGGAAGTCCGCGAATTGCTCTCGAAGTACGACTTCCCGGGCGACGACATTCCGATCGTCAAGGGTTCGGCGCTGGCCGCTCTGGAAAACAAGGACCCGAAGCTCGGTCATGACGCGATCCTGGAGCTGATGAAGGCGGTCGACGCCTACATCCCGCAGCCGGAGCGCCCGATCGACCAGCCGTTCCTGATGCCGGTGGAAGACGTGTTCTCGATCTCCGGTCGCGGCACCGTGGTGACCGGCCGCGTCGAGCGCGGCATCATCAAGGTCGGCGAGGAAATCGAAATCGTCGGTCTGCGCGACACCCAGAAGACCATCGTCACCGGCGTGGAAATGTTCCGCAAGCTGCTCGATCAGGGCCAGGCCGGCGACAACATCGGCGCGCTGCTGCGCGGCACCAAGCGCGAGGAAGTCGAGCGCGGTCAGGTGCTGTGCAAGCCGGGTTCGGTCAAGCCGCACACCAAGTTCAAGGCCGAGGCCTACATCCTCACCAAGGAAGAGGGCGGTCGTCACACCCCGTTCTTTACCAACTATCGGCCGCAGTTCTACTTCCGCACCACCGACGTCACCGGCGTCGTGCATCTGCCGGAAGGCACCGAGATGGTGATGCCGGGCGACAACATCGCCATGGAAGTTCACCTGATCGTGCCGATCGCGATGGAAGAAAAGCTGCGCTTCGCGATCCGCGAAGGCGGCCGCACCGTCGGCGCCGGCGTGGTGGCCTCGATCATCGAATAAGGCGAATAGCGAATAGGGAGCGGCGAATGGGGTTCTTCTCACTCGCTGCTCGCCACTCGCTACTCACCATTCGCTCCTAAAGAAAGACACGGCAATGAACGGCCAGAATATTCGCATCCGCCTCAAGGCGTTCGATCATCGGATCCTCGATTCATCGACCCGTGAGATCGTGAACACCGCGAAGCGAACCGGCGCGCAGGTCCGTGGACCGATCCCGCTGCCGACGCGCATCGAGAAGTTCACCGTCAACCGTTCGCCGCACGTCGACAAGAAGAGCCGCGAGCAGTTCGAGATGCGCACCCACAAGCGCCTTCTCGATATCGTCGATCCGACCCCACAGACCGTCGATGCTTTGATGAAGCTCGACCTGGCCGCCGGTGTCGACGTCGAGATCAAGCTTTAAGATTATTTGGATTCCCGTCCGGGTTTAGCGGACAGAAAGAACAGGAAGCACGCCGATGCGCTCCGGAGTGATCGCACAAAAGGTCGGGATGACGCGGGTCTTTACAGAGACCGGCGAACATATCCCAGTGACCGTGCTCAAGCTGGGCAATTGCCAGGTATTGGGTCATCGCACCACCGAGAAGAACGGCTACGTCGCGATGCAGCTCGGTTCGGGCAGCCGCAAGACGGTCTATCTGCCGAAGGCGGAGCGCGGCCAGTTCGCGGTCGCCAAGGTCGAGCCGAAGCGTAAGGTCGCGGAATTCCGCGTGTCGGAAGACGCGCTGATCCCGGTCGGCGCCGAGATCCAGGCCGACCATTTCGTGGTCGGGCAGTTCGTCGACGTCACCGGCACCTCGGTCGGTAAGGGCTTCGCCGGCGGCATCAAGCGCTGGAATTTCGGCGGCTTGCGCGCCACCCACGGCGTCTCGGTGTCGCATCGTTCGATCGGTTCGACCGGCGGCCGGCAAGATCCCGGCAAGACCTTCAAGAACAAGAAGATGCCCGGTCATATGGGCGTCGATCGCATCACCACGCTGAATTTGCGCGTGGTCCAGACCGACGTTGCGCGCGGCCTGATCCTCGTCGAAGGCGCCGTTCCCGGCTCCAAGGGCGGCTGGATCGCGGTGCGCGACGCGGTGAAAAAGGTGTTGCCGGCGGATGCGCCGAAGCCTGGCAAGTTCCGCCTGGCTGATGGCGGAGGCGAACAGGTCGCCGCAGCGCCTGCCGCCGAGCAGGAGGGCGTGTGAGATGGAATTGAAAGTCACCACGCTTGAGGGCAAGGAAGCTGGCTCCGTTCAGCTGTCCGACGAGATCTTCGGTCTCGACCCGCGCGTCGATATCATCCAGCGTTGCGTCAACTGGCAGCTCGCCAAGCGCCAGGCCGGCACCCACAAGGCCAAGGGCCGCGCGGAAGTCTGGCGCACCGGCAAGAAGATGTACAAGCAGAAGGGCACCGGCGGTGCGCGGCACGGCTCGCAGCGGGTGCCGCAGTTCCGCGGCGGCGGCCGGGCCTTCGGGCCGGTGGTTCGCTCGCACGCCTTCGATCTGCCGAAGAAGGTCCGCGCGCTGGCTCTGAAGCACGCGCTGTCGGCCAAGGCCAAGGACGGCGGGCTGATCGTGATCGAATCCGCGACGCTGGAAGCCGCCAAGACCAAGGCTCTGGTCGGGCACTTCTCGGGTCTCGGGCTGACCAGCGCGCTGATCATCGACGGGGCCGAGCTCAACAACGGTTTCGCGGTTGCGGCTCGCAACATTCCGAACATCGACGTGCTGCCGATCCAGGGCATCAACGTCTATGACATTCTTCGTCGTCAGAAGCTGGTTTTGACCAAGGCGGCGGTCGATGCGTTGGAGGCGCGCTTCAAATGAAGACTATTGATCCGCGCCACTACGACGTCATCGTCGCCCCTGTGGTGACCGAAAAGGCCACCGTCGCGTCCGAACACAACAAGGTGGTGTTCAAGGTCGCGAGCAAGGCCACCAAGCCGCAGATCAAGGAAGCGGTTGAGAAGTTGTTCGACGTCAAGGTGAAGAGCGTGAACACGCTGGTTCGCAAAGGCAAGACCAAGGTCTTCCGCGGCCAGTTCGGTTCGCAGTCCGACGTCAAGCGTGCGATCGTGACCCTCGAAGAGGGCCACCGCATCGACGTCACCACCGGGCTATGAGGCGGATACGACGATGGCACTGAAAAAATTCAATCCGACGACGCCGGGCCAGCGCCAGCTGGTGATGGTCGATCGTTCGGCGCTCTACAAGGGCAAGCCGGTCAAGTCGCTGACCGAGGGCAAGCATTCGGCGGGCGGCCGCAACAACACCGGCCGCATCGTGGTCCGGTTCCGCGGCGGTGGTCACAAGCAGACCTACCGGATCGTCGACTTCAAGCGCACCAAGGTCGACATGCCGGCGGTGGTGGAGCGGCTGGAATACGATCCGAACCGCACCGCGTTCATCGCGCTGATCAAGTACAGCGACGGCACCCAGGCCTATATCCTGGCGCCTCAGCGCCTGGCGGTCGGTGACACCGTGGTTGCCGGCGCCTATGTCGACGTCAAGCCGGGCAACGTGATGCCGCTCGGCAACATGCCGATCGGCACCATCGTCCACAACGTCGAACTGAAGATCGGCAAGGGCGGGCAGATCGCGCGCTCGGCGGGCACCTACGCCCAGCTGGTCGGCCGCGACCACGACTACGTCATCGTTCGCTTGAATTCCGGCGAGCAGCGCCTGGTTCACGGCCGCTGCACCGCGACGATCGGTGCGGTGTCGAACCCCGACCACATGAACATCTCGATCGGCAAGGCCGGTCGCGCCCGCTGGCTCGGCCGCAAGCCGCATAACCGCGGCGTCACCATGAACCCGGTCGACCATCCGCACGGCGGCGGCGAAGGCCGCACCTCGGGCGGCCGCCATCCGGTGACCCCGTGGGGCAAGCCGACCAAGGGCAAGAAGACGCGGTCGAACAAGTCGACCAACAAGTTCATTCTCATCAGCCGCCACAAGCGGAAGAAGTAAGGATAGCCGGACATGGTTCGCTCAGTCTGGAAAGGCCCGTTCGTCGAGGGCTCGCTTTTGAAGAAGGCGGATGCCGCTCGCTCCTCGGGCCGGCACGACGTGATCAAGATCTGGAGCCGTCGGTCGACGATCCTTCCGCAATTCGTCGGCCTGGTGTTCGGGGTCTATAACGGCCAGAAGCACGTTCCGGTTTCGGTCAACGAGGAAATGGTCGGGCACAAGTTCGGCGAGTTCTCGCCGACCCGGACCTTCCACGGCCATTCGGGCGACAAGAAAGCCAAGAAGGCTTGAGGATCTAGTTATGAGCAAACTAAAGCGCGAACGGAGCCTCCCCGATAACGAGGCCAAGGCGATCGCCCGGATGCTTCGGGTCAGCCCGCAGAAGTTGAATCTCGTCGCGCAGCTGATTCGCGGCCGGAAGGCTTCGGCTGCGCTCGCCGACCTGCAGTTTTCGCGCAAGCGGATCGCGGTCGATGTTAAGAAGTGCCTCGAATCGGCGATCGCGAATGCCGAGAACAATCACGACCTCGACGTCGACGCGCTGATCGTTTCCGAAGCGCATGTCGGCAAGGGCATCGTGATGAAGCGTTTCGCACCGCGCGGCCGTGGCCGTTCGGGCCGTATTCTTAAACCGTTCGCGCAGCTGACGATCGTTGTTCGTCAGGTCGAAGCCGAAGCAAGCGCTTAAAGCCAGGGCGCGGGAGACTTTCGATGGGTCAGAAGATCAATCCAATCGGGCTGCGCCTCGGCATCAACCGGACGTGGGATTCCCGTTGGTACGCCGGCAAGAACGAGTACGGCAAACTGTTGCACGAAGACGTCAAGATCCGTGAGATCCTGCACAAGGAATTGAAGCAGGCCGCGGTGGCGCGCATCGTGATCGAGCGCCCGCACAAGAAGTGCCGCGTCACGATCCACTCGGCGCGTCCGGGCGTGGTGATCGGCAAGAAGGGCGCCGACATCGACAAGCTTCGCAAGAAGGTTGCCGACATCACCGCCTCCGACGTGGTGATCAACATCGTCGAAATCCGCAAGCCGGAGCTCGACGCCACGCTGGTCGCCGAATCGATCGCCCAGCAGCTCGAGCGCCGCGTTGCGTTCCGTCGCGCCATGAAGCGCGCGGTGCAGTCGGCGATGCGTCTGGGCGCCGAAGGCATCCGGATCAATTGTTCGGGCCGTCTCGGCGGCGCGGAAATCGCCCGCATGGAGTGGTACCGTGAAGGTCGGGTGCCGCTGCACACGCTGCGCGCCGACATCGACTACGGTGTCGCCACCGCGTTCACCACGTTCGGCACCTGCGGCGTCAAGGTCTGGATCTTCAAGGGCGAGATCCTCGAGCACGACCCGATGGCGCAGGACAAGCGGATGGCCGAAGGCGACAATTCCCGGCCGCGCCGCGACGCCGCTTGATCGGTCTGATAGAAGGTTTGAGGGCGTAAGCCATGATGCAACCAAAGAAGACGAAGTTCCGCAAGGCGCATAAGGGCCGCATTCACGGCGTGGCGACCTCGGGTGCGACGTTGTCGTTCGGCCAGTTCGGCCTCAAGGCGATGGCGCCCGAGCGGATCACCGCCCGGCAGATCGAAGCCGCCCGTCGTGCGCTGACCCGCCACATGAAGCGCGCCGGCCGGGTCTGGATCCGGATCTTCCCGGACGTGCCGGTGTCGAAGAAGCCCGCCGAAGTCCGCATGGGCTCCGGCAAGGGCACCCCGGAATTGTGGGTCGCCCGCGTCAAGCCCGGCCGGGTGATCTTCGAGATCGACGGCGTCAACGTTCAGATCGCCAAGGAGGCGCTGACGCTCGCCGCCGCCAAATTGCCGATCAAGACGCGCTTCGTTGCGCGCATTGCGGAGTAAGGATTCAGGTGATGGCCGAGATGAAGACCGCCGATATCCGCGCGATGAGCCCTGACCAGATGGACGACGCCGTCGCCGATCTGAAGAAGGAACGTTTCAATCTGCGCTTCCAGCGCGCCACCGGGCAGCTCGAGAACACCTCGCGGCTGCGCGAGGCCCGCCGCGACATCGCACGCATCAAGACCATCGCCGCGCAAAAGCGCGACGCGAAGAAATAAGGGGCCGACATGCCAAAACGTACGCTGCAGGGCGTGGTCGTCAGCGACAAGCAAGCCAAGACGGTTGTGGTGCGCGTCGACCGCCGCTTCACCCACCCGATCTACAAGAAGACGATCCGCCGTTCCAAGAACTACCACGCCCATGACGAGAACAACGAGTTCAAGCCGGGCGATGTGGTGTGGATCGAGGAGAGCAAGCCGATCTCGAAGCTGAAGCGCTGGACCGTGGTCCGGGGCGAACAGAAGAAAACCGCCTAAGCGCTTGTTGCGCATCAGAGAGAGGACGAGGTGCATCAATGATTCAGATGCAGACCAACCTCGACGTGGCCGATAATTCCGGCGCACGCCGTGTTATGTGCATCAAGGTGCTTGGGGGTTCCAAGCGCCGGTATGCCACCGTTGGCGATGTCATTGTCGTGTCGATCAAGGAAGCCATCCCGCGCGGGAAGGTGAAGAAGGGCGACGTGATGAAAGCCGTGGTGGTGCGGGTCCGCAAGGACATCCGCCGCGCCGACGGTTCGGTGATCCGGTTCGACCGCAACGCCGCGGTGCTGATCAACAATCAGTCGGAGCCGGTCGGCACCCGTATTTTCGGGCCGGTGCCGCGCGAACTGCGCGCCAAGAACCACATGAAGATCATTTCGCTCGCGCCGGAGGTGCTGTGATGGCTGCCAAGATCCGGAAGGGTGACAAGGTTATCGTGCTGAACGGTCGCGACAAGGGTCGCACCGGCGAAGTGTTCGAGGTGCGTCCCACCGAGAACAAGGCGCTGGTTCGTGGCGTCAACCTGATGAAGCGTCACCAGAAGCAGACCCAGACCCAGGAAGGTGGCATCATCTCGAAAGAGGCGGCGATCCACCTGTCCAACATCGCAATCGTCGGCAAGGACGGCAAGCCGACCCGCGTTGGCTTCAAGATTCAGGCGGATGGCAAGAAGGTACGCATCGCCAAACGCTCGGGAGCAGAGATCGATGGCTGAGACCGCATACGTTCCGCGTTTACGCGAGCAGTTCGACCGGGAAATCCGCGGCAAGCTGACCGAACAATTCGGTTATGCCAATGTGATGCAGGTGCCCAGGCTCGACAAGGTGGTGCTCAACATGGGCATCGGCGAGGCCGTCAACGACCGCAAGAAGGCCGAGACGGCGGCCGCCGACCTCGCGCTGATCGCCGGCCAGAAGCCGATCGTGACCTATTCGCGGGTCGCCATCGCCACCTTCAAGCTGCGTGAAAACCAGCCGATCGGCGCCAAGGTGACGCTGCGCAAGGCCAAGATGTACGAGTTCATCGACCGGCTGATCAACGTCGCGCTGCCGCGCGTGCGAGATTTCCGCGGCCTGAACCCGAAGAGCTTTGACGGCCGCGGCAACTACTCGCTCGGCATCAAAGAGCACATCATTTTCCCCGAAATCGACTTCGACAAGATGGGGGAGACGTGGGGTATGGACGTCACGGTTTGCACCACGGCGCGTACCGACGACGAAGCCCGCGCGTTGTTGACCGCTTTCAATTTCCCGTTCCGGCAGTGAGACGCTGAAAAGCTCTCAAACGCGGTAACTCAGGAGCCAAGCATGGCGAAGAAAAGTTCGATCGAGAAGAATAACCGGCGCAAGCGGTTGACCAAGAACGCGGCGCCGAAGCGGGCGAAGCTGAAGGCGATCATCGCCGACAAGTCGAAGCCGATGGAAGAGCGTTTCGCGGCGACGCTGAAATTGTCCGAGATGCCCCGCAATTCGTCGGCGACGCGGATCCGCAACCGTTGCGAGATCACCGGCCGCGCGCGTTCGGTGTATCGCAAGAACAAGCTCAGCCGTATCGCGATCCGCGATCTCGGGTCCCGGGGCCTGGTCCCGGGTCTCGTGAAGTCCAGTTGGTAAGGGGGCGGGCATGTCAACGCACGATCCAATCAGCGATCTGATCACCCGTATCCGCAACGCGCAGATGCGCGCCAAGTCCAAGGTGTCGACCCCGGGCTCGAAGATGCGCGCCAACGTTCTCGAAGTTCTGAAGAGCGAAGGCTACATCCGCGGCTACGCCAGCGTCGAGCACGCGTCTGGCCGCAGCGAGCTCGAGATCGAGCTGAAATATTTCGACGGCGAGCCGGTGATCCGCGAAATCGAGCGGGTGTCGAAGCCGGGACGTCGGGTCTACGCGTCGGTGAAGAACCTGCCGCGCGTGAACAACGGCCTCGGAATTTCGGTTTTGTCGACGCCCAAGGGAATCATGGCCGACCACGAAGCGCGTGACGCGAACGTGGGCGGTGAAGTTCTCTTCACGGTGTTCTGAGGAAGGATTAGCCATGTCACGTGTTGGCAAAAAGCCCGTCGTGGTCCCCTCGGGAGTAACCGCGAGCGTCCAGGGACAGACCGTCACGATGAAGGGACCGAAGGGTCAGCTTCAGTTCATCGTGCACGACGACGTCGAAGTGAAGTTCGAGAACGGCTCGGTCACGGTGAAGCCGCGGGTCGAGACCAACCGGGCGCGAGCGCTGTACGGCACCGCGCGGGCCCAGGTCGCGAACCTGCTCGAAGGCGTCACAAAGGGCTTCGAGAGGAAGCTCGATATCACCGGCGTCGGCTATCGCGCAGCATTGCAGGGCAAGAAGCTGCAGCTCGCGCTCGGCTACAGCCACGATGTGGTTTACGACATTCCGGACGGCATCACCATTACGGTGCCGAAGCCGACCGAGATCAACATCTCGGGCAATGATTCGCAGCGCGTCGGTCAGGTGGCCGCGGAGATCCGCAGCTATCGTCCGCCGGAGCCCTACAAGGGCAAGGGCGTGCGTTATTCCGACGAGTTTATCTTCCGCAAGGAAGGCAAGAAGAAGTAACGGAGCCGGTCATGTCGAAACTCAAGATTACGAATGCCCGGCGCAAGCAACGCGTGAGGCTGTCGTTGCGCCGGATCGCCAATGGCCGGCCGCGGCTGTCGGTGTTCCGCTCGTCGAAGCACATCTACGCGCAGGTCATCGACGACCTCAAGGGCGAGACCTTGGCGTCGGCGTCGTCGCTGGAGAAGGCGATGCGCGATACCGGCAACACCGGCGCCAATATCGACGCCGCCAAGGCGGTCGGCAAGCTGCTGGCGGAACGCGCGGTGAAGAACGGCGTCACCGAAGTGGTGTTCGATCGCGGCGGCTATCTGTATCACGGGCGCATCAAGGCGCTCGCGGATGCGGCGCGCGAGAGCGGACTGAGCTTCTAAGTTTTGGATAACGGACACGAGGTCGGGGGCGCAAGCCTCTCAAGGATTGGAAAACACCATGGCAGGTGAACGCGAACGCGGTGGAGGCCACCGGGGCCCCCGGGAAGAGCGCGACAGTGAATTCGTCGACAAGCTCGTCCACATCAACCGGGTTGCGAAGGTCGTCAAGGGCGGCAAGCGGTTCGGCTTCGCCGCGCTGGTCGTGATCGGCGATCAGAAGGGCAGGGTCGGTTTCGGTCACGGCAAGGCGCGCGAAGTGCCGGAAGCGATCCGCAAGGCGACCGAGTCCGCGAAGCGCAACCTGACCCGCGTGCCGTTGCGCGAAGGTCGTACGCTGCATCACGATATCGCCGGCCGCCACGGTGCGGGTCGGGTCTATCTGCGTGCGGCGCCGGCCGGTACCGGCATCATCGCTGGCGGCCCGATGCGTGCGGTGTTCGAAACCCTCGGCATCCAGGACGTGGTGGCGAAGTCGATCGGCTCCTCGAACCCCTACAACATGGTTCGCGCCACCTTCGACGCGCTGAAGCACCAGGACTCGCCGCGCTCGGTTGCGGCGCGCCGCAACCTCAAGGTCTCCACCCTGCAGTCGCGCCGTGTCGGTGGCGACGCCGAAGTGGTCGCCGAATAACAACGTGGCACGATCCGGAGAAACCGCTACGGTTGCTCCGGGCCGCTCGTGCCAAGCTCGACAAGATGCGATCTGGAGTTGATGACGATGGCCAACGCCGCAAAGACAATCACGGTCGAACAGATCGGCAGCGCTATTCGCCGCCATCATTCGCAGCGCGCGACGCTGATCGGCCTCAATCTCAATAAGATCGGTCGCGTCGCCGAACTGCAGGACACCCCTGAAGTTCGCGGCATGATCACCAAGGTTCAGCACCTCGTTCGCATCGTCGACGAGAAATAAGGAGACAGGGCGATGAAGCTCAGCGATATCGCCGACAATGCCGGCTCGCGCAAGAAGCGTATGCGCGTCGGCCGTGGCATCGGTTCCGGCAAGGGCAAGACCGCTGGCCGTGGCGGCAAGGGTCAGACCGCGCGCTCCGGCGTGCGCATCAAGGGCTTCGAAGGCGGCCAGATGCCGCTGCATCGGCGGTTGCCGAAGCGCGGCTTCAACAACATCTTCCGGCTCGACTTCGCCGAGATCAACCTCGACCGGCTGCAGGAAGCCATCGACGCCAAGACCATCGACGGGTCGGGGGTGATCAACGCCGAGACGTTGGTGGCTTCCGGCGTGCTGCGGCGCGCCAAGGACGGCGTGCGGCTGCTCGGTCGCGGCGAGCTGAAGGCCAAGCTGACCATCGAAGTGCACGGCGCCACCAAGTCGGCGATCGAGGCGGTCGAGAAGGCTGGCGGCAGCGTGAAGATCCTGGCGCCGGCGAAGAAGGACGAGGGCGAGGCCGCGTAACATCCGCGTCATCCGCTTGGCAAAGCGGCGGCGGCAACGCCGGGACGGTGGATTTTTCGCAAGGCGCGCCCCAATTTGATGTCCGGCGTCAACCGCATGCCCGGACGGGCATGACGGTGCGAGCGGCGCAGGAGAAAGCCGAACATGGTCTCTGCAGCGGAACAACTTGCAGCCAATCTCAACTTCTCGGCGCTCGGCAAGGCCGAGGAGTTGAAGAAGCGCATCTGGTTCACCCTCGGTGCGCTGCTGGTGTATCGGCTGGGGACCTACATTCCGCTGCCGGGCATCGATCCGCACATCTGGGACCAGGTGTTCAAGTCGCAGGCCGGCGGCATCCTCGGCATGTTCAACATGTTCGCGGGCGGCGGCATCAATCGCATGGCGATTTTTGCCCTCAACATCATGCCCTACATCTCCGCCTCGATCATCATTCAGCTGCTGACCACGGTGTCGCCGCAGCTCGAAGCCTTGAAGAAAGAGGGCGAGTCCGGCCGAAAGACCATCAATCAATACACCCGCTATCTCACCGTGGTGCTCGCCGCGTTCCAGTCCTACGGCATCGCCGTCGGCCTGCAGGGCGCCGGCAACGTGGTCAGCGATCCCGGGCTGTTCTTCCTGCTGTCGACCGCGGTGACGCTGACCGGCGGCACGATGTTTCTGATGTGGCTCGGCGAGCAGATCACCTCGCGTGGCATCGGCAACGGCATTTCGCTGATCATTCTCGCCGGCATCGTCGCCGAACTGCCCTCGGCGCTGGCCGGGATGTTGGAATTGGGCCGCCAGGGCGCGCTGTCGACCGGCATCATCCTGGTGGTGCTGGTGATGGCCGTGGTCGTGATCGCCTTCATCGTGTTCATGGAGCGGGCGCAGCGCCGGCTGTTGATCCAGTATCCGAAGCGCCAGGTCGGCAACAAGATGTTCGAGGGCCAGTCCTCGCATCTGCCCTTGAAGCTCAACACCTCCGGCGTGATCCCGCCGATCTTCGCCTCGTCGCTGTTGCTGCTGCCCGCCACGGTGGCGAATTTCAACGCCGGCAAGGGCCCGGAATGGTTCCAGTGGATCACCACGCAGCTCGGCCACGGCCGGCCGTTGTTCCTATTGTTCTACATCGGCATGATCGTGTTCTTCGCGTTCTTCTACACCGCGATCGTGTTCAACCCGACCGAGACCGCGGACAATCTGAAGAAGCATGGCGGCTTCATCCCCGGCATTCGTCCCGGCGAGCGCACCGCGGAATACATCGATTTCGTGCTGTCGCGGATCACCGTGCTGGGCGCGGCCTATCTCGCGGTGGTGTGCCTCATTCCTGAGATCCTGATCTCCTACGCCGCGGTGCCGTTCTACTTCGGCGGCACCTCGCTGTTGATCGTGGTCAGCGTGACCATGGATACGGTGGCCCAAGTGCAGGGCTATCTGTTGGCGCATCAGTACGAAGGACTGATCCGGAAGTCGAAACTAAGGGGCCGCCGCAAATGAGACTGATCCTTCTCGGGCCGCCAGGGGCGGGCAAGGGAACGCAGGCACTTCGGCTGGTTCAGCGTTACGGCATCGTTCAACTCTCCACCGGCGACATGCTGCGCGCCGCGGTCAAGGCGGAGACCCCGATCGGGTTGAAGGCCAAGGACATCATGGCGAGCGGCGCGCTGGTGCCCGACGACGTGGTGGTCGGCATCATCTCGGATCGGCTGGATCAGCCGGACGCCGCCAACGGCTTCATCCTCGACGGCTTTCCGCGCACCGTGCCGCAGGCCGAGGCGCTCGACCTGCTGCTCAAGGCCAAGCAGGTGAAGCTCGATGCCGTGATCGAATTGCGGGTCAATGAGGGCGCGCTGCTGGCGCGGGTCGAGACCCGGGTCGCGGAAATGCAGGCGCGCGGCGAAGCGGTGCGGGCCGACGATACGCCCGAGGTGCTGTCGAAGCGGCTGGCCAGCTATCGCAGCCAGACCGAGCCCTTGATCCATTATTACTCCGAGCAGCGCAAGCTACTCACCGTCGACGGCATGATGACCATCGAAGAGGTCACCAAGGAAATCGACCGGGTGCTGGCGGCGATCCGCAGCGCCGACGCCAAGAAGACGGTGGCCAAGGCTGCGGCGGCGAAATCCGCGCGGCGGGCCTCGAAGGCGGTCGGCAAGGGCCGCAAGGCGTCTTCCAGCAAGGCGTCCGGCAAGGCCACCGAATCGGCGGCGAAGCCGGCGGCCAAGAAGGCCGCCAAGGTGACCAAGAAGGCCGCGGCGAAAAAGGCCGCTAAGGTGACCAAGAAGGCTGCGAAGTCGAAGGCGCCCAAGAAGGTTGCGAAGCAGACCACCAAGGCAGCGGCCAAGAGCACCGCTGCCAAGGCCAAAAAGCCCGCGAGCAAGGCTAAAAAGCCCGCCGCCAAGGCGAAAAAGCCGGCTTCCAAGCCGGGCAAGGCCGCCAAGGTCGCCAAGGCAACGTCGCGAAAGGCGGCCGGTAAAACGGCCAAAAAGGTCACGAAACGGCGAGCTAAGGTCTAGAGTCGGTTGACGAAACCGACTCGAGTCCTTTAATAAGGCCCCATTCCGTCGGATTTTCGGACGATGCCGGGCCCCAAGAGACCAGAGGGGAGGGCGTCGTGTTCGCCGTTGGTGAACAACCGCCCGAGTTAGCGAAAGAACAGCCGGTCGAGATGGCCGGCGACAGGAGAGAAGTCTGTGGCCCGTATAGCCGGCGTGAACATTCCGACCAACAAGCGCGTCCTGATCGCGCTGCAGTATATCCATGGCATCGGCCAGAAGAACGCGGCCGACATCCTGGACAAGGTCAAGATCGCGGTTGACAAGCGCGTCAACCAGCTGAGCGACCAGGAAGTCTTGCAGATCCGCGAAGTGATCGACCGCGACTACATGGTCGAGGGCGATCTTCGTCGCGAGACCGGCATGAATATCAAGCGGCTGATGGATCTGGGCTGCTACCGCGGCCTGCGGCATCGCCGCGGTCTGCCGGTACGTGGTCAGCGCACCCATACCAACGCGCGCACCCGCAAGGGTCCGGCGAAGTCGATCGCCGGCAAGAAGAAGTAAGTTTTCTGCGAATAGCGAGTGGCGAATAGCGAATAGAATTCTATTCGCCATTCGCTATTCGCCATTGGCATTTTCGGTGTAGCCGCTGGCATGACGGCGGCGTTGAGATCTGTGGAAAGGTAGAGAATGAGCAAGGAAGCCACCCGCGTCCGCCGTCGCGAGCGCAAGAACATCGCCTCCGGCATCGCGCACGTCAATTCGTCGTTCAACAACACCACCATCACTATTACCGACGCGCAGGGCAACACCATTGCCTGGTCGTCGGCCGGCACGATGGGCTTCAAGGGCTCGCGCAAGTCGACCCCCTATGCGGCGCAGGTTGCGGCCGAAGACGTCTCCAAGAAGGCGCAGGAACACGGCATGCGCACCCTGGAAGTCGAGGTCGCGGGTCCGGGTTCGGGCCGTGAATCGGCGCTGCGCGCGTTGCAGGCCGCGGGCTTCACCGTCACCTCGATCCGCGACGTGACCACGATCCCGCACAATGGTTGCCGCCCGCGCAAGCGTCGGCGGGTCTGATATTTCAACCGCCGGCGGCCCGGCCGCCGGCGTTTCGTTTTGATGCTATCGCGCGGACTGCTCCGCGATCTCCAACGCCAGAGATTTTCATTGGCATGGGTGAAACAGTGACGATCCAGAAAAATTGGCAAGAACTGATTCGGCCGAACAAGCTCGTGGTCACGCCGGGCTCCGACCCGACGCGTTTTGCGACGCTGGTGGCCGAACCGCTCGAGCGCGGCTTCGGCCAGACGCTCGGCAACGCGCTGCGGCGCGTGCTGCTGTCATCGCTGCAGGGTGCCGCGGTGCAGTCGGTTCACATCGACGGCGTGCTGCATGAGTTCTCCTCGATCGCCGGGGTGCGCGAAGACGTCACCGACATCGTGCTGAACGTCAAGGACATCTCGATCAAGATGCAGGGCGAAGGCCCCAAGCGCATGGTCGTGAAGAAGCAAGGCCCCGGCACCGTCACCGCCGGCGACATCCAGACCGTCGGCGACGTCGTGGTGCTGAACCCGGATCTGCAGATCTGCACGCTGGACGAGGGCGCCGAGATCCGCATGGAATTCACCGTGTCCGGCGGCAAGGGCTACGTCGCCGCCGAGCGCAACCGTCCCGAGGACGCGCCGATCGGGCTGATCCCGGTCGACAGCTTGTTCTCCCCGGTGCGCAAGGTGTCCTACAAGGTCGAGAACACCCGCGAGGGCCAGATCCTCGACTACGACAAGCTGACCATGACGATCGAGACCAACGGCGCGATTTCGCCGGACGACGCGGTGGCCTATGCCGCGCGCATCCTGCAGGATCAGCTCAACGTGTTCGTCAACTTCGAAGAGCCGCGCAAGGAAGTCACCCAGGAGATCATCCCGGATCTGGCGTTCAATCCGGCGTTCCTCAAGAAGGTCGACGAGTTGGAATTGTCGGTGCGTTCGGCGAACTGCCTGAAGAACGACAACATCGTCTATATCGGCGACCTGGTGCAGAAGTCGGAAGCGGAAATGCTGCGCACCCCGAACTTCGGCCGCAAGTCGCTGAACGAGATCAAGGAAGTGCTGGCCCAGATGGGGCTGCATCTCGGCATGGAAGTGCCGGGCTGGCCGCCGGAAAACATCGACGAACTGGCCAAGCGCTTCGAAGACCACTACTGAGCGAATGGCGAATGGCGAGTAGCGAATGGAAATTGGACCATTCGCTATTCGCCACTCACTACTCGCTTCCCCGGGCGAACGCAGGCAGCCCACCTGAGCAAAAAGTCCGACGAACCGTCGCGACAGTTTGAAATTTGAGGATTTTATCATGCGTCACGGCAAGGTTCATCGGAAGCTCAACCGCACCGCCGAGCATCGCAAGGCGATGTTCGCCAATATGTGCGCGTCGCTGATCAAGCACGAGCAGATCGTCACCACGCTGCCGAAGGCCAAGGAGCTCCGCCCGATCGTGGAGAAACTGGTCACGCTCGGCAAGAAGGGCGGGCTGGCGCTGCGCCGCCAGGCGATCAGCGAGATGAAGGACCAGGATCAGGTCAAGAAGCTGTTCGACGTGCTGGCCAAGCGCTACGCCGACCGCCAGGGCGGCTACACCCGCATCATCAAGGCCGGCTTCCGCTACGGCGACAACGCGCCGATGGCGGTGATCGAATTCGTCGACCGCGACGAGAACGCCAAGGGCCTCGACTCCGGCCAGGCCGACGACAAGGCGGCGTAAGCGCCGAGAATCGGCTAGAATATCTTCGTAGAAATTCTTTTGAGGAGTTTCTCATGCGAAAGATAACAGTCGACGGTAAGCTCGATCATCTGTTTGTGGATGATCGAGATTCGGGGATAGAGGCCCTCGACGAAAAGGCCAGGGTGCCGTCCTACGGCGGAAATAATCTTTACCGACCGAGCCGGGCGCTCTCGGACGCCGAGAGCGAATTGGCAAACCGCATCGGGACGGTCGCTCCGGCAGATAATTCCTAGACCTACTGATAATTCGAAGCGTCGTCGTTTTGAAGTATGCGCTGTGGCGGACGATTTTATTACGCTTTATCGGCCGGATATCTTTGAGCGCTTCCGTGGCGACGGTTTTGCCGATCCGCTGGATGCGCGGCAGTGGTTCGCAAGCTGCCTGGCATTCCAGTACGACGACATCGCCAAGCGACATTCGTGCGAAATCAGAATTTCCCCGACGCGTCTCGAAGAGGTGCGGCTGTTGTGGAAGCGCGATACCGGCCGCATTGATATTCTTGGCGACACCATCCCGGATCATTTCAAGCAGGCGGGTTTCCTCGCATATTGGCTGCGCCGCAGAATGGTGGTCGGCTGGTCAGAGCGCCATTCGGCCCAGCATCCCACCGCAGAGCAGGACAGATTCCTCCTGGCGGTCAACGAGGTCTGCGCGTTTCTGGTGGGGCTGCGTCTGTGTGTGTATTTTGAGTACAAGGATCTCATCGATAGCACGGATCACATTGGACATCGGCTGCAGGAATTGCACCTGGCCAGAAATCTGAAATTCGATATTGCTACGCTGCTGAGGCACAAGAATGTGTCGCCGCATGCGCTTTATTTGATCTACCGCACGCTATTCTACGACATGACCAAGCCGGAATGGAATGCGCCGGTGTTGTCGCTGGTGAGATAACGTTTGCCGGCCATTCCGGCGCCGCCGATATTTCTCGCGCGCACCGCAATTGCGCCGCGGCCCCCCGCACCCGATATCTGCGTCATCAACCAAGGAGACAGCAGATGAAGATCGATCTTTCCGGCAAGACCGCGCTGGTCACCGGCTCCACCGCCGGCATCGGCCACGCCATCGCCAAGGGGCTCGCCGCCGCCGGCGCCAATGTGGTGGTCAACGGCCGCAGCCAGGGCAAGGTCGACGCCGCGGTCGAAGCGATCGGCAAGGTCGCCGCCGGCGGCAAGATCATCGGGGTCGCCGCCGACGTTTCCACCGCGGATGGCTGCGACGCGCTGGTCACCGCCTATCCCGACGTCGACATCCTGATCAACAATGCCGGGATCTTCGAGCCGAAAGGCTTCTTCGACATTCCCGACGAGGACTGGGAGCGGTTCTTCGACGTCAACGTGATGAGCGGGATCAGGCTGTCGCGCGCCTACATGCCGGCGATGCTGAGCCGCAACTGGGGCCGCATCGTCTTCATCGCCTCGGAATCCGCGATCATGATTCCGAAGGAGATGATCCACTACGGCATGACCAAGACCGCGCAGCTGTCGATTTCGCGCGGGCTCGCCGAGATGACCCGCGGCACCGCGGTCACCGTCAACGCCGTGCTGCCGGGGCCGACGATGTCGGAGGGCGTGCAGACCTTCGTCGCTGATCTCGCCAGGCAGAACGGCGAATCCGAGAAGGAAGCCGCGGCGAACTTCATCAAGCAGCACCGGCCGGGCTCGCTGATCCAGCGCTTCGCCAGCGTCGAGGAGGTCGCCAACATGGTGGTCTATGTCAGCTCCAAAGAGGCCTCCGCCACCAACGGCGCCGCGCTGCGCGTCGAGGGCGGGCTGCTGCAGACGATTGCGTAGCAGAGCCGGAGACCCGCGGGACGGGCGGCACAATCGAGGCAGGGCGCTCCTGCGATTCGCTGCCCCCACCCCAACCCTCCCCCGCAAGCGGGAGAGGGGCTCGCTGCCGTCGGGGCTGGTTCAGCGGCGAAGTAACGGGAGGAGAGACAACGGGATCAGCAGGCCAGAGGGGTTGCAAGCGATTGATCAGCGTCGCTGACGTTGAGTTTGTCCGCGCCCGCCGCCGCATTGGCAGCCGGACTCCCTCTCCCGCTTGCGGGGGAGGGTCGGGGAGGGGGAAGCCACCGGCACAGTCGCGCAACCCACGGACCATCGGCAGCGCCGCGGCGCCACCGCCCTCAATCCGTGATGCCGTAGCGATGCAGGTCGTTGCCGAAGCCGTCGAGCCACTTCTTGGCGCGCTCCATCTGCGGACAGACCTTGCCGACCACCCGCCAGAACTTCGCCGAGTGGTTCATCTCCACCAGATGCCCGACCTCGTGCGCCGCGAGGTAATCCAGCACATAGGGCGGCGCCAGAATGAGCCGCCAGGAAAACGACAGCGACCCCGCCGAGGTGCAGGAGCCCCAGCGGCTGGACTGGTCGCGGATCGAGATCCGCTTTACCTTGACGCCGAGCAGCTCGGCATAATGCTGCGCCGCCTTGGACAGATCGCGGCGCGCCTCGCGTTTGAGAAAGTCATGCACCCTTCGATCGATGTGTTCGGGTTCGCCGGCGACGCAGATGATGCGCTCGCCGGACTCGCGGGTCTCTACCCACACCGTGCCGCGGACGCCGGCGCGGTGCACGATCTTATGGTCGGTGCCGCGCAACGGCACCAGAGTTCCGGGATGAAACGGCGCCGCCTTCGGCAGCCGGCCAAGACGCGCCGCGATCCAGGCGCCGTGACGCTGCGCGAATTCCTTGGCGTCGACCAGCGTGCCGCGCGGCGGCATGGTCAGGATCGCTTCGCGATCGCTCGGATGAATCCGCAAGGTGTAACGTCGCGCGCGCCGGTGACGTCGCAGCCGGATGGCGAAAATCTGGGAGCCGAACTTGACGGCAATGGATTGGGGCTCGGCGGGACGCCGATAAAGGAGTGCGCGAAAGGCCATTTCTGCAGATCCGAACAGGGAGAATTCCCCCGGATTCTGCCATATCCGCCGCCATTGGAAGCGCTCGGCGCAAAAACAAATCATTTGCCCAATATACAGCTGAGCCGGCTTATGGCACCCCTACCAAAAGGGGCCCGGAACACCTGATCCTGGATTCAAAAAATGGTTTTTCGGGCTGAAGTAATGAATCTCCGGCCAATTGTATAACTGGCCCGGTTTTCTGCATTCTCGCGGCGATATCAGCAGCTTAACTTGCTCGACGCCGAATCACCGTCCACACCGCGCACGCCGCATCGCTGCGCTGGCGCGCGGCGTCACGCGTAGCAGTGCTACTCCGCGGCGTTGGCCGGCTTGGCATTGGCCGCCGACACCATGAAGTCGGAAATCCGCGGCACGATTTCGGAGCGGAAACGCGAGCCGTTGAACACGCCGTAATGGCCGACGCCCTTCTGCACGTAGTGCACCCGCCGTTCGTTCGGGATCGCGGTGCACAGCCGATGCGTCGCCTCGGTCTGGCCGAGCCCGGAGATGTCGTCGTTCTCGCCTTCCACCGTCATCAGCGCGGTGCGGGTGATCTTGCCCGGATCGACCCGCTTGCCCCGGTGCATCATCTCGCCCTTCGGCAACGCGTGCTTGACGAACACCACGTCGACGGTCTGCAGATAATATTCCGCGGTCAGATCCATCACCGCGAGATATTCGTCGTAGAAGTCGCGGTGCTTGTCGGCGAGGTCGCCGTCGCCCTGCACCAGATGATTGAACAGGTTCTTGTGGGCGTCCATGTGGCGGTCGAGATTCATGCTGATGAAGCCGTTGAGCTGCAGGAATCCCGGATAGACGTCGCGCATCACCCCGGGATGCGGGAACGGAACCTTGGTGATGACATGGTTGCGAAACCAGTCGATGCCGCGTTCCGCCGCCAGATTGTTGACCGCGGTCGGATTGCTGCGGGTGTCGATCGGCCCGCCCATCAGCGTCATCGACAGCGGCACGAACGGATCATGCGCGGCTTCCATCACCGACACCGCGGCCAAAACCGGCACCGAGGGCTGGCACACCGCGATCACGTGCACGTTGCCGCCGAGGTGCTGCAGCATCTCGATGACGTAATCGACATAGTCGTCGAGATCGAAGCGGCCGTCGGCGAGCGGCACCATGCGGGCGTCGGACCAGTCGGTGATGTAGACGTCGTGGGTCGGCAGAAACGCCTCCACGGTGCCGCGCAGCAGAGTGGCGTAGTGGCCGGACATCGGCGCCACGATCAGCACCCGCGGCTGCGCGTGACGCAGCGGCCGCTCGTGCAGGCGGTTGAAATGCAACAGCCGGCAGAACGGCTTCTCCCACACCGGCTCGATCGCGATCGGGGTCCGCACGCCCAGCACTTCGGTAGAGTCGAGGCCCCATTCCGGCTTAGCGTAGCGCCGCGTGGTGCGCTCGAACACTTCGCAGGCCGCGGCGATCGATTTGCCGAGCTCGGTATGGGTCCACGGATTGAGCGGATTCTGGAACATGATCTTGGTGACGTCGCCGAGCGCCCGCGCCGGATTGAGCGAGGCATGCGCCAGCTCGTAGAACCAGTACATCGGCGTGGTCAGCGCCGGACTGACTTCGGCCGGCAGCTCCGGCGGGCGGCCAAATTCACCAATGACGTTCGGCATCGCGTCCCTCTACATCCGGTTCCAGCGCGGCATAGTGGCGATTGCGCAGCACAGCGTCAATGCGCAGTTCCTTGATTGGGCAAGATCAGGTTCCGCCGCGCGCGCCCGGTAGAATTACTCACCACCCTGGATCAGCGAGCCATACCGCCGCGCGCTGTTGAGCAGCCACAGGAAGCTCGCAAATGACGCCGCGAACAGCACCGCATTGATCAGCAACGCGGAAATCATCAGATCGGCGCGAAAGACATGCTCGATCAACAGCGCCCGCATGCCTTCGAACACATAGGTCGGTGGCAACATCCATGCCACCAACTGCAGCCAATGTGGCAACACCGTAACCGGATAGTACACGCAGGCCAGCGGCATCAGCCCGAACATCACGGTCCAGACGATGCTTTCGGCGCCGAGCCCGTTGCGCAGCACCAGCCCGGAGACGAAGATACCGAGCGCCCAGCCGGTGAAGATCAGGTTGCAGAAGAACGCCACCAGCGGCAGCCCGAAGCCGAACAGGTTGAAGTCGAACATCAGGGTGGCGAGCGCCAGCATCGGCACGATGCCGATCGCCAGCCGGATCAGGCTCATCAGCATCAAGGCGATCAGGAATTCGATCGGCTTCAGCGGGCTCATCATCAGATTGCCGAGATTGCGCGCCCACATCTCTTCCAGGAACGAGATCGAAAAGCCGAGCTGGCCGCGGAACAGGATGTCCCACAGGATCACCGCGCCGATCAGCGTGCCGCCGGCCTGGGCGAAGAACCCGGCATTCTGCGAGATGTAGTTCTGCAGGAAGCCCCAGGTGACGATCTGCAGCGCCGGCCAATACACCAGTTCCAACAGCCGCGGCCATGACGACAGCAATAGATACCAGTAGCGCAGGATCATCGCGCCGATGCGGTGGGCGGCGATGCCGCGATGGACCACGGCGTTCATGATTCCTCGCCCTGCAACACCCCGTCCTGCACCCGGCCGCGGGCGACGTCGAGAAACACCTCTTCCAGCGTGGCGCGATTGTAGCGCTGCATGATGGCGTCCGGGCTATCGTCGTCCTCGATGCGGCCTCGCTTCATGATGATGACGCGGTCGCACAACCGCTCGACCTCCAGCATGTTGTGCGAGGCCAAGAGGATGGTGGCGCCGTGCTGCTTGCGATAGGCCTCCAGCCGCTGCCGCACCCAGTCGGCGGTGTCCGGATCGAGCGAGGCGGTCGGTTCGTCGAGCAGCAGCAGGTCGGGCCGGTTGATCAGCGCTTTCGCCAGCGCCACCCGCGTCTTCTGCCCGGCCGACAGCTTGCCGTTGGCGCGATCGAGGAACTCGTTGAGATCGAGATCGCTGGCGAGCTGCGCGATCCGCTCGCGCAGGTCCGGCACCGCATAGAGCTTGCCGAACACCGTCAGATTCTGCCGCACCGTCAGCCGCATCGGCATGTCGACATAGGGGCTTTCGAAATTCATCCGGCCGAGCACGTCCTCGCTTTGCGCCGGCATCGCGTAGCCCAGCACCCGCACCGAACCGGAGGTCGGCAGCACCAGCCCCATGATCATCGCGATGGTGGTGGTCTTGCCGGCGCCGTTGCCGCCGAGCAGCCCGGTGATGCTGCCGCGCGCGATGCTGAACGAGACGTCGTCGACCGCCCGGGCGGTCTTGTAGATCTTGACCAGATGCGCAACGTCGATCGCCGCGGCGTGGTCCGGATCGGGCGCAGGGGTGCCTTGCGGCGAGGCGGATCTTTTGTGGGTCATGCCGCCGTTCCTGAGCCATCAGCGCCGCCAGCGCAAGATGCGGCGCGGCGTGGATTTGTGATCGCGCGGCGGCGCGGCGGTGATTGACCGCGCGGACGTGCGGTGGCTCCGGTCCCGAGCGGCTCGCCCACAAACCACCGGGTCATTCCGGGGCGCGAGCAGCTTGCTGCGAGCGAACCAGGAATCTTGCCGCACGTTACGGCGGATCGCCCCTCCTACGAGTTGCGAGATTCCGGGTTCGCCCGGGCTGTCGCCCTCCCGCCCCGGAATGACGGCATATCCGGTTTGTGATCGCGCGGCGCCACGGCTAGTGTTCCCGCATGACCGATACCGCAGCCGCCGATTTCCGCCATCCGCGCCGCCACGTCCGGCTCGATACCATCCTGCGGCTGCGCTGGCTGGCGGCGCTAGGGCAGCTCGCCGCGGTCTTCGTGGTCGCCCACGGCCTCGAATTCGAGCTGCCGGTGGTGCCCTGCCTGGCCATCATCGCGCTGTCGGGCCTCGTCAATCTGGCGCTGCAGATCGCCTTCAATCCGATGCAGCGGCTGGAACCGCTGCATGCAGCAGCATTGCTGGCGCTCAACATCGCCGAACTCGCCGGGCTGTTGTTTCTGACCGGCGGGCTGCAGAACCCGTTTTCGTTCCTGTTCCTCGGCCCGGTGCTGATCGCCGCCACCGCGCTGCCGACCAGGATGACGATCGCGCTCGGCATCTTCGCGGCGGGCTGCGCCGGCGCGCTGTTGTTCTACCACCTGCCGCTGCCGTGGGACCCCGAGGACCCGGTGGTGCTGCCGCAGATCTATCTGATGGGGGTCTGGCTCTCGATCCTGCTGGCGATCGGCGTCACCAGCCTCTACACCTTCCAGGTCACCGAGGAGGCGCGCAAATTGTCCGACGCGCTGTCGGCCACCGAGCTGGTGCTGACCCGCGAGCAGCATCTGACCCAGCTCGACGGCCTCGCCGCCGCCGCCGCGCACGAACTCGGCACGCCGCTGTCGACCATCTTCCTGATCGCGCGCGAACTCGATCACAGCGTCCCCGCCGGCAGCCCGATCGCCGGCGACCTCAAGACCTTGCGCGAACAGGCGCAGCGCTGCCGCGACATCCTCGGCAAGATCACCCAGTTGTCGTCCTCCGGCGCGCCGTTCGACCGCATGCCGCTGTCGACGCTGATCGAGGAGGCGGTGGCGCCGCACCGCGATTTCGGCATCGACATCCGGGTGCGGATCGCGGTCGCCGGGGTCAGGGAGCCGGTGGTGATGCGCAATCCGGCGATTCTGTACGGCGTCGGCAACATTCTGGAGAACGCCGTCGACTTCGCCCGTGCCACCGTCGAGGTCAACGCCTGGTGGAATGCCGAGACGGTGCAGATCGTGATTTCCGACGACGGCCCCGGCATCGCGCCGGACATGCTGCGGCGGATCGGCGAGCCGTATCTGTCGCGCCGCCGCGCCGCCGAGGCGCAGGGCGAACATGTCGGGCTCGGGCTCGGCGTGTTCATCGCCCGCACCCTGTTGGAGCGCACCGGCGCCAAGGTCTCGTTCGGCAACAAGACCTTCCCCGACCACGGCGCGGTGGTGCAGATCGTCTGGCCGCGCGCCGATTTCGAAACCGTCCACCCCTCGGCGGAGGCCGAAGCCGACGCCTGAGCCGGCGTCGCGCGCTTTTGTCGCGCAGCGCGCCGGCCCGATCCGCGGCCGACGGGCTTGGCAGCGCCGGCGCGGCTCGCCATATGTTGAAGGGCCGCCAGGAGATGCACGAACCGTGAACGCCATTCCCGAATTGTCCGGCTACGCCGATCGCTCTTTGCTGATCGTGGAGGACGACAAGCCGTTTCTCGAGCGGCTGTCGCGCGCCATGGAGACCCGCGGCTTCGCCGTGACCGCCTGCGACAACGTCGCCGAGGGCCTGGTGCAGATCGGCCGCGCGGCGCCGGCCTTCGCGGTGGTGGATCTGCGGCTCGGCGACGGCAACGGCCTCGACGTCGTCGCCGCGCTGAAGCAGCAGCGCCCCGACGCCCGCGCCATCGTGCTGACCGGCTACGGCAACATCGCCACCGCAGTGACCGCGGTGAAGATGGGCGCGGTGGACTATCTGTCGAAGCCGGCGGACGCCGACGACGTGGTCGCCGCCCTGCTCGCCTCGGGCAGCGAAAAATCCGAACTGCCGCAAAATCCGATGTCGGCCGACCGGGTGCGCTGGGAGCATATCCAGCGGATCTACGAGATGTGCAACCGCAACGTCTCGGAAACCGCGCGCCGGCTCAACATGCACCGCCGCACCCTGCAGCGCATTTTGGCGAAGCGCGCGCCGCGCTAGCTGTGGAGCCTCAACAGGTTGTCCCCGAACAGAGCGAGTCGGCTGATGGGTGTTTGTGATTTTATGCCGCCGTGGGGGCGATGCCAGTTGTATCTGTGCAGCCAGACCGGCAGTTCGAGGGCGCGGCGTTGTGAGGTCGGATAGGCTTTTGCATAGGCCCATTCTCGGAGGGCGCTTTGGATGAAGCGCTCGGCCTTGCCGTTGGTCTTGGGCGTATAGGGCCTGGTGCGGACATGC
>NZ_DASWPE010000013.1:0-5360 GCF_036404135.1 Rhodopseudomonas sp. | reverse complement strand
CTCTTTAATGCGGTCGATGGTCAAAAGGATCAGCGTCACCGCTTCGCCGGTCACCGGCATGCCGTCGCGGAATTTGCCCATCAGCGTCTCGGCGGCGTGCGCTAGCGCTTCCAGCCGCGGCAAGCCTAGAAACCCGCAGGTCCCCTTGATGGTGTGGACCAGCCGAAAAATGTTGTCGAGAATCTTGGCGTTGTTCGGATCCTGCTCAAACCGCACCAGCTGATTGTCAACCGTGTCCAGGCTCTCATTCGTCTCCGTCAAAAACTCGCGCAACAAGTCGTCCATGGAACACGCCTTCAGTCACCGGCGCGCACGTCGTCACGCCTTGGAACCGGCACTGTCGGCGCAAAGCGTTTAATATTGGTTGAGTAATGGATAAGAACGATGACGACCGCCGGATCGCGGCGCCGGCAACCAATGGTTAACCACGGCGCGGCGGCAAAGCGCCGGACCGCGGCACCGCGCCCGACGCGACGCCCGCGATCAGGACGCCGTCACCACCACGGTTTCGCCTTCCGGCGCCAGCGACACGCTGAAGCCGCAGGCCTGCGCCAGCAGCCGCGTGTAGTAAGGCTGCACCGCATGGGCATCGATCGAGCCGGTATGCACGCCGCTCAGCATGTCGACGATGTTGTTCTGGGTGCGGGCATTCAAGCCGGACGCCGCGACCCGAAAGCCGATGGCGTCGCCCTCGCCGACCGCGTCGACGGTCAGCACGCCGCCGCGCGGAATGGTCTGCTGGGCGATCACCAGCATGTTGAGCAGCAGCTTGACCTTGTTCTTCGGCAACAGAATGCGCGGCAAATTCCACGCGATCTTGGTCTTGTCGTCCTCGAGATGGCCGCGCGCCATGTTCTGCGCGTCGCCGAGATCGATCTGCGCGCCGGCGGAGCCGGCCGCGCCGAACGCCAGCCGGCAGAATTGCAGCCGCGCCGAAGCGGTGCGGGCGCTCTTGCGGATCAGGTCGAGGGCGAATTCGCGGTCTTCCTGCTTCGGACTGTCGTCCAGCACTTCGAGGCCATTGACGATGGCGCCGACCGGACTGATCAGATCGTGGCAGACCCGCGAACACAGCAGCGCCGCGAGTTCCAGCGCATCGGGAGCGGGGACGGGGGCAGATATCGGAGTGCCGGACATCAGATCTTTCCTGGAAAGCCGCTCGGCTTGGACACGGCGAATCAGCCATGAGTGATGGTTGATACACCGCGGGCGCCACCACTGCCAACTCAAGGCGGCCGCCGTCGGCCGGGTTCGCGCGCAGCCCGCGCCGCGATCATCGCTAAAACCGCACACCGCCGCAACAGGAAGTCTGATGATCAGCAAGCTCCCCACCCTGCCCTGTCTGCAGCGCGACGCCGCCGAAACTTTGCTGGCGGCGTTGACCGAACTGGTACTCAGAGCCGGAGCGGCGATCGTCGCGATCGACCGCGGCAAGCTTGCAATCGAAGGCAAATCCGACGGCTCGCCGGTCACCGCGGCGGATCTGGCCGCCGACCGCATCATCGCCGAGGGGCTGGCGCGGCTGTGCCCCGATGTTCCCGTGGTATCAGAGGAACGGGTGGCGCTGGCGACGCCGCCCTATCATGACAGTTTCTTCCTGGTCGACCCGCTCGACGGCACCAAGGAATTCATCGCCGGCCGCGACGAATTCACCGTCAATCTGGCGCTGGTCACGCAAGGCGTGCCGCTGCTCGGCATCGTCGGTGCGCCGGCGCTGGGCCTGGTGTGGCGCGGCATCGTCGGCAGCGGCGCCGAGCGATTGTCGGTTTCGCCGGATATGACGCCGGGCGACGCCGTGGCGATCCATACCCGCCGCTTTCCGGCGCCGGGCCACGAATGGATCGCCGCGGTGAGCCGCTCGCACGGCGACCGCCGCACCGAGGGCTTCATCGAGGCGCGGCCCGGCGCGCTGCGCAAGCCGATGGGCTCGGCGGTGAAATTCGGCCGGGTCGCCGAGGGCGCGGCGGATATCTACCCGCGGCTGGCGCCGACCTGCGAATGGGACATCGCCGCCGGCCATGCGGTCGTGTCCGCCGCCGGCGGCAAGCTGACGGATGGCTCGGGCGCGCCGCTGCGGTTCGGGCTGGGGGCTGCGGGCTTCATTATTCCGGAGTTCATCGCCTGGGGCGACCCGAAGGCCGCGGACCGTGCCTATTGAACCAGCGAATCCAACAGCTTGGGCCAGCGCTGCCGGGCCTCGCCGAGATACCGCGCGGGATCGGCGGCAAACGCGTCGCGGCTCTCCTCGCGCGAAAACAGATACAGCCGCTGGCCCGAGACCAGCCAGAGCTGGCCATTGCCGGGCACCGCGACGCCGCGGGCGACGTCGACCGGGTCATAGCCGCCGAATTGCGGCGCATAGATATCCGGCCGTTCGGCGAACGCCGCGCGATTGCCGACATTGCAGAACCGCCAGACCGCGCCGGCTTCCCACGCCTCGACATCGGGACGGCCGAGCAACGCCTGCTTGTCGGTAAAATACGCCACCGGGTCGTAGCCGGAGATGGCGATGCCGGTGTAGCGGTTGGCGACCACCCGCTCGGTGGTATTGGCGCGCCCGGGCGAAGCCGCGCCGAGCGCCGCCAGCAGCCCGGCCAGCGCCGCCGCCAGCGCGATGGCGCCGCGCCGCGCTTTTCTTTCCTGCCGTTGTGCCGTCATAGTTGATGCCGATAACAATCGAGTCGGGGACACTGGACGTCAGCCTTAGCCGATCGGCCTCAGCATCCGGTTAAGGACCGAGCCATGAATTTTGAGACCTAGGGGTTCTTCATCATGACTTTCGCATCACGCCTCGCAGCGCTGACGCTCGCCGCGATGATGTCCTGGATGCTGCCGGCATCGGCGCAGCAGGCGCCGCCGCGGCAGCAGCAGGCCACGCCCAACACCTATGGTCCGGACGAACTGACCAACGCCGGCCACCGCTTTTTCGGCAACGTGTCGCGCGGGCTGGCCTCGGTGATCGAGCGCGCGGTCAGCCAATGGGGCCTGCCGAACGGCTATATTCTCGGCGAGGAAGGCTCCGGCGCCTTCGTGGCCGGGCTGCGCTACGGCGAGGGCACGCTCTACACCAAGAACGCCGGCGATCTGCGGGTGTATTGGCAGGGCCCCTCGGTCGGCTTCGACTGGGGCGGCGACGGCGCCCGCACCATGACGCTGGTGTATAATCTGCCCTCCACCAACGCGATCTATCAGCGCTTCGCCGGCATCGACGGCTCGGCCTATATCGTCGGCGGCTTCGGCATGACCGCGCTGACCGCCAACAACATCGTGCTGGTGCCGATCCGTTCCGGGCTCGGGCTGCGGCTCGGGGCCAATATCGGCTACCTCAAATTCACCCAGGGCGCGACCTGGAATCCGTTCTGAGCCGATCGCACCGCTCACATCTCCGCGAAAACGCGTGACGGCAGCGCCGGATTCACGTTAACGCTGCAGGGCGCGGGCGTCGCCGGCGGCCGCGGTGCGCTGCCGCGACGGTTGCCGGCTTGCGGCTGCCGCCGCCCGACCTGCGGCCCTTGTGACGTGGCTATTCTGGCGCGGCGATTCTGAAGGAGTCATCCATGGTCGAACCGATCATGTATCTGGCGATCGGTTTTCTGGTCTCGATGCTGCTGTGGCTGATGATCGTGCCGCTGGTGCATCACCGCGCGGTGCGGCTGACCACCAAGCGCCTCGAAGCCGCGGCGCCGCTGTCGATGGCGGAAATCCAGGCCGACAAGGATCAGCTGCGCGCCGAATTCGCGATGTCGGCCAGGCGGCTGGAAATGAGCGTCGACCAGCTCAAGCACAAGACCACCAGCCAGCTCGCCGAACTCGGCAAGAAATCCGACGCCATCAACCGGCTGAAGCTCGAACTCGGCGAAAAGAACGCCGCGATCTTCGCGCTGGAGGCCCGCGAGGCCGCCCTCAACGAGCGGCTGCAGGCCACCGACCAGGAGGTCGCCGCCAAGACCCAGGCGCTGCAGGCCGCCGAACAGGCGCTCGGCGCCAAGCAGGCCGAGCTCGCCAAACTGTCCGGCGAACTCGCGGACCGCACGCTGGAGGCCGACAGCCGCCAGGTCGAGCTGGTCGCGGTGCACAGCCAGATCGACGCGCTGAAGGCCCGGGTCGGCGCCGCCGAAAAGGAATTCGCCGCCACCCAGCTCAGGCTGGAGCAGCAGCGCGGCGAATCCAGCGCCGCCAGCCATGAGCTCGCCGACGCGCGGGAGCGCGTCACCACGCTGAGCCAGCGGGTCACCGAGCTCGACCGCCAGTTGATCGCGCAGGTCAAGGAAGCCGAGACGCTGGGCGCCCGGGCGCAGCAGCTGGAGCGCGAGAACGCCGAGCTGCGCCGCGGCAAGGCGGCCCCTGGCGCCCCCGTAGCCGCATTACCCGGCACTCCCGCCGCATCGTCGGATCTGGAGCAATTGCGCGCCCAGAAGGCCGCGCTTGAGCTCGAGCTGCGCAATGCCACCGAGGAGCGCGCCAAGCTGCAGCGCGACCTCACCGCGATCCACCAACAGGCGGAAACCGCCTGGGCCACCGAGCGGATGGAGAACGCGCTGTTGCGCGAGCGCATCAACGACATCGCCGCCGAGGTCGCCAAGCTGGCGATGCAGCTGGAGGGCCCGGACTCCACGATCCAGGCGATACTGGCTACCGCGCCGGCCGCTCCCGCCGCCGCGCCGGCCAAATCCGCCAATGGCGCCGCCGGCAAACCCGTCGCGGTGCCGGCGCGCGGCACTTTGGCCGAGCGAATCCGGGCGCTGCAGTCGCAGGCCGCCCGCAGCCGGCAATTGGGATAGATCTATCCGGGATTTTCCGCAGCGTTGGCTTGACACCGATGCCTGCAATTCCGTAAATCCCGGCTCCGAAACACCCGGCCTGTTCGCACGCCGGCGGTTCGGACCAGATGTCGAAATCCCGGGCGCATAGCTCAGCGGGAGAGCGTTCCCTTCACACGGGAGAGGTCCAAGGTTCGATCCCTTGTGCGCCCACCATCTTTTCAAGGGTTTAGTGCCCTCGGCCGTTTTTCCCACACTCGCGTTTCAGACAAGTCCCGCGCAAGCGGCCCCGCCGCTGCTCGTCATCCGCCGATTTTCCTCGTTGAAAGGCGTCATTGCCCGGTCGACGCCGGCTATTGCGGCGGCCCGCCCCCGCGGACAACGAGCGTGTTTTGGATGATTGAGGAGCGGCTCAGAGCTTCGCCGAAAATGTCTGCAACGTATTCAAGCGCTTGAGTTCGTCATTGCTGTGCATGTTCACTAATTCGCTGATTGAATCCATCCGAACGGAGGGGATTCGATGCGCGACAACAGCTTTGACCGGACGATCGAGCGGAATGACCTGCAGAAGTGGCGGTTTCTGATCCCGGAATATGAGGC
>NZ_DASWPE010000012.1:0-11684 GCF_036404135.1 Rhodopseudomonas sp. | reverse complement strand
GGACGCAACCGCCGTCTGTCCAAGGACTTCGAGGCCAGCATCGCCAGCGCCGAGGCCTGGCTCTTCCTCGCGAGCATCCGACTGCTCTCACGCCGCCTCGCAAGAGCTTGAAATCATGACAATCATTTTGAGTCAGACTCTCAGGCTTACGGCGATTGCGTTTCTTCGCCGCCTAACCAGTCCTGCGGGCTTTGCTGAATGTCAGCTGAAGTCCGGCGCGCTTCTGCAGATAGCCGATCACGCTGAATAAGTTCTTCGCTTGCGGATTGCCTTGCGGCCCGAACATCCGGATCAGGCTTTTCGGCGGCGTATCGATATCGGCGCCGAGCTTTTCAAAACCGACCGTCGCTTTGATGTAATCGCGTAGGATGATCTTGCCGGTGTCGATGTCGCCTTTCAGCATCACCTCGATCCCCTCGCGCAGCAGCGCTTCGGCGAAGCCGGGGTCGGCAGCGACATGATGCTGCACCAGTCCCTTGAAGCTTTTTGTCTGCGCCATGTCGCTCTCCTATCGCCGCTTGCCCTGCTTGTAGTCGCGCCAATAGTGGATGGCGTTGTCGATATCGCGTTGCCGCCGCTTCTTGGTGCCACCGCACAACAGGATCACCAGCGTGTCGCCGTCACGACCGAAATAGACCCGGTAGCCGGGGCCGAAATCGATCTTTTGCTCGAGAACACCCTCACCAACGGACTTCACGTTGGAGAGATTGCCCTGCTCGAGACGAGCAATCGCCACCGTCACCTTCGCCCGTGCGGCGGCGTTGAGCTCCTCGAACCAATCCGCGAACGGGCTCTTGCCATCCGAGAGATAATAGCGAACTTCGAGCATGGGGGAGGGTAACATAAGTGTTACCTATTGGCTAGCGGGAGGTGGCTGTATTGGCAAAATTGCCAGTTTTGGTATTCTGCCCGTCCTGAGAGAGGTCGCCATGCCGACGCGCAAGATCAATCTCACCGCCGAGCAGGACGCGTTCGTCGAGGACATCGTCCGGGCGGGGAAATATCAAGACGCCAGCGAAGCGATCCGCGACGTGCTGCGCGGCTTGCAACAGCGCGTGCAGGCGGATGACTTGCAGCTCGAACTGTTGCGCACGCAGCTCAAGGCCGGTCGCGACGCGCTGGATCGCGGCAGCTTCACGGAGGTGAACGACGCCGATCTCGATACGGCGCTCGATGGACTATCGACGACGCGGTGACCCGTGGCACGATACCGGCTTTCGGAGTTCGCTCGATGATGTAGCCCGGATGAGCGAAGCGACATCCGGGGTTGCTCGTGGATCGTCCCACATATCGCTTCGCTCATGCGGGCTACTTGCTACTTTCTGTGTTAGCGCCGCCGCGAAACTAAAGTCAGCAACGAAAACCCGAAAAGAGGAAGCCCAAAGAGGAATAGGTTCGATGACCAGCATGATTGCTGGAAGGGATTTGGATCGATACTGGCGACACCACGATGCTTTGTTTGCATTTCACAATCTTTTCAATGAAGGCGGAACTGTGGATGAGCGTGCCATCGCAATAGTAGGCGCAACATTCCTTGATAGCAGCCTTGAACATAGCCTCGTCAACTTCATGGTAGATGATGAGAAAGAAACAAAGAAGCTGATGGGCTTGGACGGCGCGATCGGAACATTTTCAAATCGCGTCACTGCGGCATACTGCCTTGGGTTGATCCCCAAGACGGTGCGAGACGATCTCCGCATAGTTGGAAAAATTCGCAACAGATTTGCTCATCAACTTGAAGCATCATTCGACCAGAACCCAATTCGGGGATGGTGTCTCTTGCTCAAATGGCATGAGACTTCAATGTTGATGAAAGCACCTGCCGACGCCACGGGCCGGGATATTTTTCAGGTCGCTGTTAACCAACTGATCTGTTACCTGAACGGGATAGTCGGGGTTGCCCGGTTAGAGCGACGCAAGATTGCCGCAAAATAGCCCGTAGGGTGGGTTAGCGCCGCAGTTGCGTCACTCACCATATTGCCAGTTGCGCGAGACTGTGATGGGTTACGGCGCTGTGCGCCTAGCCCATCCTATGGCATACCCCCGGAGCCCCAATTGTCCGTCGCCTTTACCAAGGAAGACAGTGCCGAGACGGCGTCGGAGACGATGCTGCCGGAGCGGCCGATTTCGCCGCATCCCAATCTCGTCACCGCGGCCGGGTTGCAGGCGCTGCAGGATCAGCTCGAAGCGGCGCGCGCCGGGATCAAGGCGGCGCAGGCGATTGCGGATGTGAACGAGCGGCGCCGGCAGGAGGCCGGCCCGCTACGCGATGCGCTTTATCTGGCGGCGCGGCTGCGCAGCGGGCAACTGATGCCGGAGCCCGCGTCGCGCGACGTCGTGGCGTTCGGATCGACGGTGACGTTCCGGCGCAGCGACGGCCGGGCGCAGAGCTATCGCATCGTCGGCGAGGACGAGGCCGACCCCAAGGCCGGCACGATTTCCTTCGTGTCGCCGGTGGCGCGATTGTTGATGCGCAAAGCCGTCGGCGACGTGGTCGGCTCAGGCGCTCAGGAGCTGGAAATCATCGCCATCGCGTAGCGGGCGAGGCGGGTTCCGGATATCGCTGCGGTCATCAGGGCAACGAATGCCCGCGTCAATCACGCCGCGGGCTTGACCACGCGCCACTCCACGGTGAGGCCGGCGCCGGTCGCAAGGATCATCAACGCGTCCAGGCTGAACTTGTCGATCCGCCCGCGCAACAGGTCGTTCATCCGTGGCTGGGTGACGCCGAGCCGCTTGGCGGCCTCAGTTTGGCTGAGTTGCCAGCCGTCGATGACCTCGCGGAGGGCGATCAGAAGCCGGACCGGGATTTCATGTTGGCGGCCTCGGCCGGCGAATTCTCCAGGGCGTCCCAGATGCTCTCGAAAGCCTGTTCGGTCATCGCCGGGCCTGCGCTCTGCAATACTGGGCCGCCCGCTTTCGCGGGCGGGGACAGCCAATCGTGCTGCGGCGATGCGCGAGACCGCGCTGCCCTGCGCTTCAGGTCCCCGCCTTCACCTGCGCCACCGCCTGGGCGAAGAATTCGTCGAGCTTCAGCCGCAGCTCCGGCTCGGTCAGGAAGATGCCGCGACCCTCGAGGTCGGCGGTCACCTTGCGAATCACGTCGGCGTCGCCGGCTTCTTCCAAGTCGGCGATCACCACTTCCTTGGCATAGGCGGCGGCGGCGTCGCCCTTCAGCCCGAGCTTTTCGGCCACCCACAGCCCCAACAGCTTGTCGCGCCGCGCCTCGGCCTTGAATTTCTGCTCCTCGTCCAGCGCAAACTTGCGTTCGAAACCTTCTTCGCGCTTGTCAAATGTCGTCATAATCCTGGTTCCGATCTCTGCCGGGCGGCGCAAAGGCCGTAGATTTGCGGTTGCGGGCTTGGATGCCTAGATAACCAGGGCGAGCGGTTAAGACAACTGCCGGAAAATCGCAAGCCGTCCAGTAAAACTTAAGCCCCGTCGTCCGGATCGATTGTGCTGGATGGCTCAATCGGGTAGGTTGCCGTCAGGCAAGGTTCTCGTTCTGTTTCCCTGGCCTTCCCGGCAGCTCCGCCGCGGGTCGCATCTGTCATACGGAGCTCACCAACTCCCATGGATTTCAACAACACACGGTACATTCCCATGAGCCGTCGACGTCGCATTTACGAAGGCAAGGCCAAGGTCCTGTACGAAGGCCCGGAGCCCGGGACACTGATTCAGCACTTCAAGGACGATGCGACCGCGTTCAATGCCAAGAAACACCAGGTGATCGAGGGCAAGGGCGTCCTCAACAACCGGATTTCCGAGTTCCTGTTTCAGCATCTGAACGACATCGGGGTGCCGACCCACTTCATCCGCAGGCTGAACATGCGCGAACAGCTGATTCGCGAGGTCGAGATCGTGCCGCTCGAGGTGGTGGTGCGCAACGTCGCCGCGGGCTCGCTGTCGCAGCGGCTCGGCATCGAGGAAGGCACCCAGCTGCCGCGCTCGATCATCGAGTTCTATTACAAGAACGACCAGCTCAACGACCCGATGGTCTCCGAGGAGCACATCACCGCGTTCGGCTGGGCGACGCCGCAGGAAATCGACGACATCATGGCGCTCGCCATCAGGGTTAACGATTTCCTCACCGGGCTGTTTTTGGGCATCGGCATTCGCCTGGTCGATTTCAAGATGGAATGCGGCCGCTTGTTCGAAAACGAGATGATGCGGATCATCGTCGCCGACGAGATCTCGCCGGATTCCTGCCGGCTGTGGGACATCAAGTCGAACGAGAAGCTCGACAAGGACCGCTTCCGCCGCGATCTCGGCGGCCTGTTGGAGGCCTATACCGAGGTCGCCAAACGGCTCGGCATTCTGATGGAAAACGAACGGCCGGCGGGCTCCGGCCCGGTGCTGGTCAAGGGCTGAGGTTGGTCGTGAAGGCACGTGTCACCGTTACATTGAAGACCGGCATCCTCGATCCGCAGGGCAAGGCGATCGAGGGCGCGCTGAAATCGCTCGGCGTCAATGGCATCGCCAGCGTCCGCCAGGGCAAGGTGTTCGACATCGAACTCGCCGGCGCCGATCCGGCGCAGGCCGAGGCGGCGTTGAAGGACGCCGCCGACAAGCTGTTGGCCAACACCGTGATCGAGAATTACAATATCGAGGTGTGCAGTTAAGGCTCTGGAGATCGGGTCATGGCTGAGATCAGCGCGGATTTGGTTTATGAAGTTTTGAGGTCGGTGCAGCACGACATCTCGCAGATCAAAGGCGAGGTTCGCGACGTCAAGATCGAGCTGAATGCGATTCGCGGCCACCTGATTTCCGTGCAGCAAGACATTCACAACATCTATGGGATTCTCGGCCGGCATGACGCTCGTTTTGAGCACATCGAGCGGCGTTTGGACTTGAACGAAACACCGCCCCTCTCGGCGTGAGGGCTGTCATGGGTGAAGTCTCGCGAGAACAGGTTTTGGAGCTGTTGTTCGAAGTCGCCGACGACTTGGACAAGCTCGAGGGAGTTCTTGTCGAGATGAGAACTCTGAATCACGAAATGGCCTTAGGCAATCAACGCTTGTCCGAGGCTTCGTTTAGGTCTTCCGGGAAAGTGTCTCCAGCATGAAATCCGCCATCCTCGTTTTCCCCGGTATCAATCGCGAGCGCGACATGGCGCGCGCGCTGCAGCTCGCCTCCGGCCAAGAGCCGGCGATGGTGTGGCACGCCGACACCGAACTGCCGAAGGGCACCGACCTCGTCGTGGTGCCGGGCGGCTTTTCCTATGGCGATTATCTGCGCTGCGGCGCGATCGCGGCCCGCGCCCCGGTGATGGACGCGGTGCGCAAATTTGCTGGTGACGGCGGGCTGGTGCTGGGCGTCTGCAACGGCTTCCAGATCCTGTGCGAGTCCGGGCTGCTGCCGGGCGTGTTGATGCGCAACGCGCACCTGAAATTCATCTGCCACGACGTGCATCTGCGGGTCGAGCGTTCCGATACGCCGTTCACCCGCGGCTACAATGCCGGTCAGGTGATCCGCGTGCCGGTGGCGCATGGCGAGGGCAATTACGAAGCCGACGATGAAACCCTGCGGCGGCTCGAGGGCGACGGCCGGGTGCTGTATCGCTATTGCTCGGCGAGCGGCGAGGTCAGCGACGCGCACAATATCAACGGTGCTGCGGCCGGCATCGCCGGCATCGTGTCCGAACGCGGCAATGTGCTCGGCATGATGCCGCATCCGGAGAACCACGTCGAAGCCATTATGGGCTGCACCGACGGCCGCGGCCTGTTCGCCGGCTTGGTCGAGCACCTCGCCAAGGCGGCGTAGGCGCGGCTCGCCGCGGCCACGAATTTCCCAGCAGGATGGCTTTCGCAAGCTGCTGCACCAGCCCGCCCTCGTTTGATCTGCGTATTATCGCCCTCTGGACGCAATAGCGGCAGGCTACTATCTTGGGTGGAGGAGTCACCCATGGCGACGATGATTTCAGAGGTATATGACGCTTTTCTCGCGTCGGGCGCGCCGGAGGACAAGGCGCGCAAGGCGGCCGAAGCGATGGCAGCCTATGAAGGGCGTTTCAACAAGATCGAGGGCGACCTCAATCTGCTGAAGTGGATGAATGGAATTACCTGGGCGCTCTGCTTCGGAATTCTGTTCAAGCTTTTCCTGCATTAGACGCCGCTCGGCGCGTCGTCGTTGAACGCCTCAATGCCCGTTGCCGACCTCGACGACCCTGACCCGTCATCCTGAGGCGCTTCCTCGCCGCGCGTCAGCGCGGCGAGGAAGCCTCGAAGGATGACGCCGCGAGGACGGCGGAGCGGCCGGCGGGCGCGCAGCCCATCCTTCGAGACGCCCGACGTCGCGCTACGCGCTTCGCCGGGCTCCTCAGTGTCTGACCGAAAAAGCAGCGAGCAAAATCAGGGGTGTTTGTCATTGCGAGCCGAGGACGGCGCGCAGCGCCGGCTTCGATGCGAAGCAATCCAGGGGCTTCACGCGTGGCCCTGGATTGCTTCGTCGCAATAGCTCGTCGCAATGACGCGTTGAATGCCTGATTTCATTGATCGCTTTTTCGGTCAGACTCTCAGGATGACGGCGCCTCACCCGCCCCCTGCGCCATCGCCTGTTGCAGCGCCGCCAGCGGCGCGGCGACGTCGCGGGTGACGTCGTCGGCCACGATCGCCACCACGCGGTAGCCGCGTTCCTCGAGCCAAGCCTGGCGCGAGGCGCGGTCGGTCGCGATCACCGCGGTCTCGTCGGGGTTGATCAGCTCGATGGCGATGCGCTGCACGAAGGAAACGAAGTCCGGGATGTGGCGGCCGACCGGGGTCTGCCGCTTGAACTGCCCGGCGAAGCGGCGATCGGTGCGCAGCGCCTGCCACAGAATCCGTTCGGCGTCGGTGGGATTGCGCCGCAGCAGCCGCGCGAGGCCACGCACCGTGCCGCTCTCATGCGGCAGCGCGCCCTGGCCGTGTTCGGCGAGCAGCGCGCGCAGCCTTGCGGCCTGTTCGCCGTCGAGCACGCCGCCCTTGGCCGGGCCCTTGCGGCCCTCCGCGATGGCCATCACCACGCCGTGCAGCGTGTGCATGTCCTGCTTGGTCGGCTCCATCCTTGTGAAGATGTTTCGCAAATTGACCAGCATGGTGTCGCGCTTTTCGGCCGGGCGGAGAAACTCCACCTTGTCGAGTTCGGCGACCAGATTGTCGAAGAAGCTCTGCATCTGGTGCTGCGAGGCGCGCTCGCTTCGCTCCGGCATCGCGAATGGCAGCGCGCCAGCGGTGGCGAGCTTGAACCATTCGTAGCCCATCAACAGCACGGCCTGCGCGAGATTGAGCGAGGCGAAGCCCGGATTGACCGGAAAGGTGACGATGCGGTTGGCGAGCGCCACCTCGTCGTTCTCCAGCCCATAGCGCTCGCGGCCGAACAGGATGCCGACCTCGCCGCCGGTCGCGGCCTCGGCGACGATTTCGCGCGCCGCTTCTTCCGGCGCCCGCACCGGCTTGGCCTGGTCGTGGGCGCGCGCGGTGGTGGCGAACAACAGCGAGCAGTCGGCCACCGCCTGCTCCACGGTGTCGAACAATTCCACCGCGTCGAGAATGTAATCGGCGCCGGACGCCGCGCGCCGGGCATGGACGTTGGGCCAGCCGTCGCGCGGCTTGACCAGCCGCAGCCTTGTCAGCCCGAAATTGCCCATCGCCCGGGCGCACATGCCGATGTTCTCGCCGAGCTGCGGCTCGACCAGAATCACCACCGGGCCGCTGAGCTCGGTTTTGGTTTTGGTCTTGTCGGTTCCGGAGCCGGACATCGCGGTGCACTTTCTGATGGAGCGTTTTCTGTGGCTACGGCCGGCGCTGCGCCAGGCCGAACGCTGCGTCGGCGGCGGCCGGCCGCTGCGCTGCACGGGTTGCCAATTCGCGGGCGATTTCTCAAGCAAATAATGCGGTTGCGCCGCTGCTGCGGCCCGACCGACCGGCCCCGCCGCCGCCGCCGGCCGCGCCCCGCCGCTCGCTGCTGCCGCAACTTGCGGCAATCCCCGTTGCCGCCGAATTCCGCAATCCTGCCCGCTGCATCGCCTTCCAGCGCGCGCGGGCCGGTGCTATAGCGGCAGCGGCAACTGCCCATCCCGCCCCGACACGCGCTGTCTCAAAGAGGCCCGATCCCGCATGGCGAAAATCAAGGTGACCAACCCCGTCGTCGAACTCGACGGCGACGAGATGACCCGGATCATCTGGCAATACATCAAGGACAAGCTGATCACCCCGTTCCTTGACATTGACCTGATGTATTTCGACCTCGGGATGGAGCACCGCGACAAGACCGACGACCAGGTCACCGTCGACGCCGCCAACGCCATCAAGAAGGTCGGCGTCGGCGTCAAATGCGCCACCATCACCCCGGACGAAGCTCGGGTGAAGGAATTCGGCCTGAAGCAGATGTGGAAGTCGCCGAACGGCACCATCCGCAACATCTTGGGCGGCGTGATCTTCCGCGAGCCGATCATCTGCAAGAACGTGCCGCGCTTGGTGCCGGGCTGGACCAAGCCGATCATCATCGGCCGCCACGCCTATGGCGATCAATATCGCGCCACCGACATCAGGTTTCCCGGCAAGGGCACGCTGACGATGAAGTTCGTCGGCGAGGACGGCATCGTGATCGAGCGCGAAGTGTTCCAGGCGCCCGGCTCGGGCGTCGCGATGGCGATGTACAATCTCGACGATTCGATCCGCGACTTCGCCCGCGCCTCGCTGACCTATGGGCTGAACCGCGGCTATCCGGTGTATCTGTCGACCAAGAACACCATCATGAAGGTCTATGACGGCCGCTTCAAAGACATCTTCGAAGAAATCTACAATTCGGATTTCAAGAAGGACTTCGAGGCCAAGGGGCTGACCTATGAGCACCGCTTGATCGACGACATGGTGGCCTCGGCGCTGAAATGGTCCGGCGGCTACGTCTGGGCCTGCAAGAACTACGACGGCGACGTGCAGTCCGACACCGTGGCGCAGGGCTACGGCTCGCTGGGGCTGATGACCTCGGTGCTGCTCACCCCGGACGGCCAGGTGGTGGAAGCCGAAGCCGCGCACGGCACGGTGACGCGGCACTATCGCGAGCACCAGAAGGGCAAGGCGACCTCGACCAATTCCATCGCCTCGATCTTCGCCTGGACGCAAGGGTTGGCGCATCGCGCCAAGCTCGACGACAACGCGGAGCTGGCGAAGTTTTCCAAGACGCTGGAGCGGGTCTGCGTCGAGACGGTGGAAGCCGGCTACATGACCAAGGATCTGGCGCTCTTGGTCGGCGCCGACCAGCGCTGGCTCTCCACCGAAGGCTTCCTCGACAAGGTCGCGGAAAACCTCACCGCCGCGATGGCGCCTGCGGCGGCCTGATCGCAGCCGACGCGGTTTGCGTCGGCCACCAAACGCACTATCTGAAAGCCCGGGCCCGCGCCCGGGCTTTTGTTTTGGGGACTGATGACCGCATGAATGGATCGGCCAATCCGGCGCTTGGCGCCGGCGACGAATTATTGTGGCTCGAGGAGATCGAGGGCGAGCGCGCGGTGGCCTTCGTCGCGGCACAGAACGAGCGCACCCGCGCGCAATTCTGCGATGCCGCCTACACCGCCGATTTCGACGCCGCGCTCAAAATCCTCAATGCCGACGACCGCATCGCCTTCGTGCACAAGTCCGGCGATCATCTGTATAATTTCTGGAAGGACGAAGCCCATCCGCGCGGGCTGTGGCGCCGCACCACGCTGGACAGCTATCGCAGCGATACGCCGGATTGGGAACTGCTGCTCGACATCGACGCGCTGAACGAGGCCGAGGGCATCTCCTGGGCGTTCGCGGGTGCGGCGCGCTCGCCGGACAACACCCGCGCGCTGGTCAGCCTGTCGTTCAACGGCACCGACGCCGTCGAGTTGCGCGAATTCGACCTCGCGACCAAGCGCTTTGTCGCTGGCGGCTTCGCGATTCCGCAGGCCAAGACCCGCGCCGACTGGCTCGACCAGGACACCATCCTGTTCGGCAGCGCGCTCGGCGACGACGACACCACCGCGGCCGGCTACGCCCGGCTGCTGCGCAAATGGCGACGCGGCAAGCCGCGCGAAGACGCCGAGGTGGTGTTCGAGGTCGAAAAGGACGATGTCGCCGCCTGGTTCGGCGTCAACCGCCGGCCGACGCACGAATCCGTCACCTATTGGCGCGCGCTGGATTTCACCCGATCGCAGATCTTCGTCGAGCCCGGGCACGGCGCCTTCGCCGGGCAGCGGCTACGGCTCGACCTGCCGGACGAGGTGTCGATTTCGCTCGAGGCCGGCGAACTGTTGATCAGCCCGAAGCAGGACTGGCACGTCGACGGACAAACCGTCGCCGCCGGCGCGCTGGCGGTGATCGCACTCGATCGCTTCCTTGCTGGCAGCCGCGATGTCGAGATCGTGTTTCAGCCGACCCCGACCCGTTCGCTGCAGTCCTGGCTGGAAACCAGCCACGGCATCGTGCTGCAGATCCTCGACGACGTTCGCGGCCGCATCGAAGTCGCGAGCCGCGGCGCGGCCGGCTGGGCCACGCGGCCGCTCCCCGGCCTGCCCGACAACGCCTCGATCTATGCGGAGAATTTTGGCGGCGAGGACGAGCCGGAGCTCGGCCGCGATCTGTTGCTGACCACCACCGGCTTCGACCGGCCGACCACCACGGCGCTGTGGAACGGCGAAGGTGCGCCGCAACTGTTGAAGCGCGCGCCGGCGTCGTTCGACGCCAGCGGCATCGCGGTCGAACAGCGCCACGCGCTCGCCGCCGACGGCACCAGGATTCCGTATTTCCTGATCGGCAAAGATCTCGCCGCCGGCGGGCCGCCGCGGCCCACCATCCTCTACGGCTATGGCGGCTTCGAAGTGTCGCTGACGCCGTCCTATATGGGCATCGTCGGCAGACTGTGGCTGGAGCACGGCCACCGCTATGCGCTGGCGAATATCCGCGGCGGCGGCGAATTCGGCCCAAGCTGGCATCTCGCCTCGCGCAAGGCCACCAAGTACATAGCCCATGATGACTTTGCCGCGGTGGCGCGCGATCTCGCCGCCTCGGGCGTCACCACCGCCAGGCAATTGGCGTGTCACGGCGGCAGCAATGGCGGGCTCCTGGTCGGCAACATGCTGACGCGCTATCCGGAATTGTTCGGCGCGGTGTGGTGCAGCGTGCCGCTGCTCGACATGGCGCGTTACACCAAGCTGCTCGCGGGACAAAGCTGGATCGCCGAATATGGCGATCCGGAAAATCCCGAGGAATGGGCGTTCATCCGCAAGTTCTCGCCGTATCATCTGGCCAGCGCCGCTAAAAAATATCCTCCGATCTTCATCACCACCAACCGCACCGACGACCGCGTGCATCCCGGCCACGCCCGCAAGATGGCGGCGCGGCTTCAGGCGCTGGGGCAGCCGGTGTGGTTCGACGAGACCGTGGCCGGCGGCCATTCCGGCGCGGTCGACAACAAAAAGCAGGCGCAGAGCCAGGCGCTGGGATTCGCGTTCCTGCGCCACACCATCTGCAAGGGGTGAGACGCGAGAGGAGCGTTTACGATCGCGCATCCGGTTTCAAGGAGTCTTCCCAGCGAACGCAGTACTGCGCCGTCATCCTTGTAACTTAAATTCTGCTGGGCGAGGCGGTAGGCTGTCTCGCGCGGTGGCGGACGAGAGACCGGGTCATCCGAGGGCTTTGAAGCCCGAACCTCAGCTTGGGCCTTCGTCCGTCGTTCCATCGAAC
>NZ_DASWPE010000011.1:0-11779 GCF_036404135.1 Rhodopseudomonas sp. | reverse complement strand
GGACGCAACCGCCGTCTGTCCAAGGACTTCGAGGCCAGCATCGCCAGCGCCGAGGCCTGGCTCTTCCTCGCGAGCATCCGACTGCTCTCACGCCGCCTCGCAAGAGCTTGAAATCATGACAATCATTTTGAGTCAGACTCTGAGGAGCCCGGCGCAGCGCGCAGCCGGGCGTCTCGAAGGATGGGCCGCGGGCGGGCCGGCCCTCATGGCTTGCAGCCGCATCCTTCGAGGCTCGCCGCTCCGCGGCGTCGCACCTCAGGATGACGGCGCCAAACCCGAAGCGCGCTTCCCCTATTGCCGGTACGGCGGCAGCGGGTTGTAGGGAAATACCTGCGGCGGTGGCAGCGGACGCGGCTGTTTCGGCGCCGCGCGTTTTTGCGCCGGCTGCGCGGCGACCGGCTTGGCGTCGGGCTGCGCCGCGACCACGGTGGTCTCCGGGGCTTTGCAGTCGGTCAGCCAGATATCGTAGATCGGATGCTCGACGCCGTGCAGGCCGGGGCTGGCGGCGAACATCCAGCCCGAAAAGATCCGTTTCACCTCGCCCTGCAGCGTGATCTCGTCGACCTCGACGAAGGCGTCGGTGTTGGCGGCCTCGGTGGCCGGCCTTGTGTAGCAGGCGTCGGTTTTCACCCGCAGCGCACCGAACTGCACCGTCTCGCCGATATCGGCGTCGAAATTGATGATCCGGCCGGTGATCTTGTCGAGCCCGGAGAAGCTCGCCTTCTTGTTGACGATCTTCTGCGCCGGCGGCTCGCTGACCACCTCGTCGCCGGGCTGCAGCGTCGCCGGCGACGGCGGCGCGCTTTTCAGCGGCTGACGTTGCCCGGGCGGCTGATTCGGCAATGGATTGGCGGCCGGCGGCGCCGCGGCGACGCCCGATGACGGCGGCTGCACCGGCGGTACCGCGGCGGTCGCCGGCGGGTTTTGCGGGATCACGGTGGTGCCGGGCGGCGGCGGCAATGGCTGCGACTGCACCGGCCCGGGCGGCGGCGCGGCCTGCCCCGGCAGCGGCCGGTTCGGAGTCGGCAGCAGCCGGCCCTGCTGCGGCAGGTCGGGCACCTCTTCCTCGTCGTCGTAAGGGCCGCCGCGCGGCACATTGCCGGGCGGCCGCGGCGGCGGATCGGAAAAGATGTTGCCGATCTGCGCCTGCGCCGGCGGCGCCACCGCGATCAACGGGGCGACCAACAACGCTGCAAGACCAGCCATGCCAAAGGTTCGAAACATATCGCGCGGCTCTAATCGACGAATCGGGCTCGCGACATTGTACAGCCAGGGACGTGTACGGATGGGCCGCTCGCGGGGCATTCGGTTAACACGGCGAATACGGCGGGGAAAGGGCGAGCCGGCGCACGGAACGAAAGCCGGCGCTCGGGGTTGTCCGGGGTCTGTGGACGAGGCCCCGCCATGCCCGCGTTGTTTGCCTACCTGGTCACGCTCGCCCTGCTGATCGGCGGCGGTGCCAGCGGGCTGTATGTGCTGAGCCATCCGGACGTCAGCACCGCCCAGGCTCGTTCCAGCTCCGCTGCAAAAAAGACCGCCGAGCCGCGCGGCGCGCAGCTCGCCCGCGCCGCCGCGGCGCCCGCTCCGACTGACGTCGCAACCGCCGCGCCCGGCGATTCGGCCGCTTCGGCTGCGGCCTCCATGACCAACGCGCCCTCCCCGCAGATCGCCGAGGATAGCGCCGCCGCATTCCCCGCACCGAACGACACCGCGATCGCCGCACGGCCTGATGCAGCAGCGCCGCAGACCGTGGCGAGCGTGGCCGCCGACAGCAAAGCCGCCGACAGCAAAGCCGATGATGTACAGGCGGCGCTCCCGGCTCCGGCACCGAGCGCGCAGAACGCCGCGCAGGGCAACGCCAAGCCGGCCAAGACCGCAGCATCGCGCCGCAAGGCAAAGCTCGCCCGCGAGCCCGGCCGGCCGGTGCTGATGACCTTGCGAGTGATCGAATATGCCGACGGCCACCGCGAGGAACAGCTGATCCCGCTGACCCGGTCGCGCCGCGCGGTCAGCCGTGCCGACGACTGGGCCGATCCGTTCGATTAGCGTTGCGGATCGTGCCGCTCACGCCTCCAGCACTTCGCGGATCTTTTCAGCGAGCTGGTCGACGGTGAATGGCTTGCTGATCAGTTGCACACCGGGATCGACCACGCCGTTATGCACCACGGCGTTGCGGGTGTAGCCGGTGGTGTACAGCACCTTCAGATCCGGCCGCCGCCGGCAGGCTTCGTCGGCGAGCTGGCGGCCGTTGAGGTCCGGCATAATGATGTCGGTGAACAGCAGCACGATCTCCGGATGGGCGTCGAGCAGCGCCAGCGCGGCGTGGGCGCCGTCGGCCTCGAACACCCGATAGCCCAGCGTGCCCAGCGCATCGACGCTGAACTGCCGCATCGCCGGCTCGTCCTCGACCACCAGGATCAGGTCGCCGAACGACCCCGCCTCGTTCACCGCCGCAAGCGCCCGGGCCGGCAGATCGTCGGTGACGTTGAACATCCGCGGCAGGTAGATCTTCACCGTGGTGCCCTGGCGGGGCTCGGAATAGATCTTCACATGGCCGCTGGACTGCTTGATGAAGCCGTAAACCTGGCTGAGGCCGAGCCCGGTGCCCTTGCCGACCTCCTTGGTGGTGAAGAACGGATCGAACGCCCGCGCGATCACCTCCGGCGTCATGCCGAAGCCGGTGTCGGTCATCGCGATCATCACATATTGGCCGGCGACGACGCCGAAATTGACCTGCGCATAGGCCTCGTCGAGATGCGCATTCTGGGTCTCGATGGTCAGCCGGCCGCCGCCATCCATGGCGTCGCGGGCGTTCACCGCGAGATTGAGCAGCGCGCTGATCAATTGGTTGGGATCGGCATGCACCCGCCACAAGCCGCCGGCGAGCACGGTTTCCAGCCGCACATTGCCGCCGATCGAATGCCGCAGCAGCTCCGAGGTTTCCGCGACCAGCCGGTTGGCGTCGAGGGTTTCCGGCTTCAACGGTTGCTGCCGCGAGAACGCCAACAGCCGATGGGTCAGCGCCGCCGATCGCTTAGCGCCATCCATCGCGGCGTCGATATAGCGGCGCACCGCGGGGCTGGGATCGTTGATCTTGCGATCCAACAACTCAAGCGAGCCGATAACAACCGCCAGCATATTGTTGAAATCATGAGCGATGCCCCCGGTCAGCTGACCGACTGCCTCCATCTTCTGGGATTGCCGCAACTGTTCTTCGGTGGCCAGCAACGCCGCGGCCTGCGCCTTCTCCGCGGTGATGTCGCGGCCATAGGCATAGATCAGCCGGCCCTCGAGGCTGGTGTTCCAGGAAATCCACACCACCTCGCCGTGCTTGCTGAGGTAGCGCAGTTCGAACGCCGTCAGGTCGATCGCCTGATTGACGGCGTCGAGGCCATCCAGCGCCGCCGCCAGATCGTCGGGGTGGATGAACTGCCGGAAGCTGCGGCCGACCGCCTCGTCCGCGGTGTAACCCAGGATCCGCGTCCAGGACGGGCTGACCGATTGGAAGATGCCCTCGGGGTCCACCACGACCAGCAGATCGCGCGAATTGACCCAGATCCGGTCGGCGCGGCGACGCTCCGATGTCAACGCCTCGACGTTGGACAAGGCGCCGGCGATCTGTCCGGCCAACAATTGCGCGAAGCCGACGATGTCCGGATCGTGCGGGCGATACGGATTGAGGCCGAGCACCAGCGCGCCGAACGGCTCCTCCGCGCCCTGGGTGATCGGCAGCACCAGCGCATCGACCGGCGGCCGATCCCAGGCGCCGCAGGGCAGCGCCAGGCCCAACCCGATCAACGGAACCCGCCGCGCGCTGGCGCCGCCCTCGAACCCCCGCAGCGGCCATTCGACCGCAATCAACGGCGCGGCGTCGTAGCTGCACGGATGTCCGTGCCAGCCGCCGGCGTGGTCGCGCAGATAGATCAGACCGAACGGAAAATCCTTGCCATTGAGCGTCAGCGCCGCCCGAACTTCGTTCACCACCTGGTCGGCGGTGCGGGTGCTGAGCGGACCGTCGGCCAAAGCCCGCAAGGTATTCAGCCGGCGCTCGCTGATCACCCGCTCGGTCTCCTCGGTGACCACGCACATCAGCCCTTCGGTGACGCCGCCGTCGCCGCACAGCGGGCTGTAGGAGAAGGTGTGGTAGGTCTCTTCCGGGTAGCCGTGGCGTTCCAGCAGCAACAGCAGCGCCTTGTCCCAGGTGGCGACGCCGTCGACCATGACCGAGCGGATCCGGTCGGAGAGCGAGTCGAACACCTCGCGCCAGACCTCGCGCATCGGCCGGCCGAGCGCCGCCGGGTGTTTGGTGCCGAGCGTCGGCTTGTAGGCGTCGTTGTAGAAGAACGCCAGATCGGGGCCCCAGCCGAGCCACATCTCGAACCGCGATGTCAGCATCGTGCGCAACGGGATCTTCAGCCCCTGCGGCCAGTTCTCCGGCGGCCCCAACGGCGTCGCGGCCCAGTCGGCGGTCCGCATCAACTGGCTGAGTTCACTGTTGCCGGGAAAAATCTCTTCGAGAGCCTGGGGTGACGTCAAACGGCGTTTCCATCCATCGTCGGCATAAGTCTTGGTTGGTGCCGGTATAGCAGAGCGTTGCCGCGCCGCCCAGCCGGCAGCGGCTTACTTACACGGCCCGGCATGGCGGCGCGACGCCCACCGTTTCCGCGGCTGGACTTGCAGCGACGGTAAGGCCGCCTTGCTGTGGTCATACCCGCGTTCCAACACTGGCCCACAGACCGTTCAGCTGCCGCCAAGGAGATCCGCCGATGTCAGCCGCCCCGTTGCAGATTGGTCTGTTGCTGTTTCCGAACCTGACGCAGCTCGACCTCACCGGCCCGCTGCAGGTGTTAACCCGGATACCCGGCGCCACCGTGCATCTCGTTGCCAAACGCCTTGAGCCGGTGCCGAGCGACACCGTTTTGCGGCTGCTGCCGACCATCAGTTGCGCCGACTGCCCACAACTCGACGTGATCTGCGTTCCCGGCGGCGCCGGCGCCGATGATCTGCTGGGCGATGAAGAGACGCTGACGTTCTTGCGCCGTCAGGCCAAAGGCGCGCGCTTCGTCACCTCGGTCTGCACCGGCGCGCTGGTGCTCGGCGCGGCCGGGTTGCTGCGCGGCTACCGAGCCACCACGCATTGGTCGGCGATCCAGCATCTTTCGGCGTTCGGCGCGATTCCGACGCCGGGGCGGGTGTGCATCGACCGCAACCGGATCACCGGCGGCGGCGTCACCGCGGGTATCGATTTTGCGCTGACGCTGGCGGCGCTGTTGACCGATCAGACCACCGCGGAGGCGATCCAGCTGGCGTTGGAATACAACCCGGCGCCGCCGTTCGACGCCGGCTCGCCGGAGCGGGCGCCGGCTGCGGTTGTGGCGTTGCTCGAGCAGCGCATGGTCGCCGCACGGCAACGCCGCGGCGACGCGGTCAGCCGGGCCGCGGCCCGGCTCACCGCGCAGCCGAGCCCGGCTCAGGCCTGAGGGGTCCAGGGCTGATAATCGCCGGTGGCCTTGGGACGGCGGCCGCTGGCCAGCGTCGACCCCGACGGCCGATAGGCGCCGGCGCTGCCGGTCAGGTTGGGCTGATGCGGCTTCTGCCATTCGCGCGGCGCGTAGCTTTCGGCGGTGGGCGGCACGTCGACGGTGTGATGCAACCAGCCATGCCAGGCCGCAGGCACCGTGGTCGGATCGGCATAGCCATTGTAAAGCACCCAGCGCCGCTCGAAGCCGAGCGAAGGATCGATCGCGCCGTTCTTGGTGCGGAAATAACGGTTGCCGCCCTCATCGCTGCCGACCAATTCACCGAACCGCCAGGTCCAGAGCTGCGTGCCGAACGTGTAGCCCGACCACCACGTAAAAAACCGAAGCAGAAACAGTTTCATAGCGCGCTTCCGTGTGACCACCCGACATCCTGATGCCAGCTGTTGGCAGCGATGTCCAGTGCGCGCGCAGTCTGCGCCGCGGCGCGCGGCAGCGCAAACCCGCAGCGTCCGGGCCGCGCGCCATTCATGCCGGGTACATTTTCCAGGGTGCAGATTGCTCAGCCGCGAAACGCCAGGAACGTCCGGCCCCGACAAGGGTTGAACGATCCCGTTATTGAGGAGCCGACAATGATCAGTATGAAAGTTTTGAGTTGTGCCGCGTTTGCCGGGTTGTTGGCACTGGCGACGCCGATTGGTGCGGCCAGCGATGCTTACGCGCAAGCCCCGGTTCGTGGCGGTGGCGGCGGCGGCGGACCGGGTTTCGGCGGAGGTGGCGGGGGTGGCCCGCGCATCGGTGGTGGCGGTGGCGGCGGACCGCGATTTGGCGGCGGTGGCGGTGGCGGACCGCGATTTGGCGGCGGTGGTGGCGGCGGCCCGCGGTTTAGCGGCGGCGGTGGCCCCCGCTTTGGCGGCGGCTACCGTGGTCATCGCGGCTATGGCGGCGGCGGCTTCTATCCCGGCTTGGCGGCCGGAGCCCTGATCGGCGGCGCGCTGGCTGCGCCGTACTACTACGGCGCCGATCCTTATTACTACGACGACGAGCCCGCGGTTGAAGTGGTGCCGGATGTCGGCGGTGACGGCGTGGCCTATTGCGCGCAGCGCTACCGCTCCTACGACCCAGCCTCGGGAACCTATCTTGGCTATGACGGCTTGCGGCACCCCTGCCCGTAGGCCTTTTGCACGCTGATTAGTAAGAGCGGCGTGCCACTTGCGCCGCTCTTTTCGCTTTTCGCTGCAAGCTTGGTGGCGCAGGTTTCTGTCGCACCATGCGAACCGCCCGGAGGGTGCGACGCTACGGCAGGGCACAAAAACCTTCGGTTCAACAATTTGGGCGTATTCTGATTCGATAACACAACCGGCGAATCGATTTCAGGACCGCTCCGATTGCATGATCTTGCCTCACGCACGGCCGGGCAGCCGGCCACCTTGTCATTGACGTTGCGAAGCTCGAGCGCGGCGCTGGCGTTGCTGATCGGGCTCGGCGCACCGCTCGACGGGTTCGCCGCCACGGTTCCGCTGCCGAAGCCGCGGCCGATCGCCCGCTCCGTGGTGCCGAAAACTGCGCCCGCGGCGACGGCCGCGCCGATCCGCGGCTCGCTGTCGGTCGCCACCTCGCCGGCCCGCGCACTGGAACCGGCGACCCGCCAGCATGCCGCACTGCCGCCGGCCAAGCCGGAGCGCAAGCCGATCGCGCCGGCCGCGATGGCGGCGTCGTCGAGCACCCCGCAGGCCGATGTCGAGGCGGTCGAGAACGTCATCGAACTGATCCGCAACCACAAGCCGGCCGAGGCCACCGAGCTGTCGGCGAGCATCTCTGATTCTGTCGCGCGAAAACTCGCCGAATGGCTGATCCTGCGCAGCGACGACAACGGCGCCACCGTGGAGCGCTACCGCGCCTTCCTCGCCGCCAATCCGAGCTGGCCGTCGCAGAGCTTCCTGCGCCGCCGCGCCGAGGCGGCGCTGTGGGACGACCATCGCGACGACGCCACCGTGCTCGGCTATTTCCAGAACGAGACGCCGCTGTCGGCGAAAGGCCGGCTGTCGCTGGCGCGCGCGCTATTGGCGCGCGGCGACCGCCGCGAGGCCGAACGACTGGTGCGCGAGGCCTGGCGCGGCGATTCGATGAGCGCGGACACCGAGGCCGCGGCGCTCGACCAGTTCGGCGCGCTGCTCAGCGGCGGCGACCACAAGGCGCGGATGGACTATCTGCTCTATGGCAGCGAAACCGACGCCGCGTTGCGCGCCGCCAAGCGGCTCGGCGCCGGGCAATTCGCGCTGGCCAAGGCCCGGCTCGGCGTCAGCCGCAAGGCGCCGAACAGCAAGGCGCTGCTCGACGCGGTGCCGAGCGAGCTGCACGACGACCCCGGCTACATGTTCGCCAGGATCCAGCATCTGCGCCGCGAGGAGCGCTTCGCCGAGGCGGCGCAACTGATGCTGGCGGCGCCGCGCGACCCCGGCCGGCTGTACAATCTCGACGAATGGTGGATCGAGCGACGGCTGTTGTCGCGCAAGATGCTCGACGTCGGCGAGCACCGCACCGCCTATCTGATCGCCCGCGACGCCGCCTTGCCGTCGCGCGACATCTACAAGACCGAGCAGGAATTCACCGCGGGCTGGATCGCGCTGCGGTTTCTCAAGGACCCGGCGACGGCGTCGCAGCACTTCGCCCGGATCGGCGTCGGTAGCGTCAACCCGACCGCGCTGGCGCGCGCCGGCTACTGGCAGGGCCGCGCCGCGGAGGCCGCCGGCCGCGGCCAGGAGGCACGCGCCGCCTATGCCGCGGCCGCCGAACAATCCACCAGCTATTACGGCCAATTGGCGCGCGCCAAGCTCGGCATGCCGCAGATCGAGCTGAACGGCGCACCGGCCAGCCGCACCCGCGGCGTCGAACGGCTGGAAATCGTCCGCGCGGTGCAACTGCTCTATGCGCTCGACGAGCGCGAGATCGCGATCCCGATCTTTGGCGACGTCGGCGAGAATGGCGATCCCGACGCGCTGGTCGGGCTCGCCGAAGTGGCGTCGCGCAACGCCGACGCCCGCGGCATGCTGCTGCTCGGCAAAGCGGCGCTCAATCGCGGCCTGCCGTTCGAGCACTACGCCTATCCGGTCAACGGCATTCCGCCGTTCAAATCGATCGGCCCCGACGTCGACCGCGCCATCGTCTATGCAATCGCAAGGCAGGAAAGCGCGTTCAACCCCGCCGTGGTGTCGCCGGCCAACGCCTACGGCCTGATGCAGGTGACGCCGGACGCCGGCAAATATGTCTGCAAGAAATACGGCGCCGGTTTCGATCTCGCCAGGCTGAAATCCGATCCGGTCTATAACGCTGCACTCGGCGCCGCCGAACTCGGCGGGCTTATCGACGACTACCGCGGCTCCTACATCATGACCTTTGCGGCCTACAATGCCGGGCGCGGCAGCGTGCGGAAATGGATCGAGCGCTACGGCGATCCGCGCGATCCGCAGGTCGACGCGGTCGACTGGGTCGAGCAGATCCCGTTCTCCGAGACCCGCAACTATGTGCAGCGGATCATGGAGAACCTGCAGGTCTACCGCGCCCGGTTCGGCGGCGGCTCGCGGTTGCAGATCGAGGCCGACCTGCATCGCGGCGCCAGCGGCAGCGTCGAATAGTTTTTTTACACGCGACGCCGTCGGCCAGCGGCGGCACGTCGGGCGGCGCTGCCATCGACTCATCGCATCGCGCCGCAAACGGCGGGGCCAATCCGCGTCGCCGCGACCGCCAACCGCTGCGACTTGCTCGCCGTTTGCGGCGCGCAGCAGACAGCGCGCAACGAAAAACCCCCGGCGGTGTCCCGCCGGGGGTCGAACTCAACCGCGATCCGTCGTTGCCGAGGATCGGATCAGAAGTTGCGCTGAACGCGGAGGTTGCCGCTCCAGGTGTCCTGGTCCCTGAACTCGTAGCGCTGGCCGGCCGGCTTGGTGCCGGATGCGGGAAGCGTCGCGACGCCGGAGAAGTTCTGATCGATATTGACGTAGAGCAATTCGCCCGACAGCGTCAGGTTCTTGACTGGAGTCCAGCGGGTGACGATGCCGACCTGCGCGATGTTGAAGTCGGGGTTGCAGCTATAACCGGAGCCGGCGACCGGGGTGTAACCCGCGACATTCAACAGACCGCCGACGCCCGCGGCGCCGCAGATCAGCGCGGTCGCGGTGCCGTTGTAGTTGATCGCGGTGTATGAGCCGAACAGCGACGACGACCAGTACGGGCTCCAGTTGTGGTTGAAGGCGCCGCGCAGCGCCCAGCCGGTGGTGGTCTGGATGCCGGTGCCGTTGGTGCCGTTGGTTCCCGCGAACACGCCGTCCGACGCCGCGGCGAAGGCGATGCTCTGGAACACGCCCGGAATCCCGCTGCCGCCGTAGATCGCGTAGCTGTTGGCGGACACGCCGCCGATCAGGTAACGGCTGGCACCGTCGGCATAGCCGGCGCTCAAGTTGATACTGTCGCCGGGGCCGGTCGGGACGTTCTTGATCGACAGCGCGGCCTGCACCGCATAGCCCCATTTGTCGGCCGGATGCCCGGAGGTTTCATCCGCCGGATTGTAGTAGCTGGCGCGGATCTGGTGCCCCGCCGCCGACAATTGGAACAGGCCCCAGGCCTGGTCGACGCGCAACTGACCGACGATGTCGGGGATCTGGGTGCCGGCGTAGGAGTTGGTGCCGTACAGCGTCGCCGCGCCGAAGGTGCCGCCGGCAAAGCCGGTTCCGGTCGCCGAGGTGCCGGCGGTGGCGCCGGTGGTGTTGTAGATCGCCGACTGCAGATAGGCGTAGGGATCTTCCAACGAGATCGCCGCCGACACGCCGTTGCCGAATTGCGCGGTGTAGGAAATCTGGTTGATGCCGGTGACGTCGTCATAACCGCCGAGCAAATAGGAGGTGTTGTTGCCGGGATAGCCGGACCACGGCGCGTCGAACTGCGACACCGCCTTACCGAAGGTGAAGCCGGCGAACTGCACGAAGGCGTAGTACACGCCGAGGCCGCCGGTCGGATCGGCGCCGGCGACCTGGCCGGTGCCGGTGGTCCAGTTGAACACCGCCTCGAAATAGGTGCGGACCACGCCGTATTCGGTCGCGGTGCGGGTGTCGAGGGTGAGGTCCTGACGGGAGCGGAAGACGAAGTCGTTCTTCAGGCGGTTGCCCTGGCCGGCGTTGCCGTCCCAGGACGGACGGTCGAAGCCGCCGGAGGCATTGAGCGAGAGGTCGGCGCGGACGAAGCCGCCGAGCTTGATGCAGGTGTCGGTGCCGGGGATGTAATAGAAGCCCGCGCCGTACAGCGAGCAGACCCTCACATATTCGACCGCTTTGGCCTTCAACGGAAGGTCGGCGGCCTGGGCTGCACTCATCGAGACCAGGGCCGCCGCCGAGCCGAGAACAAGGCTCCTTACCATCTTCATGTAAACCTCCAAGTTTGCTTCTTTTGGGGAAGGTTCCTGATCCGCTGGTGCAACACGCACCCGAAGGTTGGTTCCTGATCCCATGACACCCGCCCAGCCATTCGCGCCTTCGGACACACCCGCTCAACGCGAGGGACTAAAGCGAACCACCTAACGGGACGACCTCGGGATGCCCCCCTCCGTCGCAGCTACGACAATTGCTCAACACAGACCTGCGCGCAATAATGGAACGGGTCAAAACAGGACAGTCGCGATTGTTTTCAACTATGTGTTGCTCAAATAACACGCAGATCGCCTGCTATCTAGTCAGTAGATTATTGGATTTATTGGGGTTTTTATACGCGCCGCGGGCCTGTGGAACGCGGCGTGGTTTGCCGGTGACGCGCCCGAACGTCGCAGCCGCCTTTGCGAGCGCGACGAATCGGCCACATTGAGGCCGCTTTGGCGGGAGTTCTTTTGTCGCCAGCGGGCGGGGAAGTTGCACGGAAGGACCACGCTGGCTGCATGGGCGCTCAGGTCGCGCAGGCGCCGACCAGCGATTTCAGCGGAAAACAGCGTGTTGGCGGCACGCCTGCGGCGAATGAGTCAAAATGCGCAATTGCCGGCTTGCGGCCCGCCGCCGCGTCAGGCATATCGGGCCGCACGGAGATGTGGCCGAGTGGCTGAAGGCGGCGGTTTGCTAAACCGTTATAGGGTTGTAAAGCCCTATCGAGGGTTCGAATCCCTCCGTCTCCGCCAGTGACCCGGATCGTGTCCCAGGGAGTGGTGTAGCTGACGGCGGGTCACCGCGACTGCCGGGTTGGTCCGGGCCTGTCAGCTGGCGAAAGCCGGGAGGCTGACGGCGGGATCATCGCCGATCGGGGCGATGGTTTCCAGCGTCATGTAG
>NZ_DASWPE010000010.1:0-1904 GCF_036404135.1 Rhodopseudomonas sp. | reverse complement strand
TTGTCATCAACCGCGTCAAAGCGCATACTGCCTATCGCGGCCCCTGTGAAAGCGGTATGGCTAAAATGATTACCATTGGATTAGGAAAGCAAAAAGGCGCTGATTCTTGTCATGCTTATAGTTTTAAGTGATCCGTTCGGCGAGGAAATCACCCTCGGCGGCAAAAGCGTGGTGGTGCTGAAGGGCAGCGCCAATTGGGATTCCGCGTTCGAAACCCTGATCGACTCGTTCAAGACGCTGACCGCGCTGCTCGACAAGCAGGGCATCAAGCCCGCCGGCAATGTGATGATCGTCTACACCTCGACCGATGACACCGGCTTCACCTATCAGGCGGAGATTCCGGTCGAGCAAGAGCCGAAGGACCTCGGCAAGAACATGAGCCTCGGCAAATCACCCGAGGGCAAGGCGCTGAAATTCGTGCATCGCGGCTCCTACGACAACATGGACAACACCTACGAGGCGATCACCAATCACCTCGACGACAAGAAGCTGGAAGCCAAGGACACCTTCGTCGAGGAATACCTCACCGATCCGTTGAAGACCGCGGAGGACAAGCTGGTGATCAACGTCTATGTGCCGCTGAAATGAACCCGCCGGACAGCCGCAAGGCGCTGATCGGCCTGCTCGCCCTCGCCGCGCTGAACGGACCCGCGCGGGCGCAAACCGCTCCGCCGCAAGCGATCGCGGTGACCGGCGAGGCCAGCGTGTCGGTGCCGCCGGATCTGGCGAGCGTCGATGGCGGCGTCACCACCGAGGCCCGGACCGCGCGGGAGGCCTCCGAGGCCAACAATGCCGCGATGGGCAAGGTGCTGCTGGCGCTGAAGGGCGCCGGCCTGGAGGACAAGGATCTGCAGACCTCGCGGCTGTCGCTGCAGCCGCAATATGGCAACCAGAATCGACCCGGCCCCAACATCGTGGTCGGCTACCGGGCGGCCAACCGGGTCAGCATCCGGCTGCGCGACGTCAGCAAGGTCGCCAGCGTCATCGATACGCTGGTGGCCGCCGGCGCCAACGAGATCGGCGGCATCGATTTCAGCGTTGCCGAGGCTTCCAAACTGCTCGACGAGGCCCGCGACAAAGCCTTCGCCGATGCGCGGCGCAAGGCGGAGATTTACGCCCGCGCCGCCGGAGTGGCGCTCGGCGCCCCGCTCAGCATCGCGGAAGAGAGCGCGCCCGGCCCGGCCTCGTATCGCAAGATCATGGTCGGCATGGCGGCGCCCGCGCCGGTCGCGCAGGGCGAAGAAACCCTGCGGGTGTCGGTCAACGTGTCGTTCGCGATCAAGCCGCCGACGCCGTAGCGCGGCTCAGATCTCGATCACCTGGCCGGGCTGCAGCGTCGCGAATTTGTCGCGCGGAATCTGCGCTGCATCGAGCGCCGCGCGCAGCTCCCCGACCGGGGCGTCGATCGCTTCGTCGGTGAGCTGGAAGGTGCCGTGATGATGCGCCACCGCTTGCGCCGCGCCGCAATCCGCCAGCGCCTTCACCGCGTCGGCCGGGTTCATGTGCTGGTCCTGCATGAACCAGCGCGGCTCATAGGCGCCAATCGGCAGAATCGCGAGGCGCGGCGCGCCATGGGTCTCGCGCACGCGGCGAAAATGGCCGCCGTCGCCATAGCCGGAATCGCACACGATGTAGATTTTGCCCGCCGGCGTCTCCAGCACGAAACTCGCCCATAGCGCTCTGTTGCGGTCGAACAGGCCGCGCGCGGTCCAGTGCCGCGTCGGCACCAGGGTCACCGCCAGCCCGCCGCCCAGTTCGACGCGGTCGTGCCAGTCGAATGCCTCGGCGCGGATCGCGCTGTCGGCCGAGCGCATGGTGGCGTCGTTGCCGAGCGGAGTGATGACGCGGGGATTGGACGTGGCGGCCAGCCTGGAGAGCGTGGCGAGGTCGAGATGGTCGTAATG
>NZ_DASWPE010000009.1:0-36174 GCF_036404135.1 Rhodopseudomonas sp. | reverse complement strand
CCGTCAAAATCGAAGTGTCGCAAGACAGATCACACGAATTCCCGATTCTGGAATCCCCCCAGCAACACCCGAGTCAATCCGTCGCACCCAAGATGTGTGCATGCCTTAGTGCGCACGCAGGGACCCATACGGCGCGGAGTCGATGTTGTGCGTGAGCGCCCGTCTTATCGTGGACGCCAGGGGTGATGGGTCCCTGCGTGCGCAGGGACGACCCGTGGATGCGTCGTATCGTGAGCGCTCAGCAAAAGCCCGCGTCGCTAGTGCTGTGGCAGCAAACTGCCTCGCTCCGCTCGCAATCCGAACTCTCCCGCGAAGAGCGGGGAGGAAGTGACGAGGCGCCTATTCCTCGTCCTCGTCTTCCGGCTTCTTGCCGCCGATGGTCTTCAGCTTGGCGAACACCGCGTCGACGTCAAGGTCGTCGCTGCTCTTCTCGGCGCTCTCCAGCTCGGCCTCCTTGCGGGTGGTTTCCGAGGCCGGCAGCAGCGTGGCGCCGCCGTAGGCCTGATCGGTCGGTTTTTCCTTGGCGGCGCGCTGCACCTCGAAGTCGAGCTCGATCTGCGAGCACAGGCCGAGCGTCACCGGGTCCATCGGCGTCAGCGTCGAGGCGTTCCAATGGGTGCGGTCGCGGATCGAGGCGATGGTGGTCTTGGTGGTGCCGACGAGGCGCATGATCTGCGCGTCCTTCAGCTCCGGATGGTTGCGCACCAGCCACAGGATCGCGCTGGGCCGCTCGTGGCGGCGCGACACCGGGGTGTAGCGCGGGCCTTTCTTCTTGGCCTGCGGCGGCAGCGCCACCTTGCTCTCGCCGAGCTTGAGCCGGTAGTCCGGGTCCTTCTCGCCCTTTTCGATCTCGTCGCGGGTGAGCTGGCCGGTGGAAATCGGGTCCATGCCCTTGATGCCCTGCGCGGCGTCGCCGTCGGCGATGGCGCGGATCTCGAGCGGGTGCATCTTGGTGAAATCGGCGACCTGGTCGAACGACAGCGCGGTATTGTCGACCAGCCAGACGGCGGTTGCCTTCGGCATCAACGGCGCATTGCTCATGGCACATCTCCTTTGCGCTTCGCCCACCTCTTTTCGGAGGCGAAGCCGTCGGGTCATCAGCGATGACGGGAATTCCTGCCTATATAAGCCTCAGCGGGGGGCTCGCGCAATGGCCTGCTGTTCCGCCTTGACAGCGCCGCAAAGCCGCCCCAAGTGCTGGTCTGTTCATGTCTTACCCGAAACGCCAATTGGCGGCGACCGCGGCCGATCCTATGGTGCGGTAAAATCAGCCCCTCGGATCGCTCAGATGCAGTCTAAACCGCCCCTGAAAATCCTGCTTTGCTCGCCGCGCGGGTTCTGCGCCGGCGTGGTGCGCGCGATCGACACGGTGGAACGGGCGCTGGCGCTGTATGGCGCCCCGGTCTATGTCCGCCACGAAATCGTGCACAACCGCTACGTGGTCGACAGCCTGCGCGCCAAGGGTGCGATCTTCGTCGAGGAACTGGCGGAAATCCCCGAGACCCAGGCGCCGGTGGTGTTTTCCGCCCATGGCGTGCCGAAATCGGTTCCCGCCGAATCAATGCAGCGCAATTTCTTCTCGCTGGACGCCACCTGTCCCTTGGTCACCAAGGTGCACCGCGAGGCGGCGATCCATTTCAAGCGCGGCCGCGAAATCCTGTTGATCGGGCATTCGCACCATCCCGAGGTGGTCGGCACGCTCGGCCAGTTGCCGCCCGGCGCGGTGTCGCTGGTCGAGACCGCCGCGGATGCTGCGGCCTATCAGCCGAAGGACCCCGACAACCTCGCCTTCGTCACCCAGACCACGCTGTCGATCGACGACACCGCGGGCATCGTGTCGATCCTGCGCCAGCGTTTCCCGAACATCTCCGGGCCGCACAAGGAAGACATCTGCTACGCCACCACCAACCGCCAGGCCGCGGTGAAGCAGGTGGCGCCGATCGTCGACGCCATGATCGTGGTCGGCGCGCCGAACTCCTCGAATTCGCAGCGGCTGCGCGAGGTCGCCGAGCGCGAAGGCTGCAAGATCGCGGTGTTGGCGCAGCGCGCCGGCGATATCGACTGGAGCCTGTTCCAGGGCATCACGAGCCTCGGGCTGACCGCCGGGGCCTCCGCGCCGGAGGTCATCGTCGAGGAGATCATGGGCGCGTTCGCCGAGCATTACGAGCTGCGCGTCGAGACGGTGTCGGCCGCCGAGGAGAACGAGTTCTTCCCGCTGCCCCGCGCGCTGCGGCCCGACGCGGCCGAGTAGCATGGCGGTCTATACCGATGTCGCCGCCGACGAGTTGGCGGAGTTTCTGCGCGGTTACGACATCGGCGAGCTGTTGTCCTACAAGGGCATCGCCGAAGGCGTCGAGAACTCCAACTATCTGCTGCATACCTCCAAGGGCTCGTTCATCCTCACGCTGTATGAAAAGCGCGTGGCGACGGAGGACCTGCCGTATTTCCTGTCGCTGATGAGCCATCTGGCGCAGCGCGGCATCCGCTGCCCGCAGCCGGCGAAGAACCGCAGCGGCGCGGTGTTCGGCAGCCTGATGGGGCGGCCGGCGGCGGTCATCAATTTCCTCGAAGGGGTGTGGCCGCGCAGGCCCAATGTCGCGCAATGCGCCGCGGTCGGCGAGGGGCTCGCCAAGCTGCATCTGGCCGGCAAGGATTTTCCGCTGCAGCGCGGCAATCGGTTGTCGGTGGCCGGCTGGCGGGCGCTGTTCGCGCAGTCGGCGGCCGGCGCCGATCCGCTGCAGCACGGCCTGCACGCGCTGCTGCACGCCGAACTGGATTATCTCGAACACGCCTGGCCGAAGCAGCTGCCCGACGGCGTGATCCACGGCGACCTGTTTCCCGACAACGCGTTCTTTCTCGGCGACACGCTGTCCGGCATCATCGACTTCCCGTTCGCCTGCAACGACATCCTGGCCTATGACGTGGCGATCTGCCTGAACGCCTGGTGCTTCGAGCCGGACCATTCCTTCAACGTCACCAAGGCGCGCGCCTTCCTCGGCGGCTACGGCCGCGAACGCCCGCTGAGCGCCGCGGAAGAAGACGCGCTGCCGCTGTTGGCGCGCGGCGCGGCCTTGCGCTTCCTGCTGACGCGGCTGGTGGATTCGCTCAACGTGCCGGCCGGCGCATTGGTGCGGCCGAAGGATCCGTTGGAATACGCCCGCAAGCTGCGCTTCCACCAGAGCGTCGACAGCATCCGCGACTACGGCGTCATCGCCTCGGGGCTGGTGGCGTGAGCGCGCTGCCCGCGGTCAGGGTGCATACCGACGGCGCCTGCTCCGGCAATCCGGGGCCGGGGGGCTGGGGCGCGATCCTGAAATGCGGCGAGACCGAAAAACAACTCAAGGGCGGCGAAACCCACACCACCAACAACCGCATGGAATTGCTGGCGGCGATCTCGGCCTTGGAAGCGCTGACCAAGCCCTGCACGGTCGATCTTTACACCGACAGCCAATATGTCCGGCAAGGCATCACCGCCTGGATCCACAATTGGAAGCGCAACGGCTGGAAGACCGCCGACAAGAAGCCGGTGAAGAATGTCGATCTGTGGCAGCGGCTCGACGCCGCGTTGAAGCAGCACGAGTTGCGCTGGCACTGGGTCAAGGGCCACGCCGGCCACGACGAGAACGAACGCGCCGATCAACTGGCGCGCGACGGCCTGATCGAGAACAAGCTGAAATCGAGGATTGGGTAGTAGGCCGTCATCCTGAGGTGCGAAGCCGCGCTTGCGGCGAGCCTCGAAGGATGACGGACGGCGACGCGATGTCGCCATCCTTCGAGGCGCGCCAAGAAAGAGCGCGCACCTCAGGATGACGACTCCGCGAGATCCGCGGACTACAATTGCCCGAGCAGGGTGTCGCCGCCGGAGACTTCGACCTTGCCGGGGTTCGGCTCGAGGTTGAGCTTCTTCACCACGCCGTCTTCCACCAGCATCGAGTAGCGATGCGAGCGGATGCCGAGTCCGTTGCCCGACGCGTCGAGCTCGAGGCCGATCGCCTTGGTGAAGTCGGCATTGCCGTCGGCGAGGAAGGTCGCCTCATTGCGCAGGTCGGTGTCGCGCTTCCAGGCGCCCATCACGAAGGCGTCGTTGACCGAGACGATGGCGATGCTGTCGACGCCCTTGTCCTTGATCGCATAGGCGTTGAGGAAGATGCTCGGCAGATGCATCTTGTGGCAGGTTCCGGTGTAAGCGCCGGGCACCGCGAACAGCGCGACTTTCTTGCCCTTGAAGATGTCCTCGGTGGTCTTCACCTGCGGACCTTCCTCGGTCATCACGCGAAACTTGGCCTCGGGCAGATGGTCGCCAACCTTGATGGTCATATCGTTCTCTCCTGGGATGGATCAATGGTGTAGTCGGCAAATGCCGGCGTGACAATATTCGGCGGCGGTGACGCGACGATCACGGTTGGGTCATCGCGATGGCTTATTCCGTCATTGCGAGCCGAGGCCGGCGCGCAGCGCCGGCCGAACAGCGAAGCAATCCAGAGGCGTCGTGTGCAGCCCTGGATTGTTTCGTCGCAAGAGCTCCTCGCAACGATGAAAGTTAGCGGTGACTTCGTTGATCACGCCTTACGCTGCCGCCTGCTTCTTCTCGTCGCGCAATTGCCGGCGCAGAATCTTGCCGACATTGGTCTTCGGCAGTTCGGTGCGGAACTCGATCTGCTTCGGCACTTTGTAATTGGTCAATTGGGTGTGGCAGAACTTGATGATGTCCTCGGCGGTGACGTCGGCATCCTTCTTCACCACGAAAGCTTTCACCGCCTCGTTGCCACGCGAATCGCGGACGCCGACCACGGCGCATTCCAGCACGCCGGGATGGGTGGCGATCACTTCCTCGACCTCGTTGGGATAGACGTTGAAGCCTGACACCAGGATCATGTCCTTCTTGCGGTCGACGATCTTGGTGGAGCCGTCCTCGCTCATCACGCCGATGTCGCCGGTGCGGAAATAACCGTCCTCGGTCATCACCAGCGCGGTTTCCTGCGGCATGTTCCAATAGCCGGCCATCACTTGCGGGCCCTTGGCGCAGATTTCGCCGGTCTGGCCGATCGGCAATTCGTTGCCGGCGTCGTCGCGGATCGACAGATAGGTCGAGGGCAGCGGCAGCCCGATCGAGCCGGTGAAGTGATCGATCGTCGCCGGGTTGCAGGTCAGAACCGGCGCGGTTTCCGACAGACCGTAGCCTTCGGCGATGCCGCAGCCGGTGAGCTTGCTCCATTGCTCGGCGACCGGGCGTTGCACCGCCATGCCGCCGCCGTTGGAGATTCTCAGTTTGGAGAAGTCCACCTTGTCGAAGCCCTCGGCGTGCAGCAGGCCGTTATACAGCGTGTTGACCGCGGGGAAGCTGTTGACCTGGTACTTCATCAGCTCCTTGATGAAGCTCTTCATGTCGCGCGGATTGGGAATCAGGAGATTGACGCCGCCGGCACGCATGCCGAGCAGGAAGCAGGCGGTCAGCGCGAAGATGTGATACAACGGCAGCGCGCAGACGATGAACAATTGGTCGATCTTCGGCGGCTTGGCCAGCGCCGGCTGCAGCCAGGCGTCGTTCTGCAGCACGTTGGCGACGACGTTACGATGCAGCAGCGTGGCGCCCTTCGACACGCCGGTGGTGCCGCCGGTGTATTGCAGGAAGGCGACGTCGTCCGGGCCGATCTTCGGCTTGCTGAATGTGAGGCTGCGGCCGGCTTTCAGCGCGGCGTTGAACGGCACCGCGCCGGGCAGCGAAAACGCCGGCACCATTTTCTTGACCCGACGCACCACCAGATTGACGATCACGCCCTTGAAGCCGAGCAGGTCGCCCATCGCGCCGACGATGATGTGCTTGACCGCGGTGCGCGCGATCACATGCGCGACGGTGGAGGCGAAATTCTCCAGCACGATGATCGCCTCGGCGCCTGAATCCTTCAGCTGGTGCTCGAGTTCGCGCGGGGTGTAGAGCGGATTGACGTTGACCACGGCGTAGCCGGCGCGCAGCACCGCGGCGGTGGCGATCGGATATTGCAGCACGTTGGGCATCATCAGCGCGACGCGGGCGCCGGGCTTCAGGCCCTTGCTCTGCAGATAGGCGCCGAGCGCCGTCGACATCTCGTCGAGCTCGCCATAGCTGATCGCCTTGTCCATGCAGATGAACGCCTTGCGGTCGCGGAATTTGGCGAAGCTCTCTTCCAGCAGGTCGACCAATGACGGGTAACAGGTCACGTCGATGTCGGCGGGCACGCCGGGCGGATATTGCTTGAGCCAGATGCGCTCCATGATGTTTCCCCTCAATTCCTTCCTTGGAGCGTGCGGCTCCGACCGAGTGCCAGGCTCATGTCCATGCAAACGATTCACCTGAAGACGTCCCAGGGCGACGTTCGATCGCCATCAACCCGCGGTCCCCACTGTTGCGCGGGGCGCCTTGTTGCGGCGAAGTATTGGGCAAAGCCGCGGCCGAACGCAAGCAGCGGTTAGTCGAGGCGCAGGTCTGCGGGAGCGCAACGCCGCGCAAGCGGCGCGGCACCAGATGGCGCGTTCCGAGCGGCGGAATGCGCCGCTGCGCTGCATCAGATGCGTGGGCGTCAGGTTTTCGGATCGGCCGGCTTGGCGTCGGTGGTGTTGGCCTTTGGTGCCGGCTTGGCGGCGGCCTTCGGCTTGTCCTTGGCGGCCGGTTTGGCGGTTGTCGACACCGCCGTCGTGGCCGGCTTGGCGGCGGCGTCGGGCTTGCCGTGGAGCGGCTTGCCGGCATGGGCGGACTTCGGCGCGGCTTTCGGATCCAGCGTCAGCGACACCCGGCCGTCGGATTTGGCCGTCGAAGCGTCCTTGGTGTCGGCGGCGGCGTCCGGCTTCTTGGCGGCGAGCGTCTTCTTGACGCGCGGCTTCGGGGTCTGCTTTTGCGCTTCGACCGCCACCGCGGCGATCAGTTCGGTGCCGGTCTTCTTCGGCCCGGTATAGACCACGATCGGCTCGGACGGCGCGGGAGCCGCGGCCAGCATGTCGACCGGCCGCAAGGTCGGCGGCTGCATCCCGGCGCTGAAGAAGCTGATGCCGCTCTCGCCGCCGGCGCTGGCGACGTTGTCCTCTTCGGACTCGTCGCTGGCCGGGCGCTTGCGCTTCGGGCCGCACATTTCGTCGCGCAGGTTCGGCGGCGCGGCGTCGATCGGGGCGAGGTTGTCGACGGTGCCGAGCGCCGGACGCAGCCAGGTGAGCTGGTTGGCGGAGAAGCCGCGCTCCAGCATTTGCGCGGCCTTCAGCGCGCGGGCCTGCGACGACGGCGCGCCGAGCACCACCGCGATCAGCCGCTTGCCGTCGCGGGTGGCGGACGCCACCAGGTTGAAGCCGGAGGCGCAGATGAAGCCGGTCTTGAACCCGTCGGCGCCGGGATAGCGGCCGATCAGCCGGTTGAAATTCTGCGTCACCCGCTTGCCGAAGCGGATCGACGGGATGTGCACGAAATACTCATATTCCGGCAGGTCGTGGATGATGGCGCGGGCCAGAATTCCGAGATCGCGCGCCGAGGTGATCTGGCCGTCGGCCGGCAGCCCGTTGGGATTGACGTATTGGGTCTGGGTCATGCCGAGCCGCTGCGCGGCCTCGTTCATTTGCGCGGAGAAGCCGTCGATCGATCCGCCGACGCCTTCGGCGAGCACCACCGCCATGTCGTTGGCGGACTTCACCAGCATCATCTTCAAGGCGTTGTCGACGGTGAGCTGGGTGCCGGCGCGGAAACCCATCTTCGAGGGCGACTGCGAGGCGGCGATCGGCGACACCGTCAACAGCGTGTCGAGCGAGATGCGTCCCTCCTTGACCGCCTTCAGCGTGACATAGGCGGTCATCAGCTTGGTGACCGAGGCCGGATACCACGGATAGGTGGCGTTCTCGGCCTGCAGCACCTTGCCGGTATCGGCTTCGATCAGCAGCAGCGCTTCGGCCTGTGCCGCGCGCGGCGCGAGCGCGCAAGCGGTGAGCCCGGCGAGCAGGGCGATCGACGTCAATGACGGCATGCGAAACGCGAGAGCAGGAGAGTGCACTATCCGATTCCGGTCCTTTGGGGCCCGCGCATTGCGCAGATCCTGTCGGTTGAGTTCGGCCTTCAAGCGTATCCAGCCGCCAAGCGCCATGGCGTGATCAAACCTATACCGGCTTGGGTTCGCAGAACAGGGCTCGCGACAGCTTATTCGGGGACGAAAGGGGCCAAAATTCGACCGCTCGGCCGCCGCGCCGCGCTCGCGCGCGGCGGCCGTATTTCGACCGGACCACGGCACCGGATTGCGCGCCGCCGCGGCGGTGACCGCTAGATCTTGGCGCTTGCGGCATGATCGAGCGGAGCGGCCATGCCGGCCCGCGCCGACTCCTGCACCATGAATTGCGCGCGCGCCAGCGCTGCGAAATGACCCTGGCGCGCCAGCAGCTCATCGAAAGTTCCGCTTTCGATCACCCGCCCGGCTTCGAACACCAGGATGCGGGTGGCGTGGCGAATGGTGGAGAGCCGATGCGCGATCACGAAGGTGGTGCGACCCTTCATCACCTCGTCGAGCGCCAGATTGAGCTTGGCCTCGGTCACCGCGTCGAGCGCCGAAGTGGCCTCGTCGAGGATCAGGATCGGCGGGTCTTTCAACAGCGCGCGCGCGATCGACAGCCGCTGCCGTTCGCCGCCACTCAGCATGCGGCCGCGCTCGCCGGCGTTGGTGGCGAATTTCTGCTCGCTGCGTTCGATGAAGTCGAGCGCCTGGGCGCGGCTTGCCGCGATGCGCAATTCCTCGTCGCTGGCGTCCGGCTTGCCGACCCGCAGATTGTCGGCGATCGAGCGATTGAACAGCAGCGCTTCCTGGAACACCACGCCGATGTTGCGGCGCAGCCCGGCCAGCGTCAGGTCGCGGACGTCGAGGCCGTCGACCCGGATCACGCCGGATTGCGGATCGAAGGCGCGGTGCAACAGCGCAATCGCGGTGGATTTGCCGGCGCCGGTGGCGCCGACCAGCGCGATGGTCTCGCCGGGCTTTGCTGTGAACGACAGATCCGCGACCGCCGGCCGCTTGCCGTCGTAGGAGAACGATACGTCGTGGAATTCCACCAGTCCCTGCAGCCGGTCGGGATCGACCGCGTCGGGGCGGTCGCGCACCGCCGGCACCGCGTCCAGCACGTTGAAGAATTCCTGTAGCCGCGGCGCTTCCATGAACACGCTGTTGACGAAGGACACCACCTGTTCGAGCTTCTGGATCAGCATGGTGGCGAACGACACGAACATCACGATCTCGCCGACGCTGGTGAGGCCCTGCTCGTGCAGCGTGATGCCGACGGTGAAGATCGCCAGCACGGTGATGGTGGTGGAGGCGCGCGTGATCACCGTGACCAGCGCCCACCACGACAGCACCGGCATCTGCAGCGCCAGCAGCCGGTCGGCAACGAAGCGCAGCCCCTGCACCTCGGCATCGATCCGCACGAAGCTCTGCACCAGCGCGACATTGCCGAGAGCGTCGGAGGCGCGCGCCGAGAGGTCGCTGTATTGTTCCTCGACCTCGCCCTGCATGCCGTAAGTCTTGCGCACCACCAGCGTGGTCAGCACGGTGAATACCACGCACAGCACGAACAGCAGGATCGCCAGCCGCCAATTGATGTACAGCGCCAGCGGCAGCAGCACCACCAGCGACAAGATCGCGGCGAAATGCTCGCGGAAGAAGCCGAGCCACAGCCGCCACAGCGCGTCGGTGCCTTGCAGCATCACCTTCATCAGCCGGCCGGAATGGGTGCCGGTGTGGTAGGTCAAGGGCAGCTGCATGATGTGTTCGAAATAGCTGGTCAGCACCGCCTGGCGCTGGCGGTGCGCCAGCCGGTCGGCATGCAGCGCCACCGCGGCGCTGCACAGGATGGTGAACAGCCCGAACGCCACCCAGGCGCCGAGCAGCGGCCAGGGCGATTGCGCCTCCGCCGCCAGCGCCCCGGTCGACAGATTGCCGGACAGCACGTCGATGATGCGGCCAAACAGCACAGGCTCGGCGAATTGCGCCGCGGCCAGCATGAGGTTGGCGAGCGCCAGGATCCAGCCGAGGCGGGCTTCCTTGCCGAGCAGTTGCAGCACCCGGGTGTAGAGACGAAGCATGGACATGCGCGGGCTCTCGATCAGCACAAACGCTATCGTTAAAGCATTTTGCACCGCGAAGGAATTCGGATCGGAGACCGCCGCAACGCCTCGGGCCGGGTCGGCGCAGGCTTGAGAATCATGGGCCCATCACCTAACCTGATGAACCACATCACCGCCGGGAACTGGACGATGACCTCGTGCCGTCTTTCCGTCGGTTGATCGTCGTCAACGGTCTTCGGCCGGCGTCATGCCATGTCATCCGCACACGTCCTAGCCAGAACGGTGCGGCCGACCGCGGCACGCGGGCTGTGCGTTTGGAGTCTTGCCGTTGGGTGATGTCCTGTTTCCGATCAATTCCGGCGCGGCGGTGGCGATCCATGTCGCGCTGTCGGCCGGCATCGTCGCGGCGATCATCGCGGTTGCGGCGCTATTGCGCGAAAAACGCGCCGGCGCGCGGCCCGATACCGCCTATGAAGGCGGCGTGCTGCCCGCGGCGCCGCCGCAAGGCCCGCAGAACGCGCCGTATTTCCTGATCGCCGCGCTGTTCGTGATCTTCGACATGGAGGCCGCGATCCTGTTCGCCTGGGCGGTGGCGGCGCGCGAGGCCGGTTGGGTCGGGCTGATCGAGGCGGCGATCTTCATCGGCGTGCTGCTGCTGGCCCTGATCTATCTGTGGGTCGACGGCGCGCTCAACTGGGGTCCGGGAGAGCGCAAATGAGCTACACGCTGCAGCGTCCCGGCGAAGACATGTCGGTCGAAGAACAGATGGCGCGCACCAGTCTGTTCGCGCGGCTGGAAGACCTGGTGGCGTGGTCGCGCAAGCACAGCCTGTGGCCGTTCAATTTCGGGCTCTCGTGCTGCTACGTCGAGCAGGTCACCGCATTGACCTCGGTGTATGATCAGGCGCGGTTCGGCGCCGAGGTGATCCGCGCCTCGCCGCGCCAGGCGGATCTCCTGGTGGTGTCCGGCACGGTGTTTCACAAGATGGCGGCGCCGCTGTTGCGGCTGTACGAGCAGATGCGGGCGCCGCGCTGGGTGATCTCGATGGGCGCCTGCGCCAATTCCGGCGGCATGTACGATGTCTATTCGGTGGTGCAGGGCGTCGACAGCTTTCTGCCCGTCGACGTCTATATCCCCGGCTGTCCGCCGCGCCCGGAAGCCGTGCTCGACGCGCTGATCATGCTGCAGCAGCAGGTCGGCAGCGAGCGCCGGCCGCTCGGCGTCACCGTCGGCAACAGCGCCGGCCTCGGCTTCGACGCGCCGCGGCGGCGCGATCAGCGGCGCGACGAGCGCATGGCGCAGACCCTGCTCGATCCCCCGGAGAAGTTGTGAGCGCGGTGGAGCTGGTCAACGAACTCAGCGCGCGGTTCGGTGAGGCGGTGCAGGGCGCGCAGCCGACCCACGACGCGTTCCCGACGCTGTGGATTAAGCCCGAGGCGATGCCGGCGCTGCATCGCTATCTGAAGCACGAGATCGCGCAGCCGTTTCCGCTCTTGGTCGACCTGTGGGCGATCGACGAGACCGCGCGGCATCACCGCGACGGCCAGCCGGCGTCGGGCGTCACGCTCGCCAGCCATTTGATGTCGCTGGAGCGCAACGCCGACATTCGCTTGAAATGCGCGCTCGAAGCCGACGACCCGCGGGCGCAGTCGATCGCCGATATTTATCCGAACGCCGACTGGTACGAGCGCGAAGCCTTCGACATGTTCGGCGTGCATTTCGAGGGCCGCCGCGACCATCGCCGGATTCTGATGCCGCCGTTGTGGCAGGGCCATCCGCTGCGCAAGGATCAGCCGTCGCGCGCCACCGAGCGGCCGCCCTTCGTGATGACCGCGGCCTTGTTCGACGCCGAGGAGCAGGCGCTGGCCGCCGATCCGGAGGCGCTCGGCTTGCCGACGCAGCGCGACGGCGTTGAGCTCATGATTTTGAACTACGGCCCGCACTCGATGGCGACGCACGGCGTGTTTCGTATCGTGCTGGCGCTCGACGGCGAGGAGATCGTCGCGGCGCGGCCGGACATCGGCTTTCATCACCGCGGCGCCGAGAAGATGGGCGAGCGGCAGAGCTGGCATCAATATATTCCCTACACCGACCGCATCGACTATCTCGGCGGGGTGATGGGCGAGATGCCGTATCTGCAGGCGGTGGAACGGTTGTGCGGCATCACCGTGCCAGAGCGCGCGCAGACGGTGCGCATCATGCTGTGCGAGATCTTCCGCATCATGAACCATTTGTTGTTCTACGGCACGCTGGCGCAGGACACCGGGGCGATGTCGCCGGTGTTCTACATGTTCACCGACCGCGAGCGCGGCTACCGGGTGATCGAGGCGATCACCGGGGCGCGGATGCATCCCGGCTGGTTTCGCATCGGCGGGCTGACCTCCGATTTGCCGCAGGGCTGGGACGCGCTGGTGCGCGACTTCCTCGACTGGATGCCGTCGCGATTGGATGATTACGAAGGCATGGTGATGCGCAACGAGATCTTTCGCGCGCGCACCGTCGGCATCGCGGCTTACGACACCGCGACGGCTTTGGACTGGGGCATCACCGGGCCGGGGCTGCGCGCCACCGGCTGCGGCTGGGACATGCGCAAGCAGCGGCCCTATGGCGGCTATCAGAATTTCGAGTTCGAGGTGCCGACCGGGCATCGCGGCGACTGCTACGACCGCGCAAGGGTGCGGGTCGACGAGATCCGGCAATCGCTGCGCATTATCCAGCAATGCCTCGACCACATGCCGGCGGGGCCGATCAAGGCCGATCATCCGTTGACCACGCCGCCGCCGCGCGAGCGCATGCTGCACGACATCGAGACCATGATTCACCATTTCGTCGGCGCCAGCTGGGGGCCGGTGGTGCCGGCCGGCGAGGCCACCGGGCAGGTCGAATCTGTACGCGGGTTGACGCAATACGCGGTGGTCTCCGACGGCGAGGCCACCGCCTATCGCACGCGGATTCGCACGCCGTCGTTTGCGCATCTGCAGGCGATCGCCGCGATCGCGCCGGGACTGACGGTGGCGGATCTCGTCGCCTATCTCGGCAGCATCGACTATGTGATGTCGGACGTCGACCGATGACGCTGAGCCCGCAAATCACCCAAGCGATCCGCAAAGCCGCCGACAGCCACGGCGGCGGCAGGGCCGCGATGCTGGAAGCCCTGAAGCTGGTGCAGGCCGCGGAGGGCTACGTCTCCGACGCGCATCTGGCGGAGGCCGCGCGGCTACTCGGCGTCAGCACCGCGGAGATCGACAGCCTCGCCACCTTCTACAGCCATATCTTCCGCTCCCCGGTCGGCGAGACCGTGATCCTGCTCTGCGACGGCTTGAGCTGCTATCTATGTGGCGGCGACGCGGTGCGCGACGCGGTGATGCAGAAGCTCGGCATCGGCTTCGGCGAGACCACCGCGGACGGCAAATTCACGCTGATCAACGTCTGCTGCATCGGTGGCTGCGATGTCGCCCCGGCGGCGCTGGTCGGCCCGGACCGTAAACTGGTCGGCCCGCTCAGCGCCGATGATCTTAGCCAACTGATCGGGGGGGCGCGATGAGCGAAACCCCGCTGACCGGCCGCGCCCAGCCGGCGCGCGAACCGCATCGCTTCGCCGACTGGCAGCGGCTCGGCGGTTACGACGCGCTGCGCGGCGCGCTGAAGCGGCATTCGCCCGAGGCGCTGGTGGCGATCGTCGAGGCATCGGGGCTGCGCGGTCGTGGCGGCGCCGGCTTCCTCACCGGCACCAAGTGGCGGCTGATGCGCAAGGCCGCGGAAGCCGCCGGCGAGGGGCCGCGCTATCTCTGCGTCAATGGCGACGAGATGGAGCCCGGTTCGTTCAAGGATCGGCTGCTGATGGAAGCGCTGCCACATCAGCTGATCGAAGGCGCGATGCTCGCGGCTTACGCGATCGGCGCGACCGAAGTGATCATCCTGGTGCGCGACGCCTATCGCGCCGCCGCGGTGGCGCTCAACCGCGCCATCACCGAGGCGGAATCCGCCGGCCTGCTCGGCCGCAATATTCTCGGCTCGGGCTTTGGTTTAAAGATGCGGCTGCACGCCAGCGCCGGGCGCTATATCGTCGGCGAAGAGACCGCGCTGATCGCCGCGATCGAGGGCGAACGCCCGGTGCCGCGGCATCGGCCGCCTTATCCGGCGCAGAGCGGGCTGTGGGGCCGGCCGACCACGGTCAACAACGTCGAGACGCTGTCGGCGGTGCCGCACATCGTGCAAAACGGCGCCGAATGGTTTCAAGGTCTGTCGCGCAGCGCCGAAGGCGGCACCAAGCTGTATGGCATCTCCGGGCGGGTCAAACGGCCGCAACTGATCGAGGCGCCGATGGGCACACCGGCCGGCGAACTGATCGAGAGGGCCGGCGGGATTCGTGACGGCCGCAAGCTGCTGGCGTTTCAGCCCGGCGGCGGCGCCACCGCGTTTCTTCAGGAGGCCGAGCTCGACGTGCCGATGGATTTCGCGAACGTCAAACAGGCCGGCAGTTCGCTCGGCACAGGTGCTGTGATCGTGCTCGACGATCAGAGCTGCCCGGTCGCGGCGATCGGGCGCCATGCGAGATTCTATGCCCGGGAAAGCTGCGGGCTGTGCACGCCGTGCCGCGACGGCCTGCCGTGGGTGGCGAAGCTGCTCGACGCGCTGGAAGCCGGCCACGGCACGCAGCAGGACATCGACTTGCTGCACATGCATGTCGAGTTGGCCGGTCCTTCCGGGCGCAGCTTCTGCGACCTGATGGCCGGCGCGATGACGCCGGTGAAGAGCGGCTTGGAGCGGTTCGGCGATATCTTCGCCGCACACCTCGACGGCCATTGTCCGGTGCGCCGATCATGAGCGTGAAGGTCAACATCGACGGCCGCAGCATCGAGGCCAAGGAGGGCTCCGACCTGCTGTCGGTGTGCCTTTCGCACGGCATCGACGTGCCGTATTTCTGCTGGCACGGCGCGCTGGGCTCGCTCGGCGCCTGCCGGCAATGCGCGGTGCGGGTCTATTCCGGGCCTGATGATGCGACCGGCAAGATCGTGATGTCGTGTATGACGCCGGCCACCGATGGGTTGCGGGTTTCTGTCGCCGATCCCGAGGCGAGCAATTTTCGCGCGAGGGTGATCGAATGGCTGATGGTCAACCATCCGCATGATTGCCCGGTGTGCGAGGAGGCCGGCTCCTGTCACCTGCAGGATATGACGGTGGCGACCGGCCACAATGAGCGGCGCTATCGCTTCGACAAGCGCACCCATCGCAACCAGGATCTCGGGCCGCTTCTGACCCACGAGATGAATCGCTGCATCGCCTGCTATCGCTGCACGCGGTTCTATCGCGACTATGCGGGGGGCCGCGACCTCGACGCGTTCGGCGCCCATGACAACGTGTATTTCGGCCGCGCCGAGGACGGCGTGCTGGAAAGCCCGTTCGCCGGCAATCTCGCCGAGGTCTGCCCGACCGGGGTGTTCAACGACAAGGGCTGGTCGCAGGACTACGCCCGCAAATGGGACATGCGCGCAGCACCCTCGATCTGTCCGCATTGCGCGGTCGGCTGCAACCTGTTCGTCAGCGAGCGCGACGGAAGGGTGCGGCGGGTACAGAACCGCTATCATGGCGCGCTGAACGGTTACTTCCTGTGCGACCGCGGCCGGTTCGGGCCGCTGCATGTGGTCTCGCCGATGCGGCTCATTGCGCCGCAGATGGATGGCGTGGCGGCGAGCGAGCACGACGCGGTGGCGGCCGCGCGCGTCGCGATCGAGCAGGGCGCGATCGGCATCGGCTCGCCGCGCGCCTCGCTGGAGGCGAACTACGCACTGCGCCAACTGGTCGGCGCGGAGAAGTTCTTTGCGGGTGTGAGCGACGCCGAAGCCAAGCTGGTGCGTCGCATGGTCGAAATCCTGCGCGCCGCGCCGGAGCAGATCGCGACACTGCCGGAGATCGAAGCCTGCGACGCCGTGCTGGTGCTCGGCGAGGACTTGACCAACGTTGCGCCGCGGATTGCGCTGGCGCTGCGGCAGACCGCGCGCGGCGCCGAACGCGCGCTGGCGACGCAGAAGGGCGTGGCGCATTGGCTCGACCAGGCGGTGTGCACCGCCGGCGAAGGCCGCCGCAGCCCGATCGTGCTGGCCACATCGGCGCCCGACGCGCTCGATGACGTGGCTTCGCTGAGCCTGCGGCTCGATCCCTTGAGCGTTGCAGCGTTCGGCGACGCGGTCGCCGTCGCACTCTCCGGCGGCGAGGCGCCGGTTGAGGCGGAGAACACCGCCGCGGTGCTGGCGGCGGCTGAGCGCCCGCTGATCATCGCGGGCGCGAGTCTTGGCGGGGCGCAGACCATCGAGGCTGCAGCGAGTATCGTTTCGGCGCTCGGCGCAAAAGCGCGGATCGTGCTGATCGCGCCGGAAGCGAATAGTCTCGGCCTGGCGCTGCTTGGCGGCGACGGCGTCGAGGCCGCAGCCGCGGCGCTGGAAGCCGGCGTCGCGCGCAACGTCGTGGTGCTGGAAAACGAGCTGTTCGAACGCGCGCCGCGCGGCGCGGTGGAGCGGGTGTTCGCCACCGCGCAGACTGTGGTGGCGCTCGACGCGCTCAGCACCGAAACCACCGCCTGCGCGAAGGTGGCGTTGCCGGTGGCGGCGTTCAGCGAATCCGCCGGCACCTTCATCAACTACGAAGCCCGCGCGCAACGCTTCTTCGCCGCGGTGCAGCCGCATGAGCATGTCCCCGCATCGTGGCGGCGGCTGGCGGCGCTGGGTGCCGGTGACTGGGCGTCGCTCGATGCGATCATCCGAGACTTCGTCGTTGCGCAGTCGGAATTGGCCGGTGTGGTGGGTGCTGCGCCCGACGCGTCGTGCTCCTGCGCCCATGGCAAAATCGCGCGCGCCCCGCGGCCGTTGTCGGCGCACACCGCCGACGATCGCGCCGGCCGCGATCCTGCGGCGACGCCGAAGCCCGATCCGGATTCGCCGCTCAGCTTCGGCATGGAGGGCGCCCGCGGTGCCAGCGTGCCGCCGGCGCTGCTCACCGGCTACGAGACGCACGGGCTGCATTCCGCCAATGCGGTGACGCGGTTCGAGGAGGAGATCGGCGGCCCGTTGCGCGGCGGCGATCCCGGCGCGCGGTTGTTCAAGCAAGGCGACGGCGCGCTGCCGCCAGCGGCAGCCTTCGCGCCGATCGACGGCGACGGCCTCCTCTTGGTGCCGCTGTATGACGTGTTCTCCGGCTCGGAAACCGGCCGCGCCAGCGCGCTGCTCGCCGCCCGCGCACCGGCGCCGCGGCTGTTGCTGCACCCGGACGACGCGGCTGCGCTTGGATTGAACGAAGGCGCCGCGGTGTCGCTCGACGGCGTCGCCTGCGCCGTGCCGCTCACGCTCGAATCCGGCTTGGCGCGCGGCGTCGTCGCAGTCAGCGTCGGTCCGCTGGCGCCGCGCGGGCCGCTACGCCGCGTTCGCGTGGAGGCGCAGCGATGATCGGCATGGCGCTCACCGCGATCCTCTCCACCATGCTGATCATGGCGCTGCTGGTGGTCGCCGGCACCTTCACCTGGGTGGAGCGCCGCGTGCTCGGCTTCGTGCAGGAGCGGCTCGGACCCAATCGGGTCGGTCCGTTCGGCTTCCTGCAATGGGTCGCCGACACCGTGAAGATCCTCACCAAGGAGGACCGGCCGCCGCCGGGTGCGGATCGCGTCGCCTATATCCTGGCGCCGATGGTGGCGGCGACGCCGGTGCTGGCCGGCTTCGGCGTGGTGGCGTTCGGCGAAGGATTGTCGCTGGCGAATGTCGACGTCGGCGTGATGTTCCTGCTCGGCATGATGGGGCTCACGGTGTACGGCGTGGTGCTCGGCGCGCTCGCCTCGCACAGCCGCTTTGCGCTGATGGGCGGCCTGCGCGCCGCGGCGCAGATGCTGGCCTATGAGGCGTTTCTCGGGCTATCGCTGCTCGGCGTGGTGATGATCGCCGGCAGCCTGTCCTTGACCGAGATCGTGCATGCGCAGCGCGGTGTCTGGTTCGTGGTGCTGCAGCCGTTCGGCGCGGCGCTGTTCTGCATCGCCGGCGTTGCCGCGGCGCACCGGCTGCCGTTCGATCTGCCGGAATCCGAGAACGATCTGGTGGCGGGCTTCCTCACCGAATACACCGGGATGTCGTTCGGGCTGTTCTTTCTCGGCGAATACCTCGCGGTGCTGCTGGTCGCCTCCTTGGCGGTGACGCTGTTCTTCGGCGGTTGGCTCGGGCCGGTCTGGCTTGGGCCGTTTCTGCCGGGGCCGATCTGGTTCGGCCTCAAGGTCGGGGTGATCGCGCTGATCTTCATCTGGATCCGCGCCACGCTACCGCGGCCGCGTTACGATCAATTGGTGCGGTTTGCCTGGACCATCGCGCTGCCGCTGGCGCTCGGCAATCTGCTGCTCACCGGCGTCGTGGTGGTGGCAAGGAGCGCGCCATGATCGGCTGGCTGGAAGCGTTGTTGCGCGTCGGCCGTAAGCTCGCGGCCAAGACGGTGACGGTGCAATATCCGGAAGTCCGCCCGCAATTGCCGCCGCGCAGCCGCGGCCGCATCGTCTTGACCCGCGATCCCGACGGCCAGGAGCGCTGCGTCGCCTGCAATCTCTGCGCGGTGGCCTGTCCGGTCGGCTGCATCGATCTGTCGAAGGCGGTGGCCGAGGACGGCCGCTGGTATCCCGAACACTTCCGAATCAATTTTGCGCGCTGCATCTTCTGCGGCTATTGCGAGGAGGCTTGTCCGACCGCCGCGATTCAGCTCACGCCGGATTTCGAATTGAGCGAGTGGCGGCGCGACGCCTTGGTCTATGACAAGCAAGATCTGCTGATCGCAGGCGAAGGCAAGGTGCACGGCTATCGCTATTGGTCGGTCGCCGGCAAGGCGATCACAGGGAAGGACAAGGGTGAAGCCGAGCACGAGGCGCCGCCCGTTGATTTGAAGGGATTACGACCCTGAGCCCGCTGCTCGCCGTCTATGCCGGATCGTTGGCGCTGATCGCCGCAGCGCTCGCGGTGACGCGCACCAACGTCATCCATGCGCTGTTGTATCTGCTGGCGACGCTGCTGGCGCTGGCGGCGTCGTTCTTCGCGCTGGGGGCGGCATTCGCCGCGGTGCTGCTGATCATGGTCTATGCCGGCGCGATCGTCGTGCTGTTCGTGTTCGTGGTGATGGCGGTCGGCACCACGCCGGAGGCGATCGCGCGCGAACGCCAAATGTTGCAACGAAGCTGGCCGATGCCGGCGGCGATCAGCGTATTGGTCGCGGCGCCGTTCCTGTTCGGGATCGGCCAGCAGCCGCCCGGCAACGCCGCGCCGATCGCCGCCCAAGCGGTCGGCCGCCTGCTGTTCGGGCCGTGGGCCTGGGCGGTCGAGCTTGCCTCGTTCCTGCTGCTCGCCGGGCTGATCGGGGTGCGCCACATCGGCCGCGATCGCGCCCAGGAGCCGGACGCATGACCGGCACCGCGCTCACCGGGATGATGATCGTCGCCGCCGGGCTGTTCGCCGCCGGGGTGTTCGGCGTGCTGGCGCGGCGCGGCATCCTGTTTCAGCTGATTTCGCTGGAGGTGGCGCTGAGCGGCCCGGCTTTGGCCTTCATCGCCGCCGGCGCCTATCACGGCGACGCCGAAGGCCAGGGCATGTTCGTCTTGGTGCTGACGCTGGCGGCCGCCGAAGTCGCGGTCGGTCTCGCGCTGTTCCTGCGGATTCGCCGCGCCAAGGGCAGCGACGATAGCGACGCCGTCAGCGGGTTGAAGGGATGAGCATGGCGAGCCTGCTGCCCTTGGTCCCGGTCTCCGCGCTGCTCGGCTTCGTGCTGCTGGCGCTGGCGCCGCTGCGGTTTTCGCGCGGCGTCGTCATCGGTCTCGGCGTCGGCTGCGCGATCGTGCCGGCGCTGCTGATGCTGCCGGTGGCGCTGTTCTGCTTCGGCGGCGGCTGCGAAACCGGCGCGGTGGCGACGATCCTGACGCTTCATGTCGGCGCGCTCGATGCGCAAATCGCGATGGCGCTCGATCCGCTCAGCGTGGTGGCCGGCATCACCGTCGCGGTGATCGGCGCCTTGGTGATGATCTATGCCGGCGCCTATATGAGCGAGGAGCCGGTCGACGACCTGCGGCGGTTCTTCGCCTATATGAACCTGTTTCTCGCCGGCATGCTGGCGGTGGTGCTCGCCGCCGACGTGCTGTTGCTGTTTCTCGGCTGGGAAACCATCGGACTGTGCAGCTTCTTCCTGATCGCCTACTATACGCAACGGCCTAACGCGGTCGCTGCCGGCACCAAGGCGCTGGTTACTACCCGCGTCGCCGACACCATGCTGCTGGCCGGCTTGATGCTGCTGTTTCTGGCCACCGGCACCACCCGGTTCGACGGCATGCTGGCCGGCGTGGGTTCAATCGACGCTTGGCATCTGGCGCCGATCGCCGGCTTGATCGCGATCGGCGCGCTCGGCAAATCGGCGCAGATCCCGTTTCACACCTGGCTGCCGAGCGCGATGGCCGGACCGACGCCGGTGTCGGCGCTGCTGCATTCCGCCACCATGGTGGCGGCCGGCGTGATCCTGCTGGTGCGGCTGGCGCCGCTGTTCGCCGCGGCTCCCGAGATTTCCGCAGGCGTCGCGCTGCTGGGACTCGCCACCGCGCTGCTGGCGGCGCTCACTGCCTTGCTGCAGACCGACGTCAAGAAGCTGCTGGCGTTTTCGACCATGAGCCAGATCGGCTTCATGGTGCTGGCGCTCGGCATCGACGCGCCGGCCGCGGCCTTGGCGCATTTCGCCATCCACGCGGTGTTCAAGTCGCTATTGTTTCTCAGCGCTGGCATCATGAGCCATGGCGCGCATGGCGACACCGCGATCGACGCGCTGCGCGGCTCGCGGCGGCGTCAGCCGCTGGCGTTCTGGACATTCGCGATCGGCGCCGCGGCGCTGGCCGGGCTGCCGCTGCTCACCGCCGGCTGGTACTCCAAAGAAGCCGTACTCGGCGCGGTGCTGACCAGCGGATTGTGGGGCGTGCCGCTGTGGGCGCTGGCGGTCGGCGCCGTGCTGCTGACCGGCACTTACAGCTTTCGCGTGGTGTTGGTCGCGGCCGAGCCCGGCCCGGACAAATCGATCGCGCCCTGGGAAGGGCTTGCGGTGTGGGTGCCGCTGCTTGTGCTGGCAGTGCTCGTGGTCGGCAGCGGTTTACTGGTCGACGCGCTGATCCGGTTTGACAGCGGCGCGCCGCGCCAGCTGCCGTGGATAGCGACGCTGCTCGGCGCCGCCGCGCCGCTCGCAGGCTTAGCGTTGGCGCGGCACTTGATGAATCACCCGCAGCTGCTCGACCGGCTGCGAACCAAACTGCGGCATCGCAAAGCCTTCCGCATCGACAGCCTGTATTATTTGATTCTGACGCGCGGCTTCCGCAGGCTCAGCCACGCGCTGGCGGGACCGAGCGGCGAGCAGGCCGTCGCTCACGTCGAAGAGCCGCCGATCGACGTGGTCAAGCTGGTGGCCGGCGATCCGATCGGCCGCGCGCTGGTCGCCGCAGCGACGCGGCTGGTGCGCACCGTAGTCGCGGCGTTCGATCCCGACCGGATCGATCTCGTATGGATGCGTTTTGCGCGCGCGCTCGGCCGCGGCTGGGAGCAGGTGCACCGCATCCAGACCGGGAGGGTGCGCGATCAATCGCTGGGCCTGGCGCTGGGCTTTGCGGGACTGCTGTTGTTTGCTTGGGGGACCTCATGGCGCTGATCGCGCTCCTATTAATTCCGATGCTCGGCGGTTTCGCGGCCTATTTTTTTGGCGGGCGTCGCGAGATCGAACGCTGGGTGTCGATCGCCTCGCTCGCCCTCACGCTGGTGGTGCTGATCGTCACCGTCGCCGGCGGCGATGACGGCCGCTGGCTCGCGAAGATCGATCTGCCCTGGGTGCCGTCGTTCGGAATCTCGATCAATCTGGCGCTCGACGGGCTGTCGGCGGCGCTGGTCGGCATCGCCGCAGGCCTCGGCATCATCGGCGTGATGGCGTCGTGGCACGAGATCAAGGTCGACTCCGGGCTGTTTCACGCCTGTCTGTGCTGGACGGTTTCCGCCACCATCGGCGTGTTCCTGTCGTTTGACCTGTTGGTATTCGCCTTCTTCTGGGAGGCGCAGTTGGTCCCGAGCTTCATGCTGATCGCGGTGTGGGGCCACGGCGCCAAGGAAAGCGCCGCGCTGAAATTCCTGATCTTCAACGCGGTGGCCGGCTTCGGCCTGCTCGCCGGCGTGTTCGGGTTGGCGTCGATGGCCGACACCATGACCTTCGACGCCTTCACGCTCGCCGAATTGAAGCTGTCGACACCGCTGCAGGTCTGGCTGTTGCTGGGGTTTTCGCTGGCGTTCCTGGTCAAGCTCTCGGTGCCGCCGTTCCACGCCTGGCTGCCGGATGCCCATACGCTGGCGCCGACCGCGGGCTCGATCCTGCTCGCCGGCCTGCTGTTGAAGACTGGCGCCTACGGCCTGTTCCGCTTCAGCCCGATGCTGTTTCCGGATGGCCTGCTGGTGCTGGCGCCCTACGGCATTGCGCTCGGCGCTGCCGGCGCGCTGTATGGCGGCGTGGTGGCCTGCGGCCAGACCGACGCCAAGCGGCTGGTCGCCTACACTTCGGTTGCGCATATGTGCATCGTGCTGATGGGCGTCGCCGCTGGCGCGGAATACGCGCTGGCCGGTGCCGCGGTCGAGATGGTGGCGCATTCATTCTCCGCTTCGGCGCTGTTCCTCTTGATCGGCGCGTTGTACGAGCGCACCCAGACCCGCGACCTGCGACTGCTCGGCGGTTTGCAGCAGAGCGCGCCGCGCTTTGCCGCAGCCTTCGCGCTGTTCTGCTCGGCGCTTTTGGCGCTGCCCGGCACCGCGAATTTCGTCGGCGAGGCTTTGGTGGTGGTCGGCATCTTCCAGGTCAATTGGCCGTTCGCGCTGTTGGCGCTGAGCACGCTGATCGTCTCGGTGGTGTATGGCACCCGGCTGTTGAAGGGCGTCACCTTCGGCGCGGCGTCGCCCAAGGTGGTGCGCGATCTCGGCTGGCGTGAAGTCGCCACCGTGCTGGCGCTGGCCTTTGGCACCGTGCTGGTCGGGCTGTATCCGCAAAGCGTCATCGGTCTGGTCGGCCCGGCGATCAAGGCGGCGCTGGTGCCGCAACTGCCATGACCGCGGCCCAACTCGTCGCGCTGTCGCCGCTCGCCGCGCTCGCCTTCGGCGCGGTGGTCGCGATGCTGCTGGCGCCGGTCACGCAATCCGCTGCGGCGGCGCGGATCGCTGCGGCGATCGGTCTCGCCGTTGCGGCGTTGCTGGAGATCCTGCGCGCCGGCACCGCGCCGGCGCCGATCGGCGCGCTGTTCACCGATGACGGGCTGGCGCGTTATGGCACCGCCTATGCGGCGCTGTTCGGCCTCGCCGCGCTGGTGTTCCTGCGGGTCGCCGGCGTCGCCAAGGAAGCGCCGGCGCTGGTGGCGCTGGTGGCGCTTGGCGCCGCCTCGCTGACCGGCGCCGGTCACGCCGCGACGCTGTTTCTCGGGCTCGAATTGATCAGCCTGTCGCTGATCGCGCTGTTCGCCTTCCCGCTGACCGGGATCGCGCTGGAGGCGAGCTACAAATTTCTGGTGATGAGCGGGCTTGCGACCTCGGCGCAACTGCTCGGCGTGGCGCTGATCTATGCCGAGACCGGGGCGCTGGATTTCCCCGGCTGGGTCGGCCACGGCCCGTTGTTCGCGCTTGGCACCGCGCTGTTGCTGGCTGGCCTGGCGTTCAAGTTTTCGCTGGCGCCGTTTCACATGTGGACGCCCGACGCGTTCCAGGGCGCCCCGGCCGGCGCCGCGGCGCTGGCCGGCGTGGTGTCGAAGGCCGCGGTGGCGATCGCGATCCTGCGGCTCAACACCGAGGCGGAATTGCCGCAGCCGTTATGGAGCGCCGGGCTTGCCACGCTCGGCGCGGCCTCGGTGCTGATCGGCAACATCTTGGCGTTGCGGCAGCCGCTGTTGCCGCGGATGCTCGGTTACTCGACCATCGCGCATTCCGGCTATATCGCCATGATCCTGGCGTCCGGCGCCCCGGACACCAAGGAGGCGGTGCTGTTCTATCTCGGCATCTACGCGCCGGCGCTGACCGCGACGCTGTGCGCCTCGGCGATGCTGGGGCCGGCGCCGATGCTGGAGGATCTGCGCGGGCTGGCGCGCAAGCGGCCGCTGGAGGCCACCTCCTTGTCGGTCGGGCTGTTGTCGCTGGCGGGGCTGCCGGTGGCCGGCGGTTTCGTCGCCAAACTGTATCTGTTCAAGGCGCTGGTGCAGTCGCAGTCGTGGATCCTGTTGGGGATCGCGACGATCGGCGCGGCGCTCGGCTTCTACTACTACATCCGGTTCTTTACCGCGCCGTTTTTCGGCGAGGGCGGCATCGAACCGGCGCCGCGGCACCGTTTCGATCGCCTGCTGCTGATCTTTTGCTTCGGGCTGATCATGCTGTTCGGCTTCGAGCCGCTGGTGCTGATCACCGCGGTGAACTCGGCGCTGGCGGTGCGATAGCGCCGCCGCCATCCGGACGAGGCCCAGCGCAAGAAAAAACGCAGGATGACGTTGCCGTCATCCTGCGCTGCAATCGCGGTGGGAGATGAGATATCAGGCGGCGGCGGCCAGGCGTCCCGCGGCGAGGCCGGTTTCCAGGTCGGCGATGATGTCGTCGATATGCTCGAGCCCGACCGAGAGTCGCACATAGCCGTCGGACACGCCGGTGGCGAGCTGGTCCTCGACCGAGAGCTGCGAGTGGGTGGTCGACGCCGGATGGATCGCGAGGCTGCGGGCGTCGCCGATATTGGCGACGTGATACAGAAGCTGCAGCGCGTCGATGAATTTGCGCCCGGCCTCCTTGCCGCCGGCGAGTTCAAAGCCGACCAGGCCGCCGAACTTGCCGTTGAGATATTTGTCGGCGCGTTCGCGGGCGACGCCGGTGAGCTTCGAGGGGTGGATCACCTTGGTGACCTCGGGGCGCTTCTCCAGGAAGTCGGCGACGGCCTGGGCGTTCTGCACGTGGCGCTCGATACGCAGCGGCAGGGTTTCCAGGCCCTGGATGATCTGGAACGCGTTGAACGGCGACAGCGCCGAGCCAGCGTCGCGCAACAGCGTGGTGCGGGCCTTGATGATGTAGGCGACCGGGCCGATCGGCTTGACCGCCTCGACCCAGACCGCGCCGTGATAGCTCGGGTCCGGGGTGTTCAACGCCGGCTGGCGCTGCGGGAACGCGGCCCAGTCGAAATTGCCGCCGTCGACGATCAGGCCGCCGATCGAGGTGCCGTGGCCGCCGAGATATTTGGTGGCCGAATAGACCACGATCGCCGCGCCGTGATCGAACGGGCGCACCAGCAACGGCGCCGCGGTGTTGTCGACGATCAGCGGAATGCCGAATTTGCGGCCGATCGCGGCGACCTCGGCGATCGGAAACACCGCCAGCTTCGGGTTCGGCAGGGTTTCGGCGTAGTAGGCGCGGGTGCGGTCGTCGGTGGCGCGGGCGAAGGCTTCCGGATCCGCCGGATCGACGAAGCGGACCTCGATGCCCTGGTCCTTCAGGGTGTTGGCGAACAGATTCCAGGTGCCGCCATAGAGGTCGGTCGAGCTGACGACGTTGTCGCCGACCCGGGCGAGGTTCTGCAGCGAGAACGCCGACGCCGCCTGACCGGACGACACCGCGAGCGCCGCGACGCCGCCTTCCAGCGCCGCCAAGCGCTGCTCCAGCACGTCGTTGGTCGGGTTGCCGATGCGGGTGTAGATGTTGCCGAGTTCTTTCAGCGCGAACAGGTTGGCGGCGTGTTCGGTGTTGTGGAATTGGTACGACGTGGTCTGAAAGATCGGCACCGCGACCGAGCCGGTGGCCGGGTCGGCGCGCCAGCCGGCGTGAAGCGCGAGCGTATCGGGATGAAGCTTTCTGGTCATGGGGAACGGATCCTTCGACAATGATGGCTGCGATGAGAGCAGACACAGCAGCACTCGCCCGTGGTGAGGAGCGTTGGCTGGGTCAGGTGGTTCGATGCGCAAAGCCCGGGACGCCGCAATCACGCCTTTTGCGCGCCGCGAAGTCAACCAGACGGGGGAAATAAAAATCTCTTACTGGCATCGCTTCGGCCGATAGGCGCGGCACCTTGCCGGGATGCGTCCGCAGGACAGAATATTCTTTCATTCGACCAGGAAAGTCGCCGCAGCGGAGGCCGATCGCCGCGCTGGGTCGCGGCGCGGATTCCGCAAACACGCGGATTTCGCAAACCGCAAAAGAAAAAGGCCGCCATTGCTGGCGGCCAAGTCTAGGGAGGAAACGCCCAAGAAGGGCAACGGCAGCGAAGCTCGCCGCCGCACGGTTGAGCAGCGACGCTCAAGCGTCCATGTTGTGCAAATGCTGGCGATTGCGCAGCACGATCTGCCTGGCTCCGGAGAAGCCAAGAACGCCCTGGCTATGGAGTTGCGACAGCGCACGAGAAACGGTTTCGAGGGTCAGGCCGAGATAGTCGCCGATGTCGCGGCGGCACATCGGCAGCGCCATCAGGCTGGCGACGGCGAGGCGGCGGTCCATTTCGAGCAGGAAATTGGCGACGCGCTCCATCGCATTCTTGCGGCCGAGCAGCAGCATGTGATCTTCGGCGTGGCGCAGTTCGCCGGCGGTCATCGCCCACAGGCTGCGGGCGACATTGACGTCGGTGGCGGCGGACTGTTCCAGGCTGCGGCGCTTCAACAGCCGGACCGTGGTGTCGACGATGGCTTCGGCGGTGAGCCGATGCACCGGACCCGATTCCAGCCCGAACACGTCGCCCGGCAGGTAGAACGCGCCGATCTGGCGGCGGCCGTCCGACAGCAGCTTGTAATTGCGAACGGCGCCGCTCACCACCTGGTAGACGTATTCGGCGGCCTCGTCCTCGCCGTAGATTTCCTCTTCCTTCCGGTAGGAAAACTCGGAGGCCACCAGGCCGGCATGGCCAGTCACCATCGAGAACTGGTCGCTGGCAGCGAGGGCGGCATTGCCCGACTTGACCGCGCTGTCCGAAGTCCTGACTGACTGGTTGAGCATGCGCCATCTCCTGTACGGAAGTTGATGGTCACTTCTAACCAACTATACCACCGGCAGAAATTTCGCTGCTTATCTTAAGGAGGTTCCCCTAAGTAGTTTACCGGAGGCCGCGATCGGTCCCGGCGGAGCCCTGACCGCCCTCCTGCATGGCGCCGCGGATATGGCTCACCAGGCTGTCTTCGAGATGCGGTTTCAGCACCACATGGTAGACGCCGGACGCCGCCGCCCGGGTCGAAATGCTCTCATCGGGATAGCCGGTGATCAGGACGATCGGGGCTTCGACGCGACGCGCGCGCAGCTTCTTGGCGAGCTCGATGCCGTTCATGGTCGGCATTTTGTAGTCGATGACGATGCAATCGACATGGTTTTCCACCACCGCGTCCAACAGCGCGGCGCCATTGCGGAAGGTGCGGACCTCGAAGCCGTCGGTTTCCAGCAAAAAGCGCAACGAACCGAGAACGCCGAAATCGTCGTCAACCACGTAGACAATCGTCGGGACGCTCGCCATCACGGATGCCCGCACAGCGTGAAATTCGGTGAAAAGTACATCCTTTCAGATAGGACGGTTCTGCGCCGGCCAGCTTGATCTAACTCAATCCTTCAGCGCCCCGCCGCGAATTGCCATACGCACCAGTTCCGACAGGCTGCCGGCCTGCATCTTGGTCATGACGTTGGCCCGGTAGACCTCGATGGTGCGCGGGCTGATGTCGAATTCACGGGCGATCACCTTGTTGGAAAGCCCGGCGACCAGGCCGTCCATCACCTGGCGCTCGCGCGGCGACAGCGATTCGATTCGCGCCGCGATCTCGGGAGCGACGGCGTCGCTTCTGACGCCATCCCTGGGTTGCTGCAGCGCGGTCTCGATCATGCCGATCAGCCGGTCATCCTCGAATGGCTTCTCGATGAAATCGATGGCGCCGAGCTTCATCGCCTCGACCGCGAGCGGAACGTCGCCATGCCCGGTCATGATCACCACCGGGAGCGGATTGCGGTTCGCCTTCAACCGCTTCAACAGGTCCATGCCGTCGATGCCCGGCATCCGCACGTCGGAGACCACGCATCCGAATTGCAGCGTCGGCACCGCTTCCAGAAACGCGATCGCGGACTCGAACAGCACGACCTCGAAGTTGACGGAGTCGAGCAAGAACTCCAGCGAATCCCGCATCGCGGGATCGTCGTCGATCACGTAGACGTTCCCCCTAGGTGGCATCGGCGAGATCCTCACTGGCGGCGGCGGGCAGCGTGAAGCGGAAGCTGGCGCCGCCCGCGGAATTGGTCTCGGCCCACATCCGCCCGCCATGCGCCTCGATGATCGAGCGGCTGATCGACAGTCCAACCCCCATTCCGGTTTCCTTGGTGGTGAAAAACGTCTGGAACAGATTGGATTTGACGTCCTCGTGAAATCCGCTGCCGGTATCTGAAACTGCGACTTCGATCATATGATCGGCAACCCTGTTGTTGGACACGATCAGCTCTTTTTTTTCAGATTGCGCCATAGCTTCCAAGGCATTGCGGAACAGGTTGACCAACACCTGCTGAATCTGGACGCGATCGACCAGCACCAGGTCGCTTTGCGGATCCAGGCTGAAGCGCAGCAAGACGCCTTGTTCGCGGGCGCCGGTGAGGCCCAGCGCGCCGGCTTCTTCGATCAACTTGGCGAGACTTTCCACACGCTTTTCCGACTCCCCCCGCGACACGAAGTCGCGAAGCCGGCGGATGATCTGGCCGGCGCGGATCGCCTGCTCGGCGGCGCGGTCCATCGCGGCCTCGATCTTCTGCCGGTTGGGGTCGTCGCTGCCGCTCAGCAGCCGGCGCGAGCCTTTCATGTAATTGCTGATCGCGGACAACGGCTGGTTGAGTTCGTGGGCCAGCGCCGAGGCCATTTCGCCCATCGCGCTCAGCCGCGAGACATGCACCAGCTCCGACTGCAATTCGTGCAGCCGGGCCTGGGTCTGCTGATATTCCGTGAGGTCGCGAATGAAGCCGGTGAAGTGGGTTTCGCCGCCGGAGCGCATCTCGCCGATGGTCAGATGGATCGGAAAGGTGGAGCCATCGCGGCGCTTGCCGGTGACGATCCGGCCGATCCCGATGATGTGGCGCTCGCCGGAGGCGCGGTAGCGGTCGAGATGGTTGTCGTGGCGCGCCCGATCCGGTCCCGCCATCAGCTCGCTGACGTTGCGGCCGATCGCTTCGCCCTCGGAATAGCCGAACAGCCGCTCGGCCGCGCTGGAGAAGAACCGCATGATGCCATGAGCGTCGATCACGATCATGGCGTCCGGCACGGTCTCCAGGATCGAGCGCAGCTGGCTCTGCTGGCTTCGCAGCGCCTGCTCGAGCTGCTTCTGGTCGTCGATGCCGAGGATGATGCCGCACAGATGGCGCGGGGTGCCATCCTCGGCCCTCACCACGCCGCCGCGGGCGCGGACCCAATGGCAACCCCCTGATCCCCGGCGCCGCTCGATGCGGTATTCCACGTCGAAACTGTCGCCGGCCTCCACCGATTGTTTCAGCGCCGCAATGGTGCGGGCGCGATCCTCGGGCGTCAGCAGCGACAGGAAAATATCGTAATTGATCGGCTTCTCGCCGGAGAAACCCATCAGGTTCCGGGCGGTTCGCGACCAGCTCAGGTCCCGGGTCGCCAGGTTGAGTTCCCAGACCCCGATGCCGGATTCCTCGATGCCGAACTGCAGGCGTTCACTACGCGACCGAACATCAAAGGGGGGTTGGTTTTTATCGGTCACGCTCCGCCTTCACCCGTTAATTATGTCGTTCATATCACAACGACATTCGGGTTCGCAACATGGTCGGAACGAGTCGCAAATCAACTCCCGCGGCGTCGCCGGGCGGCGGCGGCGAAACCCGCGGGGGCGCCGGGCTGTCCGGGCGTCAGACCGCCTTCGACATCTGGTCGTCTTCGGGCGAGTTCAGATAGAATCCGGACATCGTGTCGACCCAGCACAAATGGTCGTGGACCTCCTTGACGCCGCAGACATTCTCGGCGGCGACGATGGCCGCCTTGCGGGAGCGCTCCTCGGTGATCACCCCGCTGAGGTGGACCACGCCGTCGCGGACGATAACGCTCAATCCGAACGGCCGCCAATCATTGTGCTCGATCGCCGCGGTGACGCGGCCGCGGATCTTGTCGTCGGCCTCGCTGGGGGCGGGCACGTCGCGCGCCAGATCGGCCACCGCCCGCAGCAGGTTCTTGCGGGTGACGATCCCGACCATGCGGCCGTCCTGCATCACCGGCAGGCGTTTGACGTGGTGCTTTTCCATCGCCTTGACGATCTCGGCGACGCTGGCGTCGCCATTCACGGTGTGCGGATGGGTGGTCATGATCTCGCCGACCTTGCGGCCGTGCTCATGCACGAAATCAGAGGCGGATTGGCCCGGCCCGAGCAACAGCCGCAGCCAGCGGCCGCGCTTGCGTTCGGTGCCGATTTCGGTGCGGCGGATGAAATCGCCTTCGGAGATGATGCCGATCAGTTCGCCGGCGGCGTTGACCACCGGCAGCCCGCTGACATGCTGCGACAGCATGATGTTGGCGGCGTCGACGATCGAGGCGTCGGGACTCACGGTGACCACTTGCCGGGTCATAATCTGATGCGCGCGCATGTTTATCTCCCGAATTCGCCAGTGGCGATGTTGCGAACCTATTCGCAACGATGCCGGTGGCGATTGATACATATCAACCATGGGCTGTGCGGCGCGCATCGGAGCTAATCGATTTCGTCGCGGCCCCAATACGCCGAATGCCCGCGGCCCGGGCTTAGTGCGACATCAGCGCCGGAACCGTCAGCGATTTGAACATGCCGCGGGTGACGCCGCCAAGGATGAATTCGCGAATCCGGGAATGGCCGTAGCCGCCCATTACCAGCAGGTCCGCGCTGGTATCGGCGGCCAACGAAAGGATCGCGCTGTGAATATTGTGCGGTTCGCAGGCGAATTTGTTGGCGGTCGCCGCCAGACCGTGGCGGGCGAGGTGAGCGATCAGCGCATCGGCCGACAGTTCCTCCGGGGCGTCGTCGTCCTCGTTGATCGCGACGATCTCGATCTGCGTCGCCTTGTGCAGGAAGGGCAGGGCGTCGCGCACGGCGCGGGCCGCCGGCCGGCTGCCGTCCCAGCAGATCAGCACGCGGTCGAGCTTGAGCGGTCCGGTATGGATATAGGGAACCAGCAGCATCGGCTGCCCGGAATTGAACAGCACCGCTTCCGGCAGCGCGTCGTGGTGGCTCGGCCGGCCGCGATCGGGCTGCGCCACGACGTTCAGGTCGTACAATCGCGAGATTTCCGACAGCGTCTGATTGGCCAGCGCCGGGCTGTCGCAGAGGGTTCGGCCGCCATGCGATAGTCCGGAGGTGCGCACCGCGGTCTCGAATTGGTCGAACCGCTGCGCCGCCAGATCGAGATCGGCATTGTACAGCGTCGCGTCGGCAAAATACGCCGCGGAGGCGCCGACGACGATCGCCGGGTTGATCGGCTGATAGGCGCAGGCGATGCCGTCCAGATGCGCACCGAACAGCTGGGCGACGGAAATGGCGCAGTCGATGACCGGGGTGGCGGGGCTATCGACCGGAAGGTGGACCAGGATATCTTTCAGCATGGCGGCGCTCTTTCCTTGATACCGATCGGCGGCTTCAGACCGTGACTTGGACGTGACTTGGATCAGACCGTGACTTGGAGATGCGAGCTGGATATGTGAGTTCGGTATGTCCCTAGGTATGCGCTGACTATACCGGCGTCGCGCCGCGCCACTTTGATCTATCTCATCCCGTTGTCGACGCGCGAGGCTTAGAGCAGTTCGGTATCGTCGGGCTTGAGACGTCGGGGCATTGCCGAGCAGGGGGAGCCGATGACTTACGCGACCGTGATGGTCAGCCTGGCGCTCGATCGGCCCAATGCGCGCCGGCTCGACGTCGCTGTCAAGCTGGCCGAACAGTTCAATGCCAGCGTGATCGGGATCGCGGCGTCGGATTTCAGCCCGCCTTTGTACTACACATCCGGCGAGCAGGCGCAAAAGCTGCTGGCGCAAAGCTCCGACGTCATCAGCAAGCGGACGGTCGAACTCGAGGCGGAATTCCGCGCTGCGATGCAGCGCATCGCCGGCGTCGCGGAATGGCGCTGCGCTTTGGAAATTCCAGCGAAATACATCGCGCAGCAGGCCCGCGCCGCCGATATCGTGGTCAGCGGCGCCACCGGCGCGTTGACCGATCCGTTTGCCGTCGCCGATCCCGCCGATCTGGTGATGCAGCTCGGCCGGCCGTTGCTGGTGGTGCCGGAGACCTCCGGCGCCATCAATCTCTCCAGCATGCTGGTCGCCTGGAAAGACTGCCCGGAAGCCCGGCGCGCGGTGGTCGACGCGCTGCCATTGCTGCGCAAGGCCGGCAAAGTGAAGGTCGCCGAGATCGTCGAAGACGACGCCGACCATGCGCGCGCACAGGCCGCCGTCGCTGACGTTGTCGCCTGGTTGGGGCGGCATGGCGTGGCGGCAACCGGGTTCGTGCCGGAGATCGGCGGCAATGTCGCGGTGCAACTCGAGCGAATTGCCACCGCGGTCGATGCCGGCGTGGTGGTCGCCGGCGCCTACGGGCATTCCCGGTTTCGCGAATGGGTTCTTGGCGGCGTGACTGAGCATCTGGTGGCGCATCCCAGCCGCTGCGCCTTGCTGTCGCACTGAGCGGGTAGCGGGCTTCAAGGAGGACCGGCCGATGTCGCAGCCCGAGCTTGCCCCGGCGTCGCAAGGTGACGCCGCCATCGCTGCCGCCGGCGTCGCCGACGAAGCGCAGCTATCGGCGTCCGAACGCGCGGACCGGCTGTTTCACGCCGCGCTGGCGCGGCTGACCGGCGGAATTTCGCCGGCGGCGTTGCGGCTGGCCTACACCGACTGGCTGGTCCACCTGATGTCGGCGCCGGCGCGGCGGCTGGATCTCGCGCAGGCGGCGATGCAGGCCGCCGCGCAATTCGCCGCCGCCGCGGCACAGCTTCCTGAAACGCCGTGGTCGCGTATCCGGCCGCCACCCGGCGACCGACGCTTCGTCGGACCCGGCTGGGAGCTGTTGCCGTTCAACCTGATGGCGCAGGGGTTTCTTCTGACCGAGCAATGGTGGCAGGGCGCGACCACCGGGGTGCGCGGCGTCTCGCATCAGGACGAGGCGATCGTGGCGTTTTCGATGCGGCAATGGCTCGATACATTCGCGCCGTCGAATTTCGCCGTGAGCAATCCCGAGGTCATCGACAAGACGATCACGACGGGCGGCGCCAATTTCCTCGCCGGTCTGCAGAATTGGTGGCGCGATCTCGAGGCGTTGCAGTCCGGCGCCGGCGCCGACCCGCGATTCGTGGTCGGCACGGATGTCGCGGCGACGCCGGGCAAGGTGGTGTACCGCAACGCCTTGATCGAGCTGATCCAATACGCGCCGGCGACGCCGCAGGTGCACGCGGAGCCGATCCTGATCGTGCCGGCCTGGATCATGAAGTACTATATTCTTGATCTCTCGCCGCATAACTCGCTGGTCAAATTCCTCACGGGAGAAGGCTTTACAGTCTTCATGATATCCTGGCGTAACCCGGTTGCAAAAGATCGCGATATTTCCTTCGATGATTATCGTAAGCTCGGCGTAGAAGCAGCTGTCACGACGATCGACGAGATCGTGCCGGGCCGGAAAATTCATGCGCTGGGTTATTGTCTGGGCGGAACACTGTTGTCGATCGCAGCAGCGACGATGGCTCGAGACGGTGACACGAGATTGAAATCGATCACCCTGCTTGCTGCACAGACCGACTTTACCGAGGCCGGTGAGTTGACTTTGTTCATCAACGAAAGCCAGGTTACGTTCCTCGAAGATATGATGTGGGAGCGTGGCGTTCTTGAGACTGCGCAAATGGCGGGCGCATTTCAACTGCTGCGTTCGAATGATCTGATCTGGTCGAAGCTTACCCATGATTATCTCATGGGAGAGCGGGCACCGCCCAGCGACCTGATGTTCTGGAACGCCGATGCCACGCGCCTGCCATATCGGATGCATTCCGAATATCTGCGTAAGCTATTTCTTCACAACGATCTGGCTGAGGGGCGTTATCTTGTGGAAGGAAAGCCTGTTACGTTGTCGGATATTCACACGCCGATGTTTGTGGTCGGGACAGTTCGCGATCATGTGGCGCCTTGGAAGTCTACCTACAAGATAAATTATCAGGTGGATGTCGATGTGACCTATGTATTGACAAGTGGTGGTCACAACGCAGGTATTGTAGCGCCGCCGTCTGAGCAGAAGCATTTTTATCAGGTCAAGATGAAAGCGGCTGGAGCCGCTTATATCGGTCCAGACGAATGGCTGAAGACTGCACCGCGGGTCGAAGGATCATGGTGGCCGAAATGGACCGGATGGCTGTCTTCGCAATCCGAAGAACTATGTGAGCCGCCGCGCATGGGTGTCGAGAGCGCGAATAATCAGATCTTGCCGGACGCTCCAGGAGATTATGTTCATCATTGATCCGGGTGGTTCGTATTCTCCATTTGTGATCGCTGCCGATCTCACGGTCGGATTGGTTTCAGCGCGGCGAGCTTCCGATAAGCAGTGCTTGCCGTTTGTATCAGCTGTTTATTGCGTTTCTGAAGCAAGGGACGTGAAGGCAGGTGGGCATTCTTGAATTCCATGTCGGCTGCTAGAGCCCATCCCTTTACATCATCGTTCATCTCTCCGAGAGATTTTTGTGCTTTGCGCAGATACTTCAAAGCAGCCTGTTGCCTTGAGCGTTTCTTGTCCGCAAACAGGTCTTCCAAGAACTCGATTGAATAACATAGTTTTTTGTTCATCATGCGCAAGCGATGTCGCTTCTTCGCGCTCATGGACGAAAGCTCGTCGCTTTTCTTTAGAAGCTTTTTTTGCCATCGGGCGAGCTTGCGCGCGCTGTATGCTGAAATCGGGACAGTGCGCTCCCGCCTGGCGATTTTCCCACTCTTCGTGGACCAGGAACCTCTCTCGATCCATCTGAAGGCACTCTCGATCAGGTGCCGATATCTGACCGAGTGGAGCGCTCGCGCCAGATGCCGATGGCTGTCCACACGCTTGTTTCTCCAGGCGTGAAAATTGGGTATTTCTTGCGGCCGTTTGTTGATCTCTTTGAGCCGTTCAATCGCGACATCCAGATCGCGCACGGCGCCGAGTTGAGCTTGCAGCCACTTCAGGTCTGCTCTTATTCGTGTCCGCGGGGGGCCTGAGACCATTGGGGAGAAAAATGATATCGTTGTGCGAAGGCGGGTCAGCGCAATGCGCATTTGGTGCAGAGCTTCGGGGTTCCCATGGCACGTTGCCTGATGATACGCAGTCATATCCATAAGACAGCGACGTGCGACAAATCGAAACGCGGCGTCGCATGACATTGCTGGATTCAGCCGTACAGCCGGTCGCGACGCTTGTGTGGCGCGCGAGGCGATTCTACCTTTTGACTTTTCTCCTGATTTTGGCGCTGATGACATTTTTGTTTCGTGCTAATTGGCCTGAGCCGTTTCATCCCGAATGAAGTGAGCGAGACATTGCCCCAGCGTCTGCTCGGGCGTTCCGGATGCGTCGATAATCGTCCAGCCGACCACACCGATGTCATATTTCTCCTGCATCTCGGCTACCTCTATCGTCGCATCGGACGCATCGCGTTCACGTCGACCGATTCGGCCTTGTCTGGTCGCAAGGCTCGCCTCGAGAAAGAAACCAACAAATCTGACACCCAGCTTGCGCGCGATACCATCGATCGCAATTCGTTCCGATTCGTGGGCAAATACTGCGTCGACGATAACGGAATGGCCTCGCGAAATAATTCGGGATGCACGCTGGGCAAGAATTTCATAGATTTTCCTGGTAATATCCAGCTGATACGCGCTTTCCGGTAACCGATCCGCTTCGTCGGCTTCGAATTGCTGCTTTCGCAGGACATCGGTGCGTAACACGATCGCACCCGGCTGGGGCAGGATATTGGGAGCAAGGGCGGATGAGAGAGCCGATTTTCCAGTCCCTGACAGGCCTCCAACGGCGATGAGTGTCGCTGCAGGAGGCCTGATCAACTGCCGTGCGAGTTTGAAATAGACATGTGCTGATTGCATGACATCGGTCTTGT
>NZ_DASWPE010000008.1:0-13323 GCF_036404135.1 Rhodopseudomonas sp. | reverse complement strand
CATCGAGCGATCGTTCTTGCCGAGCTTCATCACCGAGCCCTTGCCGAACTGGCGCTCGATCTGCGAGAGCGCGGCGGCCAGCGCCTTGGTCTTGTCCATGGACGATCCTTCGACGATGCGCAGGGCAGTGGGGGCAGCCATATCTTGCTCCTTATGAACGGGATTCGCCGGCGGGACAAACAGTGCAATTGAATTAAACGCTGGATTGCAGCGTACCCTATTTGTTCTCAGTTCGCAATATGTTCTTTGCCTGTGGGTCAGGATTTGTCTCGGCCTGACGAGCCTCCGTCCACTTCTCCTTTTCACAGTCCCTGGTTGAGACCGGCCAAAGGGGGAATCGACTGAACCGACCAAAGAGCGCCTGGATGAAAATCGCTTTCGACCACCAATGGGAATATACAGATGAAGTCGAGTTTTGTTGCCGGCGCAGCCATCGCGCTGATCTCAACGACAGCACAGGCGCAGTATGGCGGCTACGGGACGGGTTCGAACCCGAACAGTCACACCACCTCCGGCTACACCACCAGCTCCGGAACCTACGTTCAGCCGCACAGCTCGACGAACCCCAACAGCACGCAGATGGACAACTATTCGACCCGCGGCAACGTCAATCCCAACACCGGCGCCGTCGGGACCCACACCCCGCGATATTGAAGATCCGGCTCTGAACAGCGCGCGGCCACCGCCGTTGGCGGCCGCGCGGGCCTTGCGCTGCCGGCGTGCGCTTGCTCGCGGCTATGCCCGCCTTGCCCTTGACGCCACGGACCGCCAGATCGATGGTCGGCTCGCACAGCAAGGACGCCGATGCTCACCGCGGATCAATGCGACGGCTATGCCGAGCGAGGCCGGGCGCCGGGGGAGGTCAAGATCCCGCGCGCGCGGCAACGCTCGCTGATGGCGATCGAATGGACGGTGCTGGCCGCACAGATCGAACGCGACTGCAGCATGGCCACCGCTGCAGCATTCGCATCCGGGCTGCGCCGGCCGCCGTCCGAGCCATGGTCATCGGTCACGTGGCGTCCGGCCGATGCTGCGCGCAACCGCGATCGCGCGGCGCGGACCCTGCGCGATCCATCGGCCGTTGACGCCGAGGCCTGGCTTGCGCGCGGATTATTCATTCCGCTGCCATAACCCGCTTTCGAAGCGCCGCGGCTGCGGCGGTGGCGCGGCCTGCGCCGCGTTACGCGCCGAGTTCGGCGCTGAAGCGCTGCAGCCCGTCGGACGCAATCACCTGGCCCTCGGGGGTGACGATCTCGACATCCCAGCAGCCATCGGCCAGCAATTCGGCGGCCTTCTTGGCCGCGGCATCGGCGGTTTCACGATGCAGCGAGACGACGCCGGATGTATCCACGGCTTTGATGTGAAAGGTCATGACGGCTCCAAGCTCGGCGAACGGGCGATATTCCTGCGGCAGTCGCCGGCCGCCGTCAATCGGGATTGTCTTTGACCGGCGCGCCGCAGGGCCGGCGACCGACGCGCCGCCCGCGCCGGCGGCCGCAATCGGCCGTGCTGACGCGGGTTGCCGCGGCGAGCGGCTCAGCCGCGGCACCGCGGCCTCGGGATCGACCGAGGTGTCTGAGTGATTGCTTTGTTGACCCAACCGAATTCTGCTAGCGCCCGGGAGTCATCGCGAGGATCGATCCATGCCACAGGGCAAGCCGCGAGCATCGTTTGACAGTGTGAGCCGTCATTATCCGCTGGCCCGGCTGAAGGCGATCGCCAGCGAGCAGCGCGCCAGCGCTTGCGCCGATCCGGCGCTGCGGCAGGATTGGGAGGAACTGGCGATCGAATGGCACCTGTTGGCCAACCTCGCCGGCAACGCCACCGCGCCGGGCGCGGCGAAGGACACCAGCAAGGTGCTGCATCACATCGAGCGGCTGGCCGAGGCGATGCACGACGTGCTCCGCAACACTTAAAGCGCAGAATGCCGCGGCGTCCGGCGTCGCACCCCTGATCCTCGCGCAAGCCATCACCTCGCGGCGCTGCGCGCCGGGCTGACCGCGCCGGACCACAGCGCAGGAGACGGCATGGACGACAAGCGCCGCAGCAGCCGGCATCGCGTGCTGAAGGCCGGCACCATCGCGTTCGGCGGCGGCGGCATCAGTTGCACGGTGCGCAACCTGTCGGACCGCGGCGCCGCGCTCGATGTCGAAAGCCCGCTCGGCATCCCCGAACAGTTCGAGCTGATGATCGCGGCCGACGCGCTGTCGCGGCGCTGCCACGTGATCTGGCGCACAGAGAAGCGGATCGGCGTCGCCTTCAGCGCGCCCGCCGCGAGCTGATCGCGCCCGTTGCCGGTGTCGCAAAACGCTCCCCGGCGGCGGGCGCCGCCGGATAGCAGAGCCGCGCCAGCAGGCGCTTGCGTTCCCGGTTCCGCTCGGCGAAACTTGTTGCTGTTCGCAACGAGGGGAATGGAATGCGTTTTCCGATCATGATCGTGTTAGTTGCCGCGGCCGTCGGGCTCGCCGGCTGTAATGAGGGCTCCGGTGAAGTCGGACCGAAGGGCGATCCCGGGGTCGCCGGACCGCCCGGCCCCGCCGGCCCGGCCGGCGTCTCCGGCAGCAGCATCCGGACGCTGACCTCCTCGACCTGCTCCGCCGATGGCTGCCCGTTGAGCTGCGACGCCGACGAAACCCTGGTTTCGGCGATCTGCATCGGCGCCACCAGCGCCAAGTTCAGCGACAATCTGCAGCTCGCCAACGGCATCATGACGGCGCGTTGCGGTTCCAGCTCGACCAGCACGATCGCGACCTGCGCCCGCAAGTAACGCCCATCGGCGCCTCGACGGACGATGCGCGAGGCCGCCGCGGGCGGCCTCGCGCATCGCGATCGGCCGGGTCGCGGCGCGGCGACAGCCGCGCTGGTACGATTCCCTGTCTGTACGGTTTTGATCGCCAGCCCCCCGACGCGCGTGCTTTGATCGATGCGCCAGGAGATGCCGGTGTCGGAACCAAGGTCAGATCCCATTCGGACCTGCGCGCGATGCGCCTTGCCGATGGCGTTCGTCGGCCGCTTGCCGGGGATCCGGCACCGTCCCGAGATCACCGTGTTCCGCTGCGTCGCCTGCCGGCTGATCGTGACCGAAGAGAGCTGACGGCGGGCGCCGGCGCCGCTCCAGCTCAAAAACAAATCCGCCGACCTTGATCTAGATCAAAGATGCTCCGCCGCAGGCGGGCAGCTTCCGTCCAGCATGAGTGATCTGCTGTATCGCTGTCCGCGCACCAACCTGAACGTCCAGGCGTGGCTGCATGACGACCCGGCGCCGGAAAAAGCGCGGGATTTCGAGGGGATTACCTGTCCGGCCTGCACGCAGCTGCATTTCATCAATCGCACAACCGGAAAGCTGCTCGGCGAGGACGCCTCATAACCGCCGGCCGGCGTGCCGCGGATCGAACGCCGACCGCCATCCGGTATCTTGGTATGTCGTCCAAGGAGGCATGACTTAGATCAATTCGCCTCGCGAACCCCTGACGTATCCTTTTTCTCATGTGGCACATGATCGAGACCGCCCCATACGATCAGGATCTGGAATTGGCGGTCATCGATGATGACGGGCCGCATGCGCTGGTGTTTCCGTGTCGCCGGCACAAGGAAGGCTGGGCGGAGTCCAAGAGCGGCAAGCACGTCGAGGTCCATCCCACGCATTGGCGGGAGTGGCGGCATCTGGCCTACGACTGATCCCGGCCGGCGACGCAGGCACGCCAGCGACAGCGTTTTCGAGCGACGTGGGTTCGCGTGAAGAAAACGCGCCAAGATAAGAGTCGAGAGCTCCGGTTCTGATTCTGTCAGAACCGCAATAGCTTAGTCGTCGGTCTTCGCCGGATTGGTCCTGATCGCGTCGCCCGTCAGCCCGTCGATCCGGCCCGCCGCGGCGTTACTGGCATTGGCCTTGATCCCGTCGGCCTTGATTCCATCAGCCTTGCTCCCGGTCTTGGCCGCGCTTCGCAGCAACCGCGCCAAGGTGGCCTCTTCTTCGGCCAACAGCCGCAGGATGGTTTGCCGCTTGGTCTCGTCCAGATCGGTTTTCAAAAGCTTCTGATAGTGCTCGATATTCAACCTGGCGACGCTCTTATCCATTCGCAGACCCCGATCGTTGCAGGCCGCAACGTGCTGACGTCGGAATTATCGACGTTGCTCGACCTGCGTCTGTCGACGATCGCGCGGCTGCTGTCAGGAAACGGCGATCGCTAGTTCGCGCTATGACTCGACCGGCTCTTCGCTTTCGCCGGGGCAGTTCGCGGGGCGTCGGCGCTGCGCACATCGCCCCAAGGATCGGACGATACCTTGGCGTCCGGGATCTTCCTCAAGGATTCCTTGTAAGCCTTTTCGGTAATCTTGTCCTGTTCGATTTCCTCCGGCGTCTTGCTCTTCAGTTCCGGAATAAGGTTGACGTTCGGGGTTTGCGCCTGCGCCGGCCCCGCCAGCAACAGCAGCATCGCCGCGGCGCGCCAGGCGCGCGCACCCATGATGCCATTGAGGCGGACGCGCCAGCCCGAGGGCGCGGCGCTGGGCTCTGGTTCCGGATGTCGCATGGTGTCCTCTAGAATTGATCCGACTTGCAGGATTTCGGCGCTTGCAGCCAATCGTCCCAGATCGGGCCGCATTTGGTGCAGCCGTTGAGAACCAGCGCCATCACCACCAAGCCAAGACCAATCACTGAACGCCTGAACAAGAAGCCCCCCGGTTTGACGGCAATCTTAGGACGGCGACCGTGGCGTTTTCAAGCCGCGCCGCGGCAGCCTTCGCGGCGCGGGCCGCGGGCCGCGCCGGCCGATGGCGCCGGCGTCACTTCGACGGCTTGGCCGGCTCGGGGCGCATCTGGCCCCACGGATCGTACTTTTCCTTCGGTTCCGGAATCCGCTCCAGCGCCGCCTTGTAGGCCTTCTCGTCGACCTGCGGTTTCTTCTGCTCCGCCTTGTCGCCGCCATGCGGGCGTTTGCCGCCGGATTGCGCCGCGGCCGGCGCGACCAGCAGCGCCAACGCCGCCAGTGCCGCGATCCAGAGTTTCATCGCATCGTCCTCAACGCCCCCGCGGGACAAGTCAGGCCAGCCCAAGCCATGATAACGCATCCCGGGCCGGCGCGGTCAAGACGCCGCGGCCGCCGCGCGGGCACGGCTCTTGCTTGGGATCGGCGCTATCGACCTGCGACGGGTTGAGCGATCGCCACCCGATGGCGTAGACGAGGCCGGGTCCTCCAGCCGATCGGGCCACCATGAGCGCTGCCGCAGACCTCGACCTTATCGTCCGGGAGATCGCCGCGGAGATCGCTGCGCGCAGCGATCGCGGCACCGTCGCGCACTACATTCCGGAACTCGCCAAGGTCGACCCCGCCGGCTTCGGCCTGGTGGTGATCGACGCCGACGGCCATGTCGCGGCGGCCGGCGACGCCGACACGCCGTTCTCGATCCAGAGCATCTCGAAAGTGTTCACGCTGACGCTGGCGCTCGGCAAGATCGGCGACCGGCTGTGGCAGCGGGTCGGCCGCGAACCCTCCGGCAGCCCGTTCAACTCGATCGTGCAGCTGGAATTCGAGCGCGGCATTCCACGCAACCCGTTCATCAATGCCGGCGCCATCGCGGTGACCGACGTGATCCTGTCCGGCCATCAGCCGCGCGAGGCGCTGGGCGAGATTTTGCGCTTCATGCGGTTTCTCACCCAGGATTCCAGCATTGCGATCGACGAGGCGGTGGCGGCCTCCGAGCAGCGCACCGGCTTTCGCAACGCCGCGCTCGCCAACTACATGAAGTCGTTCGGCGTGCTCGACAACCCGGTCGACTACACGCTCGGCGTCTATTTCCATCATTGTGCGATCGCGATGTCGTGCCGGCAATTGGCCACGGCCGGGCGCTATCTGGCGCATTCCGGGCGCCATCCTTTGACCGGGCATTCGGTGGTGTCGCCGGGCCGGGCGCGGCGCATCAACGCGGTGATGCTGACCTGCGGCCATTACGACGGCTCCGGCGAATTCGCCTATCGGGTGGGGCTGCCCGGCAAGAGCGGGGTCGGCGGCGGCGTGCTGGCGATCGCGCCGGGCAAGGCTTCGATCGCGGCGTGGTCGCCGGGGCTCGACGCCTCGGGCAATTCGCATCTCGGCCGCGTCGCGCTGGAAGCCTTGAGCAAGCGGATGGGCTGGTCGATCTTCGGCGTGTAGCCGACGATCAGTTGAGAAGTCGCGCCACAGCCTCCACTCGGCCGCAACCAACGCAAAACAAAGGGCCGAAACCCGGCTGGTTTCGGCCCTTATCGTGATGATCGCGCGTCGGACGGCGCCGCGCCGCGCGGTGGTGCAGTGCTTGCCAGGGCCATCAGATATCGGCGCCCGGGCTGCTCTCCTGGATCGCCGCGTCGTGATACCAGGCGCCGCCGGTGGCGCGCGGCGGCCGCACCTCGGCCGGAGGCGACGTCGCCGTCCGTGCATTGGCGGCGATCCGCTCGCTGATCGGAAACTGATAGATCTTGGCTGAGCGACGTTCGGTCAACTTTTCCATGCTGTCTCCTTTGCTTTCGTCACGACGTGGATGGTAACAGCTCCTGCACGACAAATGCGCGTTTGCTTCGTATAAAGCAGCTCATTGCGAGCAATATGTGCAGTTGGCACATTTGCATGCCGCAGCGGCACTGGTTCCCGAAGCAACGCGCGCCCAACGTCCGGGTTCGATAGAGAATCCTCCGCCGATCAGATTAACGATCCGTGTTTCGCCGCGGCTTTGCGCGCGCGGCGCGGCCGCGCTGCAAATCCGGCCAATCGCAGATGATTGCTGTCGTTGGCATGCCGCGCGCCAGCACGCATTGCTGCAACGGCCCCACGCGCCCGGCGCCGCCGCGCCGCGGAACTCAGCGCTGCACCGCGGCCGCCGCGACGACTGGCACGGTCCCTGCTTGGAAAGGGCGACTGCCGGCGCCGCCCCGCGGACCGCCGGCACCGCTTCGGGAGCGCCGCCCCACGCATCGTCAACGCAACGAGAGACCCGCATGACAAAGTACAAGCTCGAGTACATCTGGCTCGACGGCTACACGCCCGTCCCCAACCTGCGCGGCAAGACGCAGATCAAGGAGTTCGACAGTTTCCCCGCGCTCGACGACCTGCCGCTGTGGGGTTTCGACGGCTCCTCCACCATGCAGGCGGAAGGCAAGAGCTCGGATTGCGTGCTGAAGCCGGTGCGGGTGTTCCCCGACGGCGCGCGCAACAACGGCGTGCTGGTGATGTGCGAAGTGATGATGCCGGACGGCGTCACCCCGCACGTGTCGAACAAGCGCGCCACCATTCTCGACGACGAAGGCGCCTGGTTCGGCTTCGAGCAGGAATATTTCTTCTACAAGGACGGCCGTCCGCTCGGCTTCCCGGCAGCCGGCTATCCGGCGCCGCAGGGCCCTTACTACACCGGCGTCGGCTACAAGAACGTGGGCTCGGTGGCCCGCCAGATCGTCGAGGAGCATCTCGATCTGTGCCTCGCCGCCGGCATCAATCACGAAGGCATCAACGCCGAAGTGGCGAAGGGGCAGTGGGAATTCCAGATCTTCGGCAAGGGCAGTAAACGCGCCGCCGACGAGATGTGGATGGCGCGCTACCTGCTGCAGCGCCTGACCGAAAAATACGGCATCGACATCGAATATCACTGCAAGCCGCTCGGCGACACCGACTGGAACGGCTCCGGCATGCACGCCAATTTCTCCACCGCCTTCATGCGCGAGACCGGCGGCAAGGCGTATTTCGAACAGCTGATGGAGGCGTTCAAGCACGCGTGCCAGGACCACATCGCGGTGTACGGCCCGGACAACCACATGCGGCTGACCGGCAAGCACGAGACCGCGGCGATCCACGAATTCAGCTACGGCGTCGCCGACCGCGGCGCCTCGATCCGGGTGCCGCATTCCTTCGTCAACAACGGCTACAAGGGCTATCTGGAAGACCGCCGGCCGAACTCGCAAGGCGACCCCTACCAGATCGCCTCGCAGATCCTGAAGACCATCGCCTCGGTGTCGGGCGCGGCAGTGGCTTCAGCGGCCGCCTGATGTTGTTCGTTGCGGCCCGGCGGGTCCGGGCCGCAACGCCTGAATTGAACTCGCGCAACAACGCTGAGCCATCAGCACGCGTCTTGGTTCGGGCACCCGTCTTGGCTCGGGCACCCATCTGGCTCGGGTCAAGGGCCGCAACGGAGGTGTGACGCCGATGTGACATCCACTCGGCCTACCCGGCCGGTACCTGTTCACCGTCAACGCGCGCTTGGCAGCGGTATCGACATCCAGCGGGATCGCCATCAGTTAGTTCGCAGCCCGCCGTGCTATGGCGGACTGATCGAATGATAGTAACGAATTTATTACTCAACCTCAAGTTGACGTGAAGCCGTCCTCGCATTCATATCCCTGCCAAGAAAAATCTTGCAAAGGGAGAATTGAGGATGTGCCAGCCGCGCCGTCTGCATTTGCCGTTGCTTGGCGTTTCGATGGTCGCGATGGCGAGCTTTGCCGTTGCCGGGGCGCACGCCCAGACCCCGCCGATCGTGGTCAGCTCCAACCTTCCCAGCGAACTCAATCCGCCCTTTGCCGCAGGCCCGCCGTCGAGCGGCGGCGCGCCGGCCGCCACGCCGGCGCAGGCCGCGGCGTTTGCCTGGCAGGAATTTATCGCGCTGAACTGGCCGGCCGGCCCGCAGCAGGGCCAGAACAACCAGCGCGAGGCGCCCTCCAGCAGCTGCAAGTTCGGCGATCCCGGTAGCAATTGCAGCCTGCTGGTGTGGGAGACGTTGCGCGGCAAGGTGGAGATCTTCCCCGGCGACGGCAATCCGCCGCCCGGCTACACCGGGTCCACCGCGGCGACGTCGTGGGGCTACGACCAGACCCCGGTCTATAATTACGGCGCGCCGATCCCGGCGTGCGACACCAGCCAGGCCGGCGATGCGACGCCGTGGATCAATCTCGACGAGACCGACGAGATCACGCTGGCCAACATGTATGCCGGCAATGCCGCGACCGCCAGCTCGACCGGCAACAGCGCGCCGACGCTGATCCGGTTTCTCGCCAAGGCCAACCGCACGCAATACGTCTACGTCGCCGGCAACAGCAATCCGAAGAATCCGCTGAAGCAATGGTGGAGTGCGATTCCGTCCGACGTGGTGCAGGCCACCAAGAATTATCTGATGCAAAATCAGGCCAGTCCGCCGCCGGGCAGTTCGACGATGGTGAGCCAGCCCTACGGCACCGTCGAGGCCAAGGCCGGCTGGCGGCCGCTCACCGACAGCGAAAAGGCCTCCGGGCGGTTTCACATGCAGACCGTCCGCTTCTACGAGCAGGGCAGCGGCACGCCGTGCTACCGCGACGACGTCTGGGGCCTGGTGGCGCTGCATATCATCCAGAAGACGCCGTCGGCGCCGTACTTCATCTATGCCACTTTCGAGCAGGCCGACAACATCCTGACCGCCGACGGCAAGGCGGTGGAAGACGCCGACGGCAAGATCGTGCTGCCGCAGACCACGGCGACCACGCCGCAGGTCTGCCTCAACGATCCGCAGCCGCCGAGCACCCCGCCGCCGGCGCAGGAAATCACCAGCCAGCTCGGCCAGGTGATCCTGACCAGCGATCCCGCGAGCTGCCAGCCGCTGACCACGGCGAATTACTGCGGCGCGCCGGGTAAGCAATTGTATTATCGCAACGCGGCGTTCCCGCCGACCAACAACCAGCCGAGCGCCGGCAACATCTGCGTCGACCAGCGCGACAACGCGATTCCGGACTATGTGATCACCGCCAACGCCGCGGCGCATAGCGCGATCACCAGCTATCTGAACAGCAACAGCATTCCGTCGGCACCGTGGTTGGCCTACAAGCTGATCAACGTGCAGTACTATCCCTACGACAAGATCCCCAACCCGAACACCCCGAACGCGTCGCCCTATACGGCGCAGCCGCCGTTCACGGCGACCAATCCAGCGCCGTCGAGCTACTACCAGGCCAACATCGTGGTCGAGACCAACCGCTCGCTGCAGCTGTTCGCGGGCGGGCTGTCGCCGAACATCGCGACCGAATGGAATGCCGACGGCACGCCGCACAAGAACACCTATTACGGCGGCGGCTTTCACAATATGGGCGGCTGCATGGGATGCCACGGCAGCCAGGGCCAGAACCCCGGCGGCCAGGCCGGCGATTTCAGCGTGATCCTGGCGCGCGGCGCGGTGACCTTGCCGGAAGTGCCGGCGACGGAATCCGGCCCCGCACTGAGCGCCACTCACCGCAACCGGAAGCTCAGCCGCTAGCGCATGATCCCGAAACCTGACGCCGGTTTTCGCAAGCGATCATGCTCATTGAAAAGCCGAAGCGGGATGACGAATCGCAGCAACGTCGCCCGCTCCGGTCCCCACCGTTTTTTCAAGCCGACAGGAAAGGCCATCCCATGACCCAGCAACAGCAATTCAATCACGCATTTTTTGCCGATCTCGCCTGCCCCACCAGCGTCACCTGGACCAACGACATCCAGAAGCTGTTCACCGCGACCGACGTCTCGCATATGAAGCAGGTCACCAACAACCAGCTCGACCTCAGCAACTACAATTCGGTGAAGATCTGGGCGCACAAGATCTACAGCGAGGTCGCGACCGGCGCGATGCCGCCGGCCGGCTCCGGCGAACAGCCATGGCCGAAGTCGCAGGTGGACACCTTCGGCTGCTGGATTCAGCAAGGCTGCCCACAATAGCAGGCGGCCCGCGGCGCGCCGGCCTCAGCGGCGGCGCGCCACGCCCTACGCGGCGTTCGCCGTCGCCGTGGAGCGCGCGGACTTGGTCGTTGCGGGTTTAGCTTTCGCGGGCCTGGTGTGCGCAGACTTGGACTTTGCAGACTTGGCCTTCGCAGATTTGGCAGCGCTCTTGGCTTTCGCGGTCACGGCCTTCGCCGCGGCGGGTTTGGTCTTGGCGGCCTTGCCGCGGCCGTTCGCGGCCCTGGTCTGCACAGCCTTGCCATTCGCAGCCTTGCCGCTGGCGGGCTTGGCCTTGAGCTTGTCGGCCTGCTTGTCTGCCTTCTTCTGCTGCTTGGCCTTCAGCCGCGCTTTTTCAGCCTTGGCTTCGGCGGCCTTCTTCTTGCGCTTCTTTTCGCAGGCGTCGCATTTGCAGCCGATCGGCTTCAGATACTCCTTGAAGTAATCGGTGCCGTAGTCGTAGTTGATCTCCTCGCCGGGCGCGATGTTCTTGATGGCGCGGATCACGATCTTCTTCTTGCGCGGATTGACGTCGGACTCCGCGTTCGGCTTGCAGGCGTGGTTGATGTAGCGCGCGATGTTCTTGCGTACCGAGCCGTCGATGGTCCAGCGCTTGTTGAGCTGGAACAGATATTTGTTCTCGATGGCGTCGTGCTTCTTCTTGTTGCAGTCGAGCAGCGGGCCGAAATAGCGGATGATCTTGGTGCCCTTCTTGATCGGCCTTGTAGCGAACAGGCCGAGGCCGGTCTTGGAGCGGCCGATGCGATAGGGCTTGGAAGCGGGAATGGCAGGCATGATCGAAGGGCACTGACGCTGGAGAAGGGACGAAGCCGCTGTTTTAGTGCGATTCCACAGCCGATGGCAGTCTTTTATGGCGATTGCGCGATCCTTCCCCAGCTTGCCGGCGCCCGGGCGCGGCGCCGCGGCCTACCGGCGGCGCGGCAAACGCCGCCGCGGTTCTCGCGGCTTGACCGGAACCCGCGCCCTGCTAGCCTATTGAGACAGGGGCAGATGAATTGAGGGAGTGCGCGATGCCGCTCGCCGAGGCGATGATCCCTGTGCGCGACAATCTCGCGCCGATCTTTGTCGAATACGACCACAGCGATCTCGTGGTCGAAGGCGAACTGCCGCGCGAGCTGAACGGCACGCTGTATCGCAACGGCGCCAATCCGCAATTTCCCAGCAAGGACGCGCACTGGTTCTTCGGCGACGGCATGCTGCACGCCTTCCGGCTGGAAAACGGCCGCGCCTGTTATCGCAACCGTTGGGTCCGCACCCCGAAATTTCTCGCCGAGCACGACGCCGGCCGCGCGCTGTTCGGCGGCTTCAACCGCAAGCTCCCCGGCGTCGCGAAGTCAGTGACCAGCGACGGCGGCGTCGCCAATACCAACGTGCTGTATCACGCCGGCAAATTGCTGGCGCTGGAGGAAGGCCATCCGCCGACCGAGATCGAGCGCGACAGCCTGGCGACCCTCGGCTATTGCGACTATGGCGGCGCCATCAACGGCCCCTTCACCGCGCATCCGAAGATCGATCCGGTCACCGGCGAGATGCTGTTCTTCGGCTACAACGCCACCGGGCTATTGACCGCGGGAATGTCGGTCGGATCGATCGACGCCGCCGGAAAGGTGACGCGGTTCGACCGCTTCAAGTCACCCTACGCCGCGATGGTGCACGACTTCGTCGTCACCGAGCGGCACATCCTGTTTCCGATCCTGCCGCTCACCGGCAGCCTGTGGCGGGCGATGCGCGGCAAGCCGCCCTATGCCTGGGAGCCCGGCAAGGGCAGCTTCGTCGGCGTGATGAAGCGCGACGGCAAGACCCGCGACATCGTCTGGTTTCGCAGCGAGGCCTGCTTTGTGTTCCACGTGATGAACGCCTGGGAGGACGGCGACCGCATCTTCGCCAACGTGATGCAGTCCGAACAGGTGCCGCTGTTCACCGATCCCGACGGCAGGCCGACCGACCCGGAAAAATCCCGCGCCAGACTCTGCCGCTGGAGCTTCGACCTCTCCGGCAACACCGACCGCTTCACCCGCCGCTATCTCGACGACATCAGCGGCGAATTCCCGCGCATCGACGAGCGCCGCGCCGGGCTGCGCAGCAGCCACGGCTGGTACGCCTGCGCCAATCCCGAGCTGCCGCTCGGCTTGTCGCTGTCCGGGCTGGTCCATGTCGACGGCGACGGCGCGCGGCTTGGCCGCTACATGCTGCCGGTCGGCGACAGCGTCTCGGAGCCGGTGTTCGTACCGCGCAGCCGCGACGCCGCCGAGGGCGACGGCTGGCTGCTGGTGGTGATCTTTCGCGGCCGTGAGAACCGCAGCGATCTGGCGGTGTTCAACGCCACCGATATCGACCAAGGCCCGATCGCGCTGGTCAAGCTCGGCCACCGCGTGCCGGACGGCTTTCACGGCAATTGGGTGCCGGCGGAGTAGCGCGCTGTCGCAAGTGAGGGGACGCGTGCCCCGGCCGCAGCGCAACGCGCCGCTGTCGGGCAGCGCCTCTCCACGGGTCGTCCCTGCGCACGCACTAAGGCATGCACACATCTTGGGTGCGACGGATTGACTCGGGTGTTGCTGGGGGGATTCCAGAATCGGGAATTCGTGTGATCTGTCTTGCGACACTTCGATTTTGACGGGGGTGT
>NZ_DASWPE010000007.1:0-14554 GCF_036404135.1 Rhodopseudomonas sp. | reverse complement strand
AGCTGCCCGACATGGATCAGCTTCGGTCGGTTTGTTACTCAAACTTCTGCTGAAGCGCCCGCGCCATCAGTCTGCACGCCACGATTCCCACGCAGACGATACATCGCCCGGTGCAAGCGCCCTGCGCTGCACGAGGTGCTTCCTGACAAGCTGACTTCAATGCTTCACATTTGCAACGAATTACGCCGTTTTAACGGGCGTTTTGGGTCGTGTGTCACCGCGCCGCCACGGTTCAGGTTCCCGTTGCGGCGCCGTCCATGGCCGATGGCGCGTTCAGTCCGCCTGTTCAGATTCCAGACTTGGTATGTCCTTTGCGGCGGCTTCGTCGAGCTTGCGGTACAGCGTCGAGCGGCCGATCTTCAACCTGCGTGCGACCTCGGACATCTGGCCGCGGTAATGCGAAATCGCAAAGCGGATGACCTCGCTCTCCAGTTCGTCGAGCGGACGGACCTCGCCGTCCGGGGTCAGCATCGAAAGACTGCCGGCGGCAGGCCCCGGCGCGATCGGGATGTCGTGGCCGGAGACCTGCTGCGGCGCGGTGGACTGAAACGGCGCTTCGATCAGCAAGGGCTCGCCGGCGAATTCGGCGATGCTCGGCGCCGCCGCGGTGAGCGGGAAATCGGCGAGGTCGAGATGGCTGCTCTCGCTCATCACCACGGCGCGGTACACCACGTTTTCGAGCTGGCGGACGTTGCCCGGCCAATCGAGCTGCGCCAGCCGCGCCATCGCTTCGCCGCTGACCCCGGTGATGGTGCGATTTTCCTCGGCGCAGAACCGCGCCAGGAAATGCCGCAACAGATGCGGGATATCCTCGCGGCGGTTGCGCAGTGGTGGGATCGTCAGCGGCAGCACGTGCAGCCGGTAGAACAGGTCCTCGCGAAACTGCCCGGCTTTGACGCGGTCGAGCAGTTTGCGGTTGGTGGCCGAAATGATGCGGACGTCGACCTTGAGCGGGCGCCGCCCGCCGACCGCCTCGACCGCGCCTTCCTGTAGCGCGCGCAGCAATTTGACCTGCGCCGCCAGCGGCAATTCCGAGACCTCGTCGAGAAACAGCGTGCCGCCGCTGGCTTCGACGAATTTGCCGGTGTGGCGTTCAGTGGCGCCGGTGAAGGCGCCCTTCTCGTGACCGAACAGGATGGATTCCACCAGATTGTCGGGGATCGCGCCGCAATTCACCGCGACGAACGGCTTGGTGCTGCGCTCGCTGGAGCCGTGGATGGCGCGGGCGATCAATTCCTTGCCGACGCCGGATTCGCCCTCGATCAGAACCGGGATCGCCGACGTCGCCGCGCGCTTGGCCATCCGCAGCACATGATCCATCGCCTCGCTGCGGGTGACCAGATCGGCGAAGGTCAGTTTGCCGTCACGGCTGTGCTTCAGCCGCTGCAACTCGCCCTTCAGCGCGCTGGCGTTCAGCGCATTGCGCAGGCTGATCTGCAGCCGCTCGATGCCGACCGGCTTGACCACGAAATCCTGGGCGCCGGCGCGCATCGCCGACACCACATTGTCGATGCCGCCATGCGCGGTCTGCACGATCACCGGGATGGAGAGGCCGGCGTCGCGCATCCGCTCCAGCACGCCCATCCCGTCGAGCCCGGGCATCACCAGATCGAGCACCACCGCGTCGATCGCTGCTGCGTCCTCCGCGGTCAGCCGTTCGATCGCGGCGTCGCCGCTGTCGACCACCACGGTCTGGTAGCCGCATTTCTGCACCATGTTCTCGACCAGCCTGCGCTGCACCGCATCGTCGTCGGCGATCAGAATCGTGGTGGGCATTCCAACTCCAAGGTGACTTGTCCCGAATTGGGCCACCATGGTCGCGCAAGCGTTAACGGTTGGTGAATCGACGCGCTCAGATCAGCGCCAAGAGCCGGCTCAGCGCGTCGGGCCAGATTTCCAGCACGCCGCGATAGCACATGTCGAGCGCCACATAGAGAATGATGGCGAAGCCGACATAGGCGATCCAGCGATGCTTGTGCAGAAGCTTGGCGATGAAGGAGGCGGCAAGGCCCATCAAGGCGATCGACAGCGCGAGGCCAAACACCAGGATGATCGGGTGTTCGCGCGCGGCGCCGGCGACCGCCAGCACGTTGTCGAGCGACATCGAGATGTCGGCCAGCGTGATCTGCCACACCGCCTGGCCGAGCGTCTTGCGCGGCGCGCCGTTGCCATCGGCCTCGTCGAGCACCGCGTTGGACGCCTGAGGCTCGGAGGCGCGCAATTCGCGCCACATCTTCCAGCACACCCACAGCAGCAGCACGCCGCCGGCCAGCAACAGGCCGATGATCTGCAGCAATTGCACGGTGACGCTGGCGAACACGATGCGCAGCACGGTGGCGGCGACGATACCGATCAGGATCGCCTTGCCGCGCTGATCCTTCGGCAGCCCGGCGGCGGCCAGACCAATCACCACGGCATTGTCGCCGGCGAGCACCAGATCGATCATGATGACCTGGGCCAGCGCGGACAGTCCCTCGGGGGTGAAAATCGTCAGGAATTCGGTCATCGGGCCTCTCTGTGAACGTCCTGTCCGACATCACAGTTCGCATGAACTGCCAGAGGGGCCCGGTCCGGGACGTGCTTGCTCAATCGCGCTTGATCGCGCGAGTTCCATCGGCACCGGAAATATCCCCTTGCGGCGCCGGATTCAACGGCCACGGCCGCGTTGCCTTGTCGCAGTCACAGCCTACATCACAATGATGCCGGCGCGGCGCCTTCAAAGAGGCGCTTGCCCTGCTATCGTCTCCGCTAGTAGCGTTTGCCTGATTTGACGCGCAGTGTATTGAAAGAGCCCATGGCCAAAGCAGCGACCTCCCGAGCCACCAAACCCGTCCGCAAACCGGCTCCGCGCAAGAGCGCCGCCAAAAAGCCCCCGAGCCGCAAGCCGCAGGCCAAATCCGCTCCGAGCAAGTCCGCCAAATCCGCGCCGGGCAAGGTAGGGCAGCCGCCGGAATGGAATCTGGCCGATCTCTATACCAGCATCGATTCGCCGGAGGTGGCGCGCGACCTCGACAAGATCGACGCCGACTGCATCGCCTTCGAGCACGATTACAAGGGCAAGCTCGCCGAGGAGACCGCCAAGGACGGCGGCGGGGTCTGGCTCGCCGAGGCGGTGCAGCGCTATGAGGCGATCGACGATCTCGCCGGCCGGCTCGCCTCCTATGCCGGGCTGATCCATGCCGGCGACAGCGTCGATCCCAAGCTGTCGAAATTCTACGGCGACGTCTCCGAGCGGCTGACCGCGGCCTCGGTGCATCTGTTGTTCTTCGCGCTCGAACTCAACCGGGTCGACGACGCGGTGATCGAGGCGGCGATGCAGACCCCGGAGCTCGGGCACTACCGGCCGTGGATCGAGGACAGCCGCAAGGACAAGCCGTATCAGCTCGAGGACCGCATCGAGCAATTGTTTCACGAAAAATCCCAGACCGGCTACGGCGCCTTCAACCGCTTGTTCGACCAGACCATCTCCAGTCTGCGCTTCAAGCTCGGCGCCAAGGAATTGGCGATCGAGCCGACGCTGACGCTGTTGCAGGATCGCGATCCGAAAAAGCGCAAGGCTGCCGGGCAGGCGCTGGCCAAGACCTTCAAGGCCAATGAGCGCACCTTCGCGCTGATCACCAATACGCTCGCCAAGGACAAGGAAATCTCCGACCGCTGGCGCGGCTTCGAGGACGTCGCGGATTCCAGGCATCTCTCCAACCGCGTCGAGCGCGAGGTGGTCGACGCGCTGGTCGCCTCGGTGCGCGCCGCCTATCCGAAATTGTCGCATCGCTATTATGCGTTGAAGGCGCGTTGGTTCGGCAAGAAGCAATTGGCGCATTGGGATCGCAACGCGCCGCTGCCATTCGCCGCCACCGGCACGATCGGCTGGCCCGACGCCAAGGACATGGTGCTGACCGCCTATACCGCGTTCTCGCCGGAGATGGCCAAGATCGCCGAGCGCTTCTTCACCGACCGCTGGATCGACGCCCCGGTGCGGCCCGGCAAGGCGCCGGGCGCGTTCTCGCATCCGACCACGCCCTCGGCGCATCCCTACGTGCTGATGAACTATCAGGGCAAGCCGCGCGACGTGATGACGCTGGCGCATGAACTCGGCCACGGCGTGCATCAGGTGCTGGCGGCGAAGAACGGCGCGCTGATGGCGCCGACGCCGCTGACCTTGGCGGAAACCGCCTCGGTGTTCGGCGAAATGCTGACCTTCAAGCGGCTGTTGGCGCAGACCAAGAGCGCCAAGCAGCGCCAGGCGCTGTTGGCCGGCAAGGTCGAGGACATGATCAATACCGTGGTGCGGCAGATCGCGTTCTATTCGTTCGAGCGCGCGATCCACACCGAGCGGCGCAACGGCGAATTGACCGCGCAGCGGATCGGCGAACTGTGGCTCAGCGTGCAGGGCGAAAGCTTAGGGCCGGCGATCGACATCAAGCCGGGCTACGAGAATTTCTGGATGTACATCCCGCACTTCATCCATTCGCCGTTCTACGTCTATGCCTATGCCTTTGGGGATTGCCTGGTGAACTCGCTGTATGCGGTTTACGAGAACGCCCAGGAGGGCTTCGCCGAGCGCTATCTGGCGATGCTGTCGGCCGGCGGCACCAAGCATTATTCCGAACTCTTGAAGCCGTTCGGGCTGGACGCCCGCGACCCGACCTTCTGGGACGGCGGGTTGTCGGTGATCGCCGGCATGATCGACGAGCTGGAGGCGATGCGGTAGGGCGGTGCAGAGCGGGAATTTGCCGCCCCGGCTTGAGTTCAACTATTAGTTGAGTCTACCATGGCGCCTCTGAGGGAGGCGGTCATGGATCAGTCGACGCCCAAGGCAGACGACGATGCGCGGCCGTGGCGCATCCGATTTCACGACGTATTCGTCAAGGAAATCGACGCCATCAACGCCCGCCGCGGCGCCGATCGCAAGCTCGCGACGCCGGCGCCGGGCAAGACGCTGGAGGCGGTGGGCCTATCGATGTCCGGCGGCGGCATCCGCTCGGCGTCGGTGTGTCTCGGCGTGGTGCAGGCGCTGAACAATCAGGGCCTGCTGTCGCGGATCGACTATCTGTCGACGGTGTCCGGCGGCGGTTATCTCGGCAGCTCGCTGTCGGCGACGCTGAGCTGCAGCCGGGACTTCGCATTCGGCGGCGGCGCCGCTCCGATCGCCGGCGCAGCCCCCGCCACCGACATCAGCGACACCCCGGCGGTGGGGCATCTGCGCAACTATTCGAACTATCTGATCCCGCGCGGCTTTCGCGACGTGTTGAGCGCGTCGGCGATCATCCTGCGCGGGCTGGTGGCCAATTCGTCCTTCGTGGTGCCGGTGCTGCTGTTGCTGGCCGCGTTCACCGCCTGGTGCAACCCGCTGCGCTCCTCGCTCGGCAAATCGGATTTCTTCAGCGTCGACCTCAGCGAATATCTGACGAGCAATTTCGGCATCACGCTGGTGGCGGGGCTGACGCTGCTCGGGCTGTTCCTGCTGTGGGCGGTGGCGCGGTCGTTGCCGGGGCTGGGGCCGCGGCTCGGCTGGCTGGATCGCTCCGGCTGGGTGGTCCTGGTGATCTTCGCAGCGATTGCGTTCATCGAATTCCAGCCGTTCGTGATCGAAGGCATGTTCCAAATCGCCGACCACCCCAATGGCACCTCCAGCGCGCTGGTGCTGGGGCTGTTCACCAGCTGGGTGAAGACGCTGGCCGCAGCGGCGGCGCCGGTCACCGCTTTGGTGGTGACGTTCCAGCGCCAGATCGACGCGTTTCTCAACAGCGCCACCGCCGGATCGAGCCTCACCGCGCAGGCCTCCGCCAAGGCGATCAAGCTCGCGGTGTGGGTCGCCGGCTTGGCGCTGCCGCTGATCATCTGGGTGGCATATCTGTATCTGAGCTATTGGGCGATCGCCAATGACAGCCCGCGCGCCGCCGAGCAGGTGCGCTGTCCGCCGACGGCGATCTCCGCCACGGTAAAGATCCAGCAGCTGGAGACCGCCTCCACCGCGACGCTGCAAGGCAACCTGCAGCCCGACGACGCCAGCCGCTGCGCCGCCGCAGCTGCGGCGAACACCCCTGCGGATTCGTCTTCGCCGCGGGCTTGGGCGCATACGCCGAACTGGCTGATCAGGCTCTCGAAGTTCATCCCCGGCTGGGTGCCGGAGGGCCACCTGATGCCGGCGTTATATGTGGCGGTGGCGCTGCTGGTATTGCTGCTGTCGTGGCCGCTGGCGCCGAACGCCAATTCGCTGCACCGGCTGTACCGCGACCGGCTCGGCCGGGCGTTTCTGTTCGATCCGCGCCCGCGCCGCGGCGCCAAGCCGCACGCCAACGCGCCGAGCCGCGATCAGGGCCGCGATTTTGTCCCCGTCGATCGGATGCGGCTCAGCGCGCTGTCGGCCGCGGATGCGCCGTATCATCTGATCAACGCCGCGCTCAACATCCAGGGTTCGGACTTCGCCAACCGGCGCGGCCGCAACGCCGATTTCTTCGTGTTCTCGAAATACTCGATCGGCAGCCAGGCCACGCTCTACGCACCCACCGAGCGGCTCGAGGCGGTGTCGCCCGAACTCGATCTCGCCACCGCGATGGCGATCTCCGGCGCCGCGGCCTCGGCGAATATGGGCTCCAAGACCATCCGGCCGCTGACGCCGACCTTGGCGCTGCTCAACATCCGGCTGGGCTATTGGCTGAAAAACCCGAGGTTCTTTGCGCCCGCCGGATCCGGACCGGCGGAGCCGCAGTCCGGAGGCTGGACGCCGTCGCACCGCACCATACGGTATCTGTGGTCGGAGATTTCCGGCCGGCTCTACGAGAACAGCGACGAGGTGTACCTGACCGACGGCGGCCACATCGAAAATCTCGGCATCTACGAATTGCTGCGCCGGCAATGCCGGCTGATCATCGCGGTCGACGCCGAAGCCGACAGCGCGATGCATTTTCCCTCGCTGGTGAAATTGCAGCGCTACGCCCGGATCGATCTCGGGATTCGCATCTCCCTGCCATGGACGCCGATCCAGGCCGCGACGCTGGGCTGCATGGCGCTCAACGCCGGCAAGCCGCCGCCCGCGCCGCCGTCCGAACAGCCGCGCGGCCCGCACACCGCGATCGGCATCATCGACTATGGCGGCGGCGAAACCGGCCTTCTCGTCTACATCAAGTCGTCGCTGAGCGGCGACGAGAACGATTACGTCCGCGATTACGCAAGGCGCTACGCGCAGTTTCCGCACGAGGCGACCGGCGACCAGTTCTTCAGCGAAGAGCAGTTCGAGGTCTATCGCGCGCTCGGCTTCCACATCGCCAACGGCTTGCTGAGCGGCGACGACGACGTCAGCGTGCCGAGCGATGGCGGCGCGGCCGTGCTGGCCAAATTCAGCGATGCCGGCAACAAGACCATCGCCAAGGTCCGTGCCGCGCTGGGGCTCGGCGTCGGGCAGGCGGAGCCCGCCGGCGCTGCGGCGGGGTCCGTGGACGCGTAAAACATTTGTTGAACGGGGTTGTCGACTTTGTTATACTGAGCGTATAACGGAGATTTGTCCATGAACGAGCAGCCCAAGATAATCCCCGACGCCCCCGCGCAGGTACTGGCAACGGTCGAAATCAAGAAGATCGGCAATTCATCAGGCTTGATTCTGCCCAAGGACGTGATGGCCCGGCTGAACTTAAGCGTCGGCGATCAGCTCTATGCGACGATGACGCCTGACGGCGGGATCCGGTTCACGCCTTACGACCCGAACTTCGAGAAGGCCATGGAAGTCGCCCGTCGCGGCATGAAGCGCTATCACAACGCCTTGGCAGAGCTGGCCAAATGAGCGAGCCGTTCTGGCTGACCCGCCAGATGATCGTCGCCATTCACGACGAGCAGTTGACGATCCACGGCGGCGCCAGCGGTCTGCGCGACGAAGGCATGTTGGAATCGGCGCTGGATCGGCCGCGCAATAAATGGAGCTATGAACAGGCGGAATTGGCGGAGCTTGCCGCCGCCTATGCCTATGGCATTGCCCGCAACCATCCGTTCGTCGACGGCAACAAGCGCACGTCGCTGTTGGCGCTCTACACGTTTCTGGGCGTCAACGGCGTCGATTTCATCGTGCCGGAAGCCGAGGCGGCGTCCATCATCCTCTCGCTGGCCGCCGGCGAGGTCTCTGAGGAGAGCCTGGCGCGCTGGATCCGTGACAATTGGCCGGCGTGAGTCCTGCCGATTTTCTTATTTGCGTGGTTGTGGCTCGCGACAACGCTTTTTGGAAAGCGGTATTTCATGGCGTCCCGCGCCTGCCGCGCGGCGGAATTCGTCTGCGGCCGCGGCGCTTGGCAAAAACTCCTTCGTCGCCTTGGCGTCGTCGCCAAACCCATGACCGCTGCGCGACCGCCGCGCTATGGCGTTTTCGAGCGAAGTGGTTCGCGTGAAGAAAACGCGTCAAGACAAGAATCTGGAGCTCCGTTCTGATTTTACCAGAACCGGAATAGCGCTAGACTTTCGAATGAACCAAAATGGGTTAGGGGATCTGTCGAGGGCGCCGTTGCTCTCGCAATAAGATTGCGCTAATTGCACACACACTTCTCGAACATTGTCCGGAGAGACTGATGGCAGAGCACCATGACGTCGCCTACACCGCTGCTGAGGGCAACGACTATGTCGCCCATGAGCAGACCTATGAAGGCTTCATCAAGCTGGTCAAATACGGCTCCGCCGCCGTCATCACCGTCGTCGCTCTGATGGCAATTTTCCTGACTTGATTCGGATCGGACTGCGCCGCCAAACGGCGCGCCCATTGGCTCACTCACGCGCGTGCCCCGCGCGGCGGAGGCTCTATGAAAATTGCTGTTGCGAAAGAACTGGATCCTTCTGAACCGAGGGTCGCGGCGACGCCCGACACGGTGAAGAAGTTCAAGGCGTTGGGGATCGACATCGCGATCGAGCCCGGCGCCGGGATCAAGTCCGGCCTGCCGGATTCCGAATTCACCGCGGCCGGCGCCACCGTCAGCGCCGACGCGTTGAAGGATGCCGACATCGTCATCAAGGTGAAGCGGCCGGAAGCGTCCGAACTGGCGAGCTACAAGCGCGGCGCGCTGGTGATCGCCATCATGGACCCCTACGGCCACGAAGCCGCGTTGAAGACCATCGCCGAGTCCGGCGTCGCCGCCTTCGCGATGGAATTGATGCCGCGCATCACCCGCGCCCAGGTGATGGACGTGCTGTCGAGCCAGGCCAACCTCGCCGGCTATCGCGCGGTGATCGAGGCCGCCGAGGAATTCGGCCGCGCCTTCCCGATGATGATGACCGCGGCCGGCACGATTCCCGCCTCCAAGGTGTTCGTGATGGGCGTCGGCGTCGCCGGCTTGCAGGCGATCGCCACCGCGCGCCGGCTCGGCGCCGTGGTCACGGCGACCGACGTGCGCCCCGCCACCAAGGAGCAGGTCGAAAGCTTGGGCGCCAAATTCCTCGCCGTCGAGGACGAGGAATTCAAGAACGCCCAGACCGCCGGCGGCTATGCCAAGGAAATGTCCAAGGAATATCAGGCGAAGCAGGCCGCGCTGACCGCCGAGCACATCAAGAAGCAGGACATCATCATCACCACCGCGTTGATCCCCGGCCGGCCCGCGCCGCGCCTGGTCACCGCCGAGATGGTTCGCTCGATGAAGCCCGGTTCGGTGCTGGTCGATCTCGCAGTCGAGCGCGGCGGCAACGTCGAAGGCGCCGTGACCGGCCAGGTCACCGACGTCGGCGGCATCAAGATCGTCGGCTACACCAACGTCGCCGGCCGGGTCGCTGCCTCGGCCTCGAGCCTCTACGCCCGCAACCTGTTCTCATTCATCGAGACGCTGTTCGACAAGGCGTCGAAGTCGCTCGCGGTGAAGTGGGACGACGAATTGGTGAAGGCCACCGCGCTGACCAAAGACGGCGCGGTCATTCACCCGAACTTCCAGCCGAAAGCTTAAGGAGAGCCGCCATGGAGCATATTGTGCAGGCCGTCGATCCGTTCGTGTTTCGGCTGTCGATTTTCGTTCTCGCCGTGTTCGTCGGCTATTTCGTGGTGTGGTCGGTGACGCCCGCGCTGCATACCCCGCTGATGAGCGTGACCAACGCGATCTCCTCGGTGATCGTGGTCGGTGCGCTGCTCGCGGTCGGCGTGGCGATGGTCGGCGAGGGCGGTGTGTGGGCGCGCGGCTTCGGCTTCGTCGCGCTGATCTTTGCCTCGGTGAATATTTTCGGCGGCTTCCTTGTCACCCAGCGGATGCTGGCGATGTACAAGAAAAAGCAGAAGTGAGTAGGAAAATTCGATGAACGCCAATCTTTCCGCGCTTCTGTATCTGATCGCTGGCGCGCTGTTCATTCTGTCGCTGCGCGGGCTGTCGTCGCCCGCCTCCAGCCGCCAGGGCAACTTCCTCGGCATGACCGGCATGGCGATCGCGGTCGCCACCACGCTGGCCGGCCATCCGCCGGCCGACCTCTTGGGCTGGGGCCTCGTCATCCTCGGCATCGCGATCGGCGGCAGCATTGGTGCGGTGATCGCCCGCAAGGTGCCGATGACCTCGATGCCCGAACTGGTCGCCGCCTTCCACTCGCTGGTCGGCATGGCCGCGGTGCTGGTCGCCGCCGGCGCGTTCTACGCGCCCGCCGCGTTCGACATCGGCGTCCCCGGCAACATTCACGGCGCGAGCCTCGTTGAAATGTCGCTCGGCGTCGCGATCGGCGCTTTGACCTTCACCGGCTCGGTGATCGCGTTCCTGAAACTGTCGGGCAAGATGAGTGGCGCGCCGATCATTCTGCCGGCGCGGCACATGGTCAACATCGTGCTCGGCGTGGTGATGTTCGCCGCGATCGTGTTCCTGGTGGCCACCGGCAGCGAGGTCGCGTTCTGGGTCATCACCGGCATCGCGTTGTTGCTCGGCGCGCTGCTGATCATCCCGATCGGCGGCGCCGACATGCCGGTCGTGATCTCGATGCTGAACTCCTATTCGGGGTGGGCCGCGGCCGGCATCGGCTTCACGCTGGGCAATTCGGCGCTGATCATCACCGGCGCGCTGGTCGGCTCGTCGGGCGCGATCCTGTCCTACATCATGTGCCACGCGATGAACCGCTCCTTCATCTCGGTGATCCTCGGCGGCTTCGGCGGCGAGACCGCCGCGGCCGGCGGCGGCACCGGCGAAGTGCGCCCGGTCAAGCTCGGCTCGGCGGACGACGCGGCCTTCATCATGAAGAACGCGCAGAAGGTCATCATCGTGCCGGGTTACGGCATGGCGGTGGCGCAGGCGCAGCACGCGCTGCGCGAAATGGCCGACACGCTGAAGAAGGAAGGCGTCGAGGTGAAATACGCGATTCACCCGGTCGCCGGCCGCATGCCGGGCCACATGAACGTGCTCTTGGCCGAGGCCAACGTGCCCTACGACGAGGTGTTCGAACTCGAGGACATCAACTCGGAATTCGCCCAGGCCGACGTGGCCTTCGTGATCGGTGCCAACGACGTCACCAACCCGGCCGCCGAGGACGACAAGACCTCGCCGATCTACGGCATGCCGGTGTTGCAGGTCTGGAAGGCCGGCACCGTGATGTTCATCAAGCGGTCGCTGGCGTCGGGTTATGCCGGCATCGACAATCCGCTGTTCTATCGCGACAATACCATGATGCTGCTCGGCGACGCCAAGAAGATGACCGAGAACATCGTCAAGGCGCTGTGAGGCGGGCGTTCAGCTTTGCTTGACCAGCCGGGCGTGGCGTCATGAACAAGGAATGGCACCGCTTGCATCCCATGCCGCCGAAGGCGACACGGGAGCAGCGGGTGGTGTGGCACGCGGCCCATGCGAAAGCCTGCGCCTGCCGGGAGGTGCCGGAAAGCCTGAAATGTGACGTCGAAAAGCAAACCAAGATCGACCGCGACTAGCGGCCCCAAGATCAGCCGGCAGATCGCCAAGCCGGCGCGCGACCCGCACCACGCCGCCGCCGGGATGCCGGCGTCGGCCTGGGCGTTTCCCGCGGCGGCGGCGCTGTTGTTCGCCGCGAGCAGCGTGTTCCATCTGGATTTTGCGCCGAGCGCGCTGGGCTTCGGCTTCGCCGCGGTGCTGTTGGTGGTGCTGTTCGGCACGGTGTTTGCCGCGGTTCATCACGCCGAAACGGTGGCGCACCGGCTCGGCGAGCCCTACGGCACGCTGCTGTTGACGCTGGCGGTGACGCTGATCGAGGTGTCGCTGATCACCACCATGATGCTCGGCGACAAGGTGGTGCCGACGCTGGCGCGCGACACCGTGTTCGCGGTGGTGATGATCGTCTGCAACGGCCTGGTCGGGCTGTGCATCCTGATCGGCGGGCTGCGCTTCAAGGAGCAGGAATTTCAGATCTCCGGGGTCAGCCTGTATCTCAGCGTGCTGATCGTGCTGTCGACGATCACGCTGATCCTGCCGAATTACACCTTCACCGATCCCGGCCCGTTCTATTCCGCAGCGCAGCTCGCCTTCGTCAGCTTCGCCACCGTGGTGCTGTACGTGCTGTTCCTCTACACCCAGACCATCCGGCACAAGGATTATTTCATCGGCGAACACGCCGAAGCGGCGCCGGTCGCGTCCGGTTCCGCAAAAAGCCTGGCGCTCAGCATCGGCTTGCTGGCACTCGCCTTGCTCGGCGTGGTGCTGCTGGCGGAGAAATTCTCCCATGTGGTGCAGACCGCGAACGACTGGATGGGCGCGCCGGAGGCGTTCGCGGGGCTGGTGGTAGCCGGACTGATTCTGCTGCCGGAGAGCCTGGCGGCAATCGGCGCTACCCGCCGCAACGATCTGCAGAAGGGCATCAATCTGGCGCTGGGCTCGTCGCTGGCGACCATCGGCCTGACCATCCCGGCAGTGTCGACGGTGGCGCTGCTGCTCGACAAGCGCATGGTGCTGGGGCTGGAGTCGCAGGAGGCGGTGATCCTGGTGCTGACCTTCTTCGTCAGCATGCTGACCTTCGGCACCGGCCGCACCAATATTTTGTTCGGGCTGGTCCACCTGGTGGTGTTCGCGGTATTCGTGTTCCTGGTGTTCATACCCTGAGAGGACGGAACCGATGGCGATCAGCGCGGAATCACAGATTCAGATCGACAATGCCGACGTTCGCGTCACGCAATGGCGGTTGCCGCCCGGCGGCGCCACCGGCCATCATCGTCACGAGATGGATTACGTCATCGTCCCGGTGATCGCCGGCGAGATGACCATCGTGGCGCCGGACGGCAGCCGTTCCAAGGCGCAGCTTGCCGCCGGCCAGTCGTATTTTCGCAAGGCCGGGGTTGAACACGACGTTCTTAACGAAACGTATATCGACATCGTGTTTCTTGAGGTCGAACTGAAGCCTTGACCGTCCGGGCGGCGACGCCACCGACCGACCTTCGAGGCTGAGATCGACGAACTCCACCGCATGGCAGCGTCGCTTCACATTGCCATCGATCGGTCGCAGTTGATCCCTTAATCAGCCTCAAAGTTCCCGCATCAAAACCTCGCTGGGAGAGGGCGGTAATGCTCAAATACATCGGTAATATCTTTCACTCGATTCTGCCCTCGGTGCTCGCCACGGTGCTTGGCGCCTACATCGTCAATCACTACGTCAACAAGCCGGATCCGCCGCCCGCCGCCGCGGTGTCCGCGATCGATCCGAAGAAGGCTGAGGAAGCCGCCGCGCCAGCGAGGGCTGCGAAGGTCGACGCCAAGAGTGCCAGCCTGGGTGATTCGAATTCCGACGCCGTCGCCGCGCGAAGCCGGCCCGCGGTTGAAAAGCCGGCGGTCGAGAAGGCTGTGACCGAGAAGCCGGTGATCGACAAGGCGGCTGACAAGCCGGTCGGCCGGCTGCATCAGCCGATGCCGCGCGACAAGGCGGTGGCCAAGGCGGCACCGGCGCCGGTCGCCGCGCCGGCCCCCGCACCGACGCCCGTGGCTGCGCCGGCCACCGTTGCCGCGGTCACCGCCACGCCGCCGGTCGAGGCCACCACCAAGGACGAGCGCCGCGACGCCAACGACCTGGCACGCGCCGCGATCGAACGGCTGCGCAGCTCCAACGAGGCGGCGCGCGCCTCCGAGCCGTTGCCCCGCGCGCCCGAGCCGGCCCGGCTGCCGGATCCGCCGCATGTCGCCTCGCTGCCGGCCGTGCAGCCGGCGCCCGCGGCGCCGAGCCAGCCGCAGCAGCAGCAGCAACCGGCGACGACGGCAACCCTGCCGCAGCCGGCGCCGACGCCGGCCCCGGTCAGCGTCACCCCGCCGGTCGCCGCCAGCAATCCGGTGGAGCCGCTGAACCGTCCGGTGACCATCGTGCCGCCGCCCAGCCCGGCCTATGCGCAGGCGCCGAACCCGCACGATCCGCAGCGTCCGACGCCGCCGGCCGATATCCCCGAAGCCTCTGAGAACCGCGCCGACGCCGGCCGCTCGGTGGGCGACGACATGTTCTCGGCGGCGAAATCCGTGTTCCACGCGGTGGTGCCGCGGTAGCGCGTCGTCCCTGCGCACGCACTAAGGCATGCACACATCTCTGAGGCTCCATCCTGCGGCGATGGCGGAGAAGCGTTCGAGGCCGTGCTTGAAGGTGATGGGGCCGGGAGGTTTGGACGATGGATAGCCGTCCCAGCCGC
>NZ_DASWPE010000006.1:0-69146 GCF_036404135.1 Rhodopseudomonas sp. | reverse complement strand
AGGAGCTCTTGCGACGAAGCAATCCAGGGCCACGCGTGAAGCCCCTGGATTGCTTCGCATCGAAGCCGGCGCTGCGCGCCGTCCTCGGCTCGCAATGACAAAAACGCCTGATTTTACTCGCTGCTTTTTCGGTCAGACACTCAGGATGACGAGTCAGTGGCGCGCGTTCCGCACCACCACGTCATTCCGGGTTCGCTCGCCCCAAGTGGGCTCGCGCCCCGGAATGACAATCTGTGGTGGGCGCGCGCATCGCGCCAAGGGCAAGTGCAGATCAGGGCGGTGACGCCGTGCGAGGCAGGCGCCTGTAGCGTTTTCGAGCGAACTGGCTTCCGGCTTCGCGTGAAGAAAACGCGTCAAAATAGCAATCTAGAGTTCCGGCTCTGATTCTATCAGAACCGGAATAGCTCAGTCTTCTTCGCCGAATTTGCTGGCGAGCAGGCCGGCCAAGGCATCGACCGCCTCTTTGGCCTGCGGGCCGACCGCCGACACCGTGACGCTGGTGCCGATCCCGGCCGACAGCATCATCAGCCCCATGATCGAGGTGCCGCCGACGGTCTCGCCGTTGCGGGTGACCCAGACCTCGGCGTTGAAGCGCTCGACCATCTGCACGAATTTCGCCGAGGCGCGGGCGTGCAGGCCGCGCTTGTTGACGATCGGAATGTCGATGGAGACCGGATCGGTGGAGGCGCCCTCCTGCTCCGGGGCGCCGGTCGACGGAGCGTGGTCGGCGTCGGCGCTCATTTGCCGGCGAGCACGCGGCTGGCGATGGTGACGTATTTGCGGCCGGCTTCCTGCGCCAGCGCGATCGCGTCGGGCAGCGGCCGCTCCTCGCGCACCTTGGCGAGCTTGACCAGCATCGGCAGATTGATGCCGGCCAGCACTTCCACCTTGGGGCGGCTCATGCAGGAGATCGCCAGATTCGACGGCGTGCCGCCGAACATATCCGTCAGAATCGCAACGCCATCGCCACTATCGACGCGATTCACCGCTTCGATAATGTCGCTACGACACAGATCGGCATCGTCTTCGGCGCCGATCGTGACGGCTTCAATTTGCTTTTGTGGCCCCATCACATGTTCCAGCGCCGCCTTGAACTCGTCGGCAAGGCGCCCATGGGTCACAAGTACCAGACCAATCATCGGAAACTCCTCGCGGGTGCCTTTGGCGCACCGCGCGAACGGGTCACTTTGACCATCCAGAGCCCCCATGCAAGGGGGTCTACGCCATTTCTCCCTCAAATTACCTTTGAAACGGGAGCGGCCTGGGTCATTTGGTGACGATAGTTAGGATTATATGGTTATCAAATCGGTCCGAACAATCTCCTCGACGGCCGCTGCGCCTTAACCTTCGGATGTAGTGAATGCGGCCACTACCAGAGGTAGCGGCGCATCGCCTTCGCCAACCGGAATCCGCGGCAATTCGACACCGCGGATGGTTGTCCACAACGCCGCGGGCTGCGGCAGCCGTTCGGCGTCGGGCGCCGCCAGATCGACCACCAGCCCGACCACGGCCTGCGCGACATAGTCGCAGCGCCGCAGACCGAGCCCGCGGATCTCGATCAGCCCGGCGATCGCTGGCGCCGCGCGCACCACCAGCCCCTCAGCGGAGGCCTCGAGATGCACCCGGTCGTCGCCGATCAGTACCGCGCCGGGTAATAGTCCGCCGCGCCCGGCCAGGATCAGCTCGAACGCCAGCCGCGACTTGCCGGCGCCCGACGCTCCGCGGATCAGCACCGCGCGCTCGCCCACTTTCACCGCCGAGGCATGAACGCTGGCTGAACCGACGTTGCCCGAGCTGCTCATATCGCCGGCAACCTCACCACGAAGCGCGCCCCGGCAAAGCTCGGCTCGCCGTTGGCGTCGCAGGGACCGGGGCGGTTCTCCGCCCAGATCTTGCCGCCATGGGCCTCGACGATCTGCTTGGAGATCGACAGGCCGAGCCCGGAGTTCTGGCCGAAGCCCTGATGCGGCCGGTCGGTGTAGAACCGCTCGAAGATTTTCTCCAGCGCGTCGTCGCGAATCCCCGGGCCGTCGTCGTCGACCACGATCTCGATCTCGGTCTTGCGGCGGCGGCAGACGATCCGCACCTTGCCGCCAGCGGTGGAGAACGATTGCGCGTTGACCAAAAGGTTGGAGATCACCTGGCCGAGCCGGGAATCATGCCCCGGCACCGAGAAGGCGTCGTGGCCGCCGCCCTCGAACCGGACCTCGACGCCGACATTGGTGCCGAGCTTGGTTTCGTTGGCGACCGAGGCGAGGGTGGCGAGCAAGCGCCGCAGATCGACCGGGGCGACGTCCTGGCGCTGCAATTCGGCGTCGAGCCGGCTGGCGTCGGAGATATCGGAGATCAGCCGGTCGAGCCGTTTGACGTCGTGCTCGATCACCTCGAGCAGCCGGCCGCGGCTCTTTTCGTTGCGGGCCAGCGGCAGGGTTTCCACCGCCGAGCGCAGCGAGGTCAAAGGATTCTTCAATTCGTGCGAGACGTCGGCGGCGAAGCGCTCGATCGCCTCGATGCGGTTGTACAGTGCCTCGGTCATGTCGCGCAGCGCGCCGGACAGATGCCCGATCTCGTCGCGCCGGCCGGTGAAATCCGGGATCTCGACCCTTGTGCGGATGCGGCGGCGCACCCGCTCGGCGCTGTCGGCGAGCCGGCGCACCGGGCCGGCGATGGTGGAGGCGAGCAAGAGCGACAGCACCATCATCACCAAGGAGGCGACGCCGCCGACTTTCAGAATGGCGAGGCGTTCCGCGGTGACCATCTGGTCGATGTCGTCGCCCTGCGTGGAGAGCATCAAGGCGCCGTGCACCGCGCGGAAGCGCTGCACCGGCACCGCCACCGAGACGATCACCTCGCCGCGGTCGTTGATCCGCACCATGCTGCTCTTCTGGCCGTCGAGCGACTGCACCACCTCCTGATAGCCGTTGCCGTTTTCCGGCCCGAGCTCGCGATACAGCGGCAGGTCGCCGCGATTGAGCCAGGTGCGGATCGCGATCATGCTGCGCTCGGCGACGCCGGGCTTCTCGGTGGTCGGCGGCGGCAATTCGAAACGCAGCACGTCGCCGCGGCCATACAGGCTGCGGCTGTCGAGGATCAGCACGCCATCGCGGTCATAGATCCTGGCGCGGGTCTTGGTCGGCGAGATCAGCCGCCGCAGCACCGGCGCGACGCGCTCCGGGTTGATCGGAAAATCCAGGCCAGCCAGTTCGTCGGGTGGACCGAAGGTCTCGCCCGGCTTGAGGTCGAGCAGCCGGTCGGGATCGATGGTGATGGTGTTGGTCTCGACGGTGGCCGACGCCGCGATTGCGCCGGCGATGATTTCGGCTTGCACCAACAGGCTCTGCGCGCGGGCGTCGATCAGGCCGGCGCGGAACTGGGACAGATACAGGATGCTCGCCACCAGCAGCACCAGCCCGGCGAGATTCAGCGAGACGATGCGGCGGGTGAGGCTGGAGAAGCTTAAGGTGAGGAAGAACTGCCCGGCGCGACGCAGCCAGGCCATCGGTCGCGGCCACACCAGCCCGCGATCGCGCTCGGCCGCTGCCTCGTCGGCCGCCAGGGCCGGCGCGGCGCCGCTCGGGTCGTCGGGATCAGGCTGCGTGCGATCGAGCAATGGCCAAAACCACCAGGTTGTTTCGGATAAGCCCCGCGAGGCCGCCGGCGCCTCGCCTCGCTGGCATCCTACGCCAGACGCGGCGCGCCGTCAGTCCTTAAGCGCGCCGGCGAGCGTCGCAGGCAACGGCCGCCAAAACATGGCCGCGGCTTAGGTTTCCTTGAACCGATAGCCGACGCCGTACAGCGTCTCGATCATTTCGAAATCATCGTCGACCACTTTGAACTTCTTGCGCAGCCGCTTGATGTGGCTGTCGATGGTGCGATCATCGACATAGACCTGATCGTCATAGGCGGCGTCCATCAGCGCGTTGCGGCTTTTCACCACGCCCGGCCTGGTCGCCAGTGCCTGCAGGATCAGGAATTCGGTCACGGTCAGCGTCACCGGCTCGTTCTTCCAGGTGCAGGTGTGGCGCTCCGGGTCCATCCGCAGCAGTCCGCGATCCAGCGCCTTGGCGTCGGTTTCCTTCGGCACCGCGGCGGGGTCCTTCGGCGCGGCGCGGCGCAGCACCGCCTTGACCCGCTCGACCAACAGCCGCTGCGAAAACGGCTTGCGGATGAAATCGTCGGCGCCCATCTTGAGGCCGAACAATTCGTCGATCTCTTCATCTTTCGAGGTGAGGAAAATCACCGGCAGATCGGATTTCTGGCGCAGCCGCCGCAGCGTCTCCATGCCGTCCATCCGCGGCATCTTGATATCGAGGATGGCGAGGTCGGGCGGCGAGGTGCGAAAACCATCCAGCGCCGAGGCACCATCGGTGTAGGTCATGATGCGGTAGCCTTCGGCTTCCAGCGCGATCGAGACCGAGGTCAGAATGTTGCGGTCGTCGTCGACCAAGGCGATTGTGGGCATGAGCCTGCTTTCCGAAACGGAGTGGGCTACGGGCGAGGTCCCGTATTTGACTGGCCTGTGAACCCGGCCAACGACTATGCAAGCGGGGCTGAAGTGTGACCAAGTTCCCGGAACTGTGCAATCGGCCGCGGGTTCCGGTCCCCATATAGCTATCGGTGGAGCCAAAATAAGGCTCAATTCGCAATGAGATGGTGGAATTCAGATGCAGCCGACGCCGCAATTCAGCGCTTCCGAACTGGCCCGCTCGTTGCTGCGGCGCAGCCGCCAGGGCGCGCTGGCGACGCTGGCGGTCGGCAGCGGCGCGCCCTATTGCTCGCTGGTCAATCTGGCAAGCCACTGGGATGGTTCGCCGATCCTGTTGATCTCGCGGCTGGCGCTGCACACCCAGAACCTGCTCGCCGACTCACGGGTGTCGCTGATGCTGGACGAACGCGCGCCGGGCGATCCGCTGCAGGGCGCACGCATCATGCTGTCGGGAACCGCGGAGCCGGCAAACGCCGAGGCGCGGCCGACGCTGCGGCGGCGCTATCTCAACGCGCATCCCTCGGCTGAACAATTCGTCGACTTCGCGGATTTTGCGTTCTTCGTAATCCGGCCGAGCGGCGCCCATCTGGTCGCCGGCTTCGGCCGCATCGTCGATCTGAAGCCGCAGCAATTCCTGACCGACCTCAGCGACGCCCATGCGTTTCTTGCAGAGGAGCAAAGCATAATTGACCATATGAATGCGGATCATCTGGGCACGATGAAACTCTATGCGACGCAATTACTCGGCGCGTCCCACGACGCCGATTGGCGCTGCACCGGCTGCGATCCGGATGGCCTTGATCTCAGTGACGGATCAATCACTTTGCGGCTGAACTTCCCGCAGCGCACGGTGACGCCCGCTGCAGTGCGAAAAGTTCTAAAGCAACTCGCGGAACAAGCGCGCAGTGCCGCAAAGCTTGATCCACGTCAAAACGGCCCGTCGATTTAACACAATGTTGCGCGAGCGGGTTGGCAAACGGGCCGTTCGACACTATTAGTTCGCGACCGGAGTCGGGCGGTATTTTGACGGTTACCGCGGTCAACGCGCGTTTTTGGCGCATTTTGCGCAGCGAGATACGCGGGTTCGAGGAGGATTTTTCGTGCAAGAGACGGGCGTTCGCAACGGTGCCTACGGCGCCGACAAATTCGGCTTAAAAAACCTCAAAGGCGTGGACTGGAATCTCGGTGCGCCGCAACTCTATGAGTACGCGCTCCGCGCGGGCGAAGGAGTGCTGTCCGGCGACGGCTCCTTGTGCGTCGATACTGGTATCTTTACCGGCCGCAGCCCCAAGGACAAGTACACGGTCCGCGACGCCAACACTGAAAACACCATGTGGTGGGGCGGCAATCAGTCGATCACCGCCGAGCAGTTCGAGACTTTGTATCAGGACTTCCTGAAGCATGCCGAAGGCATGTCGCTGTTCGCCCAGGATCTCTACGGCGGCGCCGATCCGAGCTTCCAGATCAAGACCCGGGTCTTCACCGAAATGGCCTGGCACTCGCTGTTCATCCGCACCTTGCTGCGTCGCCCGGAGACCGCGGCGCTCGCCAGCTTCGTGCCCGAACTCACCATCATCGATCTGGCCAGCTTCCGCGCTGATCCTGCGCGCCACGGCTGCCAGTCCGAGAACGTCGTCGCGATCGACTTCACCCGCAAGATCGTGCTGATCGGCGGCACGCAATATGCCGGCGAGATGAAGAAGAGCGTGTTCACCACGCTGAACTACTACCTGCCCGACAAGGGCGTGCTGCCGATGCACTGCTCGGCCAATGTCGGCCCCGACGGCGACACCGCGATCTTCTTCGGCCTGTCCGGCACCGGCAAGACCACGCTGTCGGCCGACCCGAACCGCACCCTGATCGGCGACGACGAGCACGGCTGGGGCAAGGACGGCGTGTTCAACTTCGAAGGCGGCTGCTACGCCAAGTGCATCAAGCTCTCCGCCGAAGCCGAACCGGAAATCTTCGCGGCCTCCAACCGCTTCGGCGCGATCCTGGAAAACACCGTGCTGGATCCGATCACCCGCAAGCCGGATTTCAACGACGGCTCCAAGACCGAGAACACCCGCTCGGCCTATCCCTTGGAATCGATCCCCAATGCCTCGTCGACCGGCCGCGCCGGCCAGCCGAAGAACGTGGTGATGCTGGCGGCCGACGCCTTCGGCGTGATGCCGCCGATCGCCAAATTGACCCCGGCACAGGCGATGTATCACTTCCTGTCCGGCTACACCGCCAAGGTCGCCGGCACCGAGCGCGGCGTCACCGAGCCGACCCCGGTGTTCTCCACCTGCTTCGGCTCGCCGTTCCTGCCGCGCGATCCCTCGGTGTATGGCAGCATGCTGCGCGAATTGATCGCCAAGCACGGCGTCGATTGCTGGCTGGTCAACACCGGCTGGACCGGCGGGATCTACGGCACCGGCCATCGCATGCCGATCAAGGTGACCCGCGCGCTGTTGACCGCGGCGCTGGACGGCAGCCTTCGCAACGTCGAGTTCCACACCGATCCGTATTTCGGCTTCGCGGTGCCGAACGCGCTGCCGGGGGTGCCGAGCGAGATCCTCGATCCCGTCAAGACCTGGGCCGACAAGGCGGCGTTCGACGTCACCGCGCGCAAGCTGGTCGGCATGTTCCAGAAGAACTTCACCCAGTTCGAAGCGCAGGTCGACGCCGAAGTCCGCGCCGCCCAGCCGGAAGCCCGGCTGGCGGCGGAGTAAGCAGGCGCACTAACTGTTCGAACGAGGGCGGCCGCGAGGCCGCCCTTTTTCATGGGTCGTTGTGTGGGTGATGGAGCTCGGCAGATAGGCGCAGTCACACAACGACGTCTCCCACTTCAACGCGCGTTGTGACCGAGGGCTTAGCCGCTGCATTTCAACGGGTCGTCCCTGCGCACGCAGGGACCCATACGGCGCGGAGTCTCATGATCGCGCTGTGGGCGCGGCAGTTCTTTATCGCTGAGTCCAGGGGTGATGGGTCCCTGCGTGCGCAGGGACGACCCGGGGAGGGGCCTATTGCAATCAGCCTGGGCGGCGCTTGCGGATCTAAATTGCAGCCCACCCGAGGCCTACAAAGTAAGAGCCCCGCCGGGGATCGGCGGGGCTCTTCTTACTGCAGGTCGCGGCGGAGGTTAGAGCGCGGCCTGCAACGCGGCTTCTTCTTGCCGCGCAATGGTTCCCTTGACCGCGGACTGCACCTTCTCGAAGGCGCGCACCTCGATCTGCCGCACGCGTTCGCGCGACACGCCGAATTCGGCGGCGAGATCTTCCAGCGTCATCGGCTCGTCTGCAAGCCGTCGCGCCTCGAAAATCCGCCGTTCGCGCGGGTTGAGCACGCCGATCGCGCCATTCAGCGCGGCGCGACGGTGGTCGAGCTCTTCGTGCTCGGCCATGATGGCTTCCTGGTTCGGCGAGTGATCGACCAGCCAGTCCTGCCATTCGCCGGGCTCGCCGTCGTCGCGGATCGGGGCGTTGAGCGATGCGTCGCCGCCGAGTCGGCGGTTCATATCGACCACGTCCTGTTCGGTGACGCCGAGACGCTTGGCGATCAGCTTGACCTGGTCGGGGTGCATATCGCCCTCGTCCAGCGCCGAGATCTTGCTCTTGGCCTTGCGCAGGTTGAAGAACAGCTTCTTCTGATTGGCGGTGGTGCCCATTTTCACCAGCGACCACGAGCGCAGGATGTATTCCTGGATCGATGCCTTGATCCACCACATCGCGTAGGTGGCGAGCCGGAAGCCCTTGTCGGGCTCGAACCGCTTCACCGCCTGCATCAGGCCGACATTGCCCTCCGACACCACCTCGGAAATCGGCAGGCCATAGCCGCGATAACCCATGGCAATCTTGGCAACGAGTCTTAGATGACTGGTGACGAGATGATGCGCCGCGTCGCGATCGTCGTGCTCGCGCCAGCGCTTCGCAAACATATATTCCTGCTGCGGTTCCAGCATCGGAAACTTGCGGATCTCAGCAAGGTAACGAGATAAGCCAGATTCTCCATTGAGAACCGGCAAAGTAGCTGCACGGGCCATTGAGCGCCCTCCAGTGGTTCAGGCCCCCGACATCGGCGGGCCAGGCAGACGGCCGCTGTGCTAAAGCCGACCGGGCTGCGATGTTCCGCGCTGGGACATCCAACGCACCTGCAATATACACAAAAATTCTTCGTCTTTGGAAGGAGAAGCCCTCTCACGTCGCCGTGACGCTTGGTTAAGTCGCTGACGTATTTAACGTTTCCCGAACTGCCTGCGTCATTCCGTCGCTTTTAGAGCGGTTCGCAACAAGGAAAGATCGGCCGGCAGCTCCGAGTTCCATTGCAAAATCTCCCCGGAACTCGGGTGCTCAAGTACCAGGAGATAGGCGTGCAACGCCTGCCGCCCCAACGCGGTGAGCGCCGCCTGCGCGGGCAGACCAAGCGCGTTGGCCTTGGTCTTGAAGTGCGGGCCATAGACGCCGTCGCCGAGCAGCGGGTGGCCGATATGGGCCAGATGTACCCGGATCTGATGGGTGCGGCCGGTCTCCAGCTGGCAGGCGATCAGCGCGGCGATCGGCTTGCCGTCGCGGCCCAGGAAGGTGTCCTCGACGTCCCAATGGGTGATGGCCTGCCGGCCGCCGTCGCGCACCGCCATCTTTTCGCGGGCAAACGGGTGGCGGTCGATCGGCGCGTCGACGGTGCCGGACAGCCGGTTCGGCACCCCCCAGACAAAGGCCATATAGCCGCGGCGCAGCGCCCCGGTGCGGCCATGGTCGGCGAACTGCTCGCTCAAGGATTTATGGGCGCGGTCGTTCTTCGCCGCCACCATCAGGCCGGTGGTGTCCTTGTCGAGCCGGTGCACGATGCCCGGCCGCTTCACCCCGCCGATTCCGGACAGGCTGCTGCCGCAATGCGCGATCAGCGCGTTGACCAGGGTGCCGGTCTCGTGGCCGGCGGCGGGATGCACCACCAGGCCTTTCGGCTTGTCGATGACGATGATGTCGTCGTCCTCAAAGACGATATCGAGCGCGATCGCCTCGCCGGCGGGTAGGGCGGCGACCGCCGGCGGCACGTCGATTGTGATCGTATCGCCGGCCTCGACATGATAAGCGGGATCGCGAAGCGGGGTCGGTTCGGCGGCACTGGCGTCGGCGGAGCGCAACCGGACCTGGCCGGCAAGGATCAGTGCCTTCAGCCGCGACCGCGACAGCTCCGGCGCGCGCAGCGCCAGCACGCGGTCGAGCCGGACCGCACCCTCGTCGCCGGCGACGGTGACTTCCAGCAACCGAGCTTTGTTGTCCGACGGGTTTTCCAAGATTGAGCCTTGCATGACCGAAACTGTTGCGCCCGAACCGACCCCCGAACAGGCCGCGCTGTTTGCGCGGGTGCGTCGCCTGATGCTGATTGCGGGCCTGACCACGGCGCTGGCGGTGGCCGCCGTGCTGATCGCCATCGGCTACCGTCTTTTCCGCGCCGAGGGAAGCGTGGTGGCCACCGATACCACGGCGACGCTGCCGAAGGGCGCCCGAGTGCTGTCCACCGCGGTCGCCGGCGACCGGCTGCTGGTGACGCTGGAGGTCGCGGGCGCGGTGGAGATCCGCAGCTTCGACGCCAAGACGCTGAAGCCGGCCGGCCGGCTCAGCTTCGCCAGCGAGCCGTAGCGCGCGCCGGCCACGGCGCGTCATCGGGCGCGCCGTCACCGAGATCTGGCCCGGCGCACCGGCACCGTGTGCGGCCGCGAAGCGCGGCCGGCGGGCGCGCCGCAAACTGCCGCCAAACCACATCGCCATCTTGCGGAGCCGCGGTTTCGAGGCTATTCACTGCTCGCGCTGCTCCCTTCGTCTAGCGGTTAGGACGTCGCCCTCTCACGGCGAAAACAGGAGTTCGATTCTCCTAGGGAGCGCCAAGTCGTCTTGTTCCCAACAGAATTGCACTGGGTGCGGATTGTCCGCGACCGGATCGCGGTGCTGGGGCCTTCACGACGGCCCGCGCGGTTTCGGTCTCTACACAGGCCTTCGCCGTTGCGCTCTGAACGGGCCTGAGCGGAGCCGGCAGTCCGATCGCTCTCACGCCGCCTCATAGGCCGCGATCTTCTTGATCTGCGGCGCCAGCAGGTCTTCGGCGGTTTCGAGATCGAAGCGTGCCTGAATGTTCATCCAGAAAGCGCCGCCGGTCTTGAAGAACTTGCCGAGCCGCAGCGCAGTGTCGGCCGTTACCGGCTTTTCTTCGCGCGCAATGCGTTCGATCCGGGTCCGCGGCACGTTCAGCGCCGCGGCAACCGCGTAAGGCGTCAGCTTAAGCGGAACGAGAAATTCTTCCCGCAGGATTTCGCCGGGGTGAACCGGCGGAAGTTTCTTGACCATTTGCGAACTCCTGTTCGGGACATTCCGCCAGCCTGAACGAAACCGGCAGCCAGTCTTTGCGATCTGCCCTAGTGATAGTCCAATATTTCCACGTCCTCGGGCCCCGCATCGGTCCATCTGAACACGATCCGCCATTGATCGTTGATGCGGATCGAGTACTTGCCGGCCAGATCGCCCTTCAGAGCTTCGAGCCGGTTGCCAGGAGGCGAGCTCAGCGCCTCGAGAAAAGCAGCGGCGTCCACCATGATCAGTTTTCGCCGAGCGACCCGGACCAGGTTTGCCGGGAAACCCTTCGGACTGCGACGGCCGTGAAGGATCGGCTCGGCGAATTTGCCCCTGAAGCTCCTGATCATGCACCAACGTATCGCGCCGGGATACGATCCGCAAGATCTTGGTATCTCGACGAGATACGATGCGGAGTGAGTCTCGGCCGATCGCCAGCGGGCTGCGACACGGCCGGCGAAGGTGGTGCCGCGGTCACGCGGCGGCCGGGTCGCGGGCGCCCGCCGAAGCCGCCCAGCGTTATCACCCCCGCCTATATAACGTATTGAAAAATAAAGAACATTTTATCACGCCAGTTGACGCGGCGATGACGACGGCGCAAATTATCGGTGGTTCCCACGTATTGGAACGAGGATATCGGCCAGCCCGGCTAGGCTATCCATCTGGCCCGCGTCAGGATCGGCTCTGCCCTCGGCCTTCCCAATAAATCAACGGGAGTGAGCACTCTTGAGGGGCCACGGGTCCCCCGAGACGCGTCGACGCGCATCAGAACACGAAAGGAAGTGACTTCATGGCCAATACGACGGTGGAGCTCAAGGAGCTCCTCATGCAACGTTCGCTGACCGATGCCCAGTTGCTGGCGGCGACCGAGGCGGCGGAAGACTTCCGGATACTGCCCGACGCCACCGTGATCAAGATCGGCGGCCAGAGCGTGATCGATCGCGGCCGCGCCGCGGTCTATCCGCTGGTCGAGGAGATCGTCGCCGTCCGCAAGGCCCACAAGCTGTTGATCGGCACCGGCGCCGGCACCCGCGCCCGCCATCTCTACTCGATCGCCGCCGGGCTCAACCTGCCGGCCGGCGTGCTGTCGCAGCTCGGCGCCTCGGTCGCCGACCAGAACGCCGCGATGCTCGGGCAGTTGCTCGCCAAGCACGGCATTTCCGCGGTCGACGGCGCCGGACTGTCCTCGGTGCCGCTGTTTCTCGCCGAAGTGCACGCCGTGGTGTTTTCCGGCATGCCGCCCTACGGGTTGTGGATGCGTCCGGCCGTTGACGGGGTGATCCCGCCGTATCGCACCGACGCCGGCTGCTTCCTGGTCGCCGAACAGTTCGGCTGCAAGGCGATGATCTATGTGAAGGACGAAGACGGCCTGTTCACCGCCAATCCCAAGACCTCGAAGAACGCCACTTTCATTCCGAAGATCTCGGTGGCCGAGATGAAGGCCAAGGGGCTGCAGGATTCGATCCTGGAGTTTCCGGTGCTCGACCTGCTCGACCAGGCGCGTCACATCCATCAGGTGCAGATCGTCAACGGGCTGGTGCCGGGCAATCTGACCCGCGCGCTCGCCGGCGAGCACGTCGGCACCATCATCACCGCGAGCTGAGAGGACCATCGACATGGCCACCACCACCATCAAAGACGTCGCCTCGCCGCTCGCGCGCCAGACTCTGCTCGACAGCGATCTCACCCGTCCGGTCGCCGGCGTCCGCCCGATCCGGCTGTTGCCTTGGCTGCAGGTCGTCAAGATCGGCGGCGCTTCGATCATGGACCGCGGCCGCGACGCGATCCTGCCGATCGTCGAGGAGCTGCGCCAATTGCTGCCCGAGCATCGGCTGCTGATCCTGACCGGCGCCGGCATCCGCGCCCGCCACGTCTACGGCGTCGGCCTCGATCTCGGCCTGCCGGTCGGCTCGCTCGCCCCGCTCGCCGCCAGCGAGGCCGGGCAGAACGGTCATATCCTGGCGTCGCTGCTGGCACCGGAAGGCGTCTCCTACGTCGAGCACCCGACCATCGCCAGCCAGCTTGCGATCCATCTGTCCGCCGCCCGCGCGGTGGTCGGCAGCGGCTTTCCGCCCTATCACCATCACGAGTTCACCGGCTCGCGGATCCCGCCGCATCGTGCCGACACCGGCGCGTTCCTGGTCGCCGATGCGCTGGGCGCCGCAGGGCTCACCATCGTCGAGGACGTCGACGGCGTGTACTCGACCGATCCGAACGGCCCCGACGGCAAAACGGCGGAGCTGCTGCGCGACGTCAGCGCCGCCGAACTGGCCAAGCACAAGGGCACGCTGCCGCTCGACCGCGCGATGCTCGACGTGATGGCCAATGCGCGCCATATCGAGCGCGTGCAGGTGGTGAACGGGCTGGTGCCGGGCCGGCTCATCGCCGCGCTGCGCGGCGAGCACGTCGGCACCATCATCCGCACCGGCGCCCGCTCGGCCTGAGCGCGGGGCACCAGACTGCGCGTGACATCAGCGACACCATCGGCGGTCCGCCGGTGGTGTTGTTGTTTTGTGCAGACTAAATGGCGTGGAACTACGGCTTCGGCGCCGCGTACAGCCGCGAAAACACGATGCCGAGAAAGATCGAGACGGTGCCGGCGCTCACCGCGTTCATGGTCAGCAGCGCGCGATAGGCTTCCTTCGAATACAGATGCGGCGGCGCGCCGTAGCGGCCGTGCAACAGCCAGAACGCCAGTACCGGCAGACTGGCCAAGGGCAGCATCACGAGCCGCTCGCTCGGCCAGAACAGCAGGGCGGCCAGCGCCGCGCAGGGCAGCAGGAACAGTTCGGTCCCCGACGGCTCGCCGAGCATCCAGCTGCAAAACACCGTATTGATCGTGGTGATCAGCGCCAGCGCCACCCGGCCGAGCCGCGGATGACGCCGCGCCAGCGCCGGCACGCTGAAAAAGAACGGCAGCGAGATCATGGTCAGCAGCACCCACGGCAGGCCGCCTCCGCCTGCCACCAGCACCACATAGAGCGGATAGAACGGCTGGTTGCCGGCGAGCACCAGCGCTATGACATTGCCGGCCGCGGCGAGCGGATCGTCGTTGGCGGCGTAGTCGGCAAGCCAGGCGGTGATACGCTTCAGCATGGCGGGCTCATGGGAGAGGGATGACCAAGCGACGTTGCGAGCGCGGCGCCGCGCGGCAACTGTGTCATCGATCGCTTGATGGGAGCAAGCGGGACGCTTCGCGCAATAATGCGGTCGGCGATATCAGTTTGCCGCGAATCCGACGCTGGTGCGCAGTCGACGTCGCATACGAAGTGTCACTGCTGATCGCAATGGCGCTGCTGATCGAAGCGGCGCCGCAGCTTCCCTCACCCCGCTTGCGGGGAGAGGGTGGCGAGACAAGCGCAGCTTGTCGCGCCGGGTGAGGGGGCGCCGCGTGATGCTGAGGCGCCCCCTCACCCGACCCGGCTTCGCTGCGCTACGCCGGGTCGACCTCTCCCCGCAAGCGGGGAGAGGTGAAGTCAGTGCGCGAGACAGCCTGCTACTGGAACTGCCACTTCGCGGTCATGAACGGGCCGTGGGTGGTGAAGTTGCTGGTCAGATGCTGCGCGGTGGCGAGATAGACGCCGTTCGGCGGCAGCACCAGCGAGGTCGGCACCTGGGTCACGGCGTATTCGCCGATCGCGTCGAAATACACCGCCGCCTGATAACCGACCTCGATCTTGAAGAGGCCGTAGGCGGTCGGCGCAAAATTATACGCGGTGGCGAGCCGGGCGTTGACGCTGGGGATCACCCGCGTCGCATTCGGCGAGGCCAGATATTGCACGGTCGGCTGCGCCAGCGCCGGCTTGACGGTGAGGTAGTCGACCCGGCTCTGCGTAGTGCCGATCAGCGCCGCGCCGCCGATTTCGCCGGAGAAGTCGAAGCTTCCCAGCGAGTACTGGCCCTTGACGCCGACCCGCGGGCCGGCGCCGGTGAACTTCGAATGATTGGTGTAGGAGCTCGACGCGCTAGCGTCGCGGGTTTCCGCCGTTCCGGTGAGATCCTGGCCGATGCGGGCGAACTCGACGCCGCCGAACGCGCGCATCTGGAAATCGCAGTCGACGCAGAACGTATGTCCGGCGTCCATTTTGACCGAATCGAATTCGCTCTGCAGCGAGCCGCGGCCGACCTTGTACAGCGCCGACTCCGGGCCGATCAGGTAGGGAGGACCGACCATCTGATCCGGCGTGCCCTGGAACGAGGCGTTGGTGGTGGCTTTCAGATGCGTCCACTGCACGGCCATGTCGTTGGCGCCGTTCATGTAGCGGGCGCCGAGATCGAAGGTGGCGGCGAAGTCGGGGGCCAGCGACTGATTGTTCCAATGCGGCGACACCACCGGCAGCGGATTGATCAGCGTGGCGTATTCCATGTTGCCGCTGGCCGATTGCAGGAACAAGAGCGAGCCCGAGAGCTCGAAGGCTTGCGGCGGGGCGGGGTGGATGATTGCGATCGGGGCCTTGGTGTACGGCTCGTTGGCGCGCGCCGGCAGCGCCGCCAGCGCCGCATTGGACCCCGCGCCGGCGGCCGGCGGCCTTGCGGTCGTCGTGGTCTCGAGCCGGTTGAGCCGGGCGCGCAGCCCGGCGTTTTCCTTCTCCAGCGCGTTGAGGCGGGCGGTGATCTGCTCTTCCGCGGTGGCGGCGTCGGCGATCTGCGGCAGCGTGACGGCGGTCAGCGCCAGGCCGACCAGCAACGCAGGCTTGGTAAAACGCGTCATCATCCGGGCTCCATTGCTATCGTGGCGGCCCGAATCAATCGGGAGCGCAATAGTCGAACCAGAGCACGGCCCCGGCGAAGCACCGCGCGAAATCGCTCATAGATTGTATTTGCGTGCCGATCGCGACATCCTTGCATCACCGGGGATCTACTAGGTCGCCTCCGGCGGAGGGACGCAGCCGCGCCGCGGCCATGCAAAGCTGAAATTCATCCAGCCGTCGCCGCGGCGAGTAGGAAATCTTTACAACCGCCGATCATTTTGCCGCGAGCCATCGACCCGCGGCGTTGGCATCGCCGACGCGCGGCGTAAATTTAGCGATCTTGAACACGGGACATAGCGAATGACGTCTGGACTTGAAAACCGCGCGTCCGCCGCGGCGGTCATCGAGAGATTGGCTGTGAAGGTGCGGGAGGTGATGTCGACCAAGGTGGTGACGGTAGGGCCGGAGGAGACGGCGCGGGAGGTGGCGAAGACGCTGTTGCGTCACGGCATCAGCGCGGTGCCGGTGGTCGACGGCAGCGGCCGGCCGATCGGCATCGTCAGCGAAGGCGATCTGATGCCGCGCAACGACGCTGACCGTCAGGCCGGGCGCGACTGGTGGCTGCGGATGCTGTCGCAGGGCCAGGAGCTGAGCTCCGACTACCTGGAATTCCTCAACTCGACCGAGCGCACCGCGCGCGAGGTGATGACCTCGCCGGTGATCGCGGTGGCCGAGGACGCCGATCTGGCGGAAGTCGCCGAATTGCTGTCGTCGAAACGCATCAAGCGGGTGCCGGTGCTGCGCGACGGCGTGCTGGTCGGCATCGTCAGCCGGGCCGATCTGGTGCGGGCGTTCGCGCATCCGCTGCCCGCACACGAGGGCGAGCCGGTGTTCGAGGACGGCTCGCGCTGGCCGGCGGCCTCGCAACGGCTGCAGGAGATTTCCCAGCGTGCCGCACCGCCGGCGCCACCGCCGCCGGAACTCGACACCGCCTTCTCGGCCAAGGCGTTTCATAATCTGGCGCTGCATTTCGAAGAGGAAGAGGACCGCCGCCGCCATGACGAAAAGCACCTCGCCGAGGTGAAACATCACCAGCAGGCCGACAAGTTCCTGGCGCAGCATCTGACCGAGGAGGCCTGGCAAAGGATGCTGAGCGGCGCCCGCAGCACCGCGATGAAGGGCGAGCAGGAGCACCTGTTGCTGCGGTTTCCCTGCGAGGTGTGCAGCGACCATGGCCGCGCGGTGAATGCCCCGGATCCGAGTTGGCCGGAAACCCTGCGCGGCATGGCCGCCGAGGTGTTCATGCGCTGGAAGGCCGAGCTACGCGACCATGGGTTTTCGTTGCATGCCCGTGTGGTGGAATTTCCTGACGGCGTCCCCGGTGATATCGGGTTATTCCTTGCCTGGTAGCCTGATAGGTGTGGATTTGCGACCGTCACCCCGACACTGATACCGCCGGGAGCGCGGCGCAGATCCGCCGGCAGTCCCCGCGGCGCGGCCGCGCCTGCGACCAATGCCTCTGCCAAATCGAAAAAATTATCGATTTGCGCTGTCCTTTTGAATCCGAATTTCGCTAGAGATGGTGCGGTGCAAGCGGCGGCGGATTCGGTGATCCGGCCGGCCGCGCGGGGGCCGCCCGGGCCCTGCCAACGCACGATGAGAGGCCTCATGAGTAACGGTGTAAATGCTCCGCTCGCCCGTCACGCGATGGCCTATGTGCTGGCCGGCGGCCGCGGCAGCCGGTTGATGGAGCTGACCGATCGCCGCGCCAAGCCGGCGGTGTATTTCGGCGGCAAGTCGCGGATCATCGATTTTGCGTTGTCGAATGCGCTGAATTCCGGCATCCGGCGGATCGCGGTGGCCACCCAGTACAAGGCGCACAGCCTGATCCGGCATCTGCAGCACGGCTGGAACTTCTTCCGCCCGGAACGTAACGAGAGCTTCGACATTCTGCCGGCCAGTCAGCGGGTATCCGAGGAACTGTGGTATCTCGGCACAGCCGACGCGGTGTATCAGAACATCGACATCATCGAGAGCTACGACCCGCAATTCATCGTGCTGTTGGCCGGCGATCACATCTACAAGATGGATTACGAGCAGATGCTGCAGCAGCACGTCGAGCAGGGCGCCGACGTCACCGTCGGCTGCCTCGAAGTGCCGCGCAAGGAAGCCTCCGGCTTCGGCGTGATGGCGGCCGACGCCAATGACGTGATCCATTCCTTCGTCGAGAAGCCGGCCGATCCGCCGCCGATGCCCGACAAGCCGACGATGTCGCTCGCCAGCATGGGGATCTACGTGTTCGACACCAAATTCCTGTTCGAGGAATTGCGCCGCGACGCCGCCGATCCGAACTCGTCGCATGATTTCGGCAAGGACATCATCCCCTACATCGTCAAACACGGCAAAGCGGTGGCGCATAGCTTCGACCGCTCCTGCATCCGCTCCCACGCCGAAGCCGCCAGCTACTGGCGCGACGTCGGCACCGTCGACGCCTATTGGGCCGCCAATATCGACCTGTGCGACATCGTTCCCGAACTCGATCTGTACGACCATAACTGGCCGATCTGGACCTATGGCGAGATCGTGCCGCCGGCCAAATTCGTCCACGACAAGATCGGCAGGCGCGGCGAGGCGATTTCCTCGCTGGTCTCCGGCGGCTGCATCATCTCCGGCTCGACGCTGCGGCAGACGCTGCTGTTCACCGGGGTGCGGGTGCATTCCTACTCCACCATCGAGCAGGCGGTGATCCTGCCCTATGTCGACGTCGCCCGCTCCTGCCAGCTCACCAATGTGGTGATCGACCGCGGCGTGCGGATCCCTGAAGGCCTGGTGGTCGGCGAGGATCCCGAACTCGACGCCGCCAGATTCCAGCGCACCGCGGCCGGCATCTGCCTGATCACCCAGCCGATGATCGACAGGCTCGAGGCATGACACCCGTTACGGCGCTATCGGTCGCGTCCGAAATCTATCCGCTGATCAAGACCGGCGGGTTGGCCGACGTCGCCGGCGCGCTGCCCGCGGCGCTATTGCGCCACGGCGTCACCATGCGCACCCTGGTGCCGGGCTATCCCGCGGTGCTGGCGGGCATCGAATCGGCGCTGCCGGTGCATTCGTTTGCGATGTTGTTCGGGGGCCCGGCGCGGCTGCTGGCGGCGCACAAGGGCAGCCTCGAACTGTTCGTGCTCGACGCGCCGCATCTCTATAACCGTCCCGGCAGCCCCTATAGCGCGCCGGACGGCCAGGATTGGCCGGACAACGCCTATCGCTTCGCGGCCTTGGCGCGCACCGCTGCCGAGATCGGCCAAGGCCTGGTGCCGTCCTTCGTGCCGGACCTGATTCACGCCCATGATTGGCAGGCCGGGCTGACCCCGGCCTATCTGCGCTACAGCGGCAAGCCGTCGCCTGCCACCGTGTTCACCGTGCACAATCTGGCGTTTCAGGGCCAGTTCCCCCGCGAGCTGTTGGCGACGCTGGGGTTGCCGCCCGGCGCCTTCAGCGTCGACGGCGTCGAATATTACGGCAGCATTGGCTACATGAAGGCCGGGCTACAATTGTCCGACCGCATCACCACGGTGTCGCCGGCCTATGCGCTGGAGATCCAGGGGCCGGAGGCCGGCATGGGGCTCGACGGGTTGCTGCGGCAGCGCTCGGCGCAACTCACCGGCATCCTCAACGGCATCGACGACAGGGTTTGGAATCCGGCCACCGACAAGCGGATCACCGCGACTTACGACTTGGCCACGCTGCCGACCCGCGCCGCCAATACGCAGTCGGTACGCGAGCTGTTCGACCTCAGCCCGGATCCGGACCGGCTGCTGCTCGGCGTGATCAGCCGGCTGTCCTGGCAAAAAGGCCTCGACCTGTTGCTGGAGGCGCTGCCGGTGCTGCGCGCCGAGGGCATCCAGCTGGCGCTGCTCGGCGCCGGCGACGCCGAACTCGAGGCGCGGTTCAAGGCCGCGGCAGAGGCGTATCCCGGCCAGATCGGGGTGATGATCGGCTATGACGAGGATCTGGCGCATCTGATCCAGGCCGGCGCCGACGCGCTGTTGGTGCCGTCGCGGTTCGAGCCCTGCGGGCTCACGCAATTGTGCGCCCTGCGCTACGGCGCGGTGCCGGTGGTGGCGCGGGTCGGCGGGCTGTCTGATACCGTGGTCGACGCCAACGAGATGGCGATCGCCGCGGGCGTCGCGACCGGGGTGCAGTTCTCGCCGGTGACCGGCGACATGCTGGCGGCGGCGCTGAGCAAGACCCGCGCGCTGTTTGCCGACCGTTCGGCCTGGAAGGCGCTGCAGCGCAACGGCATGACCGCCGACGTGTCCTGGCGCAACCCGGCACAGCATTATGCGCAGCTCTACCGCAGCCTGCTAGCGGCCCGGCAGCCCCGCACCACCGCGTAACGCGTCGCCGCCGGATTGCGCGGCCGCGGCGCTCCGCGCCGGTTTACGCTTCCGGTTCCAAACGGTGCACGGCGGCGAACAGCCCTTCACAAGGACGTCACGCTAATTATAGTATGTGAACTCAGGCTGCTTCGCAGCAAATGGGGGCCAGGAGCGTTTCTTGAACGCACATGTCTCGCACGGCGGTTGGCCGGTCTTGGTGTTGAACGCCGACTTCCGGCCGCTCAGTTACTATCCGCTGTCGCTTTGGTCGTGGCAAGACGCGATCAAGGCGGTGTTCCTCGACCGCGTCAACATCGTCGAGCACTACGATCGCGCGGTGCACAGCCCGTCGTTCGAAATTCAATTGCCCAGCGTGGTGTCGCTGAAATCCTTCGTCAAGCCGTCGACCCACCCGGCCTTCACCCGGTTCAACGTGTTCCTGCGTGATCGCTTCAGCTGCCAATATTGCGGCGCGCCTGAGGACCTCACCTTCGACCACATCATGCCGCGCTCCAAGGGCGGACAGACCACCTGGGAAAACGTGGTCGCGGCGTGTTCGCCGTGCAATCTGCGCAAGGGCAACATGACGCCGCAGCAGGCCCGGATGTTTCCCAAGCAGGCGCCGTTCGCGCCCACGGTGCATCAGCTGCATCGTAATGGAAGGCTGTTTCCGCCGAACTATCTGCACGATAGCTGGCTCGACTATTTGTATTGGGACACCGAGCTCGATCCGTAGCGCGGCAGGCTGATGCGGCCCTATCCTGCCCATGCAGCCATTTGCGGAGCCGCTGGATGGTGGCCATGGACGCTACGATCATCGACCATCGCGCCGGCCGGATGTCGGCAGCGGAATTCCGTGCCTTCCAGGAGAAGCGGCCGGATCACGAGCGTTGGGAATTGCTCGGCGGTGTCGCCATGATGATGACGCCGCCGACGCTCGCGCACAATCAGATCGCCAGCAACCTGCAGCAGCTGCTCAACGATGCTTTGGAACGCCATGCCCCCTCATGGCTTGCGGCGCAGCGCCCCGGCCTGGAACTCGCCAGCGGCGACTACACGCCGGAGCCGGACGTCGCCGTGATCGACGCCGACTTCGAGGAGGGCCAGCGGTTTGTTCAAAAGGCTTATCTGTTGGCGGAGATTATCTCGACAACCGACGACGTCGCGGTGCCCGGCACCCCCCGAAACTGGATCGACGTAAAGCGCGATCTCTATCGCGCTCATGTCCATTGCCAGGCGGTGCTGATGGTGTCGCAGGACTGCATCAAGGTCGAACTTGAGCTCAAGACGGCGAACGGCTGGGTTTTGTCGGTGCTGGAAGGTGCAAGCGCCGAGCTGTCGATTCTGGGGTGCGGTCTGCGTTGCCCGATCGGGGCGCTTTACGCCAGGACCCCGCTGGCGCCGCGGTCAGCCGCATCGGCGCCGAAGCCGCAATCAACGACCCGAGCTTAGCGATTTCTTCATCGTTGTTCGGCGCCGAAATGCTGTCCCCTGTTCGTTCCAGAAGAACAAAGCGGCATCGCGGGGGTCTTGCGCGCGCGATGCGATTCGCCGCGCGCTATGCCGCCGGCTGCAAGGTCAGAGACTCCAGCGGCACGTCGATGACGTAGCTGAAGCCGTCGGTCGGATAGTTCAGCGCGACCTCGCCTTTGAGCTGGCGGCCGAGCGTCTCGATCAGCCTTGTGCCGAAGCTGCGCCGGCTCGGCGGCTGCACCGGCGGGCCGCCGTGTTCGGACCAGGTCAGATGCAGGCGTTGCCCGGCATCCTGTAGCGTCCAGGCGATGTCGACATGGCCGGCGGGCACCGACAGCGCGCCGAATTTGGTGGTGTTGGTGCACAATTCGTTGAGCGTCATGGCGATGGCGATCACCGCGCCGGAATTCATCCGGATGTCCGGCCCGTCGATCGAGAACTTCGGGGCGTCGCGGTTGTCGAACGCTTCGGTGGCGCCGCGAATCACCTTGCCGAGTTCGGCGCTCGACCATTGCGCCTGCAGCAACAGGTCGTGGGCGCGGCCGAGCGCCAAGAGCCGGCCCTCGATCGCCTGCTGCGCGTGTTCGGTGCTGGAGGCATTGCGCAGGCTCTGCGCGGCGATGGCGCCGACCGTCGCCAGGGTGTTCTTGATGCGGTGGTGCAGCTCTTCGAGAATCAGCTTCTGCAGCTTGTCGGCGGCTTCGCGCTGCTTGGCGTCGATGCCGGCCTGTTCGAGCAGTTCCTGGGCATTGATTTCAGCCTGCGCCAGCAACAGCCGCAGACTGACATTCTCGGCCTCAAGGACATCCTGCGGCGGCGTCGGTGCGGAGTGATCGCGGGCATTCGGGCAAAGATCGGTTTCAAACATCGCCGACGCTACCACCCTTTGTCCGGTGCCGCTCACATCTTTCGCGCGTGAAGGTAGCGGAACTTGGCCGTCCGGCGCCGCCGCTCACCCCGGCTGTTTCGGCGTTGCGGCCAGCGGCGCCAGGTGGCTGCCGCGCTCGTACCAACCCTTCGAGCGGTTGACGATCCACACCACGGTGAGCATCACCGGCACCTCGATCAGCACGCCCACCACGGTGGCGAGCGCCGCACCGGATTGCAGGCCGAACAGGCTGATGGCGGCTGCGACCGCGAGTTCGAAGAAGTTGGAGGCGCCGATCAGCGCCGAGGGACCGGCGACGCAATGCTGCTCGCCGACGATGCGGTTCAACAGATAGGCGAGGCCGGCGTTGCAATAGACCTGGATCAGGATCGGCACCGCCAGCAGGCCGATGATCAAGGGCTGCGACAGGATCTGTTCGCCCTGGAAGCCGAACAGCAGCACCAGCGTCGCCAGCAGTGCCACCAGCGACAGCGGCTGCAACCGGCCGAGCAGACGGGCAAGCGCCGCCTCGCCGCCGGTCGCGAGCAGCCGTCGGCGCAGCAGCTGCGCAATCAGCACCGGCACCACGATATACAGTGCCACCGAGAGCAGCAGCGTGCCCCACGGCACGGTGATCGACGACAGCCCGAGCAGCAGGCCGACGATCGGCGCAAAGGCGAACACCATGATGGCGTCGTTGAGCGCCACCTGGCTCAGCGTGAAATGCGGCTCGCCGTGGGTCAGATTCGACCACACGAACACCATCGCGGTGCAGGGCGCCGCGGCCAGGATGATCAGGCCCGCGATATAGCTGTCGATCTGATCGGCGGGCAGCTCACCGCGAAACAGCTCTCCGATGAACAGCCAGCCCAGCGCCGCCATCGAGAACGGCTTCACCGCCCAGTTGATGACCAGCGTGACGCCGATGCCGCGCCAATGCTCAGTGACGCGGCCGAGCGCCGCGAAGTCGATTCGGATCAGCATCGGCACGATCATCAGCCAGATCAGCGCCGCGACCGGCAAGTTGACTTTGGCAATTTCCGCAGCCGCGATCGCTCGAAACAGGTCGGGCGTGAGGTGCCCGAGCGCGATGCCGGCCACGATGCACAGCGCCACCCACAGCGTCAGAAAGCGTTCGAAGATCGACATCGGTTGCCCGCTACGCGCTGGCGACACGGCGGCCGTGGGCGTCGATCACCAGCTCGCCGTCTTCCTTGCGGAATTCGCCCGCTGTGAGCGGCGGCAGGATCTCCAGCACGACTTCCGAGGGCCGGCACAGTTTGACGCCGAGCGGGCTGACCACGATCGGGCGGTTGATCAGGATCGGATGCGCCAGCATGGCGTCGAGCAGTTGCTCGTCGCCGAGCGCGGGCGATGCGAGGCCGAGCTCGGCATAGGGCGTGGCCTTTTCCCGCAACACGGCCCGCACCCCGCGCCCGATCCGGACGATCAGTTGCTGCAACATCGCGCGCGACGGCGGCGTCTTGAGATAGTCGATCACATGCGGCTCGATGCCGGCGTGGCGGATCAGCGCCAGCGTGTTGCGCGAGGTGCCGCAATCCGGGTTGTGGTAGATGATGACGTCCATGTTCGGCCTCAGGTGATGTTGGCGGGCGGCATGCCCGTCGACGAATCTTGCGGGCAGCACGGGGTGAGGCTGGCGATCAGCGGCGCGCAGATTTCGGGCCGGCCGCCGCAGCAATCCTGCAACAGGAACAGTGCGACGCTTTGAAACCGCGGCAGCTCGGCGCGATAGACGATCGAGCGGCTGTGCCGCGCCGACGACACCAGCCCGGCGCGGGTGAGGATCGCCAGGTGGGAGGACATGGTGTTCTGCGGCACCGCCAGTGCACGGGCGATCTCGCCGGCGGGCAGTCCCTGCGGCTCGTGCTTCACCAGCAGCCGAAACACCTCGAGCCGGGTGGATTGCGCCAGTGCCGCGAGCGCCAGAATGACTTGTTCGGAATCCATATATCGATAATTCTCGATATGTGGGTTTGAGTCAAGCGGTTCAGGCGGGGAATTGGGCGGGGAGCGCTGCGGCGTCGGCGTAGATCGTTGCGCGGTTGGCCGCGCCGGCGCGTCGGAACCATCGCGCCCCGCGCCGCGTTGGGCTGGCGAAATTCACCGGAGTTTGCGCGATGCGGATGTTTGTCGGAATGATCTTGGGCGCGCTGCTTCTGGTCGCGGGGGTCTACATCTACGATTCGATGCAGACCTCCAGCGTCGCCAATGGCCAGGTGGCGCAGGCCAGTCGCACCATCGTCAATTGGGACGTCGCGCAGTCGGACTGGGATGCGCTGAAGGCCCGCGCGCAGCGCGACTGGGTCAAGCTGTCGGAGAAATAACCGACCTGCCGCTGCGCGGCGTTATTTCTGCGCCGCGGCCTTGCGCGCATCGGCGACCGCCAGCGTGAACTGCTCCTTGGTCAGCACGCCCGGCACCCGGAATTTGCCGACGATGAACGATGGCGTGCCCTGGAAGCCGAAGGCTTTGGCTTGCGCGTCGTTGCGCGCCAGCAGCGCGTCGATCGTCTTGCCCTTGCTGTCGAGGTCCGACGTGGCGCGGGCGACATCGATGCCGGCCGCGCTCAAGGCGTCGCGCACGGAGCTTTCGCTCAGCCGCGCGGTGAGCCCGATCAGCGCCTCATGCGCGGCGACGTATTTGTCCTGAAACCTGCTCGCCAACGCCAATCGCGCGGCATAGATCGAAGCGCCGCCGAGCACCGGCCAATCCTTGAACACCAGCCGGATCTTGCCGTCGTCCTGCGCCAGCGCGCGCAGGTCCGGAGCCACCTTGCGGCAATACGGGCACTGGAAGTCGAAGAACTCGACGATGCTGATGTCGCCATCGGCGTTGCCCGCCGCCGGAATGTCCGGATCGCGCAGCACCGCTGCTTCCGACAGCACGTTGTCGTCGTCGCTCTTGGCCGCCATGGCCGCGCGCGGCAACGGGCCGAGCAGCAAGGCGCCTGCGCCGAGCACGCCCAGCACGCCGCGGCGGGAGGCGTTCGCGGCAGGCTGCGGCGGGCGGGCAATGTGATCGGTCATGGAGGTCTCCAACGGCCACGGGCTGATCCAGGAGGCGGGCCGGCAGCGTCGCCCCATATAGTCGCTGGCAGCAAGAAAGATAGCCGCCGGCTAAGCCTTCACGTCCGCATCGGCCTAGCCATGCAGCAGCAGCGTCGCCGCCAGCGGCACCAGCAGCGAGGTCAACAGCGCGTTCAGGCTCATGGCGATGCCGGCGAAGGCGCCGGCCACCGGATTGACCTGGAACGCCTGCGCGGTGCCGATGCCGTGCGAGGCTAGCCCCACGGCGAAGCCGCGGGCACGGAAATCGGTGATCTTCAGGAGATTCATCAACGGCGTCACGATCATCGCGCCGATGATCCCGGTGAGGATCACCGCCACCGCGGCGAGCGACGGGTCGGCGTGGATCGCTTCGGCGATGCCCATCGCCACCGGCGCCGTGACCGATTTCGGCGTCATCGACAGCATCACGATGCCCGGCAGGCCGGCGGCCTTGGCCAGCAGCACCACCGAGCCGATCGCGGTGACGCTGCCGACCACGAGCGCCAGCAGCATCGGCACGATCGCCGCCATCACCGCGTTGCGGTTCTCATACAGCGGCACCGCCAGCGCCACCGTCACCGGCCCGAGCAGGAAGTGCACGAATTGCGCGCCCTCGAAATAGGTCTGATACGAGGTGCCGGTCAGCCACAGGAAGATGCCGATCAGCCACATCGCGTGCAGCACCGGGTTGGCCAGCGGATTGCGGCGGCTGGCCTGCGACACCGCGTCGGTGACGGCATAGACCACCAGCGTCGTGGTCAGCCACAGCAACGGGCTTTGCGACAGATACACCCATAGCGCGAACGGATTTTTGATCACCGCGAACTCCGCCAGCGCGCCATCAGCCGCGCCGCGATCAGGAAGGTCGCCATCGTCACCACCAGCGTGATGATCACCGAGCCGACCAGCACGCCGGCGATGGCAAGGCCGTGCTCGGCGATTAGATCGAGCTTCTGCACCACCCCGACCCCGGCCGGCACGAACATCAGCGACATGTTGGCGAGCAGCACCTTGGCGGCTTTTTCGATGCCGTCATTGCGCAGCGGCCCGACCTCGAGCAGCGACAGCTTGTCGCGCGCCAATAGCAGCGTCAGCAGCAGCAACAGCCCGACCACCGGGCCGGGCAGCGTCAGCCCGATGCCACGCACCAACGCCTCGCCGGCCAATTGGCACAGCAGGATCAGTCCCAGACTCGCGATCATCGCTCACCCCACGGGCGCGGCCGGGTCAGAGCCGGCCCGCGGCGGCATGGCGGCGCGGTTACGCGCCCTTGAGTTTCTTGTTGCATTCGCTCCAGTAACCGCCGCCTTTTTGAATCCAGCGCAATCCGCCGGTGGCGTTGCTGGTCTTGTTGAGTTTCCATTGATCGGCGCAGGTGTGCAATCTGGCGCGCGCCGCCGTCTCCTTGGCGTATTTCGCATCCACCGCCGAGGGGAAGATTGCGGCGGCGGCCGGCGCCGCGGGTACGGCCGGCGTGGCGGCCGGTTTGGCCGCGGGCTGCTTCTCTGCCGTGGGCTTCTCGGCAGCCGGCGTTGCCGCGGCGCCGGCCGCGCACTCGGCTTTGCGGAAATCATTCCAGCTCTGGCCGTTCAGCGTGCCGGCGGTCTTGGCCGCCTGATATTTCGCGCTGCATTGCTGCGCGGTCAGCGCCTGCACGGGCGTGGCGGCAAACAGCGCCGCGCCGCACACCAAGGCGGCGCCGAACAGCGCCGTGTGATCGGCTTGCTTCGTCATCGGGCTCTCCTGTCACCTAGCGAACAACGCATCCTAAAGCATGACCCCGAAAAGTGGACTCCGGTTTTGCACCGATCACGCGGATCCGGATCGAGCGGCCGACGGGCGTGATCCGCGTCGCAAGGCTTGCGCAGCATCGACGCGGCTTGGCGCGTCGTTCAGCCATGGTTCAGCCAAGTGGCGTGAACATGGCCATTCCAGCAGCAGAGGTATTGTCATGACCCTCTCGTCACGTACAGCCGTCGCCGCCATCGTCGCCTTGATGTTCACCGGCGCCGCTTTCGCCCAAACGCCGGCGCCGGCGCCGACGCCGGCACCGGCGACCAAATCCGCACCGCCCGCCACATCCACCGAGCCGGCGCGCAGCGCGGCGTCGCTGGATTGCTCGAAACAGGCGGATGCCAAGGGACTGCACGGCAAGGAGCGCCGCAAATTCCGCTCCGAATGCCGCAAGGCGGCCAAGCCGAACTGACGCCGCGGAGGCGCGGCGGCGAGCGTTGACGTCGCCGCGGAACGCGGCCGCGTCGCGCAATGCTGCGTGGCGTGTCGGCATGATTGTGGGCGCTGCCGGTATTTGCCATAAGGCGATGGCCTGCTGCAAGCCTGTCTTAAGTTGCAGCCTCCCCGTGCAGCCTTGAAGCCGTGCCACGCCCCGTCTCGATGCCGATCGCCCTGCCCAGCCGCGCGCAGCTGCTGCAAGTGTTTGAGACGCTCGCGGTCGGCGCCGCCGGCGGCGCGCTGTTCTATTGGGCGGAGCTGCCCGGCGGGCTGATCACCGGGGCGATGGTCGCGGTCGCCGCGGTCGGCATGGCGGGGCGCCCGCTCGGGCTGCCGCAGCCGTTCGGCCATGCCATCCTGATGACGCTGGGGCTGTCGCTCGGCGCCATGGTGTCGCCGCAGCTGATCCGGAATCTCAGCGCCTATCCGACCACCATCGCCTTGCTGGCGCTGGCGACGGCGTGCTCGACGCTCTTCAGCAGCCTGTATCTGCAACGCGTCCACGGCTGGGACCGCACCTCGGCGCTGCTGGCGGGCAGCCCCGGCGCGCTGTCGCAGATCGTGATGCTGGCGAGCGAACGCAAGGCCGACGTCCCCGGCATCGCGGTGGTGCAGATCATTCGGGTGATCATCCTGACCGCCGGCGTGCCGCTGTTTCTCACCGCCACCGGGATGATGACGCACGGTCCATTGCCGTCGCGCGGCGTTGCGGCGTCGCCGCAGGCGCTGGCCGAACTGGTCGCGGTCGGCTTCGTCGTGGCCTTGCTGCTGCGGCTGGTGAATTTCCCGGCGAGCTGGATGTTCGGCGCGATGCTAGGCTCCGCGGTGCTGCACGGCATCGGCTGGGTCGACGGCACGCTGCCGCAATGGGCCTATATCGCGGCCCTGACCGGGATCGGCACGCTGATCGGCGCGCGGTTCAGCACGATCCGGACCCGCACCATCGTCAGCCATATCGGCGCGGCGCTGGGATCATTTGCGGTGGCGATGACGATCTCGGCGAGCTTCGTCGCCGTGATCGCCTTCACCATGCCGGTGCGGATCGGCGACGTGGTGGTGGCGTTCGCGCCCGGCGCGATGGACGCGATGATGGCGCTGGCGCTGACGCTGCACGTCGATCCGGTGTTCGTCGGCGCGCACCACCTGTCGCGCTTCATCTTCGTCTCGCTGGTGACGCCCGGCATCATCCATCTGTTCGGCAAGGCGCAGGACGATCTCGACGATTAAATGGCTTTGGCGGCGGTCGCCGCGCCACGCCCGGCCAAAGCCGCCATCGCCAGCGAAATCAGCACGTTGTAGCCGGCCAGCGAGAGTCCGAGGAAGCGCCATTGCACCTCGTCGCAGCGGATCACCTTGACCTTGTCGAGCTGGTCGAGCAGCCCGCCGCGGCTGAAATCGACCAGCGGCCCGCTGCAATCGGTCGGTCCCGGCCAGAATCCCCATTCGACGCCGGCGTGATAGGCGCCAAGCCCGGCATTGCCGAGCATCAGCAGCGCCAGCACCGCAAGGCCGCCCGCCAGCAGCCACTGCGGCGCGCCGCGGCCGGCGGCGACGGCGAGGATCAGCGCCAGCGGGATCGCCAGATAATAGGCGTAGCGCTGCTCGAGGCAGAGCGGGCAGGGCACGATGGCCAGCACCAGCTGGAAGAACCAGGCGCCCGCCAAGGTGGCGGCGCCGATCGCGGCGACGCCGATCGTCGCGCCCCGCGCCGCATCGCGGGCCGGCGCTGCCTTGCCGCCTGTGTCAGCCGCCAGATTGTTCAGCGCCACCGTGGAGACTCCTGTTCAGCCCGCTGTCCAGCGGGATGACGTTTGTTCAAATCGCCATTCCGCCCTAGCTTTTTGATCGCGCACGATGTTTTCGAAAACCGGACGTATTTTTCGGGATCATGCTGTAGCGCCGGGCCACGGCGCTGTCGAGCCGGGCTCGATCAAAGCGCGGTGTCGGGACCGGTCGCGCGGCTGCCGGCGGCACGGCTTTGCCGACGATGTGCAGCGCCCGGTCGTCATGGCGGCCGGTGGTCGCCGCCGCCGCGGAATTTGCCGCCGCGCCGAGCTGGATTTCAATGCGGCGTTTGATGTTTGCGCACCGAGGCCGGCTGCGGGTTGACCGCGCGGGCGCGGCCGCTATATTCCGCCCGCTTCGCGACCACGGCTTGCCGTGGTTCGTGGGCCCCTGTGGCGGAACTGGTAGACGCGCTCGACTCAAAATCGAGTTCCGCAAGGAGTGCTGGTTCGATTCCGGCCAGGGGCACCATTTCGGCTTGAGCCCTTGTTTGCCGAGGGTCGTGCCTTCGGTGCGTTCTGCTCGCCATTGAACCTCAGCTTGCACAGCAAGAGCCGCATGAGGTCCGGGTGCCGTTCCTGCCGCTGAATTCCGCGATCAGACGGCGCGCCGCGACCGCCGCAATGCCCGGCTTCACGCCAAGCGCTTGTCGGCCGCAATCTTGCTCTTAATTGCTGGTCATTGAGAATTGATGGTCGCGGCGGTCTGGTTCGATCGCGGCGAAGCCACGTGTTACTCGGAAAAGCCCTTCCCGAGGCGCGCGCCGGGTGTTCTTCAAAGGGCGTTCGGATTGCCGCGGGCATGAAATCTTTGCGCATCCTGGCCTATGTCTGCGCCGCGGCGCTGGTGTTGCTGAGCATCGTGCCGGCCGACGTGCGGCCGGTCACCGGGCTTCAGCACGACATCGAACATTTCGGCGCCTTCGTGCTGCCGGGCCTGCTGTTCGGCTTTGCCTTCGAGAAGAAAACGCCGCTGCTGCTGATCGCCGCGATCTGGTTTTGCCTCGCTCTCGAAGCCATGCAAATTCCCTTGTCGACGCGTCACGCCCGGCTCGAAGACGCGCTCGTCGACAGCCTAGCGATGTGCATCGGCATTGTGGCGGGGCGGCTCGCCAAGAGCCAGTTTCTGCGCTTGCAGCGTGATCGGTGAGCGCGGCGTCGCCGCCGAGCGGCCGCATCCCGCGATGCAGTCGCCATGAGGCGAAGGTGCGCGGCATCACCGCGAAGCTGCATTCGACGTGGCGCCGCGTCGCGTTGCAAAAGCCGCAGCGCCCGAACCCGCTGTGGATCGCTGAGCGGACAGCGCCCGACGGCGCTATCGCGGCGCGTCGCCCGGGCCGGCCGGCGAGGCTGACGGCTTGAGATCCGGAAACCTTGTCGTCAGCACCGCCTTCAAGAATTTGAAATGCCCGATGCTCTCCACGAGCTCCGCGAGCCGGCGTTCGGCGTTGGCGATCTCGGCGTTGAACAGGTTCTGGTGGTGGCTGTCGAGCAGGTCGCGCTCCTGATATTCGTGGGTGTCATTGCCGAAGGTCACGGCGGCACGCGCCACGACGTCGGCCAGCCGCCGGTTCAAGCCCTCGTTCTCAGCTTCGGCCGCTCGGATCGCCTCGTCGATCGACAGGGCGATCGACGCAATGCGCGCGGTGTCGGTTTCGACGTCGCGCGCCGCTGAACGTGCCCGGAACGGATTGCCGGCCCGCGTGCGCAATAAGAACTGAAGCATGTTCAAGCCTTTTGCGAGGTCTCGAACGGAGACGATACCGCCGCGAGACTGCGGCAGCCATGGTTATGAAATGGTTAAGCCAGACGCCGTCCGCGGTTGCGGGCTTGCTTTGCGGGCGTGCGCGCTCGAGCCGCGGCGCGGCAGCCCCGCGGTTGCTACCGGGCCTTTGCGCGACAGAGTTAGCCCACGGCGAGGCGGCGCCGGGCGATGGTCCACATCAGTCCAGGATTTTGCCGCAGCACATTGAGCGCATTGGGAATGAATCCTTTCCCGAACGGCACGTAGATCCGGGTCTTGACCTGGTGACTCGCGGCCCAGCGCTGCAGCGGCTGCAACGGCATCCCGAACAGCAGCTCCAGTTCGCATGAGGTGCCGGCGGCGCGGATGCGGTGGATCGCCTCCGAGGCCAAGGCGAGGTCGTGGGTGGCGACCGCGATATGGCGCGCGCGCCCCGCCAGGCGGTCGATCACCTCGAGAAATCCGTCCGCCATATCGCGCTGCGGATCGGCGGGATCCGGCCATTGGCCTTTCACCACCCTGACGTTCAATCCATAGGCGACGGCCCAATCGGCATCCGCCACGCTACGCGCCCAGCGTCCGGGCAGCGTGGTGCCGGCGCAGCCGGCGCCGAACCGCGTCAGCATCGCCTGCAACATGGCATTGGACCGATCGGCGACCTCGATGCCGTGAGCATCGCAATGCAGCCGCACCCCGGAGGCCGCCGCGGCCGCGGCAAGCTCGATCGCAAGGTCCGGATCAAACCGCAACGCCGGCGGCTTGACCGAGACGTAACTATCAAGGCTGCCGTCTGCCAATCGGGCAATGGTCGCGAGATAAATATCGGCGATCTCGCGGCCGGAATAATCCGGCGTGTCCCAGAAGCCGAGCGTGCTCGCCGCGGTCTCCTGCGCCAGGCGGCGGGCCACGCACAATGCGTCGTCGACGGTTTCGCCGCCGAGATAGGGGCGGGCGACGTGTTCCACCAACGGCAGGATCGCGGCGGATAGCCGGTCCTTCAGCCCCCGCTTCCAGCCCTCCCAGGGCGTGGCGGGCGTCGATGGCAGCGGCGGCGCGGTGTCGAAAGCCTGTTTCACCTCCAAGGCGCGGGCTCCTTTGACTGGACCGGCGGAGTCGCCGTGCAGAGTTGTCTCACCGGGAGGCGCGGCGCTCACGCCTTGGCCGGATCGGTCTGGCCCGTCACCAGCTGCACCGGCAACGTGCCGTCGATCCGCTTCTTCAGGTTTCGTGCGGCGCCGAACAGCTTGGGGGTTCGCTCGCGCAATTCGCCCTTGGCGTAGCTGATCAGCCGCTGTCCGAGCGGCGGCTGGCCGATCGCGCCCAGCACGCGGCCGTGCGTGGCGTAGATCATCTTGTAGTCCTCGCTGCCGATCGAAAAATCGAACTCGCGATGGCCGAGGCGATGGCTCTCGCTCAGCATGAAGCTGAGCAGCTGATGTCCCACGGAGTATTTCCGGAACGCCGGATCATAGGAGAAAATCCAGCCCGACCAGGTGCGGTCATGCACGAAGCCGATCCACAGCGACAACAGCCGGCCGGAGGCGCGCAGCGTCGAGGAGACCAATTGGCCGCGGCTGCGCAGCGCCTGGAGAAATTCGAGGGTCTGCGGGACGGCGAAATAGTCGGCGAGGCCGCTGTCGCGTAGCTGCCGGCTCTTCCAGCGCTTGGCAGCGTCGAACACGTCGGCCTGCTGGTCGTTCATGGTGAATACCAGTTCGCCATGCGCCGCGGCGAGGCTGCGGCCGCGGCGTTCGCGATCCCGCACCAGGCTCTTGTGGTGCTGCATCAGATAGGCCCGGTAGTCGTCATGGTCGGCAAACTGCGACCAGTCGACATAGGGCGCGAGCTCGAGGCCGGGAAACTGCGCCGGGTCCCATTGCGCCCGCTCGATCACTCGACGCGCGACGGACGGCGCGTAACGGCCCTTGCGCGTCGGACCGCGGATTTCACCTTCAAGCAGCGGCTGATGAAAATCCAGGAACTGGTGCCGGGTGATCACCCGCTTGTCGTTGACCACCAGCAGACGAAGCACCTCATCGCCGATCTGCACGTCTTCGACGCGGCTGCGTTGGCCTTTAAAGTAGACCTCGGCGACCGCGTCGAGATAATCCGCTGATGCGTAAAAATTCATCGCAACCCAATCCGCGCGTGTCGCAATATGAAGAACATACTGGCACAGCGTCCTCCGCCCGCCAGTCATTCCTTTTGAAACGGTTAATCCTTCTCTGCCGCAGCTTCGCAGCGCATCGCGCAACCGCCGAATTATCAATGCGTCGCGCCGTTTCCGCAGGCGGCGCGACGGCGCTGGGGCGTGCTCGTCGATAGCGGCAGTTCGACCGCGAGCGCCAGGCCAGCATCGGCTTCACGCGGCGTTAACCAAGCGCCGCTAGACCTGCAGGTTGCCGCAAAGCGACGCGCGGCTGAAGAATGCCGGGCAGAGCATTTTATCCCATGATCGACATTCGGCGTTTGGAAGTCGTTGCGGTGGTTCAGGCCGCCCTGGATGAACTGAACGTTCTGAGCTGCGCCCGCTGTCTCGCCGTGGTGGTGTCGCTGCTCTTGGTGTGGGTGACGCTGGAGCCGTTCCAGGATCTGCGCAACGCCACCCTGCCGGGCGAGCCGACCGGCAAACTGGCGTTCACCTACCTCGCCTTCGGCGCGCTCGCCGTTCTCACCATGCTGCTGTCGGCCTCCGACAATCTGCCGGCGTTGAAATCGCTATGGACGCCGCTGCATCTCGGCCTGCTTGGATGGATGGCGTTCAATATCGCGCTGTCGCAGAGTCCGGGGATTTCGCTGCAGCGCTTCGTGCTGACCGCGAGCGTGATCGGGCTGGCGGTGATGATCCCGCTGCTGCCGCCGACCCAGGCCGCGTTCAAATGGTGTTTCGCGATCGCCGCCTTGCTGCTGCTGGCGCTGTGCTATCTCGGCCTGGTGGTGGCGCCGGCGCTGTCGATCCACACCGCCGCCGACGTCACCGAGCCGGATCTGGCGGGCGATTGGCGCGGCAGCTTCGCGCACAAGAACGCCGCCGCGCCGGTGATGGCGATCCTGGTCTATCTCGGGCTCTATCTTGCAACCAACGGGTTGCGGTGGTGGGGCGGAGCGATCGCTGCGCTCGCCGCGTTGTTCCTGATCGGCTCCGGCGGCAAGAGCGCGCTGGCGCTGTGCATCGGCGTCGGCCTGCTGGCCCAATTGGTCGCCAGCGTCAGAAGCCTCTGGCTCAAAATGCTGATCTGTCTGGTGCCGGTGGTGCTGATGAATCTGCTCAGCGTCGGCAGCGCGATCAACGCCGGGCTCGCCGCCATCGTCCGGCTGTTGCCGATCGATCCGAGCTTCACCGGGCGCACCGATATCTGGCAATATGCCTTCGCCGCCTTCCTCGATCACCCGTTCCGCGGCTATGGCTATGCCGCATTCTGGGAAAACGCCAACCGCACAACTTCCGCCGACGATCTCGGCTGGGCGTCGACTTCGCCGCACAGCCACAATAGTTATCTCGACCTGGCGCTGACCATCGGCTTGCCGGGACTGGCGTTTGTCATTCTCGTCTTTGTGATCACGCCGCTGCGCAATTTTCACCTCATCCAGTCGGCGGAGCGCACTCGCGGGCTGGCCCGGCTGTTTCTGGTGATCTGGATGTTCGGCGTCTATTTCGCCACCATGGAGACCTTCCTGCTCGACCGGCAGAATCCGACCTGGTTCAGCTTCGTGGTGGCGGCCGCCGGTTTGCACTATCTGGCAAGATTCGGCGTGAAAGCGTAGCCGCGCCGGCGCGCGCAGACGTGAACGAAGCGGAATTACGCGGCCAGCCCGTCGGCCACGTTCTTGGCGATGTCGTAATACTGCTGGGCGCGCTGTTCCAGCGTCAGCGTCTCGAGAATGAAGCTGCGCGGCGCAAATTCCCGGCTCTGGCTGCGCCGCCAGAATTCTGGCCATTGCGACTGGAACTCGTCGATGGTCGCAAACTTCATTCCGCACCGCTCGTCCCAATAGGGCACCGAGGACACCGGCTCGTACACTACCTTGTGCGGGAAGTAGTTCGGGTCCTGCCAGGCGCCGCCGCGGTCCCAGGCGAAGATCGGAACGTCGCAGGACAGCGCCTGCTGATAGGCGATGCCCTGGCTTTCATGTTCGCACAGGAAGATCATGGTCCGGCAGCGCGCCAGCGCCTGCCGGAACTCCTCCTCCGCATAGGAGCCGTAGCGCAACTCCTGCACCGAGCGGCCCTCGGCGCTGAGCCGGGCGCGGATCGGATCGTTCAGCGCCGGCGCGATGCGGTCGTGCTCCCAGCGCACCTTGTCGTACAGCAGCACGTCGACCGATTTTTGCTCCTGCGGCGCCGGCGCCCACAGCTCGGTGTCGATGCCCACCGGCCAGCTCCGCACCCGCTCCCAATACGGCCGGCACATGTCGACGTACCATTCGCCGGGAACCAGAACCATCTTGATCGGCAGCCGGTCGAACAGACCCGGCGCGTCCACCGGATGGTCATAGGCGGCGACGCCGAGCAGGATCGGATTCTTCCACGCGATCTTGTTCAGCAGGAACCGGCGGCCGATCACGCAGGCGAGTTCGTCGGGATGTCTCTGAATATATCTGTAGTCGTTGACGCGATAGCGGATGCCGAGCAGGTCGAGACCCGCGCAAAGATTGAGGAACACGCGGGTGTGCCCGGCGGGCTGCGGTTTGCCGATCAGCAGGCGACGCAACAAGGATCGGACATGGCGATCGCCCGGCAGCCAGCGATCCTCCTTCTCCTCGTAAAACAGATTCAAGATCATGGCGTACGACCGTCCTTCGGGCGCTGTCGATATACGCAGTTCTCCGACATTTCGCCAAAAATCTGAATTGCAGAATGTGCAAGCGGTTAACGTGTTCGCGGATTCCGCGCCGTTCGATTAGCAAAGCGGCATGATTTTGCTGGCAAGCTCGGCCCGCGACGGCTGCACATGGTTAAGCGCATCGCCGTGGCGGCGCAGGCTAGGCGTTAACGACGGCGCGCGAATTGGTTTTATGTCGGAGCCCGGGCTCGTTAAAATACAAGCGATTGCAGCGGACGATTGCCGTCCGGACGGGGCGGCGCGCGTGTGAGTGGCCGGCTCCGACGATCGAGCAGCGGTGAACGGCGATGAGCAGACGGTCGGCGCGTGCAACATATCATCGGTCGCGCGATGGGTCGGCGAAGGACATCGGGACGACATGCTGAATCGATACTTCTCCATCTATCTCGGCGCGCATCTGGTTCCCGCGGTGATCGGCTTCATCGCGATCACCGCCTATACGCGGCTGCTCAACCCGGCGGAATACGGCGTCTATGTGGTCGGCATGAGCATCGCCGGCATCGTCGGCGCGGTGTTCTTCGTCTGGATCCGGCTGTCGGTGTCGCGCTATCAGGCGAGTTCCGCCGACGTCGATTTCCGCGGCACCGCGATCGTCGCCTACGGGCTGACGCTGGGGGCGATGGGCTGCGTGGCGCCGGCGGCGATCCTGCTGCTTAGCCCCGACGTCAACATCTACATCCTGTTCGGCGGCGTGTTCACCGCCTTGGCGGTCGGCGCCTTCGACATCGCGCAGGAATTCGCCCGCGCCACGCTGCGCCCCTATCGCTATGCGGTGATCGGCATCACCCGCAGCGTGCTCGGTCTGCTGCTCGGCTGGCTGGCGATCGAATTGGGCTGGGGCGGCCTCGGGCTGCTCGCTGCGGTCGGGGTGAGCTTCATGGTCGGCGCGGTGATGAACGCGATCGATGGCAGCGCGCCGCGCATCAGCCGCTATCAGCGGCATCAGCTGATGCAGTTCGCGCGCTACGGGCTGCCGTTGTCGCTCGGCGGGCTGTCGATCGCGCTGTACAGCACCAGCGACCGGCTGGTCGTCGCCTATCTGCTCGGACCCGATGCCGCGGGAAAATTCGGCGTCGCGGCCGACCTGCCGCGGCAGTTCATGGTGATGCTGGCGTCGAGCGTCGCGGCGGCGACCTTTCCGATCGTGTTCCGCACCTTCACCGGCGAAGGGCTGGCCGCGACCCGCGAGCGGCTGAACGAGAACATCGAATTGCTACTGGCGGTGATCCTGCCGGTTGCGGTGTGGCTGGCGCTCGCCGCCGACCAGGTGGCGGGCACGCTGGTCGGCGCGGATTTCCGCGCCAGCGTCGCGCTGCTGCTGCCGATCGTGGCGCTGGCGCGGCTGTTCGGCGTCGTCAATCAGTTCTATCTGCAGATCAGCTTCCAATTGGCCGAACGGCCGATGCTGCCGGTGATCCAGTCGATCATCACGCTGGTGCTGAGTATCGGCTTGATGTTCCCGCTGGTGGCGACGTTCGATCTGCTGGGCGCAGCCTATGCGACCTTGATCACCGAAGCGGTCGGCGTGGTGATCACCATCCTGTTGACGCGCAAGGCCTTCGTGCTGCCGTTCGAACCGCGCCGGCTGGCCGGGGTGGTGCTGGCCTCGGCGGCGATGGGCGTTGCGATCTATGCCACCCGGCTTGCGGTCGGCGGCACCGGGCTGATGTCGCTGCTGACCGTCAGCGCGGCGGGGGGATTGGCCTATGCCGCCGCCGCCTGGCTGCTCAACGTGGTGCGGATCAGGACCTCGATGGCGTCGTTCCTGCGCTTGCGGATGGCCGGCTGATGGCGACGCCCCCGCAGATCTTCTCCGACCGCGCCGCGCCTTTCGGCGTCACCCGGCGGCACTTGTTGCGCGCTGCGCCGGCCGCGGCGCTGCTCGCGCTGGCGTCGCCCGCAGCGCGTTCGGCGACGATCCGGCCGCGCCGCAAGATCCCCTATGGCGCCGCGATCGCGCTCGACGATCTGCGCGCCGATCCCAGGCTCGGCCAAGTGATCGCCGAAACCTGCAGCCAGATCGTGCCGGTGAGCGAACTGAAGTGGAGCGACTTGCGACCCGCGCCGGGTCAGTTCGCCTTCGAGAAGGCCGATGCGCTGGCGGCCTTCGCGGCCGACAACGGCCTGACGATGCGCGGCCATACGCTGGTCTGGTACGCCGCTCTGCCGGACTGGACCCAACAGATCGACAGCGAAGCCGCCGCGGAACGCGCGCTGCGCGAGCACATCGAGACGGTGGTGTCGCGCTATCGCGGCCGCATCCATTCCTGGGATGTCGCCAACGAGGTGATTCCCGACGAGGCCCATCAGGTCACCGACCGCCGGCCGTCGCTGTGGTCGCGCTATCTCGGCGAGCGTTACATCCCGCTGGCGTTCCGGATCGCCGCCGAGGTCGATCCCAAGGCGCAGCTCGTGCTCAACGACTACGATATCGAATTCGGCGACGCCCGCTGCCTGCGCAAGCGCGCGGCGTTTCGCCATCTGATCCGGCAGTTGCAGGACGCCGACGTGCCGCTCCACGCGGTCGGGCTGCAATGCCATCTGCACGGCGAGATGGCGGTGGATCGCGCCGGGCTCGAGGGCTTCGTGGCGGAGCTGCACGGCAACGGCCTGAAATGCCTGGTGACCGAACTCGACGTGATGGATCAGCATCTGCCGGCGGCGGTGCCGCGGCGCGACGCGCTGATCGCGTCGCAGGTTCGCGATCTGCTCGCGGCGGTGACCGCGCCGGGGCCGCTCGACGCGCTGCTGACCTGGGGCATTTCCGACCGCTATAGCTGGATTCCCTATTCCGCGCCGCGCGCCGACAAGCAGCCCAACCGGCCGCTGCCGCTCGATCGCGAGTTCCAGCGCAAGCCGTTCATGGACGTCATTGATCAGTTCACCGGCAGGGAGGCATGACCATGCAAGTCCGCACCGCGCTACAGATCAATCTGCATCCGCTCGACGTGCGTCATGCCGTGCACACCTTGCCGCATCAGCTCGAGGTGTGGGGCGGGCAGGTCGACCGCGTCGTGCTGACGGTCGACACCAAACAGAGCGCGAACGGCCGCTACGGCGGCGAGGCCTATGAGGACAGCCGCGGGCGACTGTTCGCGCAGCTCGAAGCGATGGCCGGCGCCGCCGCCAACATCGAGATCGTCGAGGTCGACTACGCGCCGGCGGCGCTCGAAGCGGTGCGGCAGCGCTATTTCGCAAGCTCCGCGGCCATTCCGGAAAAGGCCTTCGACGGCGGCCCGTTCCACGCTTATTTCTACGGTCTGCTGCAATCCCGCGCCGACTACGTCGTGCATATGGACAGCGACATGCTGTTCGGCGGCGGCAGTCAGAGCTGGCTCGAAGAGGCGATCGGCTGGCTGCAACGCTCGCCGGACGCGCTGTTCGCCGGTCCGTTGCCCGGTCCGCCGCGGTCGGACGGCACGCTGCCGGATCTGCACCGCTCGTTCCCCGGGCTGGAGTGCGTGGCGCTGCCGCTGCGGCTCGACGCCGACTATCCGGCCTATCGCTTTGCGAGCGTCAGCACCCGGATCTTCGCGCTCGACCAGCGCCGGTTCGATACCGCGGTCGGCGCGCTCGATCTGGTGCGGCCGAATTTCAAGCGCAGGCTGCGCGCCTGGCTTTTTCATCAATCGCCGCTGTCGATGCCGGCCGAGGAGGTCATCAGCGCGGCGATGATGCAAAAGCGGCTCGGCCGGATCGACTTCTTAGGGTCCGGCGCCGGCATGTATTCGTTGCATCCGCCGTTTCGCTCCGAGAAATTCTATCGCGAACTGCCGAACCTGATCGGCCGGATCGTCGCCGGCGCGATTCCCGACGCCCAGCGAGGCGACTATGATATCAATTCAAGCATGTTCGACTGGACCGAGGCGCTTCGCCAGAAGACCACAGGCCGACGTCTCATTCGGGCCGCCCGTGCCCTGCTGCCCAGTTGATGCGGCGGCGAGCGCGCCGGCGGGCGCCGTGACCGGCCAGCCCGCCACGGTGTCGGTGGTGATGCCCGCCTGGAACGCCGCCGCGTATATCGGCGAGGCGATCGCCAGCGTGCTGGCACAGGGCAGCGGCGTCGAGGAGCTCATCGTGATCGACGACGGCTCGACCGACGCGACGCGCGCGATCGTGGCCGGCTGTGACGACGCCCGGGTCCGGCTGCTGAGCAATCCGGGCCGCGGCGTGTCGGCGGCGCGCAATCACGGCGCCGCCGCGGCCAAAGCCGACTGGCTGATGTTTCTCGACAGCGACGATCGGCTGCGCCCCGGCGCGATCGCGACCTTATTGCAGGCGGCTGGGGCCGCGCCGCGCGCGGTGGCGATCTACGGCGATTACGATCGTATCGACGGCAACGGCAATCCGATCGGCCATCGCGGCTGGCTGCAAGGCCGCGCCAAGCCCTCGGGCGAGGTGCTGCAACGCCTCGCCGCCGGCAATTTCATCGTCAATGGCGGGGTGATGATCGTTCGCGCCAGCGCCTTCGCGGCGGTGGGCGGCTTCGACGTTGCGCTGAAATATTGCGAGGACTGGCATTGCTGGTGCCGGCTCGCCGCGCTCGGCGAATTTCAGGCGCTGCCGGATCATCTCATGGATTACCGGGTCCATGGCGACAGCACCATGAGCCCGACCCTGCGCTCGCCCGCCGACTTCCTGCCGGCGGTGGACCGGGTGTTCAGCGATGCGATCATCCTCGCCAGGCTGCCGGCGGAGGACCTGCCGGCGCTGCGCCGCGCCGCCGAGACCCACATGATCACTTTTGCGGCGACCCAGGCGGTCCGCTTCGGGCATTATCGTCAGGCCGCCGGCTATGCGCTCGCCGCGATCCGTCGCGCGCCGCGCGCGCTGCCCGCCGTGGCGCTGCGGCTCGGTCTCGCCTGGCTGCGAATTTGACGCCGCTCAGCGATATTCTTCGTACAACACGTTGAATTCGGCGGCGAGCCGGCCGACGCCGCGAGCCGCCACTTTCAGGCTGGCGATCATCGCGCAACGGCCGCGCAGCAGCGCGAACGGGGCCAAAGCGACGCCGTAGGTGAACAGGCCGGCGCCCTTGACCCAGCGCACCACGGCGTCGCGCGGGCGATCCGCCACGGCGCGGTCGGTCCGCGTATTGTCGGAGCCGATGCGAAACGCCCGCAGCAGCACCCAGGACACCGTCATCCGCGATCGTGGCGTGGTTTCAAACACCTCGGCGTGGTCCGCCCAGGCGAAGGAGCGGCCGTCGCGGGCGCAGCGCTTGAAGAAATCCAGGTCGCTGCCGCCGGTGAAGGCGAAGGCGTGGGAGAACGGTTCGTCGAGATAATGGTCGAGCGTGGCGCGGCGGATCAGCATGTTGCCGGCGCCGTAGATCATGGCGACCGGGCCGGTCGGATAGCGCTGCGGCGCGTAGAGTTGGCCGCGCGCCAGCCAATGCGTCGGATCGTCGAACACCGGGAACACCGGGCCGCCGACGATGTCGACCCGGTACTGCACGGCGGCGGCGATCATCTCGGTCAGCCAGCCCGGCGACGGATATTCGTCGTCGTCGAGCACCGCGACATAGTCGGTGCTGGGCGTCCGGCAGGCGGCGGCAAAGCCGGTGTTGTAGGCGTAGGTGTGGCCGCGGCGCGGCTCGACCAGGCAGACGATCGGAAACCGAAAGCCCGGCGCGATCTCCTGCACCACCGCCTCGCCGGCGCGGCCCTCGCCGTCATTGTCGATGACAATGATGCTGAGCGGCCCCTTGTAGTCCAGCAGCGCCAGGTGCGACAGCAATTTGCGCAAGCCGTCGGGACGACGGAACGTCGGAATGCACAGGCTCACCGCGGGTTGAAGGGGGGGCGTCATCTGCGGGCTCGACGGCTTGAAGACATGCCGGAATAGATAGGTTGCGCGCCGTTGTCGGTCAAAACTATCCCCCCATCGAAGTTAATGCATCTTCTCGCGGACACGGCCGGGCGGCAAGCCCGCCGCCGGCCGGTCAGGCGGACGGTGGCCGGCGCAGAATGCGGCGCGCCAGCGCCCTCGCCTTCGGGTGGCGCGCGGCGAGCGCGCGAAGCCGCCGCCGCGCCGTCACCTCTGCCTTGATCAGCAGCCCGGCCGGCGACAGCGCCTGCTGGATTTCCAACAGCGGTCGCTGATCGCCGCCGAACCGGGTCTTGTATTGCAGCGCGCCGACGCTCAGATCGAAATTGTGAAAGCCCTCGCGGTCGGCCCATTCGCAGCATTTCACCATCGCGACCAGCCCGGGCGACAGCTTGCGCCAGCGCTCCTCCGTGGTCATCGACGGCACCACCACCGTCAGCGTGTTGCGATGCGCCAATGCATAGACCACGGCGATCGGCTCGCGATCGGAGCTGAGAACGAACACCCGCACCGAGCCGTCCGCCAGCCCGTCGCGCGCGAGTTGCCGGTAGAACGCGATGAAACCGTGGTCGTCCAAGAGGTCATGGCGCCCCAGGGCGCGGGAGCGCACCAGCCGATGCGCCACCATCAGGTCGATCGCGGCCTGCAGCGCCGGCTCGGTGTCGGCGAGGCGAAGTTCGAGGTGGCCCCAGATCGCCAGCTTGGCGCACAGCCGGTTGGCTTTGCGCACCACCGAAAAATCCTGCAGCCGCACCAGGCTGCTGCCGTCCGCCGCGCGCAGCCGCAACGTCGTCGCAAACCCGTCGGTCGGTGTTGCCGCCGGCAGCAGCGCCATCGGATTGGCCGTGCCAAAGATTTCCGCCGGGATCTTGTCGATAAAGACCGCGGCAGCGGGCTGCACCGCCCGGCAGATCGCGCTCCAGAGCTCCTGAAACTCGGCCGGGCTGAATTCATGTCCGGGCCGGATCAACGGGGCGAAATAGTCGCACAGCCCGAGATCGAGCGCCTCGATCACCGCGACGCCGTGGCGGCGCCTGCGCATCAACGCCGCGACCAGCACGATCGCGCCGCTGGCGGTGTCGCGCGCGCCGATCAGGATCGGCTCCGCGGCGCGGTGCGGCACGATATTGGCGATCAGCGCCTCGATATAGGACAACCGCTGGAATGCCGTGGCGGTCGGCGATCGTTCGAAGGAACTCCAGGTCTCGCGAAGTTCAGCGTCGCTGAAATCCGAATGCAGTTCGACCGTGAAATTCGGCCGGCGTTTGGCCGGCATGGCATGCGGCCTGGCCGGCGCTATGCTGGATCGCTCGGCGGCCGGTGCGAAAGTCTTGTTCATTGAGCCAACCTGACGCCCGGCGTGAACGCCAGCCTGCGTTGATATCTTCCGCGACCTCGGCCTCTGCCGTCAGTATTTAGAAACATCGTGCCACAGGCAACGTAAAGGCCGCATTAGCATTAACCGGATGCGCGACGCTCGCGCCCGGTTCCAGCGAGCCGGAAACCGCAGCTCCTCGGCGCGAGGGCGGCACCCCCCGCTGCCACGGGGTGTTTTTTAAGATCGATGCGGCAATATTGATTGTCTCACCGGAACGCACGCGAGCTGCGGCGCGAAGAACCCACGCCGGACTGCGACGAACGCCGCGGATTGTAATTCTGTTTACCATTGCGCTATTTGGTCGATTTTCGAAATGAAGCGTTTGAATTGATTTGTTTGACTATGTCCAAACATTGCTGCTGGTTTTCTACGAATGAAAGTTAGTTGAGTTCCAATAGGCCCTAGATGACCTTTTTGTCCCACGCCAAAGCCCGGATCAACAATCGCTTGGCGCGACTGGTGGACACCATGCCGTTTCGTCTCCGCAACCCGGGGCCGATGGTCAGCTTCACATTCGATGATGTTCCCAAGAGCGCCGTCACCGTCGGCGCCGAAATTCTCAACGAATATTCCTCGACCGGGACTTTCTATATTGCCGGCAGTCTGCTCGGCGCGCCGTCGCCGCTTTGGACCGCGGCCAGCGGCGACGACATCGTCGCTTTGCATCGCCAGGGCCACGAAATCGGGTGCCACACGTTTTCCCACCAACCGACCTGTGATCTCGACCCCGCGGCGATGGCGGCGGAGGTCGAACGCAACGGCCGTTTTCTGCGCACCCTCGACGACACGATCCGGACCGAGAACTTTGCCTATCCGTTCGGCGTCGCGGCGGTGCTGCGGAAATCGCAGCTCGGCACCATGTTTCGTTCCAGCCGGGGGATCTTTCCCGGTATCAACAGCGGCACCGTCGATCTGCAGTTCCTTTATGCGATGCCGCTGATCACCGGGCAGATCGATTGCGCCGCGATCGATCGGGCCTTTGAGGAAGCGCAGCGACGCAACGGCTGGCTGGTGTTCTACAGTCATGACGTGGCGGGCGCGCCGAGCCGTTATGGCTGTTCGCCGCAGCTGCTACGGCACGCGCTCACGGCGGCGTCGCGCCGGCAGATTCCCGCGGTGAAGATGTCGCAAGCGCTGAGCCTGGCCGGCGTATAAACGCTTTGTTTGCCTTTCTCAGAAATACTGCCGCGTCGACATGGTTAATTTCGCGTATTGGCGGCAATGGCGACCCGTCCGCGGCCACGTGTGATGGAAGATGATGGCATTGTCCGATGAGAGCACCGGCACAACGGAAGCAGGGACCAATGCTGGCCTATGATCAGCCGATAGCCGCGCCACCCCTGACCAAGTCGCGCCCGGCGAGGCCCGCGGGCTTCACCGTCGCCGAACTGGTCGAGGCGCTGTGGCGCCGCAAGGCGGCGATCGCGATGGCGGCGCTGATCGGCGGCTGTGTGGCGGTGATGATCGGCAAGAGCCTGACGCCGCGCTACGTGGCGACGGCGCAGCTTTACGTCGATCCCCGCGAGTTGCAACTGGTCGATCGCGAGCTGACGCCGCGCGCGCAGGACGTCTCCGGGCTGGCCATGGTGGTGGAAAGCCAGGCCCGCCTCATCACGTCGAACAACGTGCTATTGCCGGTGATCGAGCAGCTTCGGCTCGAACAGGATCCGGAGTTCGGCGGCGCCTCGGACGGGCTGTTCGGCGCGCTGCTGGGACTGGCGGGCTTCGGCGGCAAAGCCGCGGTCGATGCCAACGCCGTCAAGATGTCGGTGCTGGAGAACCTTAACCGCCACATTGCCGTGAAGCGCGCCGACCGCACCTTCATCGTCGATATCGACGTCTGGTCGCGCGACCCGGCGAAGGCCGCCTTGCTCGCCAACGCGGTGTCCGCGGCCTACCTCGCGGAGTCCAGGCAGTCGCAGGCCGCGGCGGCGCGGCGCGCCACCACCGACCTGTCGGGGCGTCTGACGGAACTGCAGACCAGGCTGCGCAGCGCGGAAAACGCGCTGGCGGTCTACAAGGCGCAGAACAATTTCGTCGGCACCCAGGATACCCTGGTCAGCGACCAGCAACTTTCGGCCAGCACCCAGCGGCTCGCGGCGGCGCGCGCGCAGACGCTCGACGCTCAGGCCCGCTACGATCAGATGGAGAGCAGCCGGCGGGCCGCCAGCGACGCCGGAGCGATCCCCGAGGCGCTGCAATCGCCCACCATCGCCAGCCTGCGGTCGCAATATGCCGAGACGCGACGCCGCTACGCCGAACTGCTCGGCGAATTGGGGCCGCGGCATCCGGCGCTGAAGAACATGGAAAAGCAGGTCGACGACCTGCGCCGAACCCTCACTGAAGAGGTCAACCGCTTCGCGCAGTCGGCCAAGAACGATCTGACCCGGGCCCGCGACTACGAGGCGTCGCTGACCAAGGCGCTGGAGGAGCAGAAACGCCAGAGCGTCGATCTCAGCCAGGCTTCGGTCCGGCTGCGCGAGCTGGAACGCGACGTCGACGCCAGTCGCAATATCTATCAGTCGTTTCTGAAACGCTCGCGGGAAACCGAGGAACAGGAAAGCCTGAACACCTCGAGCGCGCGGATCATCGGCGAGGCGAGCCCGCCGCAGCGGCGGATCTTCCCGCCCGCCATGAGCATGCTGGCGATGCTCGGCCTGGCGCTCGGCGGCCTGGCGGCGGCGGCCGGGACGCTCGTGCTCGAACAGTTGCGCAGGCCGCAGCCGGTGCCGCCGCCACCGCCGCCCGGCGCGCCCGACACCAGCCCGCCGTCGGCGCCGAACCCGGTGGGCGGTCCGCAGCCCGGCGCGAAGCTTGCGCCGGTGTTGCTGGAAAAGCCGCTGATCGCCCGGCTGCAACCGACCGATGTGCTGATGACGCTGAACGGGATCCTGTCCGGCGCCGACACCGCCGACGTCACCCGCATCGGCTGGCCGACGCTGCGCCCGGGGATTCCGATTACCCCGTTCCTGGATGCGATGCGTCAGATCCGCACCGCCGCAGTGCGACGGTCCGGGGGAGCTGCCCCGGTGATGGCCGTGGTCGGACCGGACAGCGGCGAGGATCGGGCGATCGCCACTCTCAACATCGCGCTCGCGGCCGCGCGCGACGGCGCCAAGGTGCTGCTGATCGACGCCGATCCGGCGCTGCACGCCTTGTCCGACAAATTCGCTGCGGCCGGGCCCGGCCTCACCGAAACGGCGCCGCCGCTCGTGACCGTCAACGGCATCAGCGTGCTGACGCTGCCGAAAGCGCCGGACGCCAAGCTGAACGCCAAGCTGAGCACCAAGGCGCGCGCCGGGGCGATCCGCACCGCGATCGCGCAGGCCCGCGCCGCGCAGAGCTATGATCTGGTGATCCTCGATGGCCCGACGCTGCCCGGTCACGATTGGCATCGCGAGCTGCTGGCCCCGAACGACAATATCCTCGTGGTGCTGCCCGGCAGCCTGGATATCAACCGCTGCATGGACGACGTCATCGCCGCGCTGCAGGGGGCCGAACGCGACATCATCGGCGTTGTGATCTATGAACTTCCGTCCAGCAGCGACAATTATCAGCCGGCTCGGCAGTCCGCCTGACGAGGCGCAGCCGTCCAATAGCTCAAACAGCACACAAGAATTTCACTTGAAATCATCGCAATTTTTCCGGGCTAATTTGCTACATGCGCTTAACCTTTTTTCTTGAATGGCATGGACGGCGAGGGCGCCGTTGATAGAATTCGCTGGTCTTCCGGGTGAGCCATGGGAGGGGCGTCCATGTGCCGTGCCGATTGCGAGAACTCAGATGTCAAAGCAGCCCGACTCGGACGATCCATTGATTGAAAGCGCGGTTGTATTTGAGCAACGCGCCCCTGACCGTCGCGATGCCGCCTTCGACGCGACCCGCACGGCGCCTGAGATCGAACGGCGGGTGTCCGGGGACCGCAGGAAGAATCGCTTCCAGAACTGGCGCCACATCATGGTGGGCGGCTTGCCGGTGGCCGTGGTCGACACCCGTGAATCCGCCAAGGCGATTGTCGACGAGGCCATGAAACGCCGCGGCCTTTGGCGATACCCGGCCTATATCACCTCCACCAATGGCGAAGTGACGTCCCGCGTCGCGTTCGACGAGGCCGAGCGTTCGTTGTTCCTGAAGGCCGATGCGATCCACGCCGATGGGATGCCGCACGTCTTCGCCTCGCGAATGAAGTGCGAGGTTGCGCTTCCGGAGCGCGTCGCCACCACCGATCTGTTCTTTGACGTCGCGGCGGAAGCCTGCAGCCGCGGCGCGACGATGTTTCTGCTCGGCGCCACCGAGCTCGCAAACAGCATCGCCGTGGAGCGCATCCGCGAGCAATTCCCCGGCATCAAGCTGGTCGGCCACCGCCATGGCTTCTTTGCCGATGAGCAGGAAGAAATCGCGGTCTGCAACCAGATCGCCGCGCTGCAGCCGGATATTCTTTGGGTTTCGATGGGAGTTCCGCTCGAGCAGAAGTTTGTGGTCCGCCACCGCAGCCGATTGACCTCGGTGGGGGTGATCAAGACCTCGGGAGGATTGTTCGACTTTCTGTCGGGCTTGAAACCGCGGGCTCCGGCGTGGATGCAGGCGATCGGATTCGAATGGCTGTGGCGGTTGGCGCTGGAGCCGAAGCGGCTGGGCTGGCGCTATCTGAAGACCAACCCGCTGGCGCTCTATCTGCTGCTGACGAAATCCAAGTAGCAGCGGACGGCGGGGCGGCCGCTCAATCGAACCCCAGATGGGCCGATTTCACCTTCGGGTCGGATAATAGATCCGAGGCCGGGCCGCCGTGGACGATCCGCCCGGTCTCGATGACATAGCCGCGGTCGGCAATCTCGAGTGCGGCCGCGGCATTCTGTTCGACCAGCAACACGGTGATGCCGTCGCTGCGCAACGCCACCACCGCGTTGAGGATCTGATCGACCAACAGCGGCGCCAGCCCGAGCGACGGTTCATCGAGCAGCAAAAGTTTTGGTTTGCCCATCAGCGCGCGGCCGATCGCCAGCATCTGCTGCTGGCCGCCCGACAAGCCGCCGGCCGCCTGGTGCCGCTTGTCCTTCAGCACCGGAAACATCGCGAAGATCTTTTCGCGGTCGGCCTCGATCTCCGCATCGCGGCGCAGATAGCCGCCGAGCCGCAGATTGTCCTGCACGCTGAGCGGGCCGAACACCTGGCGGCCCTCCGGCGATTGCAGGATGCCGCGTGCCACCCTGTGATGCGGCGACAATTTGTCGATGCGCTCGCCGAGAAACCGGATCTCGCCAGCCGTGACCGGCTGCACGCCGCTCAATGCGCGCAGCAGCGTGGTCTTGCCGGCGCCGTTGGCGCCGATCAGCGCCACCACTTCGCCGGCGTGCACGCTAAGGTCGATGCCGTGCAGCACCGCGATGCGGCCGTAGCCGCTGCAAAGACCCGCGACCTCAAGCACGCGTCGCCTCCCGCGCGCCGTGCTTGCCGAGATAGGCTTCCAGCACCGCGGGATCCTGCCGCACCTCAAACGGATCGCCCTCGATCAGCGGTCGGCCCTGCACCAGCACCAGGATGCGATGCGAGATCTTCATCACCAGCTTCATGTCGTGCTCGACCAGCACCACCGCGATGCCCTGGGCGGCGACGCGGCAGATCAGCCGGTCGATCTCTTCGGTTTCGACCGCGTTGCAGCCGGCCGCCGGCTCGTCCAGCAGCAGCACGCGCGGCTCGGCGGCGAGCGCACGGGCGATCTCCAACCGCTTGCAGGCGCCGTAGGACAACGCGCCGGCCAGCGCGTCGGCGCTATCACGCAATCCGACCTGCTCGAGATAACCGAGCGCAGCGTTGCGCGTCGCCCGGTTCTGCCGCGTCACGGAGGGCAGCCGCAACAGGTCGGCGAACAGGTTGCAGCGTTCCTGCAGATGGCGGCCGACCATGACGTTTTCGGCCGCGGTCATGCGCTGGAAGATCTGCAGGTTCTGGAAGGTGCGCGACAGCCCGCGCGCCGCCAGCGCGTCCGGCGTGAGGTTGGTGACATCGCGGCCGCTCAGTTCGACGCGGCCGTGGCTTGGCCGGTACATTCCGGAGATGACGTTGAACAGCGTGGTCTTGCCGGCGCCGTTGGGGCCGATGATGGAGAAGATCTGGCCGGGCGTCACCGCAAAGCCGACGCCGTCGATCGCCTTGACGCCGCCGAACGAGATGCCGATGTCGCTGACCTTGAGGATTGTCATCGCCGCGCCCGCGTCAAAAGCATCCATGCCGTCGGCACCATGCCGTCGCGCATGAAGATCATCGACAGAATGATGATCAGCCCCAGCATCAGGTTCTCATACTCTTGGAACACGGTGAGCAGTTGCGGCAGCACGATCAGCACCGCGGCGCCGACGATCGAGCCGATCACCGAGCCGAGGCCACCCAGCACCACCATGGTGACCAGTTCGATCGAATGCAGGAAGCCGGCCTGATCCGGATTGATGAAGCCGTTCATCATCGCCAGCGCCGAACCCGCGATCGAGCCATACACCGCGGCGATCACGAAGGCCTGTAGCTTGAAGCGATTGACGTCGATGCCGGTGACGCGGGCGGCGATCTCGCTGTCGTGCAGCGCGCGAAAGGCGCGGCCGGTCGGGGTGTCGTCGAGATTGAGTGCGATCCAGGCCCCGATCAGCAACAGCGCGCCCGTGATCCAGTACCAGGTGGCCGAGCCCGCGGCGCGGCAGCCGAACAGCGACAATTTCGCCACCGCCATGCCGTCCGGCCCGCCGGTCCACCGGCTTTCGGTGCTGATCACCATCGCCACCAGCACGCCGAGGCCGAGCGTGGCGATGGCGAGATAATGCCCCTTCAGCCGCAGGATCGGCCGGCCGACCAGATAGGCCAATAGCGCCGAGAGCGCGGCGCCGATCACAAGCGCGGCCAGCGACGGCAGGCCGAAGCGCGCCGGCAGAATCGCCACCGCATAAGCGCCGATGCCGAAGAACCCGGCATGGCCGAGGCTGACCTGGCCGGCCTTGCCCATCAGGATGTTGAGCCCGATCGCAGCAAACGCCGAGACCCAGACCAAGGCGGCGACCCGCAGATAATAGCTCGAGGGAAACACTAGCGGCAGCAGCGCGATGATTGCGGCGAGCACAATCAGGACGACGTAGCGGTGGTTGAGCCGTGCCGGCATCACTCAGACCCGGTCGACGCCGCGGCGGCCGAACAAGCCTTGCGGTGCGACGAACAACACGCCGAGGATGACCAGGAAGGCAAAGGCGTCCTTGTAGGTCGAGGAGATGTAGCCGGCGCCGAAGGCTTCGAGGAGGCCAAGCAGCAATCCGCCGGCGACCGCGCCGAGCGGATTGCCCATGCCGCCGAGCATCGCCGCGGCAAAGCCTTTCAGCGCCAACAGCGTGCCGACGTCATAGCTGGTCAGGGTGATCGGCGTGATCAGAATGCCGGCGACGGCGCCGATCGCCGCCGAGCCGCCGAACGCCAGCGCCATCACGGTCGAGGTGTTGATACCGACGAGCTTTGCGGCGAGCCGATTGGCCGCGGTCGCCACCACCGCCTTGCCGAGCAGCGTGCGCTCCATGAACAGATACAGCAAGAGCACGATTACCGCGGCGCCGCCGAGCACCCAGAAACTCTGCTTTTGCACCGCGGCGCCGAACAGCTCGACCGGCGCGTCGCCGGAGAAGGCTGGCAATTTGTGGAACTGCTTGTCGAACACGATCTGCGCCGCGCCGCGCAGCAGGATCGAGGCGCCGATGGTGATGATAATCAGCGACACCGCCGAGGCGCCGCGCGCCGGCGCGATCGCGCACCAATACAACAATAGCCCGACCGCGATCGCGACGCCGATCGCGATCAGTCCGGCCAACGGCAGCGGCACGCCGGCGGCCGCGGCGAACACCGTCACCATGCCCCCCAGCATGACGAATTCGCCCTGCGCGAAATTCACCACGTCGGAGGCGTTGTAGATCAGCGTGAAGCCGAGCGCGACCAGCGCATAGACCGCGCCGACCGTCAGTCCGGAGACCAGGAATTGCAGGAATTCGGACATCAGGTTCGGAGGTTGCGACCGCGATGGTCGGGGGTGAGGATTCGATACGGCCGTGCTGTTAGCAACGATGTCATTCCGGGGCTTGAGAGCGACAGCTTGGGCGAACCCGGAATCTCGAAATTCAGCAAGCAGCAGATTCCGGGTTCGCTCGCGCTTGGGGCTCGCGCCCCGGAATGACGGCTTTGTGTGCGCGCAACCGCTCAGCTGCTCGACGGCAGCAAGGTCCAGTCGCCGCCTTTGACCTCCAGCATGCGGAACGCCGACAGGTCGAGGCCGAGGTGATCGGTCGGCGACATGGTGACGATGCCGCCGGTGCCGACGAAGCCGGTGGTCTTCTCGATCTCGTCGCGGATCTTTTTCGGGTCGGTGGAGTTCGCCCGCTTGATCGCCTCGACCAGAATGAACAGCCCGTCATAGCCGTGGCCGCCGAAGGTCGAGACCGGCTGCTTGGTGACGTCCTCATAGGTATTCTTGTAGTCGACCACGACCGGCTTCTGCGGATCGCTGTCCGGCAGCTTGTCGCCGACCAACAGCGCCGCGGCCGGCAGCCGCACGCCTTCCGCCGCCGGGCCGGCGAGTGCGATGAAGCTCTTTGAGGCGACGCCGTGGCTCTGGTACAGCGGCACGGTCTGCATGCCGAGCTGGGCGTAGTTGCGGGTGACGATCGCCGGGCCCTGGCCGAAGCCCGGATTGACCACCGCCTGGACGCCGGCGGTGCCCTTGATCTTGGTGAGCTGCGCGGTGATGTCGCTGTCGCGCGGGCCGTAGGTTTCCTCGGTGACGATCTGCACGCCGTAAGTCGGCGCCACCTTGACGCATTGCGCGCGCATCGAGGAGCCGAAGCCATCGGTGCCGGAGATCAGCGCCACCTTGGTGAAGCCGCGCTGCTTGATGTTCTCGAAGATCTTCTCACAGGCCATCTTGTCGGTGTGCGGCGTCTTGAACACGTATTTGCGCACCGGCTCGATGATTTCGATCGCGCCGGCCAGCGAAATGAACGGGATCTGCGCTTCCTCGAACACCGGGATCATTGCCATCGTGGTGCCGGTGGTCGAGCCGCCGACCATCGCCACCACCTTGTCGTCCTCGATCAGCCTCGTGGCGAAGGTGCGGGCCTTGCTGGCATCGCCGCCGTCGTCATAGACCACCAACTCGATCTTGTTGCCACCGACGCCGCCGGCGGCGTTGATCTTGTCGACATAGAGCTTCAGCGTCTTGTCCTCGGGATCGCCGAGAAACGACGCCGGCCCGGTGATCGACAGCACCGAGCCGAGTTTGATAGTCGCTTGCGCGAAGGCCGAAGGGATGATGGCAAGACCGGCGACCGCGACGGCCGCGAGCAGGCGGGTGATGTGTCGGCGGGTGACATGCGAAGGCGGCAAACGCGACGGTCGCGTCATTCGAAATTCCTCCCTGAGTGGCTGCCCGCTTCTTCGAACGAGCTTGGCCGGCGCAAACTGACGCATCTTATACGGCGTTGCCGGCGCCGATCGCACGTCATGCTTTCGGCTAGCAATATAATTGACCGGACGGTTGGTCAATAGTAACGTGCTGCTGCAACGGTGAGCAACTAACAAGCCGATGCGGAGTTCAAGGGTGGAAATAGCTCTGGTTCTGACGGAGATCCGTGACGGACATCGCGTCGTCACGCTCCAACGCTCCGACCGTCTCAACGCCTTCAATGCCGAGCTACACGCGGCGGGGCATTTCGCCGCCCAGCCGACCGCAGGATTGGCGCTGATCAAGCAGGCACGCGACGCGTCCGACAGCAACAGCCTCGATCAGCAGTTCGACCTCGAATGCAAATTGCAGGTCCTATGGCGTTTCGAGCGAAGTGGGTCCCGGTTCGCGTGAAGAAAACGCGTCAGAATAACAATCTAGAGCTTCGGTTCTGATTCGATCAGAACCGGATCTCTAGCCTGCCGCGCGCCGGACGACGCCGAAGCCGTCGTGGCGTTCTTCGCCAAACCGCCGCCGCGCTTCATCGGGAGACAATGATGCACGCACGCAACCCCATCGATCGGCTCGACCCGCAGGTGCTGGCGCAGGCCTGCGCCGACGTCATGCAGTGCGAGGACCGCGCCACCAAGACGCTCGGCATTGCGCTCGTGCGGGTCGGCCCCGGCGAGGCGGTGCTGACCATGACGGTGCGCGAGGAGATGGCCAACGGCCACGGCATCTGCCACGGCGGTTTCATCTTCACGTTGGCGGATTCCGCCTTCGCCTATGCCTGCAACAGTCACGGCCAGCGCACCGTGGCGCAGCACTGCGCGGTGACCTTTGTGCTGCCGGTGCATGCCGGCGCCACGCTCACCGCGCACGCCGTCGAGCGTTCCAGGGCCGGCCGCGGCGGCATCTATGATGTCACCGTGCGCGCCGGCGACAATGTGGTCGCGGAGTTTCGCGGCCACTCGCGTACCGTCGCCGGCGATCTGTTGACGCCGGACACCGCCACACCTCAAGAGCGATAGGCCGTCATGGTGGGAATTCCTCTGCGCAAACTCGGTCAGCTCGCCCCGGCACCCGCGACGCTCGATCGTTACGAGCGCGCCTCGGTCGACGAGCTACGCACCTGGCAATTGTCGCAGCTGCGCTGGTCGCTGCGCCACGCTTACGACCGCGTGCCGCATTATCGCAGGAAATTCGCTGCTGCCGGTGTACACCCCGACCACCTGACCTCGCTCGACGATCTGGCGAAATTTCCGTTCACCACCAAGGCCGACCTGCGTGACAACTACCCCTACGGGATGTTCGCGGTGCCGGAGCACGAGGTGACGCGGGTGCATGCCTCGTCCGGCACCACCGGCAAGCCGACCGTGGTCGGCTACACCAAGGGCGACATCGAGATCTGGGCCGACGTGGTGGCGCGCTCGATCCGCGCCGCCGGCGGTCGCCCCGGCATGAAGCTGCACAACGCCTATGGCTACGGCCTGTTCACCGGCGGGCTTGGCGCGCATTACGGCGCGGAGAAGCTCGGCTGCATGGTGATCCCGGTGTCCGGCGGCATGACCGAGCGGCAAGTGCAGCTGATCACCGACTTCAAGCCCGACATCATCATGGTGACGCCGTCCTACATGCTGGCGATCCTCGACGAATTCCGCCGCCAGGGCATCGACCCGCGAAAGTCATCGCTGAAAGTCGGCATCTTCGGCGCCGAACCCTGGACCAACGCGATGCGCGAGGAAATCGAGCAGGCGTTCGATCTGCACGCCGTCGACATCTACGGGCTGTCCGAAGTAATCGGCCCCGGCGTCGCCTCGGAATGCGTCGAGACCAAGGACGGCTTGCACGTCTGGGAGGATCATTTCTATCCGGAGGTGATCGATCCCGACACCGGCCGCGTGCTGCCGGACGGCGAGCAGGGCGAGCTGGTGTTCACCTCGCTGACCAAAGAGGCGATGCCGGTGGTGCGCTATCGCACCCGCGACCTGACGCGGCTGCTGCCGGGAACCGCGCGCAGCATGCGGCGCATGGAGAAGGTCACCGGGCGGACCGACGACATGATCATCCTGCGTGGCGTCAATCTGTTTCCGAGCCAGATCGAGGAGAAGCTTCTGACCATCTCCGCGCTGTCGATGCACTATCAACTGGTGCTGACCCGGACCGGCCGGATGGACGAACTCGAAGTGCACGTCGAGGCGCGGCCGGATGCGGCGGCAACCGAGCTGCGCGCCGCCGCGGCGGGCCGGCTGGAACAGGCGATCAAGCACAGCATCGGCATCACCACGCGGGTGATCATCCGCGATCCTGACAGCATCGAACGCTCGGCCGGCAAGGCCAAGCGCATCGTCGATCGCCGGCCGCTGACCTAGGGGCGCCATGGCACGTCCCCGCGCCAGCAATTACGACGACAAGCGCCGCGCTATTCTGGAGCGCTCCGCGGAATTGTTCTCCGAATACGGCTACGACCGCGCCTCGATGAACAGCATCGCCGCGGCCTGCGGGGTATCGAAGGCCAACCTCTATCATTACTACGCGGACAAGGACGAACTGTTGTTCGACGTGATCCGAACGCATCTCGAGGCGCTGCGGGCGGTGGTGCAGGCGGCGCAGCGCCCGGAGTTTGCGCCCGACGTGCAATTGCGCGAACTGGTCGCGGCGCTGCTCGAAGCCTATCGCGACGCCGACGCCCAGCACAACGTGCAGATCTCCAGCCTACGGTTTCTGTCCGGCGAACGGCAAGCCGCGCTGAAGGACATCGAACGCGAGTTGGTGCGGATGTTTTCCGACGCGGTCGCGGCGGTGGCGCCGCAGCTCAACCACACTCCCCTGCTGAAGCTGGTGACGATGTCGCTGTTCGGCATGGTGAACTGGCACTATCTCTGGTTCAGCGAGCAGGGCTCGGTCAGCCGCGCCGACTATGCCGAACTGGTGACACGACTGATCGCCGACGGCTCGCGCGATCTTCTGGCACGCGCGCCGTCGATGACCGCTCATACCCGCGATCCCGGTTCAGCAGCAGGGGTTTCGCATGACGCTTGAAAGCGACCTCGGCGGCCGCTGGATCGCCGGCCGCGACCGACGAGCTTAGGACCACGAACTCGGTGCACGCTGATTGATGTGGCGGGGCGATTGCGGCTAAGCTACCGTCGATAACCAACAATAACAGCGGAGGAAGCGATGATTCTCGTCACGGTGATGTATCCGGCCGGAACCGAATCGACATTCGATCTCGATTATTATCTGCACAAGCATATTCCGCTCTTGAAACAGCATTGGTCGCCGCTCGGCATGAGCAATGTCCAGGTGCTGCGCGGCATCGGCAAACCCGACGGCATCGCGCCGGACTACCAGATGATGGCGCTGTTGACCTTCGAATCGCTCGACGCCTTCAAGGCCGCCGGCAAGGCGCATGGCCGCGAGATCTTCGCCGACATCCCGCACTTCTCCAACAGCCAGCCGTCGCTGCAGATCAACGATATTTTGCAATAGGACCGGGGTGGGTTGAGCTGTTCGATGGGCTGCGCTGTTCAAGTGGAATGATGTAGCGACCAATATTGAACCGTCATTCCGGGGCGCGCGCAGCAAAGCTGCGAGCGAACCCGGAATCTCGCGACACGTCCAAGTCGTCCCCAGCGGCAAGATTCCGGGTTCGCCCGGGCTATCGCCCTCGCGCCCCGGAATGACGATGGGGTTGTTGGTCGAGCGTCGCTTTCACTCGGCAGCCGCTCACCCGCAGGCGCCTCATACGCGGGCGTCACACCGCGTCGTAATCGATCACCACGCGGTCCGACACGGCATGGGCCTGGCAGGTCAGCACGAATCCGGCTTTCAGCTCCCACGGCTCCAGCGCGTAGTTGACGTCCATGTGTGTCTTGCCTTCGACCACCTTGGCGCGGCAGGTCGAGCACATCCCCCCCTTGCAGGCATAGGTCAGGTCGAGGCCGGCGCGCAATGCTGCGTCGAGGATGGCTTCCCTTTCGGCAACGGGCACGTCCTTGCGCTTGCCGTCGATGATCAGCGACGCGATCGCCTTGGGCGGCGCTTCCGGCGCGACCACCGGGGCGGGCCGCGGCTTGCCGCCGGAACCCGCGACGAAGCGTTCGACGTGCACGCGATCCTCCGGCACGCCGAGCCCGGCGCAGGTCGAAGCGATTTCCTCGCTCATCGCGCTGGGGCCGCAGATGAAGACGTGATCGATCGCCTGCGCCGGCAGCATCGCGCGCAGCAGCAGCGTCACCCGCTCGCGGTCGAGCCGGCCGTGCAGGATCGGCAGCTCCTGCTCCTCTTGTGACAAGACATGAAACACCGCAAAGCGCGCCATGAAGCGGTCCTTCAGATCCTGCAGCGCTTGGCGAAATAGAATGTTCGAGGTCGTGCGATTGCCGTAGAACAGGAAGAACCGGCTGTTCGGCTCGCGCGCCAGGATGCCGCGGATGATCGAGATCAAGGGCGTGATGCCGGAGCCGGCGGCGAAGCCGACATGGATCCGCGCCTGATCCGGTACGTGCGCCACGCCGAACCGGCCGGTCGGCGTCATCACCTCGATCTCGTCGCCGGATTTCAGCTGCTCCAACGCAAAGCCAGAGAACACGCCGCCATTGACCTTCTTCACCGCGATGCGCAGCTCGCGATCGTCGGGGCCGGAGCAGATCGAATAGGAGCGCCGCAGTTCTTCGCCGTCGAGCGTGGTGCGCAGCGTGAGGTATTGTCCCGGCGCGAAGGCGTAGTCGGCGGCGAGCTCATCGGGGATCGTAAAGCTCATCGACACCGCGTCTTGCGTTTCGCGACGCAAGTCGGCAATCGCCAGGCGATGGAATTTCGGGGTGTGGGACATCATCATTCGCTCAACTCACCGTCCGATAGACATGAAAGACAGAGTCATTCCGGGCACGAGGCCGAAAGGCCGAGCGAACCCGGAATCTCGCGACGTGCCCCGGCCCATCAACCCGCGGCAAGATTCCGGGTTCGCTCGCAGCGAACTGCTCGCGCCCCGGAATGACGGCGGATAATATAGCGAGCTCCTGAGCAGCTTCGGACGTCATGTCGCAAGTCATCAATGGCATTTGAAGTAATCGAACGGCTCGCGGCAATTGCGGCAGCGCCACAGCGCCTTGCAGGAGGTCGAGCCGAATTCCGACAGCAGCTCGGTGGCGGTCGAGCCGCATTGCGGGCAGGCGACCTGTTGCTCGCCGAACAGCGCGCGGCGGCCGCCGCCCGCAACCGGCGGCGCGATGCCGTAGTCGCGCAGCTTGCGGCGGCCGTCGTCGCTCATCCAGTCGGTGGTCCAGGCCGGCGACAGCACGGTGGTGATCTTCGGATCGCGGATGCCTTCGCGTGCCAGCGCCAGTTCGATCTCGAGCGCGATCATGCTCATCGCCGGGCAGCCGGAATAGGTCGGCGTGATCGCCACTTCGACATGACCATCGGTCACCGTAACGTCGCGCAATACTCCGAGGTCTTCGATGGTCAAAACCGGAATTTCCGGATCGACCACCGTGGCAGCGGCAGTCCAGGCGCGCCGCCGCAGATCGCCGATGTCGCGGGCAAGCGTTACCATGTCGCCCCCGGAAAGCTGCGCTGCAGCCACTGCAATTCGCAAAGCAGATGGCCGAGGTGTTCGCTGTGCTGGCCGGCGCGGCCGCCCTTCTGCATCCACTCGGAACTCGGGCGGCGCAACGTCGCCCGCTCAAGCACGCTCGCGATGGTGTCGGACCAGCCGGCGCGCAGGCGCTCCGGGTCGATCGCGATGCCGTCTTTGATCAGCGCAGCGTCGCTCTCGTCGGTATGAAACAACTCGCCGGTGAAGGCCCACAGTTCGTCGACCGCCACCTGGGTGCGGCGATGACTTTCGTCGGTGCCGTCGCCGAGCCTGATCACCCATTCGGACGCGTGGCGCAGGTGATAGGCGCTTTCCTTTTCCGACTTCGCGGCGATCGCCGCCAGCGTCGGATCGGTGGAGCCCATCATCGCCCGCCAATACGGATCGGCAAACGCCGAATAGAACAATTGCCGCAGCATGGTGCGGGCGAAGTCGCCGTTCGGCTGCTCGACCAGCAGCAGGTTGCGATATTGCCGGACGTCGCGCAGATAGGCGAGGCTGTCCTCGGTGTTGGCCGCGCCCTCGGCCTGCGCGGCGTAGCTGTAGAGTTCGCGCGCCTGGCCGATCAGGTCGAGGCCGATATTGGCCAGCGCCATGTCCTCTTCCAGCATCGGCGCGTGACCGCACCACTCGGACAGCCGATGGCCGAGGATCAGCGCGTCGTCGCCGCGGCGCAGCGCGTAGTTGACCAGCGGGGTTTCGGCGATTGCGATCGATGCGGTGGCCATATCGTTCAACGTCCTTCTGCGTGGGCGACAATCGCGATGCGATAGCTGCGTCATTGCTGTGAGCGAAGCGACGAAGCAATCCAGGGCCGCATGTGATGCCGCTGGATTGCTTCGCTCATCGGCTAGCGCTTCGCGCCCGCCGGTGGCTCGCAATGACGCGGAGGCGCTTACATATGCCCGACTTCCTCCGGCACCTCGTAGAACGTCGGATGGCGATAGATCTTGGACTGCGCCGGTTCGAACAGCATGCCGACCTCGGCCGGGTCGGAGGCGGTGATGGCGGTGGACGGCACCACCCAGATCGACAGGCCTTCGCCGCGCCGGGTGTAGACGTCGCGCGCCGCCTGCAGCGCCAGCGTGGCGTCGGCAGCGTGCAATGAGCCGGCGTGCTTATGCGCGAGCCCGTTGCGGCTGCGGATGAACACTTCCCAGAGCTGACTGTTCGGCTCGCTCATGATGGGCTCCTGCTTTGCGGATCTATCGTGGCCTATATCGCGTGGTCTCGATCAGTTATGAACTCTGTGCCGCCGCATCGGCAGCGCGCTCCCCTCCCCCTTGCGGGGAGGGGTCGGGGGTGGGGGAAGCCACGGTCGAGCGGCTCGCCGCACCCCCACCCCGGCCTCCGCTGCCGACGATGCTGCGCATCGCCGGCGCTCGGCCGACCCTCCCCCGCAAGGGGGAGGGATTGAACTGCGGCCGCGACCGTAAGGGGCGTTGTCCATGAGCTGTGCGCTCGTCATCGCCCAGCGCTCACGCCGCAGCTGCGTTGGCCGTCTTGCGCCGCGTGCGCTGTTTGTCGGCATAGGCGGCTGCCGCTTCGCGCACCCAGGCGCCGTCGTCATGGGCCTTGCGGCGCGCCACCAGGCGATCGCGGTTGCACGGCCCAAAGCCGGCCAGCACGTCGGAAAATTCCTGCCAGTCGATCGCGCCATAGTCCCAATGCTGCGTCGCTTCGTTGAAGCGCAGCTCAGCGTCGGCGATCGTCAGCCCGAGATAATGCGCCTGCGGCACCGTGGCATCGACGAATTTCTGTCGCAGCTCGTCGTTGCTGAAGCGCTTGATCTTCCAGCGGGTGGATTGATCGCCGTGCTGGCTCGCCTGGTCCGGCGGACCGAACATCATCAGGCACGGCCACCACCAGCGGTTCAGCGCGTCCTGCGCCATCGTCTTTTGCTCCTGGGTGCCGCGCGACAGCGTCAGCATGGTCTCGTAGCCCTGGCGCTGGTGAAAGGATTCCTCCTTGCAGACCCGGATCATCGCCCGCGCATAGGGGCCGTAAGAGCAGCGGCTCAGCGGGATCTGGTTCATGATCGCCGCGCCATCGACCAGCCAGCCGATTGCGCCGATGTCGGCCCAGCTCAGCGTCGGGTAGTTGAAGATCGAGGAGTATTTCGCCTTGCCGCTCAACAGCTGGTCGACCAGCTCTTCGCGCGACGAGCCGAGGGTTTCGGCGGCGGCATAGAGATAAAGGCCGTGGCCGCATTCGTCCTGCACCTTGGCAAGCAATGCCGCCTTGCGGCGCAGCGTCGGCGCCCGGGTGATCCAATTGCCTTCCGGCAGCATGCCGACGATTTCGGAATGCGCGTGCTGCGAGATCTGCCTGGTCAGCGTCTTGCGATAGGCCTCAGGCATCCAATCGTTGGGCTCGATGCGCTGCTCCTCGGCGATGCGCGCTTCGAACCGCGCCGATTGCCCGGCGTCTTCCAGGTTCCGCTCGTCGCTCTGCGGCGCATTGAGGGCCTGGGTATACATGGCGCTCGGCTCCCTAGGGTCTTGTTATCTGCAACATATAACATAAAACGGCTATTGCAAGTCATTCTTGTAACATATTTCCGGCCGCTAGCGAAACCGCAGCGCCAGTTCGCGGCCCGGCGGCGGCAGCGGGCCGGAGGCGCTTTCGCCATGATTATCAAGCCATTGCTCGGAGGCCGGCAGCAGCGCGCGATAGATTGCTCCGCAAAACGCGCGGGCCGGCGGTGCCGGCCAATCCGCCGGCAGCAGCGCGTCCGGCAGCAACGGATCGCGCAGGATGACGCGGCGGTAGTGATGGATCAGCAGGATGCGCGCCAGCATGGCGTCCGCCGGCTCGAGCGCTTCGGCGCCCTCGACCCAATCTTGCAGCGGCGCAAAGGTCTTGAGGAAATCGCGGTACGAGGCGGCGATGGCCTCCAGGGGCCAGCTTGCGCCGATCAGCCGCCAGCCCATGGCGTCGTCGGCGCTCGCCGCGAGCCGGATCGTGCCTTCCGCCAGCGCCGGCACCGCGACGCCTGACGGCGCCACCCATACCCCGGGCATCGGATTGCCGAAGCCGGCCTCGCTCAGGACCGCGCGCGACGCTTCGCGGTCGGCGCCATTGCCGATCAGCAGCACTTCGAACCGCCCCGCCGCGGTCGACGGTTGCGGATTATAGACGTGGCGGACCGCCAGTTCGAAGCGGTCCCGCCCATCGGCCGCGAGCTTGTAAAAGCTCTTGCGGCCGATCTTGTCGCGCGCCAGCCAGCCGTCGGCGGCGAGCCGCGATACCGCGGTGCGCACCACGCCACCGTCGGTGTCGAGCAGTTCGAGAAACTGCAACAGCGTGCCGAGCCACAGCGATCCGCCGCGCGGCAGGATCGCATCGCCATAGAAGGTGATGATCAGTGATCCGGTGCGTGACGGTTCACGCTTGAAACGGTTGACGATGCGCGACAACGGATGAGCGGCCATGGCGATAGCCGTAACGGATTTTGCGGCGCACGCCAAATCTCGCGAAGAACTCGCATCAGGGCGGGCGCGGCGGCGGCCCGATCGCGGCTCAGAACGAGTAGCAAGCGCCGCGCCTGACGCCGCCTGCAACAACATTGATCAGCGTATGACTAAGGCATGAGCTGCCGTTGACATAGCTCAATTACGTTCAGAGGTAGATTTGGAATGGTGTGTACCTTGGGCTGATCGCCGCGGCGGCGTACGCTGAAGGAGGCTACGCAATGCATACACCACGGCGATCGACCGAGCCATTGCAGCGCGAGGCTAGCGAGTACCGCCCGCTCACCGGCAACGAAGCGATCGCCCGCGGCGCCTGGGAAGCTGGCGTCAAGGTCGCCGCCGGCTATCCCGGCACGCCCAGCACCGAAATCCTGGAAAATCTCGCGAGCTATCCGCGCGACGACGTTCACGCGCAATGGTCGACCAACGAAAAGGTTGCGCTCGACGTCGCGATCGGCGCGTCGTTCACCGGGCAGCGCGCGCTGGCCTCGATGAAGCATGTCGGCCTCAACGTCGCCGCCGACGCGTTCATGACGGTAGCCTATATCGGCGTCAACGGCGGCCTGGTGCTGACGGTGTGCGACGATCCCGGCATCCACAGTTCGCAGAACGAGCAGGACAGCCGGATCTATGCGATGCTGGCCTCGGTGCCGGTGCTGGAGCCGTCCGACGCCCAGGAGGCGCTCGACTACACCAAGCTGGCGTTCGAGATTTCGGAACGCTTCGATACCCCGGTGATTGTGCGCGGCACCACCCGGCTGTCGCATACCCGCAGTCCCGTCGCGGTCGGCGAACGGGTCGCGCCGCCGCCGCGCGGCTTTGTCGAGAAGCCTTCGAAGAACGTGATGATCCCGGCGCATGCGCGGGCGCGCCATCTCGCGGTGCTGGAGCGTGAGGAACGGTTGAAGGAGTATTTCGCCGATTCGGCGCTGAATTCCTGCGAAATCACCGACACCAGCTTCGGCATCGTCACCGCCGGCACCTGCTACCCTTACGTCCGCGAAGTGCTGCCCGACGCCAGTGTGCTGAAGCTCGGCGCGTCCTGGCCGTTGTCGGACAAATTGCTGCGGGATTTCTGCGAATCGGTCGACCGGGTGTTCGTGGTCGAAGAGCTCGAGCCGGTGATCGAGAAGGAAATCGCAGCTCTCGGCTTTGCGGTGTCGGGCAAGTCGCTGTTCCCGCGCGCCGGCGAGTTCTCGCCGGAAGTGGTGCGCGCCGGCTTCGTCAAGGCCGGCCTGCTGGCGCCGCAGCCGGTCTCCAACGGCTGGACGCCCGAACTGGTGGTGCGGCCGCCGGTGCTGTGCGCCGGCTGTCCGCACACCTCGAGCTTCCTGGCGGTGCGCGCCGCCGGCGCCCGCGTCGCCGGCGACATCGGCTGCTACACGCTGGGCTGCCTCGATCCGCTGCGCGGCCTCGATACCTGCGTGGCGATGGGCTCCTCGATCGGCAACGCCATCGGCATGTCGAAGGCCGGCGAGACCAAGCCGATCGTCGCCACCATCGGCGACTCGACGTTCCTGCACGCCGGCCTGCCGGCGCTGATCGACGCGGTCTACAACCAGGCCAACATCGCGGTGATGCTGCTCGACAACCACATCACCGCGATGACCGGCGGCCAGGAACATCCCGGCACCGGCAAGACCTTGCGCGGCGAAGTGGCGCCGCAGATCGACTACGCGGCGTTGATTCGCGCCATCGGCGTCAAATGGGTCCGCACCGTGGATTCCTACGATCTCGCCGCGACGCAGCAGGCGCTGCGCGAGGCGATCGCTTATCGCGGCGTCGCGGTGCTGATTTCCAACCGTCCCTGCGTGCTAGATCCGGTGAAGATCAAAGGCCCGCCGCTCGAAATCCTCGCCGGGCAATGCACCGCGTGTCAGTCCTGCATGAATCTCGGCTGCCCGGCGCTGACCTGGAGCGATCAATGGTTCGAGGGTCGGCACCGGGTCAAGATTGACCCTGCGCTGTGCATCGGCTGCACGCTGTGCGCCCAAGTCTGCACCGTCGACTGTATCAAGATTGCAGCGGCGGTGACGCCATGAGTGAACCCGGCATCGAGGTCTCGCTCGCGGTCGCGCCGCTCGCCAGCAAGCCGCCGTTCAACGTGCTGATCGTCGGGGTCGGTGGCCAGGGCGTCATCATGGTCTCAAAGGTGCTGGCGGCGCTGGCGCAATGGCGCGGCTTCGAAGTCAAGCAGAGCGAAGTGCACGGCATGGCCAAGCGCGGCGGCTCGGTGTTCAGCCACGTCCGCTTCGGCAAGCGGGTGTGGTCGCCGACCATCAGCAAGGGCGAGGCCGACGTGCTGGTAGCGCTGGAATGGGCCGAAGGACTGCGCTGGCTGCCGTTCCTGAAACCCGACACCGGCATCTTCATCTGCGACACCAAGCGGATCGTGCCGCCGTTCGCCTGCCTCAACCGCAAGCCCGGCGCGGCGCTGCGCTATTCGCGGGAAACCGCCGGCGAGGTGGCGAGCTATGTCGCCGAAGGCTATGCGATCGACGCCACCACCATGGCGGAGGAGCTCGGCAACGAACGCGCCGCCAACGTCGTGCTGCTCGGCGCATTGTCGAACGCGCTGGATTTCCCGGTCGAGGACTGGGAGACCACGGTCGCCGAATTCGTGCCGAAGAAAACCGTCGCGGTCAATCTCGAAGCATTTCGGCTCGGCCGCACCTGGGTCGCCGAAGCCCGCACGCCGGCGGCAGCGGCGCCGGCGCTGCACGCGCCGCTCGCCGCGCCCTATACGCCGCGGCTGGAGATCAACGCCGACTGGTGCAAGAGCTGCGACATCTGCGTCAAGCTGTGTCCCGAACGTTGCCTGACATTGAACGCCGAGCGCGTCGCCGAACTGGCTGCGCCGGAGAAATGCACCGGCTGCCGGCTGTGCGAATGGCTGTGCCCGGATTTCGCGATCCGGGTGCATCTCGATCCGCATGCCGCGGCAGAAGGGAATGCGCGATGAACGTGCACGACAAATCGCTGAGCAAGCCGACCGCGACGCTGTTGTCCGGCAACAGCGCTTGCGCGCAGGGTGCGGTCGCCGCCGGCTGCAAGTTTTTCGCCGGCTATCCGATCACGCCGTCGTCGGAAATCGCCGAAAAGCTGGTCACGAGTTTGCCACAAGCCGGCGGCGTGTTCATCCAGATGGAAGACGAGATCTCGGCGATGGCCGCGGTGATCGGCGCCTCGATGGGCGGCGTCAAGGCGATGACCGCGACCTCCGGTCCCGGCTTCTCGCTGAAGCAGGAAAACATCGGCTACGCCGCCGGCGCGGAAATTCCCTGCGTGATCGTCAACGTGATGCGCGGCGGCCCTTCCACCGGCATGCCGACGCGGCCGTCGCAGGCCGACATCATGCAGACAAGGTTCGGCAGCCACGGCGACTATCCGATGATCGTGCTGGCGCCGGCCTCGGTGCGCGAGATCTACCAGGAAACCATCCGGGCCTTCGACCTCGCCGAGATCTGCCGCATCCCGGTGATCGTACTGTACGATCAGGTGATAGCGCAGTCCTCGGAGACCGTGGCGCTTGCCGCGCCATCCGGTCCGCGCGCCGAACGCAAATGGGCGAGCGGCCCGCGCGCCGACTACAAGCCCTATGCGGCCGGCGTCGACGGCATCCCGGCGATGCCGCGCCCCGGCGACGGCTATCGCACCCACACCACCGGGCTGACCCATGGCGAGAACGGCTTTCCGACCCAGAACCCGGACGCGGTCGAGCGCGCGATGTCGCGGCTGTATTCCAAGCTCGACCACCACCGCGAGCTGATCGAGTCGTGGGAAGCGATCCGCTGCGAGGACGCCGACGTGGTGATCGTCGCGATCGGCATCAGCGCCCGCGCCGCCAAGCGCGCCGTTGAGATTTGCCGCGCCGACGGCGTCCATGTCGGGTTGTTCCGCCCCATCACGCTGTGGCCGTTCCCGGAAGCCGCGCTACGCGAAGCCACCAAGGGCGCCCGCGCCGTGCTGGTGCCGGAGCTCAACATTGGTCAATTGCGGCTCGAGGTCGAGCGGCTGCTCGGCCGCCATCGCGTCGAGGGCCTGCATCAGTTCAGCGGCGAGCCGATCACGCCGGCGCAGATCGCCGCGCGCACCAACACGCTCGCCTCGGAGGCCTGATGTTCACCGACGCTGCGAATTTCGACGTCCGTGATTATCTCCGCAAGGAGATGATGCCGCATTTCCTTTGCCCGGGCTGCGGCCACGGCATCGCGCTGCGCGCGCTGCTGTGGGCGCTGCACGATCTCGACATCGACCGCGACAGGCTCGCCGTGGTGAGCGGCATCGGCTGCGCCGGGCGGCTGTCGGCCTATATCGACGCCAACACCTTCCACACCACCCACGGCCGGCCCTTGGCCTATGCCACCGGGCTGGCGCTGGCGCGGCCCGATCTGCATGTCGTGGTGATCAGTGGCGACGGCGATTGCCTGGCGATCGGCGGCAATCATCTGATCCACGCCTGCCGGCGCAATCTGAAAATCACCTGCCTGATGCTCAACAACGAGATCTACGGCATGACCGGCGGCCAGGTGTCGCCGACCACCTCGGAATCGCGGCTGACCACGACGACGCCGCTCGGTAACACCGAGCCGAATTTCGACGCCTGCGCGCTGGCGACCGCGGCGGGCGCCGGCTTCGTCGGCCGCGAGGTGACGCGCCACGTGCCGAAGCTCAAGGAGCTGATCAAGGCCGGGCTCGAACATCCCGGCTTCGCCTTTGTCGAAGTGCTGTCGGATTGTACCGAGGTATTCGGCCGCAAGAACGATCTCGGCTCCTCGCCGGAAATGATCATGCGCCAGAAGAGCGAGATTCGCCCCAGCGCCTATCGCGACACGGTCGACACCCCGTTCCACTCGACTTCGCTGCCGACCGGCATCCTGACCCAAAACGACCGTCCGGAATATGGCGCGGCGTATCGGCGTGCCGCGGCGGCCGCGGCCGCGAAGGGAGCCAAGTGATGCCCCATTCGCGGATCGAACTGCGCTTCGGCGGCACCGGCGGTCAGGGGCTGATCCTCAGCGGCAAGATGCTGGCCGACGCGCTGGCCGCGGAAGGCAAGCACGTCGCGCAGTCGCAGACCTATGAGCCGACCTCGCGCGGCGGCTTCTGCAACGCCGACCTGGTGGTCGCCAACGGCGAGGTCGACTATCCGCTGCCGATCGCCTTCGACTACCTGGTGCTGCTCGACAAGCTCGCCATCAAGCCGTCCTGGCCGCGGATCAAGCCGGACGCGCTGGTGATCGCCGACACCAGGCTGTGTCCAGAGCTGCCGGACGGCGGCACTCCGCGGCACCATCTGCCGCTCAGCCGCACCGCGCTGGAACTCGGCAATGAGCGCGTCACCAACATCGTGGCGCTCGGCGCGTTGATCGCGCTCAGCAAGATCTGCAACCGTCAATCGATCGAGCGGGTGGTGCGTGCGGGGTCGCCGCGCGCCTTCCTCGATCTCAATCTGGACGCGCTGGCGGCCGGCTATGCCTTGGCCGCGGCGCCGGTTGCGGCGGCGGCGTCATAGTTCGACCGACACGAGCGAAATAACGATCGACGGGAGATCGACTTGGTACAGGCACAGACGGCGGCACGCGAGATGCCGATCTTCATGTTCGATCGCGCCGCCGAGACCCTGCCGCGGGCGCAGCTCGCCGCACTGCAGCTCGAGCGGCTGAAGAAGACGCTGGAGCGGGCCTATCGCGCGGTGCCGCATTATCGCGCTAAGTTCGATGCCGCCGGCGTCAGGCCCGACGATCTGACATCGCTCGCCGACATCGCCCGGTTTCCGCTGACGCAAAAGACCGACCTGCGCGACAACTATCCGTTCGGCATGTTTGCGGTGCCGCGCCAGCAGCTATTGCGGATTCACGGTTCGTCCGGCACCACCGGCAAGCCCACCGTGGTCGGCTATACCCGGAACGATCTCGCCATCTGGTCGGAGCTGATGGCGCGCTCGATGGCCACGGCTGGCGCGCTGCCGGATGACATCGTGCACAATGCCTATGGTTACGGCCTGTTCACCGGCGGCCTCGGCGCGCATTACGGCGCCGAACGGCTGGGCTGCACCGTGGTGCCGGTGTCGGGCGGCGGCACCGAGCGGCAGGTCTCGCTGCTCAAGGATTTCGGCGCCAACGTGCTGTGTTCGACGCCGTCCTACGCGCTCAACATCGCCGAAGTCGCCGAGCAGGTGAATGCTGATCTGCGGCATGCGCCGCTGCGGCTCGGGCTGTTCGGCGCCGAGCCGTGGAGCGACGCGATGCGGCGCGACCTCGAGGCGCGGCTCGGCATCCGGGCGATGGACGTCTATGGCCTGTCCGAGATCATGGGCCCCGGCGTGGCGTGCGAGTGCCACGTCGAGCAGAACGGCCTGCACGGCTGGGAGGATCATTTCCTGTTCGAAACCATCGATCCGGAAACCCTGCAGCCGCTGCCGATCGGCGCGGTCGGCGAATTGGTCATCACCACGCTGACCAAGGAAGCGCTGCCGATGATCCGCTACCGCACCCGCGATATTACCCGGCTCAGCAACGAACCGTGCAGCTGCGGCCGCAGCCACGTCCGCATCATGCGCGTCACCGGGCGCGACGACGACATGCTGATCATCCGCGGCGTCAACGTGTATCCGTCGCAGGTCGAATCGGTGCTGGTCGGCTTCTCCGGTATTGCGCCGCACTATCAATTGGTACTGACGCGCGAAAAGGCGCTCGACACCATGACCGTCGAGGTCGAGATGGCCCCGGACGCAGCGCTCGACGACGCCGGCCGGCTGCGTAAGGCCGCCGAGGTGACGCATCACATCAAGTCGCTGATCGGCGTCACCTGCAAGGTCGCGGTGAAATCGCCGGGCGAGGTGCCGCGGTCGCAGGGCAAGGCGGTGCGGGTGAAGGATCAGCGCAACGTCGCGTCGTGAGCGGCGGCGGGCAGACGGTGCGCGCGATCGTCCGCGCGGGCGGCCGATCTCAGAACTTCGACGCCACCGAGGTTTCGACGCTGGTGCGGCTGTCAGTGCTGACGGTGGTCTTGGCGGGATCGAGGAACAGGATTCGCGCCGTGATCAGCCCGGCGACCACGATCCAGAATGCCAGCGCGCCGAGCCAGACGCTGCCGCGCGTCGCTGTCTCCGGGCGGGGCATCGACCAGGAGAAGCCGTCGTCGCCGGCACGGTGGATAGCGGCAAGATGCGAATTTCGGAGCGGCATGGCGGCACCTGGAGCGGAAAAACCCGTGCTTCTAAAATGCCTTGGCGCTGCATTTCTTCAAGAGAACGGCTCGCCATAGTTGGCCCGCGAAGGAGATGTTTCTTCCCCTGCGTGACGCCAAAAGAGTAGACTGTTCTTTTCGGCGAAAACTGCCGCCGGGACGTCGCAATCAACCCCATAGCAATCCGCCGGCCGGGCCTCCACGGCGCGATTTGCCAGGAAGTCTTATATAAGACATAAGTAGGGGCTCAGAAGCGATGCGGGCCGCCGGCCGCCGGCAGTGGCCGGCCCCGGACGGCCCTTGGCAGTCGGCAGC
>NZ_DASWPE010000005.1:0-11014 GCF_036404135.1 Rhodopseudomonas sp. | reverse complement strand
ACACCCCCGTCAAAATCGAAGTGTCGCAAGACAGATCACACGAATTCCCGATTCTGGAATCCCCCCAGCAACACCCGAGTCAATCCGTCGCACCCAAGATGTGTGCATGCCTTAGTGCGTGCGCAGGGACGACCCGTGGAGGGGCTCTACTCGATAGTTGCCATGCGATGCGAAGCGAACGTCGTCATATGCAATTGCCTTGCCCTTGCCCGGGACAACATCGCGGTTTCGCGCTATGAACGGCCGATGGCCGGGTTACACTTGCCCGCAGGTTCAGGAGATCCCATGACGCTCACCCCCGCAGCCGCCGGCACATTTGCAATTGCGCCGACCCCGTTCTTCGACGATGGCCGGATCGACGACGCCTCGATCGACCGGCTCAGCGATTTCTACACCGAGGTCGGTTGCGACGGCGTCACCGTGCTCGGCATTCTCGGCGAGGCGCCGAAGCTGGAGGCCGCCGAGGCCGAGGCGATCGCGCGCCGCTTCGTCAAGCGCGCGGATAAGTTGCAGGTGATCGTCGGCGTCTCGGCGCCGGGCTTCGCCGCGATGCGCTCCCTGGCGCGCGCCGCGATGGATGCCGGTGCTGCCGGCGTGATGATCGCGCCGCCGCCGTCGCTTCGCACCGACGATCAGATCACCGGCTATTTCCGCCAGGCGGCGGAGGCGATCGGCGACGACATTCCCTGGGTGCTGCAGGACTATCCCTTGACGCTCGGCGTGCAGATGACGCCGGCGGTGATCCGCAGAATCGTCATGGACAGCATCTCCTGCGTGATGCTGAAGCACGAGGACTGGCCGGGGCTGGAGAAGATCGCGACGCTGCGCGGCTTCCAGGCCGACGGCTCGCTGCGGCCGCTGTCGATCCTGACCGGCAATGGCGCGCTGTTTCTGGATTTCGAGATGGAGCGCGGCGCCGACGGCGCGATGACCGGCTACGGCTTTCCGGAATTGCTGATCGACGTGGTGAAGCTGTCGAAGGCCGGCCGGCGCGACGCCGCGCACGATCTGTTCGACGCGCATCTGCCGCTGATCCGCTACGAGCAGCAGCCCGGTGCCGGCCTCGCGGTGCGCAAATACATTCTGCAAAAGCGCGGCGTGATCGCCTCGGCGGCGCAGCGCAAGCCGGGCTCGGCGATCAGCGCCACCGCCAAGGCCGAGGTGGACTATCTGCTGTCGCGGGTGGCGCGGGTCGACCCGCGCGCCGATCTGCGGCCGCCGGCCGCCGCCGCGGAATAGCGGCGCGGCGCGGCTGCCGCCACCGCGGCGCTGCGGTGCCGGCCGCGCCGTCGCGTGCGATGTCGCGCTGCGGCAGCGTCGCGTTCCCCGACGAGGGCGGCGTCGAGCCGGTTCCCACCGGCCGGCAACTCGGCCTATATTGCCGGCAGGGAGCACGTCGAGCGCACCATGGCATCGGTCATCGCAGCGTATCTGAAGCGCGCCAATACGGTTTCGCTGTCGATCCGTCAGCTGACCTTTGGCAGCTTCCTGCTGCTGCTGGCGATCATCGTGGCGACCTCGATCGCCAGCGTGGTGGCGTTGCGGCACATCGACGCCACCTTCGGCGAGTTGCAAAGGCTACAAAGCGTCGACGATCTCGCCGAGGAGATCGAGCGCAAGATGAGCGAAGTGCGGCTCGCGGCGCGCGATTTCGTCACCGATCCCGGCGGCCAGCCCGGCCGGGTCTGGGAAGCCACCTCGGCGCTCAACGCGCTGTTGAAGAAGACCCGGCTGGAGCTCGCGCCCGATCAGCAGGAGATGATCGACGGGGTATCGGCGCGACTTGGCAAATATCGCGAGGGCATCGAGCGCATCACCGCGCTGATCCCGCGCCGCGCCGAACTGATCGCCTCGGTGCCGCCGTTGCGCATGCAGTTCGAGGCGGCGGTCGACGCGCTGCCGGATCGCGCGGTGGCTGCCAATCTGTATCGCGAGCGCAGCCGGATCGCGGCATCGCTGTTGTCCAACGATCCGGGCGGCGCCGAGCAGGCGGCGCTGAAGCTGCGCAGCCTCACCGAAGCTTCGCCGGAGCTGCGTAGCGCCACGCTGGATTATTCCGACGCCATCGTGTCGCTGGCGCGGGTGGAGCGCGACATCGTCGAACTCGACAAAGAAGTGCTCGGCGCCGAAGGCCGGCAGATCGGCCGGGTCACCGACCTGTTGCGCGATCTCACCGCGCGCCGCGGCAAGGTGTTGTCGAACGATTTCGCCCGCACGCTGGCCGAGGACAAGTGGCAGAGCATCGTGTTCGGCACCGCCGGGGTGCTGCTCGGCATCCTCGCCGCGGCCTATGTGGTGCGGCGCACGGTGGGGCCGCTGGCGGCGATCGCCGCGGCGATCCGCGCGCTTGCCGGCGGCGAGAAATACACCGCGATTCCCGCGATCGACGTCAGCAACGAGATCGGCGACATCGCGCGTGCCGCCGAGGTGTTCCGCCGCACCCTGGTCGATGCCGATGCCGCGCGCGAGGCCGCGCTGCACGCGCTGGCCGAGCAGCGGCTCGCCGAGGAAAGCTACCGCAAACTGTTCGAGGGCTCGATCGACGGCATCTACGTCACCACCCCGGAGGGCGCGCTGCTCAACGCCAACCCGGCGCTGGCGCGGATGATGGGCTATGACAGCCCGGCCGAATTGATCGCTCGGATCGGCGACATCGCCGACACCATCTACGTCAACCCGGCGACCCGCGGCCACTATCGGCAGATCATGGACCGCGACGGCTTCGTGCGCGAATTCGAATATCAGGCGCGACGCCGCGACGGCGACATCCTGTGGCTGTCGGACAGCGCCAGCACGGTGCGCGACGCCGACGGCCGCGCGCTGCGCTACGAGGGCGCGGTGCGCGACATCACCGATCAGAAGCGCGCCGAACACGCCGTCGCCGAAGGCCGGCGCCTGCTGCAGCAGGTGATCGACACCGTGCCGGCGGTGATCAACGTCAAGGACACCCGGCTGCGCTACGTGCTGATGAACCGCTATATGGCGGGGATCTTCGGCATCGAGCCGAAGGACGCGATCGGCCGCACCACTAGCGATCTGATGTCGCGCTACGGCGCGCAAAAGACCGACGAGAACGACCGGCGGGTGCTGGCGACCGGCGAGGGGCTCGGCTTCTACGAAGAGGAATATGCCGATTCGTTCGGGGTGATGCGGCAGTGGCTGGTCAACAAGCTGCCGCTGCATGACGCCCGCGGCGAGGTCGAGCGCATCGTCACCGTGGCGCTCGACATCGGCGAGCGCAAGCGCGGCGAGCTGGAAATGCGCCAGGCCAAGGACGCTGCCGAAGCCGCGCTGAAGAACCTCAAGGAAACCCAGAATTCGCTGATCGAAGCCGAAAAGCTCGCCGCCTTGGGCCGGCTGGTCGCCGGCGTCGCCCACGAGGTCAACAACCCGGTCGGCATCAGCCTGACGGTGGCCTCTGCGCTGGAGCGCAAGACCGCGCAGTTCGCGGCCGAGGTGGCGCGCGGCAATCTGCGCCGCTCCAGCCTCGCCGAATTTCTCGAAACCAGCCGGGATGCGGCGACCCAGCTGGTCGCCAATCTCAACCGCGCCGCCGAACTGGTGCAGTCGTTCAAGCAGGTCGCCGCCGACCGCAACTATTCCGACAAGCGGGTGTTCGATCTGGCCGATCTCACCGAGCAGGTGGTGATGAGCCTGAAGCCCGGCCTGCGAAAGCAGAACCTCGCTCTGTCGGTGGACTGCAAGCCGAACCTCACCATGAACAGCTTTCCCGGGCCCTACGGCCAGGTGCTGACCAACCTGTTCTTCAACTCGATCTCGCACGCCTTTCCCGAGGGCGACGGCGGCAAGGTCGAAATCAAGGTGCAGGAATCCGGCACCGACCACGTCGAGATCCTGTTCGCCGACGACGGCTGCGGCATGAGCCACGAGGTGCGGCGCCGCGCCTTCGATCCGTTCTTCACCACGCGGCGCGATCAGGGCGGCACCGGGCTCGGCCTGCATATCGTCTACAGCATCGTCACCAACCGGCTCGGCGGCCGCATCAGCCTGAACTCCGAGCCCGGCGCCGGCACCCGCGTGCGCATCGTGCTGCCGCGGGTCGCGCCGCAGGACGGCGAGGCGCGCCTGCCAAGCTGAGCGCGGTCGATTCGCCGCAGCCGCGGTGACGTCGATGTGACGGCCGGCGGTGGCTGGCTTGACCTGTGTCAAAGGGCCGCTGTGGTGCTGCATTCTATGCTGCTGCGTATCGATAGCGACGGCGGAGATGTGCGACGAAATAGATCGCGACGAAAATAGATTGATCGCGATGATCGTTGCGATCAAAGCTCGCCGCCGGCGCGAAGCCGATCCGAACTTCACCCCCAGCAGCATCAGACATCGTGGCGGGCCGCGTCAGCGCTGCGGCGGTGGCGCCGGTCCCTGCAGCAGAAAGACGTCGTGCTTCAGAAATTCACCAGGGGCCGCCGCAACTGGACGTTGGCCGCGGTCGGCGTGCTCGGCATGATCGCGGGGGTGGCCGCCTGGGGCGGCTTCAACACCGTGATGGACGCAACCAATAGCCCGGAGTTCTGCGTCTCCTGCCATGAGATGCGCGACACGGTTTACAAGGAATACAAGACCTCGGTGCATTACGCCAACGCCTCCGGGGTGCGGGCAACCTGCCCGGATTGTCACGTGCCGAAGCAGTGGCTGCCGAAATTCGTGCGCAAGATAGAGGCCAGCGCCGAGCTCTATCACAAGTTGATCGGCAGCATCGACAGTCCGGAGAAATTCGAGGCCGAACGGCTGACCCTGGCGCGGCAGGTGTGGAGCACGATGCAGGCCACCGACAGCCGCGAATGCCGCAACTGCCATTCCTTCGAGGCGATGGACTTCCACAAGCAGCGACCGGCCGCGGCCCAGACCATGCCGAAGGCGATGCAGCGCGGCGCCACCTGCATCGACTGCCACAAGGGCATCGCGCACAAGCTGCCGGACATCTCGCGCGGCTACCGCGCGCTGTATGACGGGCTGCTCAAGGCCGCGAAATCGTTGCAGCCGAAGCCCGGCGACACGTTGACCACGCTGACCACCACGGCGTTCTATCTCGACAGGCCGAGCGCCGAGGACGCCGCCGCCGCCGGCACGCTGACGGCCGCGACGCCGGTCAGGGTGATCGCGCGCGACGGCGACTGGTTGCAGGTCGAGATCGCCGGCTGGCAGCAGGAAGGTTCGGAGCGGACGTTCTATGCGCTGCAGGGCAAGCGGATTCCGGCGGCGGCGCTCGGCGCCGAAGCGGTCGACAAGGTGACGCGCGTCGGCAGCGTCAGCGATCCCGACACCGACCAGCTATGGAGCGAGGGCCGGTTGAACGGCTGGATCGCAAACGCCAACCTGGTCGCCGATCCGGCGGCGCTTGCGGCCTACGGCGCGGAAATGTACGAAGCCAATTGCGCGCTGTGCCACGCCTTGCCGCCGCCCGGCAACTACCTCGCCAATCAATGGATCGGCAATCTCAACGCGATGAAGCGGTTCGTCGGACTCGATGACGAACAATATCGGCTGCTGCAGAAATATCTGCAGATCAACGCCAAGGACACCGGAGGCCTGCGATGAATGGAATCTTGCGCCTCGACGCCGGCCGGCAGGATCAATTGGCACGGCAGTTCGAGGACAGCCGGCGCAATCGCGTGCTGTGCCTCGACTGGCTGGCCAGCGTGTTCGCGGCGCCGCCCGGCGACGATACCGTGGTGTCGTATCGAAGCTGCGAACTGGCGGCCTGGCTCGATCAGCTCGCGCTCGACCCGGCGTTCTCCGCCGGCATCGCCCGGATGCAGGCGGCGCTCGATCCCGCGCTCGGCGACGCCGCGTTGACGGCGCGGCTCGGCATCGGCTTTGGCCGGCTGTTTTCCGGCATCGGCGGTGCGGACTGCATCGCGCCCTACGAGTCGGCGTTCCGCGGCGACGGCCGGCTGTTCCAGGTGCCGACCGCGGAAATGGAGGCGCTGCTGGTGGTGCACGACGTCTCGATCGCCGGCGGGCTGGCGGAACCCGCCGATCACCTGTCGATCGAACTGACCTTGATGGCCCGGCTGATCGCCGCCGATCATCCGGCGGCGCGCGATATGCAGCTTCGCCTGGCGCGCTGGGTGCCGGATTTCTGCGACACCTGCATCGCCCGCGACCGGCTCGGCTTCTGGGCCGGCGCCGCGATGGTGTTGACGGCGATCATCGATCACGACGCCCGGCTGATGCAGGCCGGCGTGCATTATTTCATTCCGGTCTGAGGGTGGCATGACGCGGAGCGACGACGATCTCGGCGGCGCGCTGTGCCGCCTGCTCAATGGCGGCGTGGCGCTGGTCGCACTCGGCCCGTTCGGTCCGGCGCTGCTGGTTGCGGGCGCACGCGCCGCCGCGGCCGCGGACGACGGCGAAGTATTGCGCGGCTGGCCGGGCGGCGGCTTCCGCGCCGAGCTCGAAGGCGACCGCCTGCTGTCGCTCGCACCCTGCGGCAGCGATCCGTCGTCGCAGGGTCCATCGAGCGGCGTGCTCGACGCGGTGTATTCGCCGGCCCGCATCAAATATCCGATGGTGCGTCGTGCGTTTCTCGACCACGGCGCCGCAGCCGAACGCGACAGCCGCGGCAACGGCGATTTCGTCCGTGTCAGCTGGGACCGGGCGCTCGATCTGGTCGCCCGGGAAATCCGGCGGGTGGCCGATAGCCATGGGCCCGCCGCGACCTTCGCCGGCGGCGCCGGCGTAGCTAGGCCGGGACGGCTGCATGACGGCCCGCGGCTGCTGCGCCGCCTGATCAGCCTGACCGGCGGCGTCGCCGCGGCGTCCGGCGAGGCCGATCGGCCGTTCGAGGTCGACCGCGGCACCGCCGACCGGATCAAGCTGGCCTATTGGGCGGGCGGGACCCCGTTGGTCCGGCGCCGCGACCGCAGCCCGATGCGGCAGGCCTGGAGGTCGCTGGAGACCCTGATCGTGCAGGACGTGCACTGGACGCCGGCCGCCCGCCGCGCCGACATCGTGCTGCCGGCGACCACCGCCTGCGAGCGCAACGACATCGAGCGTGTCGGCGGCGCGGTGCTGGCGATGAAGAAGGTGATCGAGCCGGTGTTCGACAGCCGGTCCGACTACGCCATCGTCGCGGCGCTCGCCGAACGGCTCGGCAAGGGCCGCGACTTCGGCGACGGCAATAGCGAGCTCGACGGCATCCGCGCCTGCTACGAGGCGCTGCTGCCGGCCGCCGCGACCGGCGGCCCGGTGCCGGATTTCGACAGCTTTTGGAACGGCGCGGGCGTGATCCAGCTCGGCTGGTCCGGCGACGCCGGCAGCTTCGCCGCGACGCCCGACGCGGGGGTGACACCGCGCGGTGCCGGCTGACGCGGCAGGCGGTGCGGGCAACCTAATAGTTTTACCAGGTTGGAACTTAATCTTGTGCAAACTTCTCGGCGCCAAAGCTTGCGGTTCACCCTCACTGCGTGAGACGTGGGTCGCTAAGCCGGCCCGCCATGGTCCGCGGCCCCAGACGGAGACTCCCCAATGTCGTTTGCAGATCGGTTCAGGTTGACAATCGGTCGCAAAATCTACGCGGTGATCGGTCTTGGTTGCGTCGGCCTGCTCGGAATTACCTGGCTGGATTCCCACGAACTGTCCTCCGGCGTCCGGCAGCAGAAACAGATCGAACTGCAGCATCTGGCGGAATTGGCACTCGGCATCGTCAAGGAAGAGCAGGCGCTGGGCGCGGCGGGCGGCCTCGCCGAGGCCGAGGCGCAGAAGCGCGCGCAGGCGCGGCTGTCGTTGCTGCGCTATGGCAACAACGATTACTTCTTCGTCACCGATCTCGACAACGTCATGGTGATGCATCCGATCTCGCCCAAGCTCAACGGCCAGAGCGTCGCCGAGACCAGGGACACCGACGGCAAGCAGCTGTTCGTCGAGATGAGCGACACAGTGCGCCGCAGCGGCAGCGGCTTTGTGGCCTATCATTGGGCCAAGCCCGGCGCCGACAAGCCGGCTCCCAAGCTGACTTACGTCACCGGCTTCGCGCCCTGGGGCTGGGTGATCGGCACCGGCGTCTATATCGATGACCTCGACGCGCAGACCTGGGCGGCGACCGAGCGCTCGCTGATCGCCGCCGCCGTGGTGGTGCTGATCACGCTATTGGCCTCGGTGCTGATGGCCCGGCGGATCACCAAGCCGTTGCATCTGATCTCCGACGCGATGAAGGCGCTGGCCGGCGGCCAGCTCGACGTCGCGGTGCCGGGGATCGGCCGCAGCGACGAGGTCGGCGAGATGGCGGAAGCCGTCCAGGTGTTCAAGACCAATGCGGTGGACCGCCAGCGGCTGGAGTCCGAGCAGCACGAGCTGGAGGCCCACGCCGCAGCGCGGCGCAAGGCCGATACCAACAAGCTGGCCGACGATTTCGAAGGCGCGGTCGGCGAGATCATCCATACCGTGTCCTCGGCCTCGACCGAACTGGAGGCCTCGGCCTCGACGCTGACCGCAACCGCGGTGCGCTCGCAGCAATTGGCCACCAAGGTCGCCGCGGCGTCCGAAGAGGCTTCGAGCAATGTCTCATCGGTGGCCTCCTCGACCGAGGAGATGTCGTCGTCGGTGCATGAAATCAGCCGCCAGGTGCAGGACTCCGCCCGCATCGCCCACGAGGCGGTGGATCAGGCGCGCAAGACCAACGACCGGGTCGGCGAATTGTCGAAGGCGGCCGCAAGGATCGGCGACGTCGTCGAACTGATCAACACCATCGCCGGACAGACCAACCTGCTGGCGCTGAACGCGACCATTGAAGCGGCGCGCGCGGGCGAAGCCGGCCGCGGCTTCGCCGTGGTCGCCTCGGAAGTGAAAGCGCTGGCCGAACAGACCGCCAAGGCCACCGGCGAGATCGGCCAGCAGGTCACCGGGATCCAAGCCGCGACCGAGGAGTCCGTCGCCGCGATCAAGGAGATCAGCGACACCATCGGCAAGATGTCGGAGATCGCCTCGACCATCGCCTCGGCGGTCGAGCAGCAGGGTGCGGCCACCCAGGAAATCTCCCGCAACGTGCAGCAGGCCGCCTGCGGCACCCGGGAGGTCTCGGCGAATATCAGCGACGTGCAGCGCGGCGCCAGCGAAACCGGCTCGGCGTCGTCGGAAGTGCTGTCGGCGGCGCAGTCTTTGTCGCGCGACAGCAACCGGCTGCAGGACGAGGTCAGTCGCTTCCTGCAAACCGTCCGCGCCGCCTGATCGCCGGCTCCCCGGGGCCGCGGCGACCGCGGCGCCGGCCACGCCCCGCCGCCCGCGGGCGGGCGTTTCACGCTCGGCAGAAGGGAAACATTCTCTTCTGCAGCGATCTGTAAGAAAATCCTCCACCGCCATACCGGCCGGGCCACGTAGTTCTACTAAATATATTTCCGTCTTAATTCGTACATTTACGAAGATGTGAGATTTGCGGTCCTACCTCCACGCAAGGTCTGCGGCAGATTGCCTCCCCCCGGGATGCGCGCCGCGCTGTTGGGCCCGGCCATGCCGACCGGGCGTCACCGTGCTTTGTGAGGAAGTCATGTTACGGATTATCCAAAACGTCAGGATCGGCACCAAGCTGTGGATCGCGTCTGCGCTCGGCATTCTGCTGATCGGCTGCATGATCTACGGTCAGGTCACGGGCAGCGCGATGGTGCGTCAGGCCCAGGACAACAGCGTTCGCGTGCTGTCCTTTGCCCGCGCCGCCGCGGAAACCAAGGCGTCGGTGCACGGCATGGAGGTCGCGCTCAGCGATGTCATGCTGGCGGCGACGCCGGAGGCGATCCGGGCCGCGACCGACACCTTTACGCTGCGGCACAGGGAAGCCGGCCGCTTCCTCGCCGAGGTGGAGGACTCCATCCACCTGCAGGACAACAAGCAGCGCGTCGTCCGGCTGAACGCCCTGATCGGCGAGTTCGCCACCGACGCGCAGCACGTCGCCGCGCTGCGCAGCGAGATCAATGGCCTTGAAGCCGGCGCCATCGCTGCCGGCCCGGACGCCGGCAAGAAGATCGGCGCGCTCAACGATCAGGTGGCGCGGCTCCGCAAGGACAAGCTGACGCCAACCGGCGCGGAAATGGAAGCCCTGACCAATGGCCTGATCGCCTCCGGCAAGGAGCTTAGCGGGCAGGCCACCGCCGCCGCCGCCGCGGAAGCGGTTTCGGTCGAGCGTTGGGCGCTGGCGATCGGCCTCGCCAACGCGCTGCTGATGATCGCCACCTCGATCTTCACCTCGACCACGATCGCGCGGCCGATGCAGGCGCTGAGCCGGGCGATGACCGAACTGGCCAACGGCAATTTCGGCGTGGTGTTGCCGGGCCTCGGCCGCAAGGACGAGATCGGCGACGTCGCCAGCGCGGTGGAGGAATTCAAGATCAAGGCCGAACAGAAGGCCCAGGCCGAGGCCGCCGAAAAGGCGCGGCAGGATCAGTCGGCCGCCGCCCAGCGCAAGCAGGACATGATCAAGCTCGCCAACGAGTTCGAAGGCGCGGTCGGCGAAATCGTCGAGACCGTGTCGTCGGCCTCCGCGGAATTGGAGAGCTCCGCCGGCACGCTGACCGCGACCGCCGAACACGCCCAGCAGCTCGCCACCATGGTCGCCTCGGCCTCCGAGGAAGCCACCACCAACGTGCAGTCGGTGGCCTCGGCGACCGAGGAAATGAGTTCGTCGATCACCGAGATCAGCCGTCAGGTGCAGATGTCGGCGCGGATCGCCGGCGAGGCGGTGCAGCAGGCGCAGAACACCAACCACCGGGTCGGCGAACTGGCCAAGGCCGCTAGCCGGATCGGCGACGTCGTCGAACTGATCAACACCATCGCCGGCCAGACCAATCTGCTGGCGCTCAACGCCACCATCGAAGCGGCGCGCGCCGGCGATGCCGGCCGCGGCTTTGCGGTGGTGGCGTCGGAGGTCAAGGCATTGGCCGGCCAGACCGCCAAGGCCACCGGCGAGATCAGCCAGCAGATCATCGGCATTCAGGCCGCCACCGAATTGTCGGTCGGAGCGATCCGGGCGATCGGCGACACCATCGGCCGGATGGCGGAGATCGCC
>NZ_DASWPE010000004.1:0-18327 GCF_036404135.1 Rhodopseudomonas sp. | reverse complement strand
GGGACGGCTATCCATCGTCCAAACCTCCCGGCCCCATCACCTTCAAGCACGGCCTCGAACGCTTCTCCGCCATCGCCGCAGGATGGAGCCTCAGAGATGTGTGCATGCCTTAGTGCGCACGCAGGGACCCATCACCCCTGGCGGCAAATTTGCAAACAGGCCCATCATCACTGCTCAAAGGCGACTCCGCGCCGTATGGGTCCCTGCGTGCGCAGGGACGACTCGTTGAAATGCGGCGGTGACTTAACGACCGTGCGGCGCGCGGATGCGTCGGCAAAACTCACAGGATCACCCGTGACCAACACCAGCTCTGACGACGCCACGCTCAAATTCTATCGCGACAATGCGCCGGCCTATGCGCAGCGGCAGCCGCGCGGCACCGAGCAGATGACGCGGTTTCTGGCGGCCTTGCCGCCGGGCGGATCGATCCTCGAACTCGGCTGCGGCGCCGGCTACCAGGCGGCGCAGATGATTGCCGCCGGCTTCGACGTACATCCAACCGACGGCTCGCCGGAAATGGCCGCGCAGGCGGCGCAGCGGCTCGGCCGCGAAGTGAAAACCATGCTGTTCCACGAGCTCGACGCGGTCGCGGCTTATGACGGGGTGTGGGCCTATGCCTGCCTGCTGCACGTGCCGCGCGATGAGCTTTCGGCGGTGCTGGCACGGATCTGGCGCGCGCTGAAACCGGGCGGCTGGTGCTATGCGAGCTTCAAATCCGGCGAGGGCGAGGGCAGGGACAGGCTTTCGCGCTACTACAACTATCCGTCGGAACACTGGCTGCGCGCGCGTTACGCCGAGGCCGGGGCGTGGGCGTCGGTTGCAGTGGCGCACGACCAAGGCAAGGGTTTTGACGGCGAACTGGCGAGCTTCCTGCACGTCATGGCGCAGAAACCAGCGTAAGGCCGGCTTCACCGGATCGGCGAGGGCGCCGCGCCGGCGAGACAATCCGGTTGACGCTTGGCGCGCGGCATTCTTCAATGTTGGCGGCCGCCATCATCGAGAGGATCCCGCATGACCCCGACGCCCGTCGTCGTGCTGTTGACCGGCTCCGCGCTGCTCGGCCTCTATCTGCTGCTGTTGTATCTGCGCGGCGAGCGCAAGCAGGCGCTGGTGGCGCTGCATCTGTTGCTCGGCTTCGGCGGGCTGGAAACCTTGGTGATGCTGCTGCACGGCACCCCGGACGGCGCGTCGTTCGCAGCACCGGGCTCGTTCGCCAAGATCGCCGCCGGGCTGTTCGCGGTGTCGGCATTTTCCGGATTCATCGCCGCATTGGCGCGCCGCTCGCCGTTGGCGGCCAACGTCGTGCTCGGCACCCACGTCACCGTGGGGCTGGCCGGCGTCGCGCTGCTGCTGGCGGGGCTGTCCAGCCTGTAGCGGGCGCGGCCCGCAGGCGGCTCAGGCCACGCCGAGGCCCCTTCGCGCGGCGAAGAATTGCTCGACCTCGCGCGCCGTCTGCGGCGGCCCGAACAGCGGCCCTTGCACCTCGTTGCAGCCCTCGCGGCGCAGCAGCGCGAGCTGCTCGCCGGTTTCGACGCCGGTGGCGGAGGTGGCGACGCCGAGGCTCTTGCCGAAGCCGGTGATGGCGCGGACCAAGGTGCCGGCGTCGTCGCGATGGCCGATTTCTTGCACCAGGGAGTGGTCGATCTTGATCTGATCGAACGCAAAATTGCGCAGGTAGCCGAGCAGCGAATAGCCGGCGCCGAAATGGTCCATCGCGATCCGCACGCCGAGCGCTTGCAGCGCCCGCAGCGTCACCAGCGTCGCGGTGCTGTCGTGCAGGAACACCGATTCGGCGATCTCCAGTTCGAGCCGCGGCGCGGGCAGGCCGGACTCCGCCAGCGCCGCCGCCACCGCCCGCACCAGGTCGGGATGCCTGAATTGCGCCGGCGACAGATTGACCGCGATCCGGGCGTCGGTGTGCCAGCGCGCGGCGTCGGCGCAGGCGGTGCGCAGCACCCAGTCGCCGATCGGCACGATCAGCCCGTTCTCCTCGGCGAGCCGCAGGAACAGGCCCGGCAGCATGACGCCGCGCTGCGGGTGATTCCAGCGCAGCAGCGCCTCGAAGCAGGTGATGCGGTCGGCGGCGACGTCGTGCACCGCCTGATAGTCGACGGTGAATTCGGCACGGATGATGGCGTGGCGCAGATCGGCGCTGAGCAGGCGGCGGGCCTGGGCGTGGGCGTCCATGCCGATCTCGAAGAAGCGATAGGTGCCGCGGCCCTCGGCCTTGGCGCGGTACAGCGCCATGTCGGCCTCCTTGATCAGTTGTTCGGCGTCGCCGCCGCCGCCCGGCGCCACCGTGATGCCGACGCTGGTGCCGAGCCGCAACAGCCGCCCCTGGATCTCGAACGGCACCGCGATGGTTTCGACGATGCGGCTGGCCAGCGCCGCGGCATCGGAGTCCTGCTTGTGCAGGCCGATCTGCACGATGGCGAATTCGTCGCCGCCGATCCGCGCCACGGTGTCGCCGTCGCGCACGCAGTGCGCCAGCCGCCGCGCCATCTCCACCAGCACGCCGTCGCCGATCACATGTCCGAGGCTGTCGTTGATCTCCTTGAAGTGGTCGAGATCGACGTACAGCACCGCGAATCTGTCGCCGCTGCGCGAACTGGTCAGCACCCGCTGCAACGCCTCGTGGAATTTCGCGCGGTTCGGCAGGTTGGTCAGCGGATCGTGGTGCGCCAGATGCGCGATCTGGTCCTGCGCCTGGCGCCACTCGGTGATGTCTTCCAGCGTCGCCACCCAGCCGCCGCCCGACAGCGGCTGTTCGGTGATCCGCACCACCCTGCCGCTGGTCGAGTTCTCATCGATCTTGATGCTCGGCTTGCCGGCGCGGATGATCGCCAGAGTCTCGGAATACACCGCTTTGGGATCGCCCTTGAAGTCGCCGATCGCCTTGCGGCGTTCGAAGATCTCGAGCAGCGAGATGCCGCGCAGCGACTTCATCGGCAGCATCGCCATCTTGGCGAAGCGGCGGTTGAACACCGCGGCGCGGCCCTCGGCGTCGAACATGCAAAGCGCCTGCGGCATGTTCTCCAGCGCGACGTCGAGCAGCATTCTTTGCCGGGATAGCAGCGTATGAGCGTGACTGTCGCTGATCGCCGCCAGCAGGCAGATCGCGAACACCGCCAGCGCCACGCCGGCGACGCCGAGCGCCATCGTGGCGGAGGATAGCGCGGCGGCGCCGCTATCGGCCGGCGGCAGCACGAGGATGGCGGCCATCGCGGAGAAATGCAGCGCCAGCACCGCGACGGCGAGCAGACAAGCCGCGGCCAGCGCCCGACGGATGTTCTGCCGGGGCCCGATCGCCACCATCGCCAGACTGGCGAACGACACGCCGAGCGTCACCGAGGCCAGTACGCCGGCCGGCGACCACACGATCGGCTCAGTGGCATCGAGCGATTGAATGCCGGTGTAATGCATCGCCGCGATGCCAAGCCCGATGATCGCTCCGCCGGTCGCCCGCGCCGCGGTGGTGCGGCCGCGCAGCGTGACGCCGAGCCCGACGCCGGTGATCAGGATCGCCAGCAACAGCGAAAGAATCGTCGCCCCGACGTCATAGGTGGCGAGCCCCGACCGATCGAACGCCAGCATGCCGATGAAGTGCGTCGCCCAGATGCCGAAGCCGGCGGCGATCGCGGTGATTCCCAGCCACAACAGCCGGCCGCGGCCGCGCACCGTGCGGCAATGGTTGAACAGCCCGATACTGACCGTGCTGACAAACAGGCAGATTGTCGCCGTCAGCGCCAGAAGCCGCAGATCATGCTGGGCGGTGAGACAGATATAGACCTGATGCATACCCCCAGCACGAACGAGATTGTTTAATGTCCAGTGGAGGACGCAATGACCTCACGCGTCGTGCCTAACAATTGCCTGATCCCGCGGCCTCGTAATCCTACTAGCCGCGCGGCGCGCTGCACCGTGATCCAAGCGGTGCTACGCCAGCCGATCGGGCGCGGTCAGGCCGCCGCAATAGACCGCGTCGCGGCTTTCATGCTCAGACGATCTGGAAGATCCCCAGCGCCAGCACCGCCTGCGCGGCAAATCCGACCAGGAACGCCAGCGTTCGGGCGACCGGAATGCCGAGCGTGTAGACGATGGCGTGCACCAGCCGCGCCCAGAAATAGCTCGCCGCCGCCAGCACCGTCCATTTGCTGGAGTAATCGATGGCGTTGAGCACCAGCACCAGGGTTGCGAACACCACGAGATTTTCCGCGGCGTTCTCGTGCGCGAACATCATCCGGCTGGCCCAGGCGGCCTGCGGCTTGTCGCTGCGCGATGGATTGGCCGTGGCCCCCAATACCCCGCGCACCTGCACCCGGTTGAGAATGTAGGGCAGCCACATCACCCCGGTCAGCATCGCCGTCAGCGTCAGCCAGAACAGTTCGCGCGTCATCGGCAGAATCCTTTCAGAGACATGGGTGCGTGGGTATTCAATAGGATGTAGTCAATTCGAAGTCATTCCGGGGCGCGCGCCCGCAGGGCAAGCGAACCCGGAATCTCGCTCCGCGTCTGGTTGCGCCTCTGGGTGATTGAACCCGGTGGCAAGATTCCGGGTTCGCTCGGGCTTCGCCCTCGCGCCCCGGAATGACGGCTGCCGCTGGAGATGCCGCTCGACCGACTCGGTCAGGCCCGCACACGGACGTAGCTGCCCGGCGCGTCCTCGAGCGGCGGCCGCGCCGCGCTGCCGACGCTGCGCGCCCGGACTTCCTCGGGGTCGATGCCGGCCAGCCATTGCCGCCAGTCCGGCCACCACGAGCCCTTGTGCTCCTGGGCGTCCTTGATCCATTCGGCGACCGTCGAGGCCTTGCTGCTATCGTTGGTCCAGTACTGGTACTTGCCCGACGCCGGCGGGTTGACCACACCGGCGATGTGGCCGGAGCCGGACAACACGTATTTCACCGGCCCGCCGAAGAATTGCGAGCCGTACAGCACGGATTCCGCCGGCGCGATGTGATCCTCGCGGGTCGCGAGGTTGTAGATCGGCACCTTGATCTTGGAGAGATCGAGCAGGGTGTTGTCGAGCACCATGGTGCCGGCCGACAGCCGGTTGTCGAGATAGCAGTTGCGCAAATAATAGGAATGGTTCGCCGCCGGCATCCGCGTCGAGTCGGAATTCCAGTGTAACAGGTCGAACGCCGAGGGCGGCTGACCCTTCAGATAGTTGCTGACCACATAGGACCAGATCAGGTCGTTGGAGCGCAGCATATTAAACGCCATCGCCATCTTCGAGCCTTCCAGCACGCCGTTGGCCTGCATCTCGCGCTCCAGCGCGGCGATCTGCTCCTCGTCGACGAACACCAGAAGGTCGCCGGCGTGGGTGAAGTCGACCTGCGCGGTCAACAGCGTCGCCGAGGTGACGCGGACCCGGCGCTTCTCGGCGAGCCAGGCCAGCGTCGCCGCGAGCAGGGTGCCACCGACGCAATAGCCGATGGTGTGCACCTTCATCTCGCCAGTGACCTGCTCGATGACGTCCATCGCGGTCAGCGGCCCCTGTTTCATGTAGTCGTCGAAGGTCTTGTGGCCGAGGCTCCGGTCGGGATTAACCCAGGAGATCACGAACACCGTGAGGCCCTGGTCGACGCACCATTTGATGAAAGACTTTTCCGGCTTCAGATCCAGGATGTAGTATTTGTTGATCCACGGCGGCACGATCAAGAGCGGCGTGCGCAGCACGTTCTCGGTGGTCGGGTGATACTGGATCAGTTGCATCAGTTCGTTCTGGAAGATCACCTTGCCGGGCGTCGTCGCCATGTTGACGCCGACCTCGAGATTGCCCGGGTCGGACTGCCTGATCCGCAACTGGCCGCCTCCGGCGGCGATGTCCTCCGCCAGCATGGTCATGCCGCGCACCAGATTGTCGGCGTTTGACGACAGCGTCTGCCGCAGCACTTCCGGATTGGTCAGCACGAAATTCGACGGCGCCAGCGCGTTGGTGATCTGCTGGATGTAGAATTCGGCCTTCTTCCGGGTATGCGGGTCGATGTCTTCGGCGTCGCGCACCAGCTGATAGGCCCATTGCGTGGTCAGCAGATAGGCCTGCACCAGGAAATCGTAGAATGGGCTGGACTTCCATTCCGGGGCGGCGAACCGCTTGTCGCGCGGCGGCACTTCGATGGCGGGGGCGGCGTCCTCATTGGCCATCCGCCGCATCGCCGCACCCCACAGATCGAGATAGGACTTGCCGAGCTTGGTCTGGATCTGCGCGGCGCGTTCCTTGTCGGACAGCCAGTAGTTGGCGACCGTCGACAGCGTCTTCACCACCTCGGTGATTTCCGGCGGCGGCTTGTCGAGCGGCTCGGCGTTGTCGCGCGGCTTCAGATAGCTGGCGAGCGCCTTGCCGCTGCTCTCCATGGCGCGCGCCAGATTGAGCGCAAACGCCTCCGGGTCAAAGCTCGGGGCCGCCTTGGTTTCGGTGATCATCTCACTCATTCGCGCCACTCTAAGATCCGTCTCACGATCCCATCACGGTTTGCCACCGCCTGCAGCGATGATGGCACAATTCGGTTAATGTCGCTGATTTCTATGTATTGCACTGCGACAAAAAAGCTCGGTTCGAGCCATATTGGCGACCCAGTGTCGCGCTTTGTTGACCTCGAAATAATCGCCTGGAGGTTGGATGGTTGCGGGTCTGGACTGGCGTCGGCGCCTGAAAGGGTGGCCCCGTTGCGACGACGGATCGCGCCACGGCGGCGGTTGCAGTCGGCACCGCGCATCGTATAATTTCCGTCTGGACTCTTGCCGCTTCGATGCTATTGCCGCGCCATGCGAGGGGATGTGACAAGTTCAGAACCGATCGATGCGCGCCGCAGCAGGCGCTGCCGCGCCGCCGCCGTGGCGCTGCTGCTGGTCGGGCTAGGGGCCGGGCTGTCCCTCGGCGGTTGCTCGATTCCGGTCTCCGACATGCCGCTGCTCGGCGCCAGCGACGACAAGGACAAGGATTCCAACGGCTATCTCGCGGTCAACGCGTTGCCGGCGGGGCGCGAGGAGAAGGCCCTGGAACCCGGCGAGCGCACCAAGCTGGAGGGCGAATTGATCGCCGCCCGCGAGCGGCAGACCGCCGCCGCAGCGGCGGCCGCAACCGCCGGCTCCGTCACCGCCAATGCCGCGCCGGCGATCGCGAAATAGCGCCGACACCGCTGGCGTCGGCCGGTCGCCGTGCTAGGATCGCGCCGGTCCGGCTGCGCCTGGTCACGCTCGCGACGCATGCCAGCCACGCCGCTCAACTTGCGCCAAATCGTGAAAACAGCGCGATTCTTCACGCGAATCGGATTCCCCTTCGGGTAAGAACGCGCTATCGATCCTGCCGCCAAGGTTCGGGAGTCACGACTATGGAAGAATTTTACCGCATCCGCCGTTTGCCGCCCTATGTGTTCGAACAGGTCAATCGGGCCAAGGCCGCTGCGCGCAACGCCGGTGCGGACATTATCGACCTCGGAATGGGCAATCCCGACCTGCCGGCGCCGGCCCATGTCATTGAAAAGCTTAAAGAGACCCTCGGCAAGCCGCGCACCGACCGCTATTCGGCGTCGCGCGGCATCACCGGCCTGCGCAAGGCCCAGGCCGCCTATTACGACCGCCGCTTCGGAGTGAAGCTCAATCCCGACACCCAGGTGGTGGCGACGCTCGGCTCCAAAGAAGGCTTCGCCAATGTGGCGCAGGCGATCACCTCGCCCGGCGACGTCGTGCTGGTGCCGAATCCGAGCTATCCGATCCACGCCTTCGGCTTCCTGATGGCCGGCGGCGTGGTCCGCTCGGTGCCCTCGGAGCCGACGCCGGACTTCTTCGCCGCCGCCGAGCGCGCGATCATTCATTCCATTCCGAAGCCGATTGCGCTGATCGCCTGCTATCCGTCGAACCCGACTGCCTATGTGGCGAGCCTGGATTTCTACAAGGACCTGGTGGCGTTCGCGAAGAAGCACGAGATTTATATTCTGTCGGACCTCGCTTACGCCGAAGTGTATTTCGACGATGCCAACCCGCCGCCCTCGGTGCTGCAGGTGCCGGGCGCGATGGACGTCACCGTCGAATTCACCTCGATGTCGAAGACCTTTTCGATGGCCGGCTGGCGGATGGGCTTTGCGGTCGGCAATGAGCGCATCATCGCAGCCTTGGCGCGGGTGAAGTCCTATCTGGATTACGGCGCCTTCACCCCGGTGCAGGTCGCCGCCACCGCGGCGTTGAACGGTCCCGACGACTGCATCAAGGAGATGCGCGATACCTACCGCAAGCGCCGCGACGCGCTGGTGGAGAGTTTCGGCCGCGCCGGCTGGGAGATCCCGCCGCCGCAGGCCTCGATGTTCGCCTGGGCGCCGCTGCCGCCGGCGTTCAAGGACGTCGGCTCGATGCAGTTCGCCACCTTGATGGTGGAGAAGTCGGGCGTCGTGGTGTCGCCGGGCGTGGCGTTCGGCGAGCACGGCGAGGGCTTCGTGCGCATCGCCATGGTGGAAAACGAGCAGCGGATCCGGCAGGCCGCCCGCGGCGTGCGCCGCTTCCTTGAAACCGGCATTGAAACGTTGCACAACGTCGTTCCACTCGCCACCCGGCGATAGGCATGATCCCGAAACGGACCGCCTCGGGCTTGCCCCGGGGACGCGCCGGCTCCGGACCGTCATGCCCAATGAAATGTGCTCCGGCAGGTTGATCGCGTCATGGTCGCTCCCCTGAAACTGGGTATCGCGGGGCTCGGCACCGTTGGTGCCGAGCTGTTCCGTCTGATCGCGCGGCAAGACAAGGTCTTGGCGGCGCGCTGCGGCCGCTCGGTGCGCGTGGTGGCGGTCACCGCCCGCTCCAAGGCCAAGAAGCGCGGCATCGACCTGCGCGGCGTGGCCTGGGCGAAATCGCCGCTGGCGCTGGCCACCGACCCCGAAATCGACTGCTTCGTGGAATTGATCGGCGGCGCCGACGAGCCGGCGCTGTCGGCGATCGAGGCGGCGCTCGGGCTCGGCAAATCCGTGGTCACCGCCAACAAGGCCTTGATCGCCAAGCACGGGCTGCGGCTGGCGGCGCTGGCCGAGCAGCACGGCGGCGCGCTGAACTATGAGGCCGCGGTCGGCGCCGCGATCCCGGTGATCAAGACGCTGCGCGAAGGCCTCGCCGGCACCGGCATCAACCGCATCTACGGCATCCTCAACGGCACCTGCAATTACATCCTGACCCGCATGGAGCAGGAGGGGCTGTCGTTCGACGCCTGTCTGAAGGACGCGCAACGGCTCGGCTATGCCGAGGCCAATCCGTCGTTCGACGTCGACGGCCACGACACCGCGCAGAAACTGTCGATCCTGGCCAGCCTCGCCTTCGGCACCAAGGTCGCGCAGGCCGCGGTGTATGTCGAAGGCATTTCCTCGATCGCCCCGGAAGACCTCGCCGCCGCCGCCGAACTCGGCTACCGGGTCAAGCTGCTCGGCGTCGCGGTGCGCACCAAGACCGGCATCGAGCAGCGCGTGCATCCGACCATGGTGCCGCGGAGTTCGTCGATCGCCCAGGTGATGGGCGTCACCAATGCGGTGACCATCGATGGCGACGGGCTGAGCCCGATCACGCTGGTCGGCCCGGGCGCCGGCGCCGAAGCCACCGCCTCGGCGGTGATCGCCGATATCGCCGACGTCGCCCGCGGCATCCGCGCGCTGCCATTCGGCCGGCCGATCGCCAAGCTCGGCACCACCCGCAAGGCGCCGATGGAGCGCCACGAGGGCGGCTACTACATCCGGCTGATGGCGCGCGACCTCACCGGCACCGCGGCGACCATCGCGACCAGGCTGGCGGAGCAGGGCATCTCGATCGAATCCATCGTGCAGCGCCATCCCAACGGCAACCGCGACGGCGGCAGCCACAAGACATCATCGCCGGTGCCGGTGATCCTGATCACTTACGCGACCACCGAGGACGCGGTGCGCCGCGCGCTCGCCGCGGTGCAGCGCGACAAGGTGATCAGCGGTCGGCCGCAGGTCATCCGAATTGAGAAGAATTAGTCTCTCGCGGCCATTCTCCATTCAGGATCATGGGCCGGACCGACGTTTGAGGAGTTGAGCCGATGTCGACGATTATTTCCGTTCCGCCGCAGCTGTTGCTGGAGCGGATTCTCACCCTGGAGATCGTGCGGGTGACCGAACGCGCCGCTGTGTCGGCGGCGCGGTTGCGCGGCCACGGCCAGGAAAAGGCCGCCGATCAGGCCGCGGTCGACGCGATGCGCCGCGAACTCAACCGCATTCCGATCGAGGGCACCGTGGTGATCGGCGAGGGCGAACGCGACGAAGCGCCGATGCTGTTCATCGGCGAAAAGGTCGGCATCAACGCCGGGCCGAAGGTCGACATCGCGGTCGATCCGTTGGAAGGCACCACGCTGTGCGCCAAGAACATGCCGGGCGCGATCGCCACCATGGCGATGGCCGAAGGCGGCACGCTGTTGCACGCCCCCGACGTCTACATGCAGAAGATCGCGATCGGGCCGGGCTATGACAAGCACCTGATCGATATCGACGCCACGCCGGAAGAAAATATCCGCCGCGTCGCCCAGGCCAAGGGCGTGCCGACCTCCGGCATCACCGCCTTGGTGCTCGACCGCGCCCGCCATGCCGAACTGATCGCGGCGATCCGCAAGACCGGCGCCTCGGTGCGGCTGATCACCGACGGCGACGTCGCCGGCGTGATTCACACCGCCGACCCGGACAACACCGGCGTCGATATCTATATCGGCACCGGCGGCGCGCCGGAAGGCGTGCTGGCTGCCGCTGCGCTGCGCTGCATCGGCGGCCAGATGTACACCAGGCTCATCCTCGACACCCATGAGAAGCGCAACCGCGCGGAATCGATGGGCGTCAGCGATCCGAACAAGATCTACGCGATCGAGGACATGGCGCAGGGCGACTGCCTGTTCGCCGCCACCGGCGTCACCGACGGCTCGCTGTTGTCCGGCGTCAAGTTCCGCAAGGACAATGTGATCCAGACCGAGACCGTGGTGATGCGCTCGGTCACCGGCACGGTGCGCTACATCAAGGCCGATCACCGCCAGCTCGACAAATTCCACCTCGATTGAACGAGCCGCAGCTAACAAGAAACTCACACATCGATCCGCGGGAGAGCGTCATGACCACCAAAGCTGATACTCCCGCGGTGAAGGCGCTACTGTTCGACATCTTCGGCACCGTGGTGGATTGGCGCGGCAGCCTGATCGCCGACCTCACGCAATGGTCGGCGAAGCGCGGCCTCAGCGCCGACTGGACCACGCTGGTCGACGCCTGGCGGCAGGCCTATGTGCCGTCGATGAACGAGGTGCGCAAGAATCCGGAGCGCGGCTTCGTCATCCTCGACACGCTGCACCGGCAGTCGCTGGAGCGGCTGGTGGCCGAGTTCGGCATCCAGGGCCTCAGCGACGCCGATTTGCATTACATGACGATGGGCTGGCGGCGGCTGAAGCCGTGGTCGGACGTGGTCGAAGGCCTGACCCGGCTGAAGCGCAACTACATCCTGTCGCCGCTGTCGAACGGCAATGTCGCGCTGCTCACCAATCTTGCGAAAACCGCCGGGCTGCCGTTCGACCTGATCATCGGCGGCGACATCTCGCGGCATTACAAGCCCGATCCGGAGACCTATCTCGGCGCCGCCAAGCTGCTCTGCCTCGCGCCCGGGGAGGTGATGCTGGTCGCCGCGCACAACAATGATCTTGCGGCGGCGCAGGCGTTGGGGCTGAAGACCGGCTTCGTGGCGCGCCCCACCGAATACGGCCCGCTGCAGGTGCGCGACTTCGAGCCCAATGGCGCCTGGGACGTCGTGGCGCGGGATTTCGGCGAACTGGCCGCGCGGCTGGGCTGCTGAGCGGGCCGGCCCCGCGGCGCGCTACCCTGGCGCATCCACCATATCTTGCTTAAATGTCGCTCGGCAGCCGCAAAACCTTGGCCATTTGGGCCGGATATGATATTGGCCTGCCTGCTTCCGACCGCCCCAGACAGCCGCCCGCATTGGTCCCGCCTCATTGGCTAAGGGATTGCGGCAGTGGAGACATTTCGCCATGAGCTCATCCGCCAAATCCTCAGCCAGCAGCGCTTCCGCCCCCGACTCGTTCTTTTCCGCCTCGATCGCCGAGACCGATCCGGAGATCGCCGCGGCGATCAAAGGCGAGCTCGGCCGGCAGCGCCACGAGATCGAGTTGATCGCCTCGGAGAACATCGTCAGCCGCGCGGTGATGGAAGCCCAGGGCTCGGTGATGACCAACAAATACGCCGAGGGCTATCCCGGCCACCGCTATTACGGCGGCTGCGAATTCGTCGACGTCGCTGAAAACCTGGCGATCGAGCGCGCCAAGAAGCTGTTCGGCGCCGGCTTTGCCAATGTGCAGCCGAATTCCGGCAGCCAGATGAACCAGGCGGTGTTTTTGGCGCTGTTGCAGCCGGGCGATACCTTCATGGGTCTCGATCTCGCCGCCGGCGGCCATCTGACCCACGGTTCCTCGGTCAACATGTCCGGCAAATGGTTCAAGCCGGTGCATTACACGGTGCGCCGCGAGGACGGCATCATCGACATGGACGAGGTTGCCAAGATCGCCGAGGCCAACAGGCCGAAGCTGATCATCGCCGGCGGCTCGGCCTATTCGCGGGCCTGGGATTTCAAGCGGTTCCGCGAGATCGCAGACCACGTCGGGGCCTATTTCATGGTCGACATGGCGCATTTCGCCGGTCTGGTCGCCGGCGGCGTGCATGCCAATCCGGTGCCGCACGCCCATGTCGTCACCACCACCACGCACAAGTCGCTGCGCGGCCCGCGCGGCGGCCTGATCCTGACCAATGACGAGGCGCTGGCCAAGAAGTTCAACTCGGCGATCTTCCCCGGGCTGCAGGGCGGCCCGCTAATGCACGTCATCGCCGCGAAGGCCGTGGCGTTCAAGGAAGCGCTGCAGCCCGACTTCAAGGTCTACGCGAAGAACGTTGTCGAAAATGCCAAGGCGCTTGCGGAAACCCTGCGCGGCCACGGCTTCGACATCGTCTCCGGCGGGACCGACAACCACCTCATGCTGGTCGACCTGCGGCCGAAGAGCCTGAAGGGCAACGTCTCGGAGAAGGCGCTGGTCCGCGCCGGCATCACCTGCAACAAGAACGGCATTCCCTACGATCCGGAAAAGCCGTTCGTGACGTCGGGCATTCGGCTCGGCACTCCGGCGGCGACCACCCGCGGCTTCGGCGTCGCCGAGTTCCAGCAGGTCGGCGGCATGATCGCCGAGGTGCTGAACGCCATCGCGCAGTCCGAAGACGGCACCGCGCCCTTGGTCGAGGCCGCCGTCAAGGCGCGGGTCAAAGAGCTTACCGATCGCTTCCCGATCTACCAGTAAGGGTCTCTGACTCTTGAAGGACTCCGCATGCGCTGTCCGAGCTGCAGCTCTCTCGACACCCAGGTCAAGGACTCCCGTCCGACCGAAGACTCCGCCGTCATTCGCAGGCGGCGGGTCTGCATGGCCTGCAACTTCCGCTTCACCACCTTCGAGCGGGTGCAGCTGCGCGAGCTGACGGTGATCAAGCGCAACGGCCGAAGGGTGCCGTTCGACCGCGACAAGCTGGTGCGCTCGGTGCAGATCTCCTTGCGCAAGCGCCCGGTGGAGCCGGAAAAGGTCGAGAAGATGGTCTCGGCGATTGTCCGCGAATTGGAAAGCGCCGGCGAGGCGGAAATCTCCTCGGAGGCGATCGGCGAGATCGTGATGGAGCATCTGCGCAAGCTCGACGACGTCGCTTATGTCCGCTTCGCCTCGGTGTATCGCAATTTCCGCGAGGCCAAGGACTTTGAAGCCGTGCTCGGCGAATTGTCCGGCGACGAGATGGCGCGGCTGGCCGCGCTGCGGCTGAAATGATCTTCCGCATCCTGGAAGATCAAGTCGCCGACAAGATCCATCAGGCGAAGGCGTCCGATCTGCGCTTCATGAAATTGGCGCTGATGCTCGGCCGCCGCGGTCTCGGCCGCACCGCGCCCAATCCGGCGGTCGGCGCGGTGATCGTGAACGACGGTTTGATCGTCGGCCGCGGCTGGACCCAGCCCGGTGGCAGGCCGCATGCCGAGGTCGAGGCGCTCGGCCGCGCCGGGGCCGCGGCGCGCGGCGCCACGCTTTATGTGACGCTGGAGCCGTGCTCGCATCACGGCAAGACCCCGCCTTGTGCCGACGCATTGATCGCCGCCGGCATTGCCCGCGTGGTCTCCGCCATCGAGGACCCCAATCCGCAGGTGGCCGGGCAGGGCCATGCCCGGCTGCGCGCCGCCGGCATCCGGGTCGATGTCGGGCTGTGCGGGGCGGAAGCCGCGCACGATCATGCCGGGCATATCCGCCGGGTCCGCGACGGCCGGCCACATGTGATCCTGAAACTCGCGGTCTCCTCCGACGACAAGATCGCGGCGACCGCGGGCCGGCCAACCGCGATCACCGGCGAGGCGGCGCGGGCGCGGGTGCATCTGTTGCGCGCGCAATGCGACGCCATCCTGATCGGCATCCGCACCGCGTTGGCCGACGATCCGCTGCTGACCTGCCGGCTGCCCGGCATGGAACAGCGCTCGCCGATCCGGGTGGTGCTCGACCGCGCGCTGCGGCTGCCCGGCGACAGCAAGCTGGTGCATTCCGCCCGCCGCACGCCGCTGTGGCTGCTGGCCTCCGAAGTGGCCGAAGCCGCGGCCGCGGCCAAGCTCGGCGCCGCGGGCGCGCAGATCATTCATGTCGCGGATTGCGCGGCGACGCCGGGGCTGGATCTGCCCGCGGCACTGCGGGCTTTGGCCGAGCGCGGCATCACCCGGCTTCTGGTCGAAGGCGGCGCCCGGGTCGCTTCGTCGTTGGTCGCGGCGGGTCTGGTCGACGAGGTCTGGCTGCTGCGCGGCGCACGACCGATCGGCGAGGGCGGGGTCGCCGCGCTCGACGGCCTGCCGCTGACGGCGATCACCGACTCCCCGGGCTTCAAAATTCGCGCCAGCGACACGCTGGGCCCCGATTCCCTCACCATCTACGAGCGCAGCTAATGTTCACCGGCATCATCACCGACATGGGCGAGATCACGGCGCTGACGCCGACCGCGCAGGGCAGCCTGCACCGGCTGCGGATCGCCTGCAGCTACGACCGCGCCAGCATCGCCGACGGCGCCTCGATCGCCGCCAACGGCATCTGCCTCACCGTGGTCGGCACCGGGGTCGAGAACGGCCGGACCTGGTATGAGGTCGACGCCGGCGCCGAAACGTTGGCCGTGACCTCCGCCAAGCACTGGCGGGTCGGCACGCGTCTGAACCTCGAGCGCGCGCTGAAGATCGGCGACGAACTCGGCGGCCACATCGTCACCGGCCATGTCGACGGCATCACCACCGTGGTCAGCCGCGAAGACCTCACCGAGATGGCGCGGTTCGAATTGACCGCGCCGCGCGAATTGGCGCGGTTCATCGCCGCCAAGGGTTCGGTGACGCTGGACGGCGTGTCGCTGACCGTCAACAGCGCGGTCGACACCACGTTTTCAGTCTTGATCATTCCGCACACGCTGGAGGTCACCACGCTGTCGGGATGGCAGACGGGCAGCGCCATCAACCTCGAAATCGACCTGATGGCGCGTTACGCGGCAAGGCTCGCGGAAATGAAATAGCGGCTTGGCCTTGGCTTTGGCCGTTGCTGCGCCTAAAACCCGTGCGCAATTCACATTCATGACGGATCCACGATGGCGGACGCGCGACGCGCTCAGTTGCAGGACCAGACCGACGTTTCCGGCGCCCGCGCGCTGATCGTCGAAGCGCGGTTCTACGACGATATCCAGGACGCGCTGCTGGAAGGCGCACTGGCCGAACTCAAGGCGGCCGGCGTCGGTCATGACATCCTCACCGTGCCGGGCGCGTTGGAAATTCCCGCCGCGATCGCCATCGCGCTCGATGCCGCGCAAGCCCACGGCAAGCCTTACGACGCGGCGATTGCGCTCGGCTGCGTGGTGCGCGGCGACACCATCCATTTCGAGATCGTCTCGATGGAATCGTCGCGGGCGCTGATGGATCTCGCGGTGGCGCGGAAATTTCCGCTCGGCAACGGCATCATCACCGTGAACACCGACGAACAGGCCTGGGCGCGCGCGCGGGCCTCCGAACTCAACAAGGGCGGCGACGCGGCGCGGGCGGCGCTGGCGATGCTGCGGATCAAACGCCGTCTGGCGCGGAGCTGAACGGCATCATGGCCGAAATCAAGAAGACCATCGACAAGAAGCAAGCGCCGAAGGGCGAGAAGAAGGCCAACCGCCGCGGCGCGGCGCGGCTCGCCGCGGTGCAGGCGTTGTACCAGATGGACGTCGGCGGCGCCGGCCTCAACGACATCTTCGCCGAGTTCGAAAGCCATTGGCTCGGCAACGAGGTCGAGGGCGATCAGTATCTGCCGGCCGAGCAGGCGTTCTTCCAGGATGTGGTGGCAGGCGTGGTGCGCGACCAGGCCAGGCTCGATCCGTTGATCGACGTCGCCTTGGCTAAAGGCTGGCCGCTGGCGCGGATCGACGCGATTCTGCGCGCGGTGATGCGGGCAGGGGCCTATGAGCTCGAGCACCGCAAGGACGTGCCGGCCCGCGTCGTGGTCTCGGAATATGTCGACGTCGCCAACGCCTTCGTCGAGGGCGAGGAGACCGGCATGGTCAACGCGGTGCTCGACCAGATCGCGCGGCAGTTTCGCGCCGAGGAGTTTTCACGCGGGTAGGTCGGGAGTCGTCCTCCTGATAAGCCGCGCTTGCAGCGAGTGCTGAATCGTCATCCTGAGGTGCGAAGCCGCGCAAGCGGCGAGCCTCGAAGGATGCGGCGACAGGATTCGCGGCGCATCCTTCGAGACGCCCGGCTTCGCCCTGACGGGCTCGCCTGGGCTCCTCAGGATGACGGGGAGTGTGTGGTGAAGCAGTGAAGTGAGTCGTCATCCTGAGGCGCGAAGCCGCGCAAGCGGCGAGCCTCGAAGGATGCGGCAACAGGGTTTTGCGGCGCATCCTTCGAGACGCCCGGCTTCGCCCTGACGGGCTCGCCGGGCTCCTCAGGATGACGGGGTGTGTGTGGCGGCCCAGGGCTGTGCTGCGGTGAGGGACAGGATGACGGCGGCGATGGATGGCAACGCATGGCTTCCGGTGAAGACGACCTGATCGCGCGCTATTTCAAGCCGCTGGCACGCGACGCCGGCGCGTTCGATCTCGGCGACGACTGCGCGGTCCTGACATCCTCGGCCGACGATCTGGTGCTGACAACCGACGCCATCGTCGAGGGCGTGCATTTTTTGCCCGACGATCCGCCCGAAACCATCGCCCGCAAGGCGCTGCGGGTCAACCTGTCGGATCTCGCCGCCAAGGGCGCCACGCCCGCCGGCTTCCTGCTGACGTTGGCGCTGCGCAGCGCCGAGGATGCCTGGCTCGCGCCGTTCGCCAAAGCACTCGACGCCGATGCGACCGCGTTCGGCTGTCCGCTGCTCGGCGGCGATACCGTCTCGACGCCGGGGCCGCTGATGATCTCGGTGACCGCGTTCGGCCGGGTGCCGGCGGGCGGCATGGTGCGCCGCGCCGGCGCCAGGCCGGGCGATCACGTCGTGGTCTCCGGCACGATCGGCGACGCCGCGCTCGGCCTCGACATTCTCAAGGGCGGGCCGGCGGCCGGCGCGGCCTTCGGCGAGGCCCGCGTCGCCTTGGTGCAGCGTTACCGCGAGCCGCAGCCGCGCAGCGCGCTGGCGCAGGCGGTCCGCGACCACGCCTCGGCCGCGATGGACGTCTCCGACGGTTTGGCCGGCGATCTGGCCAAGCTCTGCGCGGTCTCCGGGGTTTCGGCCGCGATCGAGGCCGCGGCGATTCCATTATCCGACGCCGCCCGCGCGGTGCTGGGGGCCGGCGCCGGACGAATCGAGCAGTTGATTGCCTGCGGCGACGATTACGAGATTCTCTGCACCGTGCCGCAGGCCAGGCTGCCCGCATTTTGTGCCGATGCCGGCCGCGCCGGCGTCATGGTGACAACGATCGGCCGGATCACCGAAGGCCATGCGGTTCCGCAATTCAGCGACGCGCAGCGCCGCCCGATCGCGCTGTCGGCCTTGTCCTACAGCCACTTCTAGCCGCCACGGCCGCGCCCCGTCGATCGAGTGTTGCGAAATTCATTCCAAAAATAAACATTTATGACCTTCGCAGCGTTGCACCGCGGGTGCGATTTTGGCATGGTCCCCGCCGATTTGAGGCCGCCCTTTAAGCGGAGCGAGCCTTGTTTTTGTGCGTCCTCCGCTCCCGCGGTCCAGGACGCGGGGCAAGTCCAAGGACCTGAGGCAAAATCAATGACAGCATTATGGGTGATTGTGCTCTGCGGGGCGCTTTCCATTGTCTACGCCATCTGGGC
>NZ_DASWPE010000003.1:0-5611 GCF_036404135.1 Rhodopseudomonas sp. | reverse complement strand
CGCTCGTCGGTGCCGTGGGCGGGCGCAAGATTCTTGCCCGCCGCCTTGTCGGCGATGATCTGAACGATCACCGGCCCTTCGGTCACCAGTTCGCCGCTGTCCAGCATCAGCGCCGGCACCTGGCTTTTCGGATTGATGGTGGCGAAATCCTCGCCGTTTTCGGTTGTTTTCGCCCTGAGGTCGACCTTCACGAGTTCGTGGGCGAGGCCGGCTTCATGCAGCGCAATGTGGGGCGAGAGCGAGCAGGCGCCGGGCGCATAATAGAGTTTCATCGGGCTTTCCTTCCGTGGACGTGGGTTGTCGGAGACCGGGGGCGAGCGAATGCCGGAGCGACTAAATGCAGATACCTGGAATAGTCAAGATTGATGCAGCTGCATTTAGTGCGGTACACTTAGCCCTATGAATTTACGGACCGGACCATGAAGCGCAAACCGTCAACCGAAGCGACCGCCGCCTGGATTCGCCTGATGCGGGTCCAGAGCCGGGTGCTGGATGCGGTCGAGCAGGAATTGAAGAAGGCCGGTTTCCCGCCGCTGGCCTGGTATGAGGCGTTGTTCGAACTGTCGCGCGCGCCCTCGGGCGAGATGCGGCCGGTTGAACTGGAACGGCAAATGCTGATACCGCAATATTCGGCGTCGCGGCTGATCGACCGGCTGGTGGACGAGGGGCTCGCGGTCCGCCGCGAATGCAAGATCGACAAGCGCGGCCAGTTCGTCGATATCACCGAAGCCGGACGCGAGCTGCAAAGGAAGATGGGGACCGCCTATTCGGCCGCGATCGAAAAGCATGTCGGTTCGAAACTGTCCGATGCGGACGCCGTGAAACTTTGCGGCCTGCTTGACCGCCTGGGCTGTACGTGTGACGACGCCGCGGTGCTCGCCGCCAGAGACGGCGTGGCCGTCCGATGATATTGTTCCTGTATTTCGCATCTCCGGGCCGCTCGGTTTGGGGATATCTCCGACACCGTGCGCGTTCGGTCGAAGCGCCTTTCATCCGGAATTCGTATAGCGCGTGACCAGATCGATATGACGCCGCTGCAATCGCGCGACGAATTGGTTGCGTGGCTGGAAGCTGGCGTAAAACCCCCATCCGAATTCCGGATCGGCACCGAGCACGAGAAAACGCCATTCACGCTTGAGGGCCATCATCCGGTCGCCTATGAGGGCGCGCGCGGCATCGGCGCGCTGCTGGACGGCATGAAGCTTCTGCTCGGCTGGGAGCCGATCATGGAGCACGGCAATATCATCGGCCTCTACGACGTCACCGGCGGCGGTGCGATTTCGCTCGAACCGGGCGGACAATTCGAATTGTCGGGCGCGCCGGTCGAGACCGTGCATCAAACCCAGTCCGAATTGATGGCGCATCTGGCGCAGGTGCGCGAGATCGCCTCGCCGCTCGGCATCGGATTTCTCGGACTCGGCATGACGCCGTCATGGTCGCGGTCGCAGATCCCGGCGATGCCGAAGGGCCGCTACAAGATCATGACCCGCTACATGCCGAAGGTCGGCAAATACGGCCTCGATATGATGTACCGGACCTGCACGGTGCAGACCAATCTCGACTTCTCCTCGGAAGCCGACATGGTGAAGAAGCTACGGGTCTCGGTGGCGCTGCAGCCGGTGGCGACCGCTTTGTTCGCCAATTCGCCGTTCACCGAGGGCAAGCCCAACGGCTACCTGTCGTTCCGCTCCGAGATCTGGCGCGACACCGACAACGCCCGCTCCGGCATGATCCCCTGGGCGTTCGAGGACGGCATGGGGTTCGAGCGCTGGGTCGATTACGCGCTCGACGTACCGATGTATTTCATCAAGCGCGGCGACCATTACATCGACGTCGCCGGCTCCTCGTTCCGGGATTTCTTCGACGGCAACAACAAGCTGTTTCCCAATCAGCGGCCAACGCTGTCGGACTGGGCCAATCATCTGTCGACGATTTTTCCCGAGGTGCGGCTGAAGCGCTATCTGGAGATGCGCGGCGCCGATGGCGTGCCGTGGGGCCGGCTGCCGGCGCTGCCGGCATTCTGGGTCGGTCTGCTATATGATGACGAGAGCCTCGACGCCGCCTGGCAGATCGCCAAGGCCTGGACCGCGGCGGAGCGCCAAGCGATGCGCGACGACGTGCCGAAGCTCGGCTTCAAGGCCAAGATCCGCGACCGCTATCTGTTCGAGATCGCCAAGGAGTGCCTGGCGCTGGCGCATAACGGGCTCCGCCGCCGCGCCCGGGTCGATCACGACGGCCGCGACGAGACACGGTATCTGGAGCCGCTCGACCGCATTCTCGACAGCGGCAAGAGCCCGGCCGAAGAGATGCTGGACAAGTTCCACGGCGCCTGGAACGGCTCGGTGGAACCGGCCTATCAGGCCTACGCGTTCTAAGTGCTCTTCGGTTCTGATCGATCAGAACCATAGCTCTCGATTGCTATTTTGACGCGTTTTCTTCACGCGAACCGGATCCCACTTCGCTCGAAAACGCTTTGGCCCGGTTCGTTCATCGCCGGTACAGACAAGCCACGCTAGCAACGCGGTGGCGGCGAGCCGCCGTTCATCAGCGGTACAGGTCCCTCGCGGTCAAATGCCGGGTTCGGGCGCGGGGCGATCGTGCGTGGCGTTTCGGGGCATTCTAAATTGCAACGGCAGCGGAGCTCTGGCGTCGGGCGCGCTGTTCGATCAGACCTTCGCTGGGGAGGCGATGCGACAATGCACGCGGACTTCGGCATCGGGATCTTGCAACGTGGCGCGTTCGGACTGATCGGCGCCGCTTTGCTGCTGGCATTGGCGTTGCTGCCGCGGCCGGCTGCGGCGCAAAGCAATTTCGACCGTCCCGGCGGCGACTATTCGCGCTCGGCGATCTCCAGCGGTGATCCGGCGGATTGCGCCATCGTCTGCGAGCGCGACCGCCGCTGCCGCTCCTGGAGCTTCGCCTACCCCACCGCGCCGGAGGCCGGTGCGTTGTGCTGGCTGAAAAGCAGCGTGCCGCCACGGGTGGAAAGCCATTGCTGCGTCTCCGGCGTGCGCGGTGCCGGCGTGCTGGAGCCGCGCAATTCGGCGATGGAGGCGGCGATCGACCGCTACGGCGGCGACTACAAGAATTTCGACCTGAAGCGCGGCGAGGACGACGAAGCCTGCAAGGCGGCCTGCGCCGAAGACAACAATTGCCGGGCCTGGACCTATGCAAGGCCGGGCTATGTCGGCCGCGACGCGCGCTGCTTTCTGAAGAAAGACATCAAACCGCCGCGACGCAAGCCGGGCTTCATCTCCGGCGTGGTGCGATAGCAGGCGGCGAGCGGCGACTGACCTTGGCCGGCGCCGACTGCGGCGTCATCCACACGCGCCGTGCCGACATAACTTGGTAAGCAGTCCGCAGCGGCCGGCGCGCTGCTGCGGACGCCGGTCACGCGATCGCCGGCCGGGCGCCGGGCGGCTGCTTGCTCTTGAAGATCGCGTAGAACAAGCAATAGGTCCAGACAATGCCGGTGTAGCCGAGCAGCAGGTTGGCGAAATACAGCCACCACTTGTTGTCGACGTTGCGATAGAACGCGATGATCATCGGACTGCAGTAGACGAGCACGGCCAACAGATACAACGCCCAGACCGTGGTCGACATGTTCGCATTGTAAGGCACGTAGTAATCGACGTAAGCAAACATCGTTTCCTCCGCGATGATGAGTTATGCCTCTCCCCTCTTGGACTCTCCGGAGTCGAATGCTCTCAGGAGTCGAAACAGCCGAACCAGCGTCGTGAGGGATATCGTGGTGCGGCGTAGTCTGCGAGTTCGGTGGACGATGATACTTTGTTCGAGATCAACTGAGGCGGGGTAGACGCTGCGGCATATGATCGCGGAGGTTGTATTGATGCATCGCCACAAGCGTTATGACGCGATGCGGCATGAGGACGACCGCCAGCGATGATCACCACGCGGCGCGATGCCACTGCGGGCGCCGCGCCGGGCGCCGTCGCATCGCGGGTGAGCGTGCTACGCGCTACGCGCCAGCGCGCCGTCGATCATCGCCACCGCATTGGGCAGGCCGTAGACCGCCACGAACGAGCCGAACCGCGGCCCCTTCTCCTGACCGAGCAGCACCTGATACAGCATGTTGAACCAGTCCAGCGACACGCCGGGCTTGCCGTCCTTCGCCGCCTTCTTGTGGTCGAGGAACGGCTCGCGGCGGCCGATCTCGTAGACCACATCCTGGATCGCCTCGGCGGTGGCGTCGGCCGGCAATTGCGACAGCGCGTCGCGCAGATCCTGCAAGGCTGCGCGTTCGGCGTCGTTGGGCTCGCGGAAGGTCTTGGTCGGCGCCACGAAGTCGCGATAATAGTTGATGGCGTAGCCGACCATCGCGTCGAGCTTCGGATGGCTCTGCGGCGTTACGCCAGGCCGATAGCGGCCGATAAAACCCCACAAGGTCGCGGCGTTCTCCGCATTCGACGACGACACCAGCGTCAGCAACAGTTGGAACGTCACCGGCATGTCGGACTTCGGCGGATACCCGGCATGGATGTGCCATACCGGATTGCTAAGCTGCTGCTTGGCGTCCTGCCGGGCGTAGCCGTCGAGGAACTGCTGGTAGTCGTCGACATTGCGCGGGATGACGTCGAAATACAGCCGCTTCGCCGCCTTCGGCTCGCGATACATGAACAGCGACAGCGATTCCGGCGAGGCGTAGCGCAGCCACTCGTCGATAGTCAGCCCGTTGCCCTTCGACTTGGAGATCTTCTGGCCCTTGTCGTCCAGGAACAGCTCGTAGTTGAACCCCTCCGGCGGCTTGCCGCCGAGCGCCTGGCAGATCTTGCCGGACAGCTTGACCGAATCGATCAGATCCTTGCCGGCCATTTCGTAGTCGATGCCGAGCGCGGTCCAGCGCATCGCCCAGTCCGGCTTCCACTGCAGCTTGCAGTGCCCGCCGGTGACCGGCAGCGTCACTCGTTCGCCGGTCTCGGGATCGTCATAGGTGATCGTGCCGGCCTTGGCGTCCTGCGCCACGATCGGCACCTGCAGCACCACGCCGCTGCGCGGGCAGATCGGCAGGAACGGCGAATAGCTCGCCGCGCGTTCCTCGCGCAAGCTCGGCAGCATGATCGCCATCACCTGGTCGAACCGCTCCAGCACCCGCAGCAGAGCCTCGTCGAATCGTCCGGAGGTGTAGTAGTCGGTCGAACTGGCGAATTCATAATCGAAGCCGAAGGTGTCGAGAAACGCCCGCAGCCGCGCATTGTTGTGGGCGCCGAAGCTCGGATGGGTGCAGAACGGATCCGGCACCTGGGTCAGCGGCTTGCCGAGATGCTCGCTCAGCATCTCCTTGTTCGGCACATTGTCCGGCACCTTGCGCAGGCCGTCCATGTCGTCGGAAAACGCGATCAGCCGGGTCTTGATCTTGTCTTCGGTGAGCACGCGAAACGCATGGCGCACCATGGTGGTGCGCGCGACCTCGCCGAAGGTGCCGATATGGGGCAGGCCCGAGGGGCCGTAGCCGGTCTCGAACACCACCTCGTCTTTAGGCCGACGCTTAAGCCGCTCGACGATCTTGCGCGCTTCCTCGAACGGCCAGGCACCGGCGCTCTCGGCGAGCCGGTGCAGGTCAGCAGGAACATCAGCGATCGTGGCGGGCGCC
>NZ_DASWPE010000002.1:0-63761 GCF_036404135.1 Rhodopseudomonas sp. | reverse complement strand
TCCGACCTCACAACGCCGCGCCCTCGAACTGCCGGTCTGGCTGCATAGATACAACTGGCATCGGCCACACGGTGGGATAAAATCACAAACACCCATCAGTCGCCTCGGTCTGTCCGAGGACAACCTGTTGAGGCTCCACATCTAACGCGCCTCGGACGTCACCCGCGGCAACGCCGTGGTTTGCGATGCCGGCTCGGCTTCGGCCCGCACGCCGGCCTGTACCGGCAATTGCAGCACGGTGGCCAATTGACCGCTGACCAGATGCGTCACCAGCACGCTGCTGCCGTCGGGAAACTCGATGGCGTCGTGATGGGTGGCGGGAACGCCCTTGTCGAGCTGGCCGAACTTGCCGACCTTGTATTCGCTGGTCCGGGTCCAGATCCAGCGCTGGTCGTAACGGACCTCGTCCTGGAAGCCGAGTTCGGTGCCGGGCAACAGGCAGACCGCGACCTCGGGCTCGTCGAGCGCGGCAAAACCGCGGGTCGAGGTGCCGCGGAACGTGGTGGTGACGAGGGTTTCTCCGACCTTGGCCGGTCGGGACGCAACGGCGTGCAGACTGTAGTCACACATCGAGCTTGCTCCTCTTCCGAGATGGCGCGCCCGCACGTGGCGTCGCAGCGGGCGCTGACCAGGTGGCGATCGCACCATTTTCTCCCGTTTGTAGGCGTTTGTGGGGCGTCGCTGCCCGGAACCCGCGGCGGCGAACTAACTGCGCCGACCGGCCAAGCGGCTAGCTCCGCGCGTGACGCGGGACGATGTCGCGAACCTCGCTGCGCGCAGACCACGGCACGATGGCTTCGACCGTGACGCCGCCTTGGCTCGAGCCGACGCTGAGCGCGCCGCCGAGCGCCAACACCCGCTCGCGCATCCCGGTCAGCCCGAGGCCGAGCCGGTGATCCGGTGGCAGGCCGCCGCCGTCGTCCTTGACGCGGACCAGCACCGCGTCGGCGGGCGGTCCTGCCGGCGAACGGCCGATCGGCTCGACCGTCACCTCGACGCGGGTGGCGCCGGCGTGCCGGAACACGTTGGTCAGCGCCTCCTGAACGATCCGGTAGATCGTCAGCTCGGTGGTGTCGCGCGCCTCGCCGAGCGTCGGCGACACCGCGATCTCGACCTGCACCGCCGGATGCGCCTCGCGCCACAGCCGCAGCAGCGCGTCGAGCGCGGCGGGCAATCCCAATTCGTCGAGACCCGCCGGGCGCAGCCGCTTCAACACCCGGCGATTGAATTGCTGCAGCTCGTTGACCTGCGCCAGGATATCGCCGCCGTGCCTTGCCAGCGCCGCCAGATCCGGTCGCGGCGCGTTGGCGATCCGCGTCAGCGAACTGGCATGGGCGCGCAGCGCAAACAGATAGGGGCCGAATTCATCGTGCAGCTCGCGGGCGATCTCGCGGCGCTCTGCGTCCTGCAGCGAGACGATGCGCTCCGCCAGCCGGTCCTTGTCGTCGACGGCGCCCTGTAGCGCTTCCGCCAGATGGTTTAGCTTGTCGCAGATCGCCGCCAGTTCCGGCGAGCCGCCCGGCGTCACCCGGGTGTCGTAGCGTCCGGCCTCGATCCGCGCCATGGCGTCGCCGAGCGATTGCAGCGGCGCCAGCGCCCGGCCGACCACCGACATGATGGTCAGCAGCACGATCAGCCCGATCGCAACGCCGACTTCAATCTGGGTGATCAGCCCGTCCCAGATCTCGAAGATCTCGTCATCCGGATGCGGCGTCATCTGCAGCGCGCCGAACGCGCGGCCATCGACGCTGATCGGAACGCTGACGCTGGTCTGCTCCGGCCGCACCATCGCGACAAACCACGCCGGCGCATGCGGCGAGGCGTCCGGCGTCTCGGCCGGTGGCGGCGCCGCGGCATCGCCCTCGCGGGTGATGGTGATATGCCGCAGCCGGCTGAGATCGTCGACAATCTTGCTGAGCTTGGTCTCGGGATCCGGAACCTCGCCGAGTCCGATCACCATCGATTCGATCAGTTCGCGCGCCAGCCGCACCACGCTCTGGTCTTCGGCCCGCACCCGCGGCGCGGCCTCCAGCAACAGCCGCCCGTTGTTGATCACAAGGCCGAGCAGCAGAACCAGCGCCATCAGGGCGTTGAGCCGCGCCCGCAACGAGAGCTTCTGCCACATCGAACTAACACCCACCGCACCGCCTGCCAATCTAGAGCTATTCCGGTTCTGATAGAATCAAAACCGGAGCTCCAGATTGTCATCTTGACGGGTTTTCTTCACCCGAACTGGATCCACTTCGCTCGAAAACGCTGCTATCCGTTGATAGCCCGGTCCGAGCGCAGGCGACAGCATTTCCGCGGGCCGAAACCATATTGCGCTGCAACAGGTCTAGCCCCCGAGCGCCGCCGTCGACGCTGCTGATTGCCGGCGGCAGGGCGGCCGGCTGAGCCGAGAGCGCCACCGATCACGATTGCAAATCGACGCCTTGACGTCGGGCGTGGGCATGCAATGATTTACGCCGTGCAGAAAGGAACAGCTGCTCGCAGCCGCAACATGTCGAGGCGGCGTTGATCGCTTGCCGAGGCGCTGTCGTCATCGCGCCATCGTCGGCATGTCAAGGTTGATATGTCAAACCAGCTCCGCCGTTCCCCCGCGGCGCGGTTTCTGTAATACCGGAGCCAATCCGGACACGCGAAACGTTGAGAGGAAACTACAGGATGAAAACCCGCGCCGCAGTTGCGTTCGAGGCGAAGAAGCCGCTTGAGATCGTCGAACTCGACCTGGAAGGACCGAAGACCGGCGAGGTGCTGGTCGAAATCAAAGCCACCGGAATCTGCCACACCGACGCCTACACGCTGGACGGGTTTGACAGCGAAGGAATTTTCCCCTCGATCCTCGGCCATGAAGGCGCCGGCATCGTCCGCGAGGTCGGCCCCGGCGTCAGCTCGGTGAAGCCCGGCGACCACGTGATTCCGCTCTACACCCCGGAATGCCGGCAGTGCAAAAGCTGCCTCAGCCAGAAGACCAATCTGTGCACCGCGATCCGCGCCACCCAGGGCAAGGGGCTGATGCCGGACGGCACCTCGCGCTTCAGCTATAACGGCAAGCCGATCTATCACTACATGGGCTGTTCGACGTTTTCCAATTTCACCGTGCTGCCGGAAATCGCGGTGGCGAAAATCCGCGACGACGCGCCGTTCGACAAGAGCTGTTACATCGGCTGCGGCGTCACCACCGGAGTCGGCGCCGTGGTCAACACCGCCAAGGTGACGCCGGGCTCCAACGTGGTGGTGTTCGGGCTCGGCGGCATCGGGCTGAACGTGATCCAGGGCGCGCGGCTGGTCGGCGCCGACAAGATCATCGGCGTCGATCTCAATGACGACAAGGAGGAATGGGGCCGCCGCTTCGGCATGACGCATTTCGTCAACCCGAAGAAGGTCGACGGCGACATCGTGCAGCATCTGGTCGGGCTGACCGACGGCGGCGCCGACTACACTTTCGATTGCACCGGCAACACTACGGTGATGCGCCAGGCGCTGGAGGCCTGCCATCGCGGCTGGGGCGTCTCGGTGGTGATCGGGGTGGCGGAGGCCGGCAAGGAGATTTCCACCCGTCCGTTCCAACTGGTGACCGGACGGGTCTGGAAAGGCACGGCGTTCGGCGGCGCACGCGGCCGCACCGACGTGCCGAAGATCGTCGACTGGTACATGAACGGCAAGATCGAGATCGACCCGATGATCACCCATGTCCTCAAGCTGGACGAGATCAACAAGGGCTTCGATCTGATGCATGAGGGCAAGTCGATCCGCTCGGTCGTCGTGTTCTGATGGGCCACCACAGCCACCCGCATAACCAGCAGGCGATATGACGGACGTGACGTAAACAACAACACAAGGAGGAATGACCCATGACTGTTCATATCCATCCCGCGGTCGACAACGGCGTGAAACAGGGCTCCGGCAGCTTCAGCGGCGGAACACTGGTCTGCAAATGCAAGGACCGGCCGGTCAAGGTCGGCATCAAGGGCGACGTCGCGCACAATCACGCCTGCGGCTGTACCAAGTGCTGGAAGCCGGAAGGCGCCACCTTCTCGGTGATCGCGGTGGTGCCGCGTGACAACGTCACCGTCTTGGAAAACGGCGACAAGCTGCACATCGTCGACGCCTCGGCGACCATCCAGCGCCACGCTTGCAAGGTCTGCGGCACTCATATGTACGGCCGGATCGAAAACAAATCGCACCCGTTCTACGGGCTCGATTTCATCCATCCGGAGCTGTTCCAGGAAGCCGGCTCGGCGGCACCGGGGTTTGCCGCCTTCGTCTCCTCGGTGATCGAATCCGGCGTCGACCCATCGGAAATGCCCGGCATCCGCGCCCGGCTGAAGGAGCTCGGGCTCGAGCCCTATGACTGCCTGTCGCCCGGGCTGATGGACGCGATCGCGACCTCAGTCGCGAAATCGCATCAGAAGGCGGCCTGAGCGCGCGGCCCCCACGCGGTCGCCGGTGATGAAAGGCCATCACCGGCGGCGTCCGTCGGTGGCGAACGGTCGACCGCAGCGCCCGAGATCAGTGGTTGGTCATTGCGGGGCGCAGGCGGCGCACGCCGCGCGAGCAGCGAAGCGGGGCAAAACAGGTGCGGCCCGCGATGGCTTGGTCGCAAGCGCCTCGCGCCATGACGACATGAAACGTTCGATGCGTTGATCGCATCGCGAGCCAACATTCACCCGCCCTGCATTCACCCGCCCTGCGAAATGGAAACCCCCACCGATGACGCTCGAAACGGTCTCGCTCAACCAGGCGCATGGCGGAACGCAAGGCGTCTACAAACATCACAGCCGCGAGACCGGCACGCCGATGACTTTTTCAGTGTACGTGCCGCCGCGCCGCGGCGACGCGCCGCTGCCGCTGGTGTGGTATCTGTCCGGCCTCACCTGCACCCACGCCAACGTCACCGAGAAGGGCGAGTTTCGCAAAGCCTGCGCCGACCTCGGGCTGATCTTCGTCGCCCCCGATACCAGCCCGCGCGGCGACGGCGTGCCGGGCGATCCGGAGGGCGCCTATGATTTCGGGCTCGGCGCCGGGTTCTATGTCGATGCTACGCAGCCGCCATTCGCCAAGAATTACCGGATGTGGAGCTACCTCACCACCGAATTGCCGGCGCTGATCGCCGCGCATTTTCCGGCCGATCCGGCGCGGCAATCGGTGCTCGGCCATTCGATGGGCGGCCACGGCGCGCTGACGCTGGCGTTGCGCCATCCGCAGCGGTTTCGCGCAGCCAGCGCATTCGCGCCGATCGCGGCGCCGTCGCAAGTGCCGTGGGGCGTCAAGGCGCTCGGCGGCTATCTCGGCGACGACCGCGCCGCCTGGCGCGCCCATGACGTGGTGGCGCTGATCGAGGACGGCGCGCGATTTCCCGATCTGTTGGTCGACGTCGGCGATGCCGATCCGTTCCTTGCGCTGCAGCTGCGCCCGGAATTGCTGGAGCAGGCCTGCGCCACGGCCGGACTGGCGCTGACGCTGCGCCGCCAGCCCGGCTACGATCACAGCTACTACTTCATCTCCAGCTTCATGGACGATCACCTGCGCTGGCACGCCGCGCGGCTGAAGGCCTGAGGCCGCTCGCCGCCGCGTTGACCCCTGAACTATAATTCATGGATCGCCCTTGAGCTGGCTTGCCGTCGGCTGCGGTCGGCATTATCTTGCGTGGCTGACGGCCAGCATCGGACCTGCGGGACATGGACGAACATCTGGAGTCGGAAGCGGGGTTTCTCCGCCAGCTCGGCCAGCGGGTCCGCACGCTGCGCGCGCTGCGCGGCATGTCGCGCAAGGTTCTGGCGCAGGTCTCCGGGATTTCCGAGCGCTACATCGCGCAACTGGAAAGCGGCAAGGGCAATGTCTCCATCGTGCTGCTGCGCCGGGTCTCCCATGCGATGGGCACCCGGCCGGAGGACCTGATCCCGGCGGCCGATCCGGTGCCGGATTGGCCGCTGCTGCGCGAGCTGTTGCGGCGCGCTACCCCGGTGCAACTAGCGCATGCGCGCGACGTGCTGTCCGGCCAGGGCCGGCTCGGCGCGGGAGCCAAGCGGCTGCCGGAGTTCTGCGGCATCGCGCTGATCGGGCTGCGCGGCGCCGGCAAGTCGACGTTGGGCCGCCGGCTCGCCGATTACATCGGCTGGCGCTTCGTCGAGCTCAACAAGGAGATCGAACGGCAGAACGGGCTGTCGGTGCCGGAGATCATCGCGCTGTACGGCCAGGAAGGCTTTCGCCGCATGGAACAGTCGGCGCTGACCGAGCTTCTCGCCGGCAAGGAACTGATGGTGCTGGCGACCGGCGGCGGCATCGTCTCCGAGCCGTTGACCTTCGATCTGGTGCTGTCGTCGTTTCACGCGGTGTGGCTGAAGGCGGAGCCGGAGCAGCACATGGCGCGGGTGCGCAGCCAGGGCGAGCTGCGGCCGATCGTGGATGACCACGCCGCGATGGACGAATTGCGCACCATCCTGAAAAGCCGCGAGCCGCTTTATGCCCGCGCCGCCGCCGTGCTCGACACCGCGGAGCTCGGCGTCGACGCCGCCGCCGCCGCACTGATCGCCATGGTGTCGCCGGTGTTGTGCCGCGACGCCTGCGCCTTCGGCGCCGGCCGCGCCGCGGGGTGAGGCGCGGCCTCGCCGGCGCGCGGTCACGGATTGGCGCGCTCGAACTGCCGCAACAGCCGGTTGCCGCGCTCCACCGCGGAGCCGAGCGCCGCCTTGGCGGATTTCTTGCCGCTGAACGCCTGTTCCAGCTCATCCTCGATGACGTCGCGGATCAGCACGAAGGAGCCGAGCCGCAGCCCCCTGGAATTCTCGGTCGGCATCTTCAGCGTGATCTGTTCGATCGAGATCGCGGTGCCGGGATTGCGGTCGTAGAAGCCCTGCGCCCGGGTCAGGTCGTAGGCGGCGCGGGTGATCGGCAGATAGCCGGTGTTTTGATGCCAGGCCGCCTGGATCTCCGGCTGCGACAGATAGCTGAAGAACTTCGCCACGCCGCGATATTCCTCGCTCGGCCGGCCGCGCAGCACCCACAGCGTGGCGCCGCCGATGATGGTGTTCTGCGGCGCGCCGTCGATGTCCGGCCAATAGGGCAGCATGCCGAAGCCGACCTGGAATTTGGCGTTGGCCAGGATGTCGGCGCGGGTCGCCGAGGAGCCGATGAAGATCGCGCATTCGCCGCGCTGGAAGCGCGGCTCCGCGGTGGTGGCGCGGCCGCTATAGTCGAACGCCTTGCTGGTCTGCCATTCGGCGAGCTGCGCGATGTGGCGCAGCACCGCAGGATTGTCGAAGGTCAACACCGCGTCGAGGCCGCCGCGCCCGTTGGCCTGCGTCGCCAGCGCCAGATTGTGATAGGCGGAGAAATTCTCGATATTGATCCAGGACGGCCACGAGGTGGTGAAGCCGCAGGCCGCGCCCGCCGCCAACAGCCGCTTCGCCGCGTCGCCGACCTCCGGCCAGGTCTTCGGCGGCTGCTCCGGGTCGAGCCCGGCGGCGCGGAACAGGGTCTTGTTGTAGTACAGGATCGGCGTCGAGGCGTTGAACGGGAACGACAGCATGTTGCCGTCGATGTCGGTGTAATAGCCGGTCACCACCGGCAGATAGGCCGCCGGCGAGAACGCCTCCTGCTGGTCGCGCATCAGCTCGTAGACCGGATAGATCGCGCCCTTCGCCGCCATCATGGTGGCGGTGGCGATCTCGTTGACCTGCACGATCGCCGGCTGGCTGTGCGAGCGGAACGCGAAGATCGCCGCGGTGACGGTCTCGGTGTAGTTGCCCTTGAGGCTCGGCACGATGCGGAATTCGCTCTGGCTGGCGTTGAAATCGGCGGCGAGCTGCTCCAGCCTCAGCTTCAGCTGGCCGGACATGGCGTGCCACCACGCCACTTCGGTCACCGCATGGGCTGGCGCCGCGCCGCACAGCGCCGACAACCCCAGTGCCAGTGCCATCTGCAGGAGCTTGGATCGGTTGCTCAGCGCCGCCTCCCATTGGCCATTTCCGGCAGTCTGCTAGATTGCCTTATGATCCGCTCGGCAAACCTTATGATCCGCTCGATCGACGTAAACCATATGAAACTGTGCTCGCCCGTGTCCAGCCACCCTGCGTGCCGCGCCACCACGCCGCGCCACGGCGTCGGTCGCAGCCCGCGGCGCAAGGTGACATGACTTGGACCCGGTGACGCAGCAGCCGGAGCAGGGCTCCGCCCCCCCGCCGCAACTGAGCGGCAGCGGCCTCGTCAGGCTGGTGCGGGCGGTGCCGATCCGCTGGCGCATCCTGTCGATCGCGGCGTTGAATTCCGCGGTGGTGCTGGTGCTGGCCGGGTTGATCTGGAGCGGCTCGCAGGTGCTCGGCTCGGCCTGGGAGGACGTCCGCCAGGTCCGGGAATCCGACAAGATCCTGGCGCTGCTGGAAAGCGAGACCGGCCGGCTGCAGAACCTGATCCACCGCTACATCAACCAGCCGAGCCCAGAGCTGTTCGCCGAGATCCTGTTGCTGCGCGAGGCGGTGCTCGGCACGCTGACCAGCCGGGCTTCGACCGACCCGATGCTGTCCGGCTCGGTCGACGAGCTGGAGCGCGTCACCGAGCGTTTCCTCAACGGTTTCGGAGATCTGCGCGCGGTGCAGGCCACCATCACCAAGACCTATCAGGACCAGGTGCTGGCGCCGGCCAAGGACATGGCGGGGCTGTATTCGATCATCGAGGGCGCCACCGGGCGGCGCGAGGCGCCGATCTGGCCGCCGCTCGGCCGCTCCCGCGAGGCCTTCACCGCGCTCCTGGTGGCCGCCAATTCCTACTACCTGTCGCTGTCGACCACCTCCGCCGAACAGGCCCGCGCCAACACCGAGACCATCGAGCGCACCATTCCGGTGATGATCGAATTCGCCGACAACGACCTGCAGCGGATGGCGCTGGAGCGGCTGAAGGCCCGCACCGAGGCGCTGCGCGAGGGGCTCGGCCAGCTCTCGGCGCAACTGGTCAGCCGCACCGACCTGTTACGCAATTCGATCGACGCCAGCCAGGCCGCCACCATCGGCGCGATCGACGGGCTGTCGGTGAAGATGCGGCAGCGCGAGCAAAGGGCGCAGGCCACCTTCGACCGCACGCTGCGCGACATCTCCCGCAAGGTGCTGTGGATCGCGGTGATCTTCCTCGGCATCATCGTGATCGCCGGCATCGTCATCGCGCTCAGCATCCGGCGGCCGCTGCAGCAGCTGATGAGCTCGATGCAGGCGATCACCTCCGGGGACTACGACCGCCGCGTCGCCGGCACCTCGGCCCGCGACGAGGTCGGGGCGATGGCGCGCGCGGTGGAGGTGTTCCGCGAAAATGCCATCGACAAGCGCAAGGCCGAGGACGATCTGCGCGCTTCGAAGGAAAAGGCCGAAGGCGCGCTGCTCGAACTCAACGCCGCGCAGCGCAACCTGATCGACGCAGAACGGCTGGCGGCGCTGGGCGGGCTGGTCGCCGGCGTCGCCCATGAGGTCAACAATCCGATCGGCATCAGCCTGACGGTGGCGTCGTCCTTCGTCCGCAAGGCCGCGCAGTTCGAGGCCGACATGAAATCCGCCGCACCGCTGCGGCGTTCGCAGCTCGACGAATTCGTCCGCACCTCGAAAGACGCCGCCCAACAATTGATGGCCAATCTGCAACGCGCCGCCGAGCTGATCCAGTCGTTCAAGCAGGTCGCGGTCGACCGCTCGCACGCCGAACGGCGGCTGTTCAATCTGCACGAGGCCACCGACCAGATCGTCGTCAGCCTGCGCCCGGTGCTGAAGCGGGCGCCGATCACGCTGAGCCTCGACGTCCCGGAGGGCCTGCTGATCGACGGCTATCCGGGGTCCTACGGCCAGATCCTGACCAACCTGTTCCTCAACGCCGTCAACCACGCGTTTCCGGCCGGCCGCTCCGGCAGCATTTCGATTTCGGCGCGGCCGCGCGGCGCCGACGATATCGAGATCATTTTCGCCGATACCGGGATCGGCATGACGCCCGAGGTGCAGCGCCAGGCGTTCGACCCGTTCTTCACCACCCGGCGCAACGAAGGCGGCACCGGGCTCGGCCTGCACATCGTCTACAACCTCGTCACCCAGCAGCTCGGCGGCCGGATGATGCTGGAATCCAGGCTGGGACAAGGTACCATCTTTCGCATTATCATGCCGCGCGCCGCCACCGGCGCCGTTCAAGCCCAGACCGACAGCGACGGGACCCCGCAATGGCCGACCAGGACGATGTCCTCCAACTGATCGACGATACCGGCCTGGCGCCGGAGCCGTCGAGCGCCAAGAAGTGGAAAATCGCCGTGATCGACGACGATCAGGCGGTGCACGACGGCACCCGCTTTGCGCTCAGCGATTATTGCCTGAACGGCCAGACCCTGGAGATCTTGTCGGCCTATTCGGCGGCGGAGGGCCGGGTGTTGATGCGCGAGCACCAAGACGTCGCCGCGGTGCTGCTCGACGTCATCATGGAAACCGACGCCGCCGGCCTCGAACTCGTCGAATACATCCGCAATGATATCAAGAACGAGACCGTGCGCATCATCCTGCGCACCGGCCAGCCCGGCCAGGCGCCGGAGCGCCGGGTGATCGTCGATTACGACATCAACGACTACAAGGCCAAGACCGAACTCACCGCCGACAAGCTGTTCACCTCGCTGACCGCGGCGCTGCGCAGCTACCAGCAGCTCGAGCGCATGGTGCAGACGAGGCGCGGGCTGGAGATCATCATCGACGCCGCCTCGACCTTGTACGACTTCAAGTCGATGCAGCGGCTGGCCGAGGGCGTGTTGACCCAGATCGCCTCGCTGCTCAATGTCGATTGCGCCGGCATCCTGGTGCTGCGCGACGGCGGCGAGATCAGCGACGATTTCGCGGTGCTGGCCGGCTCCGGCTGCTACCGCCGCTTCATCGGCAGTTGCGGCCCGGGCGGGCTCGACCACGACGTCCGCCACATGGTCGAGGAGGCGTTCCGCCGCCGCAAGCACGAATTCGAGGACCAGCGCACCGTGCTCTATGTCCGCACCGGCTCAGGCCGCGAGGTGGTGGTGCTGCTGCAGGCCGAGCGCGAACTGTCCGACACCGACCGTTCGCTGGTGGAGATCTTCGGCAGCCGGCTGTCGATCGCCTTCGACAACGTCATCCTGTACCAGCAGCTCAACGAGGCCAATGCGCAGCTCGAGGACCGGGTGGCGCAGCGCACCCGCGCGCTGTCACAGGCCAATCGCCGGCTGTCGACGCAATGGCTGCGGCTGCAACGCGCCAACGGCTTCAAGAACGAAATTCTCGGCACCGTGGCGCACGACCTGAAGAATCCGCTCGGCGTGATCCTCGGCCGCACCGAAATGCTCACCGAACTGATCGGCACCGACGCCTCCAAGGAGAGTGTCTGCGCCCAGGTCGAGCACATCCGCGACGCCACAAGGCGGCTGACTTCGATGGTCGACCACCTGATCTCCGACGCCATGGCCGACGCCTTCGACATCACCATCCGCCGCGAGCCGGTCGATATCGCCGCGCTGGTCACCGAGGTCGCCGAGGCCAACCGGCCGCTGGCGCTGAACAAGCAGCAGGAGATCACGGTGTCGGCGCCGCAGGATCAGGTCACGGTGTGCGATTCCGACCGGGTCCGCGAGGCGATCGACAATCTGGTCAGCAACGCCATCAAATACAGCCCGGTCGGCGGCAAGATTTCGCTCACCGTCGACCGCGCCGGCGACAACACCGTGATCCGTGTCACCGATCAGGGCGCCGGACTGTCGCCGGAGGATCTCGGCCGATTGTTCGGCCGCTTCCAGCGTCTGTCGGCCAAGCCCACCGCCGGCGAAAGCTCGACCGGGCTCGGGCTGTCGATCGTCAAGAAGATCATCGACATGCATGGCGGTAACGTCAGCGCCGATAGCGCCGGCCCGGGCGAGGGCGCCAGCTTTACCATCACCCTGCCGGCGGCGGCGGTCAGCGCATGAGCCAGAACCCGCACATCATCGTCGTCGACGACGAGGCGCCGGCCCGCGAAATGGTCGGCGACTATCTGAAGATGCACGGCTTTACCGTCACCTTATGCGACGGCGGCGCCAGCCTGCGCGCCTGCATCGAAAAGGCGGTGCCCGACCTCGTGGTGCTCGACCTCAACATGCCGGAAGAGGACGGGCTGTCGATCATCCGCGATCTGAAAGCCCGTACCAACGTGCCGGTGATCATGCTGACCGCCACCGCGAGCCCGATCGATCGGGTGGTCGGGCTCGAACTCGGCGCCGACGACTACGTCGCCAAGCCGTGCGAATTGCGCGAATTGATGGCGCGGATCCGCTCGGTGCTGCGCCGCAGCGCACCGGCCAAGCCGGCGGCGGCGGCTGCGGCGGCGAAGCCGGCCAAGGAGCAATTGGTGCGGTTCGGCACCAAATGGCTCGATCTCGAGGCGCAGGCTTTGCGCGACGACGACGGCAACGAGCACCCGTTGACCGCCTCGGAATTCGGCCTCCTGAAAGTGTTCGCCGCCAATCCGAAACGGGTGCTGTCGCGCGAGCGGCTGCTGGAACTGGCCAACGCCCGCGACGCCGAAGCCTTCGACCGCGCCGTCGACCTGCGGATCATGCGGATTCGACGCAAGATCGAGCCGGACCCCACCAAGCCGGCGGTGATCCGCACCATCCGCGGCGGCGGCTACCTGTTTTCGCCGGCCGGCGAGCGCGCCTGAGCCCGCCGCGGTCAGGACGATCCGACTGTTATTGCAGGATTTTCCAGAGGAATTGTTTCATGGCGGCGCCGCGCGTGAAACAATTCTAATCGTCCACGAAACCATTTTGCGGTTTTGGCGCAGACGTCCTGAAACGCGTGCTGACTAGTAATTCTCCCAACGAAGCCGCCCGCAAGCGGTGATCAATGGGAGCCCGTCATGCAGAACGTCATCGCCCTGAACGAAGCCGGTCGTCAAGGTATCGTCGCCGCGCGGGCGACCACCGATGAGATGTTGCTCGACGCCATCGCGACCGGCAATCGTTCCGCGATGCACACGCTGTATGCCCGGCACAATGTGCGGGTCTATCGCTTCATCCTGCGCATGGTGCGCGACGCCTCGGTGGCCGAGGATCTGGTCAGCCAGGTGTTTCTCGACGTCTGGCGCACCGCCGGCCAGTTTGAGGGCCGCGCGCTGGTCTCCACCTGGCTGTTGTCGATCGCCCGCTTCAAGGCGCTGACCGCGCTGCGCCAGCGCCAGCACGAAGAACTCGACCAGGACGACGTACTGGAGATCGCCGACGACGCCGAGACCCCGGAAGCCGCGCTCGATCGCAGCCGCATCAACGCCATCCTGCGCGCCTGCGTCGCCAAGCTGTCGGCGGCACATCGCGAAATCATCACCCTCGTTTACTATCACGAGAAGTCGGTGGAGCAGGCCGGCCTGATCATCGGGATTCCGCCGAGCACCGTGAAGACGCGGATGTTTTATGCCCGCAAACAATTGGCCGAACTGCTGAAAAGCCAGGGCGTCGAGACCTTGGCGGCGTGAGCCGGCAGCGCCGCCGGCGCGGCGCGCCGCCGCCGCAGGCAGATCACCAACGCTAACTTTGCAACGACAATTGCAGCGATCGGCGACATCGCCCGGAAAGCCCTCGCTGCTAGACCACCAGCATCCAACGCCGAGCAGAGGAGCCGTCCATGCTGAAGCCGAATGTCCGCTTTTTCATCATCCCGCTCGGCGCGATCTGCACGCTGGCGTCGCTGTCCAGCCAGAACGCTCCGTCGCGCGCGCCGCGCGACGGCAGCATGACGGTGCGCCAGGTGGTGGACTGCAGCGCCACCAGCCCGGCCGAGGTCTGCGTGATCTCGCTCGGTAACGACAGCGCCGCCCGCTGATTGCTTTTGACGCGGCAGACCATTTTTGACGACCGGCAATTTTTCAGCAGGCGATTTTCAGCACCATCGACATTTCATCTTCGACCTCCAGCGACCCGGACGGATGCCCCCCGTCCGGGTCGTCTTGCTTTTGCGGCGGCCGCGCCCAGCCGTTACACTGATGGGGTGTCTGAAGCTCAGGCGCTTGAGGGAACCTCCGCGGTTCCCGGCTATTCTTGCATTGCACGCGCGACACCACGCCCGATGGATCGCCGCACCTCGCGTGCTAAGACCTCCGTTGCGAATGACAGGTGCGCTGATGTTTGAGAATTTCGACGCCGTGGTGCTGGCCAGGGCGCAATTTGCCTTCACCATGTCGTTCCACATCATTTTCCCGGCGTTCTCGATCGGGCTCGCCAGCTACCTTGCGGTGCTGGAAGCGCTGTGGCTCGCCACCCGGCGCGAGGTCTATATCAACCTGTTCAATTACTGGCTGAAGATCTTCGCCATCGTCTTCGGCATGGGCGTGGTCTCCGGCATCGTGATGTCCTACCAGTTCGGCACTAACTGGTCGGCGTTTTCCGACAAGACCGGCCCGGTGCTCGGGCCGTTGATGGCCTATGAGGTGCTGACCGCGTTCTTCCTCGAGGCGGGCTTTCTCGGGGTCATGCTGTTCGGGCTGGAGCGGGTCGGCCACAGGCTGCATTTCCTCGCCACCCTGATGGTGGCGATCGGCACGCTGATTTCGGCGTTCTGGATCCTGTCGGCGAATTCCTGGATGCAGACCCCGGCCGGCTACGCCGTCAATGCCGATGGCCAGTTCGTCGCCACCGACTGGCTGAAGCTGATCTTCAACCCGTCGTTTCCCTATCGGCTGCTGCATATGGTGCTGGCGGCGTATCTCACCACCGCGCTGGTGGTCGGCGCGGTCGGCGCCTTTCACCTGCTGCGGGATTCTCACAAATCCGGCCCCCGGGTGATGTTCTCGATGGCGATGTGGATGGCGACGCTGGTGGCGCCGTTGCAGATCATGGCCGGCGACGCCCACGGCCTCAACACGCTGGAGCATCAGCCGGCCAAGGTGATGGCGATGGAAGGCCATTACCAGAGCCATCCCGAAGGTGCGCCCTTGATCCTGTTCGGGTTGCCGGACCAGCAGGCCGGGGTGGTACGCTATGCGCTGCAGATCCCGAAATTGTCGTCGCTGATCTTAAAACACGCGCTGGACGCGCCGCTCGCCGGCCTCGACAGCGTACCGCGCAAGGACTGGCCGCCGGTGCCGATCACCTTCTGGTCGTTCCGCATCATGGTCGGGATCGGCTTTTTGATGCTGGGGCTCGGCCTATTCAGCCTGTGGAGCCGGTTTCGCGGCGCGCTGTTCAGTTCGCGCCTGCTGCATGGCTATGCGCTGGCGATGGGGCCGGCCGGCTTCATCGCGGTGCTGGCCGGCTGGGTCACCACCGAAACCGGGCGACAGCCGTTCACCGTGTTCGGGCTGTTGCGCACCACCGATTCGGTGTCGCCGCTGGCGGCGCCCGCGGTCGGTTCGTCGCTGATCGCCTTCATCCTGGTGTATTTCGCGGTGTTCATCGCTGGCAGCGTCTACATCCTGCGGCTGATGAAGCAGCCGCCGCATCACGGCGAGCGGGGGCCGCGCGGCGACACTCCGGAGCGCGCCGCCGGCATTACGCCGGCCCCGGCCGCGATCGCCAGCCGGAGGTTCAACTAAATGGGTCTCGGTGTCGACGTCGACCTGGCCACGGTGTGGGCCTTCATCATCGCCTTTGCGGTGTTCGTCTATGTGGTGATGGACGGCTTCGATCTCGGGCTCGGCATGTTGTTTCCGCTCTTTCCGAAAAAAGCCGACCGCGACGTGATGATGAACTCTGTCGCCCCGGTGTGGGACGGCAACGAGACCTGGCTGGTGCTGGGCGGCGGCGGGCTGTTCGCGGCGTTTCCCTTGGCCTATGCGGTGCTGATGCCGGCGCTCTACACGCCGATGATCATCATGCTGCTCGGGCTGGTGTTTCGCGGCGTGGCGTTCGAATTCCGCTGGCGCACCCAGCGCGAGCGCAACCGCTGGGACATCGCCTTTGCCGGCGGCTCGTTGCTGGCGACCTTGGCGCAGGGCGTGGCGCTCGGCGCCATCCTGCAGGGCGTGCATGTCGAGGGCCGCGGCTATGGCGGCGGCTGGTGGGACTGGCTGACGCCGTTCTCGGTGCTCACCGGGCTGGCGCTGGTCACCGGCTACAGCCTGCTCGGCGCCACCTGGCTCGTCATGAAGACCGAGGGCGAGTTGCGCGACGAGGCCTATCGCCTGAGCTGGTGGCTGTTGATCGCGATGCTGATCGCGATCGGCGCGGTCTCGATCGCCACGCCGTTTTTGAATTTCGAATATGCCCAGCGCTGGTTCGCCTGGCCCAATGTGCTCGCCACCGCGCCGGTGCCGATCGCGGTGGCCGGCGTCACCGTGCTGTTGTTGCGCGCGCTGGCCAGGAGGCAGGACTACCGGCCGTTCTTCCTGTCGCTGACCTTGTTCGCGCTGGCCTATGCCGGGCTCGGCATCTCGATGTGGCCCTATATCGTGCCGCGCAGCATCACCATCTGGCAGGCCGCGGCGCCTGAGAACAGCCAGCTGTTCATGCTAGTCGGCGTCGCCGTGCTGGTGCCGATCATTTTGATCTATACCGCCTGGGCCTATTGGGTGTTTCGCGGCAAGGTCAATTCCGAAAGCGGCTACCATTGAGCGCGCCGGAGCGCCCGCGGCCGCTGGCGCAGCGGCTCGCTTGGTTCGTGGCGTTATGGGCCGGCGGCGTCGGCGCGGTGGCGCTGGTGTCGTTGCTGCTGCGGCTGTGGATCGCGCCGCATTGAGGTCGGGTGCCGCGGCGGCGCTTGCATCACGCGCCTGCGCTGCATAGCTCGAAGCCAGGCCACACGGTCGATGGAGTTCACATGTCAGCAGTTTCAGCGCCGGTCGCGGCGCAGACCCGGATCGGCCACGTCCATCTGAAAGTCGCCGATCTGGAGCGCGCGCTCGGCTTTTATCGCGACGTGCTGGGTTTCGAGGTGACGCAACGCTTCGGCGACCAGGCGGCGTTCCTGTCGGCCGGCGGCTATCACCACCATATCGGACTGAACACCTGGGACAGCAAAGGCGGCGCGCCGCCGCCGCGCGGTTCAACCGGGCTTTATCATACGGCGATCCTGTATCCGTCGCGCGCCGCGCTGGCGGACGCGCTGTATCGGGTGATGCAGGCCGGCATTGCGCTGGAAGGCGCCAGCGACCACGGCGTCAGTGAGGCGCTTTACTTGCGCGATCCCGACGGCAACGGCGTCGAACTGTATTGCGATAAACCTTCCGAGCAATGGCCGCGCAGCGCCGACGGCACGCTGGCGATGGTGACGCAGCGGCTCGACCTCGAGGCACTGTTGCAGCAGCGCGAGGCGTAGCTGGGCAGCCGGCGCGCGCAAAAGCTTACGAGCCGTGCGGCACCGCCCGCCGCTTTTCCCACGCCGCGATCGTCAGCACCGCCAGCGCCAAGAGCACCGGCGGAAACACCACCCAGTTGATGGTGGCCCAGCCATACAGCGCCAGCACCCCGCCGGAGGCGAACGAGCCCAGCGCCATCACCCCGAACACCAGGAAATCGTTGAACGCCTGCACCTTGTTGCGCTCCGCCGGCAGGTGGGTTTCCAGCACCAGCGCCGAGGCGCCGACGAAGCCGAAATTCCAGCCGATGCCAAGCATGATCAGCCCGGCCCAGAAATGCAGCGCGGTGACGCCGGAGAGGTCGATCACGGCGGCGAGCGCTTCCAGCAACAAGCCGAGTGCGGCGGTGCGCGCCGCGCCGAACCGCGCGATCGCGGGCCCGGCGAGCAGGCTCGCGCCATACATCGCCACCATGTGCCACTGGATGCCGGTGTTGGAATCGCTGACCGTGAGCCCGCACAGCTGCATCGCCAAGGGCGCCGAGGTCATCACCAGATTCATCATGGCGTAGGATACTACGCCGCAGATCACCGCGATGACGAAGCGCGGTTGCCGCGCGATCTGCGAGAGTGGCCGGCCACCGGCGAGGTCGGCGGGCTTTGGCGGCGGCGCGTCGACCCCGGCCAGCACCGCCATCGCGATCAGCGCCACCCCGGCCTGGGTGGCGAAGCTGAAGGCGAACAGATAGGGCAGCCAGATTTCCATGGTCCATTGCACCAGCTGCGGACCGATCACGCCGGCGAAGATGCCGCCGGTCATCACCCAGCCGATCGCGCGCGAGCGATAGGCTTGGCTGGCGCCGTCGGCGGCGGCAAAGCGATAGGATTGCGCCACCGCGCCATAGATGCCGCCGAGGAAGGTGGCGACGCAGAACAGCGCGAACGAGCCGTGCAGGATGGCGAGGCAGGCCAGCAAGCCGCACAGCGCGCCGCAGCCGCCGCCGAGCAGGAAGGCGACGCGGCGGCCGAACGCCCGCGAGATCGCGCCAGTCGGCAGCGTTCCCGCCGCCATGCCGACCACATAGACCGACAGCGGCAGCGTGGCGAAGGCGGCGTCCGGCGCCAGCGTGGCGCCGACGATCGCGCCGGTGGCGAAGATCACCGCGGCATTGGCGCCGGTCAGCGCCTGGGCGATGCCGAGTCGCAGCAGATTCGACCGCGCCCGCGCATCGCCGGCCGCTTCGTCGATCATGATTGCGTCCACCATTGCTGATTCGCCCTGTCGCCCGGTTCCCCCTCCGGCCGCGTCGATTGCCGCGCACTATAAGCTCGGCGGATCGGCAATCAACCGACGCTGGCGGCGCGCGGGGTCAGCCGCGCGACCACGCCAGCAACAGATTATTCGCCGGCATCTCGGTGATATTGCTCAAGATCAAGCCATGGCCGCGACCGAGCGTTTCGAGCTCGTCGAGATCGCGCAGCCCCCAGTCCGGGTTGCTGGCGCGCAGGCTTTGGTCGAACGCTGCATTGCTCGGCGCGGTAGCGACGCCGTCGCGCTTGAACGGCCCGTACAGGATCAGCCGGCCGTCGTCGCGCAGAATGCGCGCGGCGCCAGCGAACAGCCCCTCGGCAACGCACCACGGCGCGATGTGCACGACATTGGCACAGAACACCGCCAGCAACGGGCCGGGGCCGCTGCCGTCCTGCATCCGCGGGCACCAGGCCGGATCGGACAGGTCGATGAAGAGCGGCGGGCGGACATTGGCGAGCCGGGCCTCGGCCCGCCAGGCGGCGATGCTGGCGCGATGCGCCGGGTTGAAATCGCTCGGCCACCAGATCAGGTTCGGGCTCTGCCGCGCGAAGGCGACGACGTGCTGGCCGGTGCCGCTGCCGGCCTCCAGCACCTCGCCGGATGGCGCGTCGAGCAAGGGCGCGAGCGCGGCCCAGATCGCCGCGTGGTTGCGGTGGAACGCTGCGGCATCGAGCCGGCCGTCGCTGTCGCGGCGCGGCTGCTGGCCGAATTCGACCGGGATCTGCGGCATCGGGCTCCTTGCTGGTGCAATTCGGAAGAAACTAAACCAAACAAAGCTGAAGGTCATTCCGGGTTCGCGTGCGGCTCGCGCCGCCCGCGCCCGGGAATGACAACCGTGGTTTGGATTTGCTGATGGAGAGCCTCAGCGATCGATCCGCGCCAGTTCCGAAGCCAACAGGTCGAACGCGTCGGCCAGCATCGCCCCGCCGCACACTGTCAGTCGCTCCGGCAGGATAATCCGCTTCGACGGCGGATAAAACCGTTCCAGCGCCGGATGCAGCAGCAAGGCCGAACCTTCGTCCTCGGCGAAATCGCTGCCGTCGGAGACCAGCAGCAGATCCGGTTTGGCGGCGATGATCGCCTCCAGCGAGGCGAAGCCGCCCGAGGCGACGCCGAGATCGGCGGCGGCGTTGGCCAGACCAGTCTCGGCGAATAAAAGGCTGATCAGGCTGCCGCGACCCGACACCCAGCCGCGCCGCCACAGCGGCAGCACCCGGATCGGCCGCTCTGCCGCCATCGCCCGCGCCCGCGCGATCGATGCGTCGAGCCGGCCGATTGCGGGCGCAGCGCGCTCGGGATGGCCGAGCAGCTCCGCCATGGCGCGGATCTGCTGCTTGATGGCGTCGAGCGATTGCGGCACCACGTCGAACTCGACCACGCGTACGCCCTGCTGTTGCAACAGCTCGCGGGTGGCGCGCTTGTCGTATTGCCCGGACACCACGGCGTCGGGCTTCAGCATCAAAATGTCCTCGGCGCCGCCGGACAACAGCCGGTAGCGCCGCGCCTCGACGGCTGCGAAGGATTGCGCCGGATCGCGGGAATAGGGGCTGAGCCCCACGATCTGCACGGGGTCCGCCATCGTCATCAGGAGCTGATCGGTGCAGACATTGGTCGAGGCGATCCGCGGCTGCGCTTGCGCAGCGGCCATCGTGGTCGCGCCCAGCAGCGCCACAATCGCCAGCGTGGCGCGGCGGCTCACGCGGCGTCCCACGGCACGATCACCGCTTCGCTCTGGTGCTGCGCGCGGTAGGCGCTGACCCGGAACACCTCGGTCAGCACCGTGTCGGTCAAAGCCTCGGCCGGCGCGCCCTGCGCCGCCAGCCGGCCCTGCGCCAGCACCAGCACGCCGTCGGCGAATCGTGCGGCGAGGCCGAGATCGTGAGTGACCACGATCACCAGCGTGCCGCTGTCGGCGGCGTCGCGCAGATATTGCATGACGTCGAGCTGGTAGCGCGGATCGAGCGAGGCGGTCGGCTCGTCGGCCAATAATACCGGGGCTTCCACCGCCAGCACCCGGGCCAACGCCACCCGGCTGCGCTCGCCGCCGGACAATTCGGTGACGCGGCGCTCCGCCAATGGCACCGTGTCGGTCGCCAGCATGGCGCGGCGCACCGCGGCGGCGTCGACGGGACTTAGCCGCGACGGATCGGTGGCGCCATGCGGATAGCGCCCGAGCGCCACGATGTCGCGCGCCGGCAGCGGCCAGTGCACGGCGTGGCCCTGCGGCAGATAGGCGAAGCGGCGGGCGCGCTCGCGCAGCGACAGCGCCGCCAGTGGCTCGCCGCCGACCGCGATTTCGCCGGTCGAGGGCAGCAGGCCCGCAAGCGCGCGCAGCAGCGTGGTCTTGCCGGCGCCGTTCGGACCGACCAGCGCCACCAGATGTTGTCGCGCTAGAGACAATGAGATGTCGCGCACGACCGCGCGGCCGGCCAGCGCGACGCTGAGCCCGCGGGCTTGCAGGAACGCGCTCTCGCTCATGCCATGCCTCCGCCCAGCGAGCGGCGTTCGCGCACGATCAGATAGAGGAAGAACGGCACCCCGATCAGCGAGGTCAGCACGCCGACCTTGATGTCGCTGGTGGAGGGAATGATCCGCACCGCGATGTCGGCGGCGAGCAGCAGCGCCGCCCCGGCGAGCGCGCTCGGCCCCAGCAGCCGCGCCGGATCGTGGCCCACAAGGGGCCGCATCAGATGCGGCGCCACCAGGCCGATGAAGCCGATGGTGCCGGTGACCGCGACGCCGGCACCGACGCCGAGCGCCACGCCGATGATCACCAGAAGCCGCAGCCGGCCGACGTCGACGCCGAGGCTCTGCGCGGTCTCCTCGCCGAGGCTGAGCGTGCGGAAGGCATGGCGCTGGCTGAACAGGATCAGCGCCCCCGCGGCGATGAAGGGCAGCGCCAGCAGCACGTGGCGGAAACTGCGGTCCTCCAGCGACCCCAGCATCCAGAACGCGATCTCCAGCGCGACATAGGGATTGCTCGCCAGATTCATCACCAGCACGGTCGCCGCTCCCGCCAGGCTGGAAATCGCCAATCCAGCGAGAATCAGCAGCAGCATGCCGGCGTTGCGGCCGGCGACCGCGAGCAGCGCGAACACCGAGACGAAGGAGGCGAGGATCGCCGCCACCGGCAGCGCGTAGGAGCGCACGTCGGCGAGCCCCAGCGCGATCATCAGCACCGCGCCGAACGCCGCGGCCTGCGGCGCGCCGAACAAGGACGGCGAGGCCAAGGGGTTGCGCAGCAGGCCCTGCAGCGCGGCACCGGACAGCCCGAGAATGGCGCCGATGGCGAAGCCGAGGATCGCCCGCGGCAGCCGGATCTGCTGCACGATCACCTGCGCGACCTCGCCGCCGCCGCCGAATAGTGCATCGAGCACGGCGAGCGGCGACAGCCGCACCGGCCCGATGCCGAGCGAAGCCAGCATCAAGAGCGCCACGATCACGAGCAGCGCCAGCGTCACCAGGCCGCGCGGCCGCGCCCCCGCGGTCTCGATCCTCGCCATCTGTTGCGCGCTTTCGGTCACGTCTGGTCCTCGCATTGCGCCGTCGCCGATGCTCTTACAGGCCCTGCGATCAGGAACAAGCCGCAGCCGCAGATTTCTGCAACGCCCCCTGCGGGAACCGCAACACTGCCGGAGAATGTCGGATTGACTTGGTGCCGACGCCGCCCCTAGATGCGTGTGACGGTTCCTCCCCGGAGGATCAAAAGGGAATGCGGTGCGGGACGGCTCCTACGCGGGAGCAGGCCCAATGCCGCGGCTGCCCCCGCAACTGTAAGCGGCCAGTCTTTCGTCCGATGCCACTGGGAAACTCGGTCCTGGGAAGGCGACGAAGGGTCACGACCCGCGAGCCAGGAGACCTGCCGTCAATCGTGGTCACACGCGACGATGTCGGCCGGGGGGTGCAGACATTGGCGTCATCGGCCTGCCGCGGCAGGCGATGACGCTTCGGGTCGCTGTGACGTGCCACAGAGTTTGATCCGAGGTTTCTCCATGCCGTCTCGTTTTCACGCCGCCTCGCGGCCGCACCGGCGTTGCTGCGCCTTGCTGGCCTCCAGCTGTCTGGTGCCGGCGCTGTCGCTCGCAGCGCCCGCGCAGGCCGAACCGGCCACCGCGCTGCCGACCATCGTGGTCAGTCCGACTGGCCTCGCCACCCCGGTCGAACAGATCGCCAGCTCCGTGACCGTGATCTCCTCTGAGGATTTAGAGCGCGAGCAGCGGCGCACGGTGTCCGACGCGCTCACCATGGTTCCGGGGCTGAATGTGGTGCGCACCGGCGGCCCCGGCGGCGCCACCTCGATCTTCATGCGCGGCACCAACGCCAACCACGTCAAGGTCTTGATCGACGGCATCGACGCCGGCGATCCCAGCAAGCCGAACGGCGCCTATGATTTTGCCAATCTGCTGAGCGCCGATATCGAGCGCATCGAGGTGCTGCGCGGGCCGCAGAGCGGGCTGTACGGCTCGGACGCAATCGGCGGCGTGATCTCGATCGCCACCAAGCGCGGCCAGGGGCCGGCGAAATTGACCGGCACCGTCGAAGGCGGCTCGTTCGGCACCTTCAACCAGACCGCCCGCGCCGCCGGCTCCGAGGGCAATATCGACTACGCCTTCAACGTCGCGCATTATCGCTCGACCGAAGTGGCGGTGACGCCGCTCAATCTGCTGGCGCCGGGCGAGAAGCGCAACAACGATATCTACGACAACCTGACCAGCTCGACCAAATTCGGCGTGCAGGCCGGCGACGACCTCGCGCTGAATTTCGTCGGCCGCTACACCGACGCGCATAAGGGTTTCACCGGCGACGATTACTCGCAATATCCCAGCACGTTTCCGGAATCCTTGCAGAGCACCACGGCCAGTCGCGATCTTTTGACCCGCGGCGAAGCGGTGTGGACGCCGCTCGGCGATCGTTTCAAGAGCACCTTCGGCGTCAGCTACGCCAATCAGTGGAACCGGACCGTCAATCCCAATCCGGATTTCACCAGCAACAACCAGACCTATGCCTATGGCATCGGCCCGCCGAGCTCGTATCGCGGCGAGCGCACCAAATTCGACTGGACCGGCGTGGTCGATGCCGGCTCCGGCCAGAAAGTTGTGCTCGGGCTGGAACGCCAGAACGATTCGATTCACACCGATTCGGTCGGCGACTACGACCTCGGCGGCGCCTACCAGCAGCAAATGACCAAGGCTTACACCGGCGACAGCGCCGGCTTCGTCGAATTGCAATCGGCCTTCACCGAGAATTTCTTCCTGGTCTCCAACATCCGCTACGACGACAACGACAGTTTCGGCGGCCACACCACCTGGCGGGTGGCGCCGACCTACATCGTGCCGCTCACCGACACCAAGCTGAAGGCGACCTATGGCACCGGCTTCAAGGCGCCGACGCTGACCGAGCTGTATGTCAACAACCCGGCCTACTACACCATCTCCAATCCGAATCTGAAGCCGGAGACCAGCAAGGGCTACGACATCGGCTTCGAGCAGCCGCTGTGGCAGAACCGCGTCAGTTTTGGCGCCACCTATTTCAACAACGAGATCACCAACCTGATTTCGATGACCGGATACGACGTCGCGCTCGGCGGCTATTCCTACGAAAATGTCGGCCTCGCCAAAGCCTATGGGGTGGAATCCTTCGTCGCGCTGAAGGCGAACGAGACGTTGCGGTTCCGCGTCGATTACACCTACACCCAGACCCGCGACGAGGATACCGGGCTGCGGCTGCGCCGGCGCCCCGACAACAAGGTGACGCTGTCGGCGATCTGGAACCCGGTCGAGCGCGCCACGCTGTCGGCCTCGATCCTGCACACCAGTTCGTGGCTCGACTACGATCGCTTCGGCACCACGCTGCTCGACGCCCCGGCCTTCACCACGGTGAATCTCGCCGCCAATTACGACATCGATCAGCACGTCACGGTGTTCGGCCGCATCGACAACCTGTTCGACAAGACCTACGAGGTGCCGGTCGGTTTCCTGCAGCCCGGCCTCGGGGTGTTTGCCGGCGTCCGTCTAACGAATTAAGCGCTCGCGCGCCGGGCTACCCGCGGCGCCCGACTCCAGGCGGCCCGACTCCGGCCAGCAACCCGACCGCGTGACCCGCGGCCGGGGCCTGTTGCGCGCCGCCGGGCAAGCTGCTCAAAGGCGGAGCGGGCGCTTGGCGGCCGCCACGGCGCTGTTCGCGGCCGATTATACCCGCTCCGCCCCGGTTCCTTGATCGCATCGCGCGCGGCTTCATGTTACGAGAGGCCAGCGGCGCCGTGCCGCGATTCATTCCCCGGATTTGAGGATATCGATGAACGACGAACCCAAATCTGCCACCGAGCTGAAAGAGATTCGCCAGACCAGGAAGCGCAATCAGGATGCCGAGGGCGTGAAGGCGATGGCCGAGATCGCCGCGGCCGACGTCGCCATTCGCAAGCGGACCGCCAATTTGCGGGCGATCCGGCTCGCCAAGGAGGCCGCCGACCTTGCTAATCCGCCTGCGGCGAAACCCGTCAAAGCGAAGAAAAAGAAATCGACCTGATGACAAAAGACGATCGCGACCGCGCCGAAGCGCGTTTCAACAAGGCGGCCAAGGCCGCCGACGAGGGCAAGTCGGGCAAGACCGACCGCGACGCCGCGGCCAAGGCGGTGATCGACAATATGGCGCGGCTGAAGGCGCTGCGGCTGGCCCGCGAGGCCGCCGAGCCGGCGCGCGCCGTGGTGGCGAAGAAGACCCGCAGCGCCGCCAAGCCGGGCGCGAAATCCGGCAAGACCGGCTCGGGCAAGACCGCTTCGGCGAAAACCCCGGCGCTCGGCGAATGGCTGGCGAGCCAGGTCAATGGCGGCCGCCGCACCTGACGCGGCTCGGAAAACTCAACAGTTCCAAAAATGCGAGCCGCATTTCAAGTCATGGCCGGGCTTGTCCGGCCATGACGCGTTGTGCGGCGTCGTGATCGCGTCGCGATCTTTGAAGCTAGAGCTATTCCGGTTCTGATAGAATCAGAGCCGGAGTTCTAGATTCTTATTTTGACGCGTTTTCTTCACGCGAACCGGGATCCACTTCGCTCGAAAACGCTATAGCAGGCCTGCGGCTCAGACCGGCGCCGGCCACTCGATCATCGAGCGGGTCTTGGTGACTGCGTCGTAGACCTGGATCTGCAGCATCTGATAGCGGTTTTTCAGCGCCATGCCGGCCTCTTCGGCGGCTTCGACGGTGTCGTGATGCGATTTGAAATGGCCGTCGACCACCAGCGAATAGCCCTCGGTCGGCGCCTTGTCGGCGCGGACGATCTTCTTGGGCTGCGGTTCGTCGAGTTCAAGTTTCGGCTTCTTCATTGTCACTCCAGTAGAGCTTGCGAATCTGTTGCAGGCAGTCTCTTGCTTATCAGCTATCCGACGGAAAATGCAGGGAAGATCTGCCCAATCCGGGGTGGGGATGGCCGCCAAGAGAGGTTACATTTGGGGTCACGGAACGTTGACCGGGAAAGCCGGTTGTCGTTCCGGTTGAGACAGGACCATTTAATCATGTTTGGACTGATGGCAATCAGGCCGAAGACCGAAAGGTCCAAGCCGGTCAAGCCTGACACCAAGAAAACGCCGCCGCCGCGGCCGGTTGATGACGACGACATCTATGGGGCCGGCGACATCTGTGCGCCGGAACCCGATCGCGACGACGAGCAGCGCGACCTTTAGACCCTCTTCGGCCGCGAAGCTAGCCGATCTCGGCGCTGTCGATCCGGCGCAGCGCGGCGGCATCAAGCAGATGGTCGCCCCAGCCTTTCGCGGCGAGCGGCCCGGCCAAAGACGGCGCCAGCAGCAACAAGGCGGCGGTGATCGCCGTCGGCACGCCGCTTCGCCAATCCGCTGCGACCGGGGTCAATTCCTCGGCGCTGCCGGCGTAGGGACCGCGGCGCCACGTCAGATCGCGGCATTGCCGCAGCAGCCCGGCGCGGCCGCCGCCGTCCCGCGCGAAGCCGAGCAGCGCCTGCATCGCCAGATGGGTTCTCACACCTGACCGGCTTTCGGCCGGCGGTGGGGGAGATTGCCCGAGCGAGACCCTGAGCAACAGATCGATCAGATCGAGCCCGGCGAGCTTCGCGCCCATCGGTTCGACCAGCCGCGGGTTGCAATCGATGTAGCGTGGCCGCGCATCGTCCGCGGGCAGGATGTAATCCACCGACAGCGCGCCGTGCCACGCCAGCCGCCGCCCGATCTTGGCCAGATCGGCGCGCACGCCGTCGCGTCGCACGCTCTGCTTGATCGCGGCGCCGCCGCCGGCGCCTTCGGCAATGCGGCGATAGGCGTGCATCGCCAGCAATTCCCCATTCGCAAACACCGCCTGGGCGTGTTCGATCGGGCCCGCGACGAAATCCTGCAACAAAACCTCGTCGGCAAAGCCGTCGATCGCGTCGAGGTCGCGCAACGCGGCGTCAACCTGGCCGGGCTCGCGGACCAGCCACACCCCGCGGCTGGCGGTGCCGATCGCGGTCTTGATCACGCAAGGCGCGCGTGCCAGTTCGCGCAATTGCGCGGCCGAGCTGACGCAGCGGGTCTGCGGCTGCGGTAGCCCGAGCTCGTCGAGCAAGCGGCTGAAGCCGGCCTTGCTGATCACTTGGCGATACGCCGCATAGCCCGGCAGCGCCAGCGCGGTCAGCCGCTGCAGCCGCGGCGCCACCTTGGAAAACAGCAGGCCCTGTTCGTGGATCGGCAGCAGCACGTCGAATTTTTCGCGAGCGAGCAAATCCTCGACAAACCCCAGATAGCCGGCCGGATCGCGGCCGAGCCCGAGGCAGCGGTGGAACTTCGTCACATGGCGGGAGAACCGGCCGAGGCAGCGCGGCGACGGATCGCAGATCTCGACGCGGTGCCCGGCGCGGCCCAGCACCGTGATCGCTTCACGCGCCGAGGTGCTGCCGCCTTCCGACAGCAGCACCCGCAATGGCGGCATCGGAGCGCGCGGATCGGCCATGCCGCGAGCTTTGCGCGACACCGCGGCGGCGTTCAAGGCGGCAAAGCGGCGCTGCTGATCGATTTTGCGGAACGCCGTGAGTTGCGATGCCGCGCCCGCCGCACGATATGCAACGCAACGCCATCGCAGGAAGGCCATCCGATGACCGCTCGCACGCCGCGCCCGTGATGCACGGCAAGCCGCCCATCCTGTCGCAGACGCTGAGCGTCCGCGCGCTGGCGAAATCCTATTCCTCCGGGCCGGACCGCGTCGCCGTGCTGCGCGGCGTCGATCTCGACGTCGCGCCCGGCGAGAGCGTGGCGCTGACCGGGGAATCCGGCAGCGGCAAGAGCACCTTGCTGCACCTGATTGCCGGGCTGGACGCTGCCGATGCCGGCGAGGTGCGGTTCGGCGACGCGCTGATCTCGCAATTGTCGGATGCCGGCCGCGCCGCGTTCCGCCGCGATCGCCTCGGCCTGGTATTCCAGCAGTTCAACCTGATCCCGAGCCTCAGCGTCGCCGACAATCTGGCGTTCCAGTCGCGCATCGCCGGCCGCCACGATGCGGCGTGGCAGGCCGAATTGATCGAACGGCTCGGGCTCGGCCAGCTGCTGAAACGCTATCCGGAGCAGCTTTCCGGCGGCCAGCAGCAGCGCGTCGCGATCGGCCGCGCCTTGGCGGTGAAGCCGCTGTTGCTGCTCGCGGATGAACCGACCGGCAATCTCGACGAGGCCACCGCCGACGAGGTGATGGCGCTTTCGCGCGATCTGGTCAGCCGCACCGGCTGCGGCTTTCTGATGGTGACGCACAGCGCGCGGCTTGCCGCGATGCTCGACCGCCAGGTGCATCTGCATGCCGGGCTGATCGCGTGAAACGCGCGGCCTGGATTCTCGCGGTGCTGCTCAGCCATTGGCGAAGGCATCCGCTGCAACTGGCGACCCTGCTGGTCGGGCTGATTTCGGCGACCGCGCTGTGGAGCGGGGTGCAGGCGCTGAACCAGCAGGCGCGCGTGAGCTATGATCGTGCGGCCTCGGCGCTCGGCGGCGCCCGCACCGCCACTTTGGTCGGCCGCGACGGCGAGCTATTGCCGCAGCAGATCTTCGTCGAGCTGCGCCGCGCCGGTTGGCCGGTGTCGCCGCTGGTGGAAGGCCGCATCCAGATCGGCGGACGGTCGTTGCGATTGCTCGGCGTCGAGCCGTTGTCGCTGCCGATCGAGGCCAGCGCCGCGCCGGCGATCGGCACCTCGGGCCTGCAGGGTTTTCTGTCGCCGCCGGGACAGACCCTGATCGCGCCGGACACTTTGGCCGAACTCAAGGCCGCGGTGGGCGACACCCCGCTCACTAACAACGGCCTCACGATGCCGCCGTTGACGCCGCAGACCGAGCTGGTGCCGGGCCTCGTGGTGGTCGATATCGGCGTGGCGCAGCGGCTCTTGAACATGCCGGAAAAAATCTCGCGGCTGCTGCTCGGCCAACGCGATCTCCGCCCGCGCGCGCCGCTAGCCTCCGTTGCCGGCGGCGATACGCTGCGGCTGGTCGAGCCCGACGCCGAGACCGATCTGGAGCGTCTGACCGACAGTTTCCATCTCAACCTCACCGCGTTCGGGCTATTGTCGTTTCTGGTCGGCCTGTTCATCGTCAATTCGGCCATTGGCCTTGCCTTCGAGCAGCGCCGGCCGATGCTGCGCACCTTGCGCGCCTGCGGCGTCTCGGCGTGGCAATTGAACAGCGTGCTGATCGCAGAACTGGTGGCGCTGGCGCTCCTCGCCGGCCTGATCGGTCTGGTCTGCGGCTATTTCATCGCCGCGACGCTGTTGCCCGACGTCGCCGCCAGCCTGCGTGGCCTGTACGGCGCGCAGATCCCCGGCGAACTCACGCTGCGCCCGCAATGGTGGGCCGCCGGCCTCGCGATCAGCGTGATCGGCGCGCTGGGTGCGGCCTCCGCCAGTCTGCTCAAGGCGATCCGGCTGCCGGTCCTGGCCGCGGCGCAGCCTTACGCCTGGCAGCAGGCGCAGCAGACCGCGCTCGTCGTGCAGGGCGCGCTGGCGCTCATCGTGTTCGCCGGCGGCCTCGGCTGTCTCATCTTCGGCGATTCGCTGCTCGCGGGCTTTGCGGTGCTGGCGGCGATCCTGCTCGGCGCCGCCTTGGTGCTGCCCGCCGTGCTCGGGCTGGTGCTGCTGGTGAGCGAGCGTAGCGCGCGAAAACCGCTGACGAAATGGTTCTGGGCCGACAGCCGGCTGCAGCTATCGGGATTGTCGCTGGCGCTGATGGCTTTGCTGCTGGCGCTCGCGGTTAATGTCGGCGTCGGCACCATGGTACAGAGTTTCAGCACCACCTTTACCGGCTGGCTCGACGGACGGCTCGCCGCCGAGGTCTATCTCAATGCCGCGAGCGACGCCCAGGCGCGCGAGATCAAGGCCTGGCTCGCCGATCGGCCCGAGGTGCAGGCGCTGCTGCCCGGCAGCCGCGCCGAGGCGCAGTTCGGCGGCTGGCCGGTCGAGCTGCTCGGTTTTGCCGATCACGTCACCTATCGCCAGCAATGGCCGCTGCTGCAATCCTCGCAGGGTGCGTGGGACCGTGTGGCGCGCGGCGTGGCGGCCTTGGTCAGCGAGCAACTGGCGCGGCGGCTCAAGCTTAAGCTCGGCGACCGCATCGAGGTGCCGACGCCGCAGGGGCCGTGGCCGCTTGAGGTCGCGGCGATCTATGCGGACTATGGCAATCCGCGCGGCCAGCTCGGCGTCGCCATCGCGCCCTTGGTGGCGCATTTCCCCGGCATCGCGCAGACCCGGCTCGGCTTGCGCGTGACGCCCGCCGCGGTGCCGGCATTGGTCACGGCATTGCGCGAAAAATTCGGCCTGGATCAACGCAGCCTCGCCGACCAGGCCGCGCTGAAGGCGGAATCGCGCAAAATCTTCAACCGCACCTTCGCGGTGACCAATGCGCTGAACGCCTTCACGCTGGGCATCGCCGGCATCGCGCTGTTGACCAGCCTGTTGACGCTGAGCCAGTCGCGGCTGCCGCAGCTGGCACCTTTATGGGCGATCGGCGTCACCCGGCGCCGCCTCGCACTGATCGAGCTCATGAAGACGCTGTCGGTGGCGTTGATCACGTCGCTGCTGGCGCTGCCGCTCGGCCTCGTGGTGGCGTGGTGCCTGATCGCGGTGGTCAACGTCAAAGCATTCGGCTGGCGGCTGCCGTTCCAGGTGTTTCCCGAGCAGCTCGCGCAATTGCTCGGCATCGCGATGCTGGCGGCGCTGCTCGCCGCGCTATTGCCGATCCTGAAACTGCTGCGGATGCAGCCGGCGCAGCTGGTGAAGGTGTTCGCTGATGAGCGATAGCGTCCGCCTGTCGCGCCGCGGCTTCGCCGTCGGCCTCGCGCTCACGGCGCTCAGCCGCAAGGCGCGCGCGCAGGGTTTTGCCGGGCTCGGCCGCGACGCCGGCGAATTTGCGCCGGTCGTGCCCGGCCGCGCGCTGACGTTTCCGCTCGATCACGGCGCGCATCCGGAGTTTCGCATCGAATGGTGGTACCTCACCGCTAATCTGCAGGACGCCGCCGGTGTTGCTTATGGCGTGCAATGGACGCTGTTTCGCCAGGCGATGCGGCCGGGCGCGCAGCAGGAGGGTTGGGCCAATCAGCAGATCTGGATGGCGCATGCGGCGCTGACCCGCGCCGACACCCACCGCAGTGCCGAACGCTTCGCCCGCGGCGGCATCGGCCAGGCCGGCGTCACGGCGTCGCCATTCCGCGCCTGGATCGACAATTGGCAGATGCAGGGTTTGGACGCGATGGAGCCGGCGACGCTGTCGCCGCTCTATCTCACCGCCTCCGGCGCGGATTTCAGCTACGCGCTGCGGCTCGAGGTGCAACAGTCCTTGGTGCTGCAGGGCGACCATGGCTACAGCAAGAAATCCGAGCGCGGCCAGGCGTCGTATTACTACAGCCAGCCCTATTTCATCGCCTCCGGCCAGGTCACGCTCGACGGCCAAGTCGTCGAGGTCAGCGGCAAAGCCTGGATGGACCGCGAATGGTCGAGCCAGCCGCTGGCCTCCGACCAGACCGGCTGGGACTGGTTCTCGCTGCATCTGGAGACCGGCGACAAGCTGATGCTGTTCCGGCTGCGGCAAAGCGACGGCGCCCATTATTTCGCCGGCAACTCGATCGGCAGCGACGGCCAGTCGGTGCCGCTTGCCGCCTCCGACATCGTCATCACGCCCACCGCCACCACGCCGATCGGCGAACGGCAATTGCCGACGGCGTGGCGTATCGCCATTGCGTCGCGCGGGCTTTCGATCGACACCACGCCGCTCAATGCGCGAAGCTGGATGGCCACCAGCTTTCCCTATTGGGAGGGCCCGATCGCGATCCGCGGCAGCCACTCCGGCATCGGATACCTTGAGATGACCGGATATTGAGGTCAAGCTGTGCGCCGGCGAACCCGCAGCCGCACCGCGCGTTACCGACCACGTCCCGCAAGCACGGCGCATCGCCACCGACTGCAGCAACAACAATCGATAACGTCAGGGAGTCCTCGAAAAATGTTTCACCTCACCGCGATCGTGACCTGTCTGGCCGTGATGTTCTATTTCTACACCACGGTGCAGGTCAGCCGGGCGCGCGTCGCCTATGACGTCAAGGCGCCGGCGACCACCGGGCAGCCGGATTTCGAGCGGGTATTCCGGGTGCAGATGAACACGCTGGAATGGATGCCGATCGTGCTGCCGTCGCTGTGGCTGTTCGCGATCTATCTCAGCGACGGCTTCGCCGCGGTGCTCGGCGTGGTGTGGATCGTCGGCCGGATCATCTACATGGTCGGTTATACCGAAGCCGCCAACAAGCGCGGCGCCGGCTTCGCGGTGCAGACCGTCGCTGCCTTGCTGCTGTGGGCCGGCGCGGTGGTCGGCATCGTCTGGCGGGTGTTCGGTTGGTAAGGCGCTGCTACGTCCGCGCCGCCGGCGTTGCTGCACAGCCGTCGCTTGCATCGCCGCATCCTTCGAGACGCCCGCTACGCGCTACGCGCTACGCGCTGCGCCGGGCTCCTCAGGATGACGGCGCGCTGTGATCGTTCTTTGAGTCAGATACTCAGGATGACGGCGCTCCAAGGCATTGAACTCATCGCCTCGGCGCCGCCGCAATGCGCCTGCGGGATGCCCCGCCACAACCGCGCCGTCATCCTGAGGCGCCCGAGCGGCTTCGCGAGGGCCTCGAAGGATGGCCGCGGGTGCTGCAAGCCGAAAGTCGCAAGAAACAATCAGCAAGCGGCGAGTCGCAGGTGCGCACGCAAGAAATAGCAAGCAGGAAGTAGCTAGGAGCGCGAACTTGTCGCCGCATCCTTCGAGACGCCCGGCTTCGTGCTACGCGCTTCGCCGGGCTCCTCAGGATGACGGCGCGCTGTGATCGTTTTTGAGTCAGACACTCAGGATGCCGGCGGTCTGGCTGATCGCTTTACGCGAGGCACTGACGATGAAAGCGGGCGGCACCCAACGACCACTTTGGAATGGTTATAGTCCGGCGTGATTAGTTTGGAATTATTATTATAAAAAAGCGGCTTGAGTAAAAATTACTCATAACGACTTATTTTTGAAATTGAGGCGCGCTCGCAGGGCCGCTAGGCTTGAGCGGCTTTCACCGGATCTGCGCGGGACCAAACGTCGCGCGGGTTTTGTTTTCCTCCTGCGACAAGAAGATCAATGAGCGTCAACGTCATCTTCGGCTCCGACGGCGGCAACACCAAAGCCGTCGCCTCCCGCATCGCCAAGCACATCCAGGGCCGCGCGATCGACATCAAGGCGGCCAGCGTCGCCGATTTCGAAAGCCCCAGCCTGCTGATCCTCGGCTCGCCGACCTACGGCGCCGGCGATCTGCAGACCGATTGGGAGGCGCATCTCGACAAGCTGACGACCGCCAAGCTCGTCGGCAAGAAGGTGGCGCTGTTCGGCACCGGCGACCAGGTCAGCTATCCGGATTGCTTCGTCGACGCCATGGGCGTGCTCTATGACCTCGTGGTCGGGCAGGGCGCCAGCGTGGTCGGCTTCACCGAAACCGCGGGCTACGACTTCACCGGCTCCCGGGCCGAGCGCGACGGCCAGTTCGTCGGCCTCGCGCTCGATCAGGACAGCCAGTCCTCCAAGACCGAGAAGAGGATCAAGGAATGGGTCAGTCAGTTGATCTGAACGGCGCCGCGCTGCAGATCTTCAATCATCACCTCTACGAGCTTGCCAAAGGCATGCGGCCCCTGGCGATGATGACGATGACCGCCGCGGCGGCGGGGCCGGTGATCGCGCGGCTCGAGGGCCGGGGCATCGCCCACCACGTCCACGAAGCCTGTCCGGAGCGGGTCAATGTGGTGTTCGGCTGCCGCCCGGCGGTGAAGGCGGTGCGCGGCTTCATGGTGGGACCGCTGTGCGAATTGTCCGCCGAGCACGATTTCATGCTCGGCGTGCTGCTCGGCTACGACCGCGAGATGCAATGCGTGCGCTATCTGGCACGCTCCGACGCCGCGGCGGCCGCCGTGGAGACCGCCGCCGCCGCGCCGCCGCTGCTGGCGATCCCTCCCGATCACTACGCGCTGGAGCCCGGCGATCTGGCGATGTAGCCGCGGCTCGCGCCGCGGGTGTCCCGCGCAACCCTGGCGATGCCGCCGCGCGATGGCGCGACGACATCGCGGCTGTGGTCGAAGCGACCGCGCCCGACTTACTTGGTCAGCGGGCAGCCGGACTCCGCCGCGGTCGGGAACGCCTTGTCGCCCGGCACCGTGGCGAGCAGCTTGTAATAGTCCCACGGCTTCTTGGATTCCGCGGGCTTCTTGACCTCGAACAGATAGAGGTCGTGGACGAAGCGGCCATTGGCCAGCACCTTGCCCTTGGCGAAGGCGTCGTCGACCGGAAATTCCTTGAGCTTTGCCGCCACCGCCTCGGTGTCCTTGGAGCCCGCGGCCTTCACCGCCTTCAGATAGGACAGCGTCGCCGAATAGGTGCCGGCCTGGATCATGTTCGGCATCCGCCCGGTGCGCTTGAAGAATTTTTCCGCGAAGCCGCGCGAGGCGTCGTCGCGGTCCCAGTAATAGGCTTCCGTCAGCACCAGTCCCTGCGCCGCCTGCAGCCCGAGGCCGTTCACCTCGCTGAGCGTCATCAGCAGGCCGGCGAGTTTCTGGCCGCCGGCGACGAGGCCGAATTCCGCCGCCTGCTTGATCGAATTGGCGGTGTCGAGCCCGGCATTGGCGAGCCCGATGACCTTGGCCTTGGAGCTCTGCGCCTGCAGCAGGAACGAGGAGAAATCCGACGAGTTCAACGGATGGCGCACCGCGCCCAGCACCTTGCCGCCCTTGGCGGTGACGATTTCGCTGGTGTCCTTTTCCAGCGCGTAGCCGAAGGCGTAGTCCGCGGTGAGGAAGAACCAGGTGTTGCCGCCGGCTTCCACCAGCGCGCCGCCGGTGCCGACCGCCAGCGCATGGGTATCGAACGCCCAATGGAAACCGTAGGGCTGGCAGGCATCGCCGGTGATCCGCGAGGTTGCCGCGCCGACCACGATGTCGATCTTCTTCTTTTCCTTGGACAGATCCTGCACTGCCAGCGCCACCGAGGAGGTGGTGAGTTCGGTGATCATGTCGACGCCATCGACGTCGTACCATTTTCGCGCGATGCTGGCGCCGAGATCCGGCTTGTTCTGGTGGTCGGCGGAGACCAACTCGATCTTGTGGCCGAGCACCTCGCCGCCAAAATCCTCCACCGCCATCTTGGCGGCCTCCAGCGACCACTTGCCGCCGTAATCGGCGTAGACGCCGGACTGATCGTTAAGAATGCCGATCTTGACGCCCTGCGACGTGCCTTGCGCTGCCACGCCATGGGCCGACGCCGCCAATACCACCGACGCAGCAGCGATCGACCAGATTCCGAATTTCATTCAAGCCTCCCGAAATTTTTGATTATCGGCAGGCTATTTTAGAAATTCGCGGCTGCCCAGCGGATTCTTGCGAGGGCATGATCCCGAAAAACGGATCCCGGTTTTCGGAAAAGATCATGCTCCATCAAAAAGCGAGAGCGGGATGACGATTCGAAGAAACGGCATCCTGCTCCAGCGGCTTACACCACGTGATCCGGCGCCAGCGCGCAGGCGCAGGCGGGGTCGGTCTCGACCTGCAGCGTGGCATGATCGATGGCGAATTTGGTTTTCAACTGTCGCGCGATCTCGATCAGCGCGCCGTCGCCGGGTGGCCCCGCCGGAATCACCAGATGGCAGGTTAGCGCCACTTCGGTGGTGCTCATCGGCCAGATGTGCAGGTCGTGGACCTGGCTGACGCCGTCGCAGCGCTCGAGAAAGCCGCGCACCGCGGCCGGATCGATGCCGCGCGGCACCGCGGCCAGCGACATCGCCACGCTGTCGCGCAGCAAGCCCCAGGTGCCCCAGAAGATCGCCGCGCTGATCAGCAGGCTGGTGACCGCGTCGAGCCAGCTCCAGCCGGTCAGCAGGATCAACAGCCCGGCGATCACCACGCCGGCCGACACCGCGGCGTCGGCCAGCATGTGCAGATAGGCGCCGCGGATGTTGAGGTCGCCCTTGCGCCCGGAGGCGAACAGCCAGGCGGTGGCGCCGTTGATGGCGATGCCGAGGCCGGCCACCACCATCACGGTAATTTCGGCGACCGGCTGCGGGTCGAACAGCCGCAGGATCGCCTGCCAGCCGATCGCGCCGACCGCCACCAGCAGGAAGGCGGCGTTGAACAGCGCCGCCAGGATCGAGGAGCCACGCAGTCCATAGGTATAACGCTGCGACGGCGGCCGCTTCGACAGCACCGCCGCCGACCACGCCACCAAGAGCCCCAGCACGTCGGACAGATTGTGGCCGGCGTCGGCGACCAGCGCCATCGAATTGCTGGCATAGCCGAATGCCGCCTCGCCGATCACGAAGCCGGTGTTGAGCACGATGCCGATCGCAAAGGCGGTCCCGAAATCGGTCGGCGCATGGCTGTGGCCGGCATGGCCATGGCCCGCGGCGTGGGAAACGCCGTGATCATGCGGATGATCATGAGCATGATCATGGCCTTCGTGGTGGTGGGGAGGGTGGCTCATCGGTGCTGCCATGGGTCGTCGCGATGCTGCGATGGAGCCGAGATAAGAACATCCGCGAGGGAATACTATCACGCATGCCTCGCACGCAGCACGGCTCGGCTGGTGCTGTTCGCCTTTCGACCAAACGCTGCTGGTTATGAATCGCGCTTCACAACTCCAGCAATTGCCCTGAAATCCTCGATGCTGCGGTGCAATGTGCAGCGCGGATGTGACTGCACCTTCGTCTAAAAAGGTGAACCTGCATTCGCATATTGTGATTTCGCCGTTGCGCGGATTGTTTCCTGTTCGTAAATAGACCGTGTTCAAGCCGCGCCCCGGCCGGGGCTGTCCGCTTCCCGCAAACCGTAAGCAGCCGATGACCGCCAGGATCGAACGTCCGCTTTCGCCGCATATGCAAGCTTATCGCTGGAGCCTAACGATGGCGTTGTCCATCGTGCACCGGCTTACCGGCATCACCCTTTATTTCGGCACGCTGCTGTTGGCCTGGTGGCTGATCGCAGTGGCGGCGGGGCCCGCCGCCTACGCCAATGTGCAGGCCTTTACCGGCAGCTGGATCGGCCGGCTGATGCTGTTCGTCTACACCTGGGCGCTGATGCATCATCTGCTGAGCGGCGTGCGGCATTTCATCTGGGATCTCGGCTACGGCTTCAGTTCCGCGGAGCGGGAATCACTGACCTGGGCGGCCTTGATCGGCGGCGTGGTGATCACCGTGCTGCTGTGGATCGTTGCCTTCACGCTCGGAGGCGCACGATGAGCGTCGAGGAATCCCACGGCAACGCGCCGCGCCCCGCCAAGACCATGCGCACCCCGCTTGGCAAGGTGCGCAAATTCGGCCCCGCCGGTTCCGGCACCAGCGATTTCTGGCAGCAGCGCATCACCGGGGTGGCGATGACGCTATTGATCCTGCCGGTGGTGGTGGTGATCATGATGCTGCTCGGCCGCAACCAGGCCGGCGCCGCGCAGATCATCGGCTCGCCGATGATCGCGCTGATCCTGATCCTGTTCATCATCTCCAGCGCCGTGCACATGAAGATCGGCATGCAGGTGGTGATCGAGGACTACGTGCAGAACGAAAAGCTGAAGCTGGTCACCATCATGGCCAACAATTTCTTCTCGATCGCGGTGGCGCTGGCCGCGATCTTCGCGATCTTCAAACTATCATCCGGAGTGTAACGCATGGCCGCGAACGGCAACGGCGCGCCGGCCATCAACGGCCACGCCTACCCCATTGAAGACCACAGCTACGACGTCGTCGTGGTGGGCGCCGGCGGCGCCGGACTGCGCGCCGTGGTCGGCTGCAGCGAGGCTGGGCTGCGCACCGCCTGCATCACCAAGGTGTTTCCGACCCGCTCGCACACCGTGGCGGCGCAGGGCGGCATCTCGGCCGCGCTCGGCAACATGCACAAGGATGACTGGCGCTGGCACATGTACGATACCGTCAAGGGATCGGACTGGCTCGGCGACCAGGATTCCATCGAATACATGGTGCGCAACGCGCCGCAGGCGGTCTACGAGCTCGAACATTGGGGTGTGCCGTTCTCGCGCACCGACGACGGCAAGATCTACCAGCGGCCGTTCGGCGGCATGACGCTGGACTACGGCAAGGGCCAGGCGCAGCGCACCTGCGCCGCCGCCGACCGCACCGGCCACGCCATGCTGCACACAATGTACGGCCAGGCGCTGCGCCACGCCGCGGAATTCTATATCGAGTTCTTCGCCATCGACCTGATCATGGACGATCAGGGTGTCTGCCGCGGCGTCATCGCGCTGAAGCTCGACGACGGCACGCTGCACCGTTTCAAGGCGCAGACCACGATTCTGGCCACCGGCGGCTACGGCCGCGCCTATGCGTCCTGTACCTCGGCGCATACCTGCACCGGCGACGGCGGCGGCATGGCGCTGCGCGCCGGCGTGCCGCTGCAGGACATGGAGTTCGTCCAGTTCCACCCGACCGGGATCTACGGCTCCGGCTGTCTGGTCACTGAAGGCGCCCGCGGCGAGGGCGGCTATCTGGTCAATTCCGAAGGCGAGCGCTTCATGGAGCGCTACGCGCCCTCCGCCAAGGATCTGGCCTCGCGCGACGTGGTGTCGCGGGCGATGACCATCGAGATCCGCGAAGGCCGCGGCGTCGGCAAGAAGAAAGACCACATCTATCTGCACCTCGATCATCTCGATCCCAAGGTGCTGCACGAACGGCTGCCGGGCATCTCGGAATCGGCGCGGATCTTCGCCGGCGTCGACGTCACCCGCGAGCCGATCCCGATGATCCCGACCGTGCACTACAACATGGGCGGCATCCCGACAAATTATCACGGCGAGGTGGTCACCAAGAAGGACGGCGACGACAACGCCGTGGTGCACGGCTTGATGGCGCTCGGCGAGGCGGCTTGCGTCTCGGTGCACGGCGCCAACCGGCTCGGCTCCAATTCGCTGATTGACCTCGTGGTGTTCGGTCGCGCTGCGGCATTGCGCTGCGCCGAGAAGCTGACCCCGAACGGCAAGCAGCCGGAATTGCCGGCGGATTCTGCCGAGCAGTCGCTGAGCCGGCTCGACCGCTATCGCAATGCCGCGGGCGGCACCCCGACCGCGCGGTTGCGCGAAAAGATGCAGCACGTGATGCAGAACAATTGCGCCGTGTTCCGCACCGGCGAGGTGCTGCAGGAAGGCCAGGGCCTGATCCACAACGTGCACAGCGGCATCGATGACATCCACGTCAGCGACCGCTCGCTGATCTGGAATTCCGACCTGATCGAGACCTTGGAATTCGACAATCTGATCGTGCAGGCGGTGGTGACGATGGACTCCGCCGCCAACCGCACCGAGAGCCGCGGCGCCCATGCCCGCGAGGACTTCTCGGCGCGCGACGACAAGAACTGGATGAAGCACACTTTGGCGTGGATGGACCACAGCGGCGAAACCACGATCGATTACCGCCCGGTGCACGACTACACCATGACCAACGACGTGCAGTACATCCCGCCGAAGGCGCGGGTGTACTGAGCGACAGCAGCGACACAGCCCGTCAGTCCGGGGCGCGAGCCTGCGAGCGAGCCGGGACTCCATAACCACGACGGGGACGATGGATTCCGGATCTGCGCCCTGTCGGCGACGCCGACCGGGCCGCATTTCGGAATGACGAAAGGTGAGACAAATGGTTGAATTCGCGCTTCCGAAAAATTCCAAGGTCACCAGCGGCAAGACCTGGCCGAAGCCGGAAGGCGCGACCGAAACCCGCGAGTTCAAGGTGTATCGCTGGAATCCCGACGACACCAAGAACCCCAGCGTCGACACCTATCACGTCAACACCCACGACTGCGGTCCGATGGTGCTGGACGGCCTGATCTGGATCAAGAACAACATCGATCCGACGCTGACCTTCCGCCGCTCCTGCCGCGAGGGCGTCTGCGGCTCCTGCGCGATGAACATCGACGGCGAGAACACGCTGGCCTGTACCAAGGCGATGGACGACGTCAAGGAAACGGCGGTCAAGATCAACCCGCTGCCGCACCAGCCGGTGGTCAAGGATCTGGTGCCCGACCTGACCAATTTCTACGCGCAATACGCATCGATCGAGCCGTGGCTGCAGACCATCACGCCGACGCCGCAGAAGGAATGGCGGCAGAGCCATGAGGATCGCTCCAAGCTGGACGGGCTATACGAATGCATCCTGTGCGCCTGCTGTTCGACCTCGTGTCCGAGCTATTGGTGGAATTCCGACCGCTTCCTCGGCCCCGCCGCGCTGTTGCAGGCCACCCGCTGGGTCAAGGATAGCCGCGACGAAGCCACCGGCGAGCGGCTCGACAATCTCGAGGATCCGTTCCGGATCTACCGCTGCCACACCATCATGAATTGCGCCAAGGCCTGCCCGAAGGGACTGAACCCCTCGGAAGCCATCGCCAATCTGAAGCTGAAGCTGGTCGAACGGCAGATCTAAGCTGCGGCCTTCGGCCGCGCCGCCAGGGATTTCAACGCGTCGTCCCTGCGCATGCAGCGACCCATACGGCGCGGAGTCGCGTTTTGCGCTGTGGCTGAGGACGTTCTTCCCACATGTAAGCCAGGGGTTATGGGTCGCTGCGTGCGCAGGGACGACACCTGCGGGGTAGCCTCGCGAACGCCGCCACGCTGTGCGCGCTGCATCATCATACGCCCTGCCGCCAGCAATAAGTGCGCGTTAGCTTATTCCCAATTCGCCGCCCTCCCGGAACATCGCCGCGTCACTCCCGTTATCGATCGAAACCTTTCAGGGAGATCGCACGATGGCGGCCGAGTCCAATTCCGATGACGTGACCCACGCCTGGGAGTTGATGAAGAAGATCACCTTCGCGATGCTGGCCACCAGGGATGGCGACAAGATCCGCTCGCGGCCGATGGGCGCTTTTGTCGAGCCGGATAACACCATCTATTTTCTCACCGACCTGCGTCGCCACAAGGACGAGGAGATCGCGCGCGATCACCACGTCAATCTCGCCTTCGCCGATACCAGCGGCCAAAAATACGTCTCGGTCGTCGGCACCGCGGTGGTGTCGAACGATCGTGCCAAGATCAAAGAGCTGTTCACCACCGCCGCCAAAGCGTGGTGGGACAGCGCCGAGGACCCCAACATTCGCGTGCTGAAGGTGACGCCACAGGAGGCCGAATATTGGGATTCACCGGGCACGCTGGTCAGTTACGTGAAAATGGCGGTGGCGGCCGTCACCGGCGGCCGGCCGGATCTCGGCGATAACCGTAAGGTCGCGATCTGATGCCAAATCTCATGGCACCCGAACCGCAGGAAGTCCCGGACACCCCGCCGATCGATGTGCCGCCGGAAATTCCACCGAGCACGCCCGGCACTCCGACGGAGCCGCCGTTCGAGGATCCGCCCGGCAATCCGATGCCCGACGTGCCGCCGCCGATGCGCGATCCCGGCGAGCCGCCGCAGCCCATCGAATTGCCGGGCCAGCAGCCGGAGGAATTTCCGACGCGCGGACCGGACGGTCCGATCGCACCGAATCCCGCCACCGACGATGCGCCAGGCGCGCAGCCCGACGTGGGGCCGGGTTCGCCCGCCCCACCACCAACCATGTAGTTGCGGCCGGTCGAAACGGCCGACCTGAACCGACGATGAATTGCTCCGCGCGCCGCGCTCGCGCGGGCGAAGATATCAAAGGATATAATGAGTCGATTGATTTCCCGTCGCCACATTCCGGCCCCACCGTTATCAGTTGATCGTGCGGCGCCGATTTGCCGGCGACGGATTCGCTTGCCGCCGAAATAGCTTTGAGGACCTCTCCATCATGATCAGACTTCGCGTCGCGCTGCTTGCCACCACCGCCCTGACCTTGGGCCAATTCGCAGCGCTGCCGTCGCACGCGCAAACCGCGCCGCAGCTGATGGCGCAGGCGCCGGCCGGCGAGGTCGGGCCGGACGGCAAGCCGGTGGCGAAGCAGCCGCCGAAGGGCCCGCCGCAACGCCCAGGTGGTCCGGGGGCTCCTGGTCCCGGGGCTCCGCCCGCCGCCGCTCCGCCGCATGCGCCTCCCCCCGCCGCGGCTCCGCCGCATGCAGAACCGCCGGCCCGGCCCGCCCCTCCGCCGGCCGCCGCGCCTGCGCGTCCGGCCCCGCCGCCGGTAGCTCCGCCGCCGCGTACAGAACCGCCGGCGCGAACCGCGCCGCCGCCGGCCACGACCCCTCCGGCTGCCGCGCCGCGTCCCGCGCCGCCCGTCGCGGCCCCTCCGGAAGCGCCGCGCCATCTGGCGCCGCCGCCGGCCGCCGCGCCGCCGCCCGCCGCAGCTCCGCAACGTCCGACCCCGCCGCCCGCAGCGGTCGCGCCGCAGCGCCCCCCCGCTCCGACCCAGCCGGCGCAGCCTTCGGCGCCGACCGCAGCGCCGCCGGCCGCGGTTGCCCCGCCGCCCGGCGCGGCGCCCGCACAACGCACGCCGGGTACTGCCCCGGGCGGCCCCGGCGAACGCCGCGGCCCGCCATCCGCTCCCGCGGCCGGCGCCCCGGGTGCAGCGCCTGCGCCGACCACTGCGCCGACCCCGGCTCCGGGACCCGGCGGCGCGGCCGTGCCGCCGCCCGCGGCGGCTCCGGCCCCTGCGGCCGGTGCTCCGCCGAACAATCTCGGCGCCCCGCAGCGCGGCGCCGGGGGCCCACCTCCGGCCCCGACCGTGACCGCGCCGATCCCGCCGGCGCCGGCGCCCGCGCAAGCTCTGGCGCCGATCGCGCCCGGCGCGGCACCGCCCGGTCCGCGCAACATGGGAGACTTCCGCAATGAGCGCCGCGAGGTTCAGGAGGGCGGCCGCACCGTCATCACCGAACCGGGCCGCGTCATCGTCCGCGATCCCGGCGGGCAGTCGTTCATCCGCCACAACGAGGTCGACCGCTTCCGCTACGGCGCGCGCGACATCCAGGTGCAGCGGGTCGGCGATGAAGACCGCACCATCGTGATCCGTCCCGATGGCTCGCAGATCATCACCGTCAACGGCCGCGACGGCCAGTTGCTGCGCCGGATTCGCCGCGACCGCGACGGTCGCGAGATCATCATCATCGACAACTCGTATCGCGACCCGCGCGACCGCGGCAGCTTTTATGTCGACCTGCCGCCGCCGGTGTTGCGGATTCCGCAGAACCGCTACATCGTCGATTACGAGGACGCCTCGCCGGAATTGATCTACGACACGCTGGAAGCCCCGCCGGTGGAGCGGATCGAGCGACGCTACTCGCTCGACGAAATCCGCTACAGCGCCGGCGTGCGGCAACGGATGCCGAGCATCGACCTCGACACCATCAACTTCGAGCTCGGCTCCTGGGACATCCCGCCGGACCAGGCCTCGAAGCTGCAGGTGATCGCCGACGGCCTCAACAGGGCGATCGCGCGCAACCCGCGCGAGGTGTTCCTGATCGAGGGCCATACCGACGCGGTCGGCAACGACACCGACAATCTATCGCTGTCGGATCGCCGCGCCGAATCCGCCGCGCAATTGCTGACCCAGCAATTCGGCGTGCCGGCGGAAAACCTCACCTCGCAGGGCTATGGCGAGCAGTATCTGAAGGTCCCGACGCAAGCCGCGGAACGCCAGAACCGCCGCGTCACGGTGCGCCGCATCACGCCGCTCCTGAACGGCGGCACCGCGTCGCTGCCGCCGCCGCCGCCCGGCGTCGCCCCGCCGCGCTGAGCCGCGGGACATCACGACAGCAAGAAACCCCGCTTGCGCGGGGTTTCTTTTTGCTCGCGCCTTGGCGTGGTTGCGATGTCGTCAGATCAGGCCGTGGTCGCGCAGATAAGCGACGATGCGCACGCAGCCGGCATCCGGAGAAAGCTCTATGAGCACGAGGTCGGACTGTTGCGCTGGCTCGGCGACGACGGTGAGGCTGCCGCGTTCGCTGGGCCGGCGATCAAGCTGTCGGGAAGGGCGCTTGCGCGGCTCGGGCGAGACGGTGATATCGATCGCGACCAAGGCGCCGGGCTCGAACAGCGCGCGCGGCGGCGCGCTCGCCGAGTTGGGCGGCGTCACCAGCACGGTCAGCCCGGCGGCAGCGAACAGTTTGGCGATTTCGGCGAGCCGGCGGATCGCCTCGGCCCGCGCTGCGTCGCCGGTGCCGAGATCGCGGTTGAGGCCGTGGCGCAGCGCCTCGGCGTCGAGCCAGGTGCACGGCCGGCCGAGGTCGCCGAGTTGCCGTTCGACCAGCCGGGCGATGGGCGACGCGGCATCGCCGCCCCCGTTCAGCCACAGCGTGTAGCCGCGCGGTTGCGTGCGGTAGGCCCGCGGCGCCGCGTCGACCGACGCGCCGACCGTGCCGGCGCAGCGCAGCGCCGCATCGATGACGCCGGCCGCCGCGGTGTTGTGGCTGAGCGGATCGATCAGGATGAAGCTGCCGAGCTCGCGATCGTCGCGATAGGTCTCGCACACCAAAGGCCGCTCCAGCCGCAGCTCGACCGCGCCGATCTCGTTAGTGTTGAGCGTGGTCGCGGCATGCTGCGCCATGCTGTCGATGGCGACGCGGTGCTGCAGCGCCGAGATCACCGCGCCGATGCAGGATCTTGCGCTCTTCAACAGATAGCGCCGGCCGGGCTGCAGCGCGGCGTCGTCGAACCACAGCAGATGCGCGGCGAGCCGGTCGGAGACGCGCGCTGCCTCGCCCGAACTCAAGACGTCGCCGCGGCTGACATCGACCTCGTCGGCAAAGAGCAGCGTCACCGATTGCCCGGCCACCGCGACGTCGCGTTCGCCAGCGGGCGTCAGAATCCGCGCGATGTGGCTGCGGCGGTTCGACGGTTGCACAATGATGGCGTCGCCGCGCGCCACCCGGCCCGAGGCGATGCGGCCGCAAAAGCCGCGAAACTCGGCGTTCGGCCGGTTGACCCATTGCACCGGCATGCGGAACGGACGCTCGCGGATCTCGCCGCCGACGTCCACCGCCTGCAGATGCTGCATGATGGTCGGGCCGCTGTACCACGGCATCCGCGCGCTCGGCGTGAAGATGTTGTCGCCGTCGGGCGCCACCACCGGCACGTAGCAGACATCGGTGATCCCGAGCTCGGTCGCAAGCGCGCGATATGCGTGGGTGATGGCGATGAACCGAGCGGCATCGAACCCGACCAGGTCCATCTTGTTGACCGCCAGCACGACGTGGCGGATGCCGAACAGGCCGACGATGTGGCTGTGCCGGCGGGTCTGATCGATCACGCCCTTGCGGGCGTCGATCAGCACCACCGCGAGGTCGGCGGTGGAGGCGCCGGTCGCCATGTTGCGGGTGTATTGCACGTGCCCCGGGGTGTCGGCGACCACGAAGCGGCGCTGCGGCGTGGCGAAGAAGCGATAGGCGACGTCGATAGTGATGCCCTGCGCGCGCTCCGCCTGCAGGCCGTCGACCAGTAGCGCGAAATCGAGGTCGTGGCCGGTGGCGCCAGCGCTCTTGCTCTCGGCGTGCAAGGCGCTGAGCTGATCGTCGAGCAGCAGCTTGGAATCATACAACAGCCGGCCGACCAGCGTGCTCTTGCCGTCGTCGACGCTGCCGCAGGTGATAAAGCGCAGCGTCGGCCGGTCGGGATGCTGCGCCGGGGCGGCCAGCGCGAGACGTTCGGGATGTTCGAGGCACAGCATCAGAAGTAGCCCTCCGCCTTCTTGCGCTCCATCGAGCCCGAGCTGTCGCGGTCGATCACGCGGCCCTGCCGCTCCGAGCTGCGCGAGGCCCGCATCTCGTCGACGATCGCTTCCAGCGTGGTGGCGGTGGACGGCATCGCGCCGGTCAACGGGTAGCAGCCCAGCGTGCGAAACCGCACCGAGCGAAGCTGCGGCAGTTCGCCGGGGCGCAGCTTCATGCGCGCGTCGTCGACCATGATCAGCGCGCCGTCGCGCTCCACCACCGGACGCAGCGCCGCGAAATACAACGGCACGATCGGAATCCGCTCGAACAGGATGTAGTCCCAGATGTCGCGCTCGGTCCAGTTCGACAGCGGAAACACCCGCATGCTTTCGCCGGGCGCAAGCAGCGTGTTGTACAGGCTCCACAGCTCGGGGCGCTGGTTCTTCGGGTCCCAGCGGTGCGCGGCGCTGCGATGCGAGAAGATCCGCTCCTTGGCGCGGGATTTCTCCTCGTCGCGCCGCGCGCCGCCGATCGCGGCGTCGAAGCCGTGGGCGTCCAGCGCCTGGCGCAGGCCCTGGGTCTTCATCACGTCGGTATGCAGCGCCGAGCCGTGGCTGAACGGGCCGATGCCCTGCGCGACGCCGTCAGGATTGACGTGGATCAGCAGCTCGAGCCCGAGTTCGCGCATCCGTTGATCGCGGAATTCGATCATTTCGCGAAACTTCCAGGTGGTGTCGACATGCAGCATCGGAAACGGCGGCTTGCCCGGCGCGAACGCCTTCATCGCCAGATGTAGCAGCACCGAAGAATCCTTGCCGATCGAATACAGCATCACCGGCTTGGAGAATTCCGCCGCCACCTCGCGCATGATCTCGATGCTTTCGGATTCCAGCCGCTGCAGATGCGAGGAGGGCATCGGCCGCGTCCAATCGCCGGCCAGGTCGGCGAGCTCAGGCACCAAGGTCGCGCGGCTTGCGTCCAACTCGTTGAGGGGGGCGGTCATGCGGGTTCATGGCGGCCGGCGACGTGGCTGAACAGCCGCGCCGCGGTCGCAGCGTCGAGGCCGAGGTCGCGGATGCAGGCCTCCACCGAGCCGCGATACACCGCGTTGACGCCGCAGCGCTCCAGCATGTCGCGCTGGTACTGGCTCAGCGTATCGGTGGCGCGCGGATGATAGCGGTAGGCGGTGTCGGCGCCGTGCAGCCCGGCGATGTTGTAGATCGACGGCTCGTCGCCGAAGGTGATGCGCGAGGCCTCCGAGCGCAATTGCCCGGTGTCGCGCCAGTCGGTGACCGCGGTCTCGCTGAAGCGGCCGCCGAGCCCGAGTCGATCGAACAGCGTGCGGATCGACTGCACGGCGTCCTTGCTGGCCTCATAGACATAGTGGATCACCGGCACGCCCTGCTGCCGCGCATAAGCTTCGATCCGGATCGCGTTCAATGCGGCGACCACGTAGTTCTGCAACAGCATGGCATCCGGCACGCAGCCGGCAAGCTTGTCGAGCGACGAGGCCAGCGAGCTCTTCGGCTCGCGGTCGAGCATGATCAGTTGCAGCCGGTCCGGCGGATAGCCGGCTTCGATCAACAGCCGCAGCGGATTGAACAGGCTCTCGGCGATCACATAGGGCCCGGCGGTCTCCTTGCTGAAGATCTGCGGTTCGTCGGCGGCGGTTGGAATCAGCCACGGCGTCGCGGGCTGGCCGACGAACAGATGGCGCAGCATCATCTTCAGCGGCTGGTAGTAGGACGGCATGCCGGTGACGCCGAACAGATTGGTCAGGGCGGTGGAGCCGACCCGGCATTTGCCCCAGGCAAGATAATGCATCGGAAAGTCGCTGGCCGCGCGGCCGGCAAAGCCTGCGGCGAGGCATTCGGTCATCTCGCGCATCAACACGTCGAGCCTGACGCGGCGGGTCTGGTATTTGCCGTCGGGCTCCAGCAGAAGGCTGTCCAGCGCGGGGTCTTGGCGGCGCACGAGGCCGGCCAGCCGAGGCAAGTCGGGCGTGACGGGGTGGGGCATTTTGCTACTCTTTACGCAACGCGGAGTGAAAAGCCGGCGGCGCGACGGCGGCCGGCGACGCTGGTTCAGGCGGCGCGCACCGTGCGCAGGAAGTTGCTCACCTCGGTCTGCAGGCTGCTGCTCTGCCGCGACAGCGACTGCGCCGAGGCCAGCACTTGCGCCGAGGCGGAGCCGGTGGCGCTGGCGCCGTGGTTGACCTGGACGATCTTGTCGGCGACCTCGGCGGTGCCCTTGGCGGCTTCGCTGACGTTGCGGGCGATCTCCGCGGTGGCGGCGCCCTGTTCCTCGACGGTGGAGGCGATGGTCGAGGAGATGTCGGCAATCCTGGTGATGGTGGCGCCGATTTCCTTGATGGCGCCGACCGAGTCCTGGGTCGCGGTCTGCATCCCGGCGATCTGGGTGCTGATTTCGTCGGTGGCCTTGGCGGTCTGCTCGGCCAGAGCCTTCACCTCGGAGGCGACCACGGCGAAGCCGCGGCCGGACTCCCCGGCGCGCGCCGCCTCGATGGTGGCGTTCAGCGCCAACAGGTTGGTCTGCTCGGCGATCGCGGTGATCAGCTTGACGACGTCGCCGATTCGGCCTGCGGCCTTCAGCAATTCGTTGATCCGCAGGTCGGTCTGCTGCGCCTGCTTCACCGCGTCGCCGGCGATGCGGCTGGAATCGTGCACCTGCCGGCTGATCTCGATCACCGAGGTGCTCATCTCCTCGGTGGCGGAGGCCACCGATTCGACGTTGGCGGAGGCTTCTTCCGAGGCCGAGGCCACCATGCCGGACAATTGCTGGGTCTGTTCGGCAGTGCTGGACAGCCTGCCGGCGGCGGCTTCCAATTCGCCCGAAGCGGTCGACACCGTGGCGACGATGCCGCCGACCGCGGCCTGGAACTGATCGGCGAGCTTGTTCATGTCGGCCTTGCGCTGGCTGGCGGTGGCCAGTTCGAGGCTCTTCTGCTCGCCCTCCATGCGTTCGATCTGGATCAGATTGTCCTTGAAGGTGCGGGCGGCGCGGGCGTTGTCGCCGACTTCGTCGCCGCGTTCGGTGTAGGGAATCGCCACGCTCTTGTTGCCGCCGGCGAGTTCCAGCAGCACCTCGCCGATCCGGCGGATCGGGCGGGCGATATTCATCACCGAGAACAGCGCCGAGCCGATCAGCACCAGCACCACCAGCATGCCGACGATGCTGCCGACGCTGCGCACCTGCTCCAGGACCGCGAGCAATTCGCCCTGCCGCTTGGCGGTGTATTCGTTAGCGACGTCGACCAGCTTGTCGATGCGGCCGCCGATCTCGCCGATCACCGGCGCGATCTTGTCGTTGCGGATGGCGATCGCCTGGACTTCGGATTTGATCACCGCGTCGGTGTAGGCTTGGTAGCTGCTGTCTTCCGCGATCAGCGCGTCGATCTGGGCGGCGATGGCACGATCGGAGGTCAGGCTGCGCGCCCGCTTCAGCGCCTCGACCGACTTGGTCGCGTCGCTGGTGATGGTCGGAATCAGCTTGAGGTCGGACAGCGCCATGAAGCGCCAGGAGGTGGCGCGCGCGGTCTGCAGCAGGGTGTCGGCCTGGCGCAGCGCGCCTTCGACGTCGCCGCGATTGTCGAGCGCGACGAAGGCCGGCGACGCGATCAGGGTTTCGATCGAGCGGGTCCAGGCCGCGGTGGTGCCGGCGCGCTTGGTCATGCCGACGATCGACGACCTGCGTGCGGCCGCGAGCTCGCCGATCAGCGCCTCGCTGCGCTCCAGCAGCGGCTTGATTTCGCGATAGGCGACCTTGGTGACCTCGCGGGTGGCGCGCTGCTCGGCGGCGTCGATCTCGCGGTTGGCTTCGGCGATGGCGTCGCGGCCCTTGCGGGCGCTGGCGTCGAGCTGCTCCACGGTCTGCACGTCGGTGAGATCGTGGATCGCGAGCTGCGCGCGCAGCATCGCGGCGTCGGCCGCCTGGGCGTTGGCTTTGTTGCTGGTGTTGACCAGCACAAAGCGGCTCGACGTCGCGATCGAATCATTGCCCAGCCACTCGTTGGTCAGCATGCCGCCGACCAGCAACACGCCGATGCCGGCGGTCAGCCCGAGTTTCGTGCCAATGCGGAATTTTGCCATCGGGTGCCCCAAAAGAGTGAGGCTGTACAGGACGGCTTAACGCTGAAGGGAAGATGAATATTCTACCTGGTACAACTACAAGGAGAGTTTAATTCTCGGCCGTTGCAACCGGCGATGCAGGCCTGCTGCCACACCAAGGCCGCAATAACCCAACCGGCTCCGCCGCCGCCCGCAAAAAAAAGCCGCGCGAAGGGCGCGGCTCGTTGACGATTGGCGAAAGGCTCAAGCCTCAATGCGCGGTGACCACCACCTGGGTGCCGACCGGGACCCGCTGATACAGGTCGCTGATGTCCTCGTTATACATCCGCACGCAACCATAGGAGACGAAGCCGCCGATCGAGGCGGGGCGGTTGGTGCCGTGGATGGCGTATTCGCCGCCGGCCAGCGTCATCGCCGCCACGCCCATCGGATTGGCCGGCGACCCGCCGGGGATCACGTCCGGCATGTTCGGATTGTCGCGCTTGACGTCGGCGGGCGGCGACCACGCCGGCTCGCGATATTTGCCGTCGATCTTGGTTGCCCCGGCCCATTGCTTGCCGGCCTTGCCGACGCCGACCGGATAACGCACCGCGGTGCGCTCGTCGAGAATGAGATAGAGCCGGCGCTCGTTGGTCTTCACCACGATGGTGCCCGGCGTGTAGTCGCCGCGATAGGCCACCATGTCCGGGCGGGCTTCGGCGGCCGGCGCGGTCAACAGGCCGCCGCCGATCGCGGCCGCAATGGCCAGGCTGATCCTCAAATTCATCGATTTCTCCAATCCAATGTCGCCGCACGCTGCGGGTTTGAATGCAATTACGTCCGGCCTCTGCTGGGCCGGCTTCGCCTCTCCTGCATTCGCGAGTGTCGTCCGGTGGGCGTAACCAAATCATGCGCGCCGGGCGGCTCCGCTGCATTTGCAGGGCCCAAACAAGAAAATCCCGCCGACAAAGTAAATGCCTGGAAAACAACACACGCCGGGAATCCGACCTGCGGCGCGCGCTGCGCCCACAAATTTTGTTGAAGGAGGCGTGACGTCGGCCAGGCGCGCTGCGCGGAGGCCCGAAATTACTCTCGCTGCGAGCACTGACTTAACCTCTCCCCGCTTGCGGGGAGAGGTCGACCCGGCGTAGCGCCGGCGAAGCCGGGCCGGGTGAGGGGGCGCTTCGACATCACGAGGCGCCCCCTCACCCGGCGCGCCAAGCTTCGCTTGTCACGCCACCCTCTCCCCGCAAGCGGGGCGAGGGGCCAACGCCGCACCGCTCCGATCAACTTCGAAAGACCGGTCAGCGCAAGCGTTTCAGTCGCCGGGTCGGTCGAAGGCCGGCCGAACGGGTAATGACCAACTCCGCCGCCTTACAGCCGCTTGTTCTGGCGGTGCTCGACCAGGTCTTCAACCACCGCGGGATCGGCCAGCGTCGAGGTGTCGCCGAGCGTCGAGGGCTCGTCCTCGGCGATCTTGCGCAAGATACGGCGCATGATCTTGCCGGAGCGGGTCTTCGGCAGGCTTGGGGCGAACTGGATCAGGTCCGGCGAGGCGATCGGCCCGATGTCCTTGCGCACCCAGGCCACCAATTCCTTGCGCAGCTCTTCGGTCGGTTCGGTGCCGTCCATCAGCGTGACGTAGGCGTAGATGCCCTGGCCCTTGATGTCGTGCGGATAGCCGACCACCGCGGCCTCCGAGACCTTGGCATGCGCGACCAGCGAACTCTCGACCTCCGCGGTGCCCATGCGGTGGCCGGAGACGTTGATGACGTCGTCGACCCGCCCGGTGATCCAGTAGTAACCGTCGGCGTCGCGGCGGCAGCCGTCGCCGGTGAAGTACTTGCCGGGATAGGCCGAGAAATAGGTGCTCTCGAAGCGGGCGTGATCGCCATAGACGGTGCGCATCTGCCCGGGCCAGGAGCGCGCCAGGCACAGATTGCCCTGACATTCGCCTTCCAGCACGTTGGCGTCGGCGTCGAGGATCTGCGGCACCACGCCGAAGAACGGCCTTGTCGCCGAGCCCGGCTTCAATTTGGTGGCGCCCGGCAACGGCGTGATCAGGATGCCGCCGGTCTCGGTCTGCCACCAGGTGTCGACGATCGGGCAGCGATCCTCACCGACCACGCGGTGATACCATTCCCAGGCTTCCGGATTGATCGGCTCGCCGACCGAGCCGAGCAGTCGCAGGCTCTTGCGCGAGGTCTTCTTCACCGGCTCGTCGCCGCCCTGCATCAAGGCGCGGATCGCGGTCGGCGCGGTGTAGAAAATGTTGACCTGGTGCTTGTCGATCACCTCCCAGAACCGGGAGTTGCTCGGATAGTTCGGCACGCCCTCGAACATCAACGTGGTGGCGCCGTTGGCCAGCGGCCCGTAGAGGATGTAGCTGTGGCCGGTGACCCAGCCGACATCGGCGGTGCACCAGTAGATGTCGCCGTCGTGATAATCGAACACGTATTGGTGGGTCATCGCGGCAAACACCAGATAGCCGCCGGAAGTGTGCAGCACGCCCTTGGGCTGGCCGGTGGAGCCCGAGGTGTAGAGGATGAACAGCGGGTCCTCGGCGTGCATCGGCTCGCACGGGCAGTCCGTGGTCACCATCTCGGCGGCGTCGGCGTACCAGAAGTCGCGCACGTCATCCATGAACACGTCGGCGCCGGTGCGCTTGACCACCAGCACCCAGTCGACGCCCTCGCACTTCTTCAAGGCGGCGTCGACATTGGCCTTCAGCGGCACGCGGCGGCCGCCGCGCAGGCCTTCGTCGGCGGTGATCACGATCTTCGACTGGCAGTCGGTGATGCGCTGGGCGAGACTGTCCGGCGAGAAGCCGGCGAACACCACCGAATGGATCGCGCCGATCCGAGCGCAGGCCAGCATCGCGAAGGCGGCTTCCGGGATCATCGGCAGATAGATGGTGACGCGGTCGCCCTTCTGGACGTTGCGGCTGCGCAGCACGTTGGCGAATTTGCAGACCTCGTCGTGCAGCTCGCGATAGCTGATGTTGCGGGATTCCGACGGATCGTCGCCCTCCCAGATGATCGCGGTCTGCTCGGCGCGATCGTGCAGATGCCGGTCGATGCAATTCCAGGCCACGTTGAGCACGCCGTCCTCGAACCATTTGATCGCGACATGGCCCGGCGCGAAGGAGGAATTCTCGACCTTGGTGAACGGCTTGATCCAGCCGATGCGCTGCGCCTGCTCGCCCCAGAAGCCGGTCGGATCGCTCACCGAGCGGGCGTACATCTCGCGATACTTCGCATCGTCGATGAAGGCGCGCGCCGCCCATTCCGGGGACACGTCATAGATCTTCTCGGACATTCGTTCCTCCACCCCAAAAGCGGCCATTGCCGCGCATTGCCGTCAGTGCCTCACGTCGTGGTCGCGTCGCGGCGGCATATCCCTGGACCGAACTCGCCGCAACCGCCGGACAACGGGGTCCGCGCGAAGGGCCGTCCAAAGATGAGCGTCGCCGGCGACGGATGATCTCGATCGCTGCACCGTCCGGTTTTTCTTGTTGAAGGATTATGCGTCGGGGGCCGGGGCGGCGACAAGCGGTGATGCATTGGACTTTTGGCCTTGATGGCGGTCATCGCCCCGTCGTCGTGCGTCCGCGGCGCCGGGCAGGGGCGATTGCAGGCCGCGGCGCCGGTCCGATGCCGGCGTCGTGATTGTCCGCAGGCGATTTGGCGGTAACTGGTTGAGGATTGTGTGGTTCTCCCGCGGGTGCGCGACAGCCTCCATCAACCAAGACGGCGAGGCAGCTCCACCCCTGGGAACCAATGGGCCGGCCGCCGCATTACCGCGGTGGCTCGCATGAGGTGCGCAACACCATGATGGATCAGCAGAATTTTGAGCGGCCGCGGCCCGTCGCGGTGGAATCGGCTGAGCCATCGACGGCTCCGGGCGGGCAGAGCGTGGAAATCCTGGCCTCCGACCTCGGCCTCAAGCTCGGGGTGCAGGACGAGCTGACCATCCGCCGCATCAAGCGCGGCAAGGGCTACGCCTTCATTCGCGCCGACGGCAGCGTGGTGCGGCATCGCGGCACCATCAAGCGTCTCAACGCGATGGCGATGCCGCCGGCCTATGTCGAGGTGCGCTACGCCGCCGATCCAACCTCGCATCTGCAGGCGGTCGGCCGCGACGTCGCCGGCCGGCTGCAATATCGTTATCATTCGGATTGGGAAAAGGTCCGCGAGACCCGCAAGGCGCACCGCTTGGCGACCCTGGTCGGCGCGCTGCCGAAGATCCGCCGCGCGGTGTCGCAGCATCTGGCGAGCTCGGAGCCTAACCGGGAATTCGCGCTGGCTGCGGTGATCGAGCTGATCGCCCGCACCGCGATCCGCCCCGGCAACGAATCCTACGCCCGGCTCAACGGCACCCGCGGCGCCACCACGCTGCTGAAGTCCAACGTCGCGATCGACGACGATTGCGTGGTGCTGAGCTTCAAGGCCAAGGGCGGCAAGGCGGTGCGCAAGGAATGCGACGCCTCCAAGCTGATCCGCGCGCTCGGCATCCTGCGCACCGTGCCGGGCAAGCGGATGTTTCAGTATCGCGACGACGCCGGCGTGGTGCGCAACATCTCCACCGCGCAAGTGAACACCTTCTTGCGCGAGATCGCCGGCATCAAAATTTCGCTGAAGGATTTTCGCACCCTGATGGCGTCGGCGGTGGTGCTGGAATCGCTGTCGCGGATTTCGCCGGCGACCAGCCAGCGCGGCCGCCGCAAGCAGGTGCTGGAGGCGGTGCGCGCCGCCGCGGATGAGTTGTCCAACACGCCGGCGATCTGTCGCAAGAGCTACGTTCACGACACCATCGTCACCGCGTTCGAGGACGGCATCCTGGAGCGCTTCGCCGCGACCATGAAGGGCTATCGCTCGCAGTCGAAACGCGAGCAGCTGTTGATGCAGGTGGTGGCGGCGGCGGGGTAGGATTGCGTTAACAGCGTAGGGCGAAGCGTGCCCACCAACGCGCGGTGAAAGTAGTTGGGCACGGCGCAACAGCGCCTCGCTCACCCGACGAGGGGGTGGCTACACCCCGCCCATCTTGCAGACGATGGTCCACTCGTCCGCCGTCACCGGCTGCACCGACAGCCGCGACTGTTTCAGGAGCGCCATTTCGCTCAGCGCCTTCTCGGCCTTGATCGCCGCCAGCGTCACCGGGGTTTTCAAGGGCTTCAGCGCCTTGATGTCGACGCAGACGAACTTGCCCGACTCGTCGGTGGGGTCCGGATAGGCCTCGCGGATGATCTCGGCGATGCCGACGATCTCCTTGCCCTCGTTGGAGTGATAGTAGAAGGCGCGGTCGCCTTTCTTCATCTTCATCATGTGCAGCTTGGCACTGTGGTTGCGCACGCCGGTCCAGGCCTCGCCCTTGGCGCCCTTCGCAACTTGCTGGTCCCACGACCAGGTCGAGGGCTCCGACTTCACCAGCCAGAACGCCATCGGCTATTCCTCCGCCTTCAGCGGCCGCGTCAGCAGTCCCTCGATCGCGGCATCGACGCTCATCTGACCCGCGAGGATGGCGGCGACCGCGGCCGAGATCGGCATCTCGACCTGCTTCAGCCGCGCCATCTCCAACAGCACCGGCGCGGTGAAGGCGCCTTCGGCGAGCTTGCCGTGCGAGGCCTCGGCGGCGCTCTCGCCGCGGCCGAGCGCCACGCCGAACGAGAAGTTGCGCGACTGCGCGGTGCCGCAGGTCAGGATCAGGTCGCCGAGCCCGGACAGTCCCATCATGGTTTCGGTGCGCGCGCCGCAGGCCTTGCCGAACCGCACCAGTTCGGCGAAGCCGCGCGTGGTCATCGCCGCCAAAGCCGAAGCGCCGAGCTTGCGGCCTTCGACGATGCCGGCGGCGATCGCCAGCACGTTCTTCGTGGCGCCGCCGAGTTCGACGCCGCGCACGTCGGTGGAGTGATACGGCCGGAACGTGCCGGAGTTCATCGCCTGCGCCAAAGCCTGCGCGATGCCGGCGTCGGTCGCGGCGATCGTCACCGCGGTCGGCAGCCCGCGTGCCACGTCGGCGGCGAAGCTCGGCCCCGACAGGATCGCCGGCGTCGCCTGCGGCGCCGCCTCACTGATGATCTCGGTCATGAATTTGTGGCTGCCGTGCTCGATGCCCTTGGCACAGGCCACCAGCGGCGTGCGCTCGGCGACCAGCGGCGCCAACGATGCGACCACCTGGCGCAGCACCTGCGCCGGCACCACCAGCAGGATCGCCTGCGCCTGTGCGGCTTGGCCCAGGTCGCGGCTGACCTTGATGGAGGATTCCAGCGTCACGCCCGGCAGATATAGGCTCTCCCGCTTGGTCGCTAATTGCGTTGCGTTGCCGGCGTCGTGCTCCCACAGCACGACGTCCCGGCCGGCGCGGGCGCAGGTCTGCGCCAGCGCGGTGCCCCAGGCGCCGCCGCCGAGCACCGCCACCGAATTATAGGACAGCATGGAAAGGCCTCATGGTTGCGACACCGGAAACGCGCTCCCTCTCCCATGGGGAGAGGGTTGGGGTGAGGGGGTACGAACTATCGAGAGGTCAAAACCCCTCACCCGGATCGCAAGAGCGATCTGACCTCTCCCAATGCGAGAGGTGAGGCTGCGCTCGTGGCATCGTTCACTGCACATCGACAATCTCTAGAAGCCCGCGCGGGTGTTGGCGAATTGCGCCGGCGTGGTGACGTTGGCGTCGAGCAGCCAGCGCGCCCGCGGCGCGAATTCGAGGCTATCGGTCAGGCCGAGCGCCAGCCGCTCCGCGCCGGCCCAGGCGATCATCGCGCCATTGTCGGTGCACAGCGCCGGCGGCGGGATCATGAATTGCGTGCCGGCCGCGGTGGCGACCTCTCGCAACGCGCCGCGGATCGCCTGATTGGCGGCGACGCCGCCGGCGGCCACCAGCGCGTGTGGCGCGCCGAACCGCTCGCGAAAAATCCTTAAGCCGACATGCAGCCGGTCGGCGGTGGAGTCCAGCGCCGCGGCCTGGAAGCCGGCGCACAAATCGTTGATGTCCTGCGGCTGCAGCGGCGCCAGCCGGCCCGCCTCGTTGCGCACCGCGGTTTTCAAGCCGGACAGAGAAAAGTTGGCGTCGGCGCGGCCGAGCATCGGCCGCGGAAAGGCAAAGCGTTCGGCGTCGCCGCTGGCCGCGGCGCGCTCCACCTGCGGTCCGCCGGGATAGGGCAGCCCGAGCATCTTGGCGACCTTGTCGAAGGCCTCGCCCATCGCGTCGTCGACCGTGGTGCCGAGCCGGACGTAGTTGCCGACGCCGAGCACGGCGACGATCTGGGTGTGGCCGCCCGACGCCAGAAACAGGCAATAGGGAAATTGCAGCGCGTCGGTCAGCCGCGGCGTCAGCGCGTGGGCTTCCAGATGGTTGACCGCAACCAGCGGCGTGTTGTGCACCAGCGCGATGGCTTTGGCGGTGGTCAGGCCGACGATCACGCCGCCGATCAGTCCGGGGCCGGCGGCGGCGGCGATGCCGGACAAATCCTTGAAGCCGACGCCTGACTGCTGCATCGCACGCGCGACGATGCCGTCGAGCAGATCGACATGGGCGCGCGCGGCGATCTCCGGAACCACGCCGCCGAACGGCGCGTGATCCTCGATCTGCGAGTGCACGACGTTGGACAGGATGCGGCCGCTGCCATCGCTGCGGCGCTCGACCACGGCGGCCGCGGTTTCGTCGCAAGTGGTCTCGATCCCCAGCACCAGAGACGCTGTATCGGTAGCCAAATTGAGCCCTTGCGTTTGCCGCCAAACCGGCGTTTTCCTTGCCCGGCGTAGCATTGCGGGGTCTGTGTATGCAATCGTCTGGTTTGCAATCCCCCGCTGGAGCAGTCGTGGCCGCAGCGCCCGCGCTCCGGCCAGGCTTTCGCTGTCCGATGATCTTGCAGTCGCGCGCGGAGATCTGAGCGTGGCCCTGCTCGTGACCCGCCCGCAGCCCGATAACGAGACCACCGCCGCGGCGTTGCGGGCCAAGGGATACGAGGTGCTGCTGGCGCCGATGCTGCGGTTCGAAGCGGTGGCGGTGAAGGACGATCCGCAGGCGAGCTATGGCGCTGTGGTGGTCACCAGCGCCAACGCGCTACGCGCCGTCGCCGGCCAGACCGCCAGCGCCCGGCTGCTCGATCTGCCGTTGTTCGCGGTCGGCGCGCGTACCGCGCAAAGTGCGCGCGACAGTGGATTTCGCAACGTCATCGTGGCTGACGGCGACGCCAGCGCGCTGCGCGACAAGATCGTCGCGCTCGCCCGCGCCAAGCAACTGCAGAAGTCCGATACCTTGTTGTATCTGTCCGGCGCCGAGGTGGCGCGCGATCTCGCCGGCGAGTTGCGCGCGCTGGGGTTCACGATCGCCACGCAGACCGCTTATAAAATGATACCGATACGCGACCTGCCCGATGCGGTGTGCGACGCCTTTGCCGCCGATCGGATCGAGGCCGTGTTGCACTATTCGGGACGCAGCGCGCGGTCGTTTCTGGATGCCGCGCGCAGCGCCGGGATCGAGATTTCGGCGCTGGCGCTGCCGCAATGCTGTCTGTCGACGGCGGTCGCCGCGGTGGTGCGCGAGGCCGGGGCGACCCGGGTGTTCGAGGCGCGGACCCCGGATGAGGCGGCGCTGTTCGACGTGCTAGATCGTGCGCTGAGCCCGCTGGCACGGTAAAGGAAGTGACGGCGAATCGCGCTGGATTCGGCCGCGGTGATGAGGAAGGTGACGATGGTCAAGGTCAGGCCCCACGACAATCGCTCGGCGACGGACGCGAACCGATCGGAACATCTGCCCCCGTCGGACGAGGCGCAGCCGCCGCAGGAGTCCAAGCCGGCGACCGACGCCGCGACTGCTGCGGCGCAGCCCACCGCGCCGATCGATCAGGACACCGCGCTGCAGGCGGTGTTGGAGGCCAATGACGCGGCCGATGCTCCGGCGCCCGCTGCCGTCACGCCCGATGTCGTCGCGCCCGGCGCGGCGCAGCCCGATGCCGTGGACAACGAACCCCGCGCCGCCGCGTCCCCGGGCGCGGCGGTGTCCGAGCCGGCGCCGCGCTCGGCTTCGATCATCGCCCCGACGCTGTCCGGCGCGGTGGCCGCCGCGATCGTGGTCGGCGCCGCCTGGTTCGCGCTCGGTCCCAATCTGGCGCCGCCGCCGGCGGCTCCCGCCGCGCAAACCGATGCCGCCGCGCTGGATGCGCTGAACGCACGGCTGTCCGGCCTCGAATCCAAGGTCGCGGCGGTATCGAGCGCCGCGTCGACGCCAACCGCAGCGTCGCCGGCCGATCCTAAGCTGGCGCCGCGGCTCGACGCGGTGGAGAAATCGCTCGCAGCGCTGCGCGATGATCTCGCCGCGGTGCGCACCCAGTCCGCGCAACTCTCCGCCGCCGTCAATGCGCTGAAGACGGGTGACGGCAGCGCGCCCGCCGCGGCGCTCGGCGAGGCGCCGGCCGCGGTCGATCTCGCCCCGCTCAACGAACGGCTGAGCCAGCTCGAACAGGCGGTGAAGACCCCGGCGCCGACGGTCGATCTGGCGCCGCTCGACGAGCGGCTCGACCGGCTGGAGCGCGCCGCCAAGACCCAGGTGGCGCTGCCCGCCGCGCCGGACGACACCGCGCTGCGCCGCGTGGTGGCGGCGATGCTGCTCGACGTCTCGGTGCGGCAGGGCGAGCCCTATGCCGGCGTGCTCAACGTCGCCAAGCCGCTGGCGCCGGACGCCGCGGCGCTGAAGCCGCTGGATGCGTTCGCGGCCTCGGGAGTGCCGAGCGTCACCCTGCTCAGCCGTGAACTGGTGGCGCTATTGCCGAAGCTGGCGGCCGCCCCGGGCGGCCTGGAGGCCTCCGTCAGCATCATCGAGCGGCTGCAGGCCGGCGCCGATCGGCTGGTCCGGATCCAGCGGCCCGACGCCGCCACCGCCAAGGACCGTGCGGCGATCGTGGCGCGCATTGCGGTGGCCGCGCAACGCAACGATCTCGCGGAAGCCGTGCGCGAACTGGGCGCGCTCGATCCAGCCGACCGCGCCCCGGCGCAGCCCTGGCTCGACAAGGCCGCCGCCCGCGACGCCGCTCTCGCCGTCTCCCGTCAGTTCGCTGCCGCCGCGATGGCGGCGCTCCCGAAAAAATCACCATAGGACTCCGATGCTCCGTATCATTCTGTTTCTTGTCGTGATTGCCGTGGCGGCGGCGGGAGCCGGTTGGCTTGCCGAGCAGCCGGGCAATGTGGTGCTGTCCTGGCGCGGCTGGCAGGCCGAGATGACGCTGGCGGTGTTCGCGCTGGCGCTGCTCTCGACCATCGTCGCGGTCGGCCTCGGTTGGGCGATCGTGGCCAGCCTGTGGCGCTCGCCGGCCCGGCTGCGGCGCGGCCGCCGCGCGCGCCGCGAGGCCCGCGCCCGCCACGCCATCACCCAGGGCCTGCTCGCGGTCGGCCATGGCGATGCCGCGATCGCCCGCGCCCACGCCCACGCTGCCAAGCGGCATTCGCCGCAGGATCCGCTGGCGCTGTTGCTGCAGGCGCAATCCGCCCAGCTCGACGGCGACCGCGACGGCGCCAAGCGCGCCTTCCTGGCGATGGCCGGGCGCGACGACACCAAATCGCTCGGCATGCGCGGGCTGTTCATCGAAGCGCAACGCGCCGAAGATCCCTATGCCGCGCTGACCATCGCCGAAGAGGCGCTGCGGCTGTCGCCGGCCTCGAGCTGGGCGTCGCATGCGGTGCTGGGTTTCCGCTGCGCCCGCGGCGACTGGTCGGGCGCGCTGGAGATCCTCGAAAACAACCTGAGCTCCGGCCTGATCGACAAGAAGGCCTATCGGCGGCTGCGCGGCGTGCTGCTGACGGCGCGGGCGATCGAATGCGAGGAGAGCGACGTCAGCCTGTCGCGCGACAGCGCGCTGGAAGCCGTCAAGCTGGCGCCGACGCTGGTGCCGGCGGCGGTGCTGGCCAGCAAATATCTCAGCGAGGCGCATCAGATCCGCCGCGCCATGAAGACCCTCGAGACTGCGTGGCTGTCGCATCCGCATCCGGATCTGGCCGAGGCCTACGCCCACATCAAGCCCGGCGATACCGCGCAGGCTCGGCTGCAGCGGGTCGAGGCGCTGGCCGCGAAAGCCTCCGGCCATATCGAAGGCGCGCTGGCGGTGGCCCGCGCGGCGATCGACGCCGGCGACTTCAACCGCGCCCGCGGCGTGCTGACGCCGTTCGTCGACGCGCCGACCCAGCGCGTCGCCATGCTGATGGCGGAGATCGAGCACACCGAGCGCAAGGATTCGCGCAGCGCGCGGGCCTGGACGTTGCGCGCGGTACGGGCGTTGCGCGACCCGGTGTGGACCGCCGACGGCTGCGTGTCCGACCGCTGGCGTCCGGTGTCGCCGGTGACCGGCCGGCTCGACGCGTTCCAGTGGACCACGCCGCTCGCCGAACTGCCGACCAACAAGGCGGTGGTGCTGGAGTCCGACGTGTTCGACGAGACGCTGATCGAATCGCTGGCCGAAGAGGTCACCGAGGGCGTCACCTCGGAGCTGGACAGGTCAGAGGCGACCACGGCGGCGAGCAAGCCGGCCGAACCGGTCGAGGTGGTGATGGAGGGCAAGGCCGCGGCGGAAGCGCCGGTGGTCGGTCCGACCGACACATCGACGCCGCTGTTCCATCGGCCGCAGCGCGGCGCCGCGCCGGTGATCCCGATCGTGCGCGCGCCGGACGATCCCGGGATCGACGACGACGAGGCCGCCAACAACGACTTCGACGACAAGCCCAATCCGGCGGCCAGCCAGGGCGGCAATTGGCGCGGCTACCGGCCGCGGCGGGACAATTGAGCGGCGCCGGCCGAGGCTCCCCCGACGGGTCCGGCCATGGTGCTTGATATTGCGCCGAACCGGCGCGCATGGTTTTGACCACGGCGCGCTTTCCGGCTATGAAGCGGCGGCTCGCGCCGCCCGGCTGCCGTGGATGCTTCGTCCCCGGCCGCCGTCCGACGCTCTTAGGTCAGGCTCACCGCTTGATATGCCGCAATAGCTCAGCTGGTAGAGCACGTCATTCGTAATGACGGGGTCGGGGGTTCGAATCCCTCTTGCGGCACCATCCTCATCTTCTCCACTGTTCGCCCTCATCCGCAGCCGTCGCTCAAGCCGCTGGTAATCAACGGTTTTCAGAGCGTAGCCGTTCGTGGCCGGCGCCCTGCATTCGCCTGATTTGTTGGTCTTTCTGTTGGTACGCGGAAGTGACCAACAAGGGAGATACCAACAAATGTCCCTTACCGACGCCCAATGCAGGAACGCTAAACCGGGGCCTTCTCCGTCCAAGATCAGCGACGGCGGTGGTCTCTTTCTGCTGGTGCAGCCGACCGGCGGTAGGTTGTGGCGCCTCGCATATAGATTCGGCGGCAAACAGAAATCCCTCGCGTTGGGGATCTACCCGCAGGTCTCGCTTTTGGAGGCGCGGGTGAAGCGAGATGACGCGAAGAGGGTGTTGGCGGCCGGAGCCGACCCTGGCGTCAAACAGCGGCTCGACAAGTTGGCGCGGCAGGCGGTGGCGGCGAACACATTCGCGCTTCTGGCTGACGAATTTATTGCCAAGCAAACCCGAGAGGGTCGCTCTGAGCGCACTATCGAGAAGACCACATGGCTCCTTGGCATCGCGCGCCCAATGCTCGGTCAGCGTCCAATCGCTGAAATCACCGCGGCCGAGATTTTGACGGTTCTCCGCAAGGTCGAAGTCCGCGGTCGGCTCGAAAGCGCTCGCCGTCTCCGAGGTACCATCGGGTGCGTCTTCCGCTATGCGATTGCAACCGCGCGAGCGGAGAACGATCCCACTCTTGCCCTCCGGGGCGCGCTTACGAGCCCAACTGTAACGCCGCGCGCGGCTATCACGGAGCGTCAGGCGTTCGGTGCGCTGCTGCGCGCGATCGATAGCTTCGACGGACAACCGACAACGCGTGCCGCCCTGAAGCTCATGGCATTTTTGTTCCCGCGGCCGGGCGAGTTGCGTGTCGCGGAATGGTCGGAGTTCGACCTCCAAGCGGCGATATGGACCGTTCCCGAAAGCCGCATGAAGATGCGCCGCCCGCATCGGGTGCCGTTGCCGGCGCAGGCCATTGCCGTGCTGAAGGAGCTTCATCGCGTCACGGGGGCCGGGAGGCTCGTCTTCCCGTCAATCAGAACGGTGCTTCGGCCGATTTCCGAGAACACCTTAAATGGGGCGCTGCGCCGGCTCGGTTACTCGCAGGACGAGGCGACGGCGCACGGTTTTCGCGCGACGGCTTCGACGTTTTTGAACGAATGCGGAAGGTGGAATCCCGATGCGATCGAACGCGCGCTCGCGCACGTGGAGAGCAACAGCGTTCGCCGTGCTTATGCGCGCGGCGAGCATTGGGACGAGCGCGTCAAGATGATGGCCTGGTGGGCGGAGTATCTCGATGTCCTACGCGAGGGCGGCGAGGTTGTGACGTTTGTTCGCGCTGAACAGAACGCCGCTAAAGCCAATCGTTGAACTAATCAGTCGCCTCAAGGGTGGCCATCACCCGCTGAGAAACGTTTCTCTGCCCGTCCGCCTTTCCTAACCAGCGACGGCGGCGTCAATGCGTCGACGGCGCTCACCATCAATTAGCTTCGCACTATTCCCACATGGCGCTGGCTGCGGAGCCTGAAGGACCAGCGAGAACATGGCACAACCACCGACCTCACCGGGCCTCATCGAACTCGTGTTTCGGGCGCCATGAGACGGGATCTGCGACCCAGCGGTTGATGTCAGATTCGCGCCAGCCTGCGCCGTTGATACTGATTTTGAGCTGGGCCGGAAACGTGCCCTCGGCAATCTTGCGGTAGATCGTGGATCGGGACAGCCCGGTCCGGGAAAGGACAGCTTTCAGACGGATGATACGATCTGGTTCGCGCATGGCCGTGCGGCCTCCTGCTGGCTGTTTCTGACGACTGCTGAGACCAGACAGGGCAGGCATTCAAGGACACGCAAGAGGGTTTTGCGCGTCGCCGTACTGTGGCGAAGAGTCGGCGGAAAATAGGATGGGTCAAATTCCGATGCCCCGGCCTCTGCCGAGATCGATGCCGTGGGTGAATGCCAATTCTTGGCCGAGCCGGCGGCCTGTTTCGAACGCGATGCCGAGTTGTTGCTTGCGG
>NZ_DASWPE010000001.1:0-29477 GCF_036404135.1 Rhodopseudomonas sp. | reverse complement strand
ACCTCACAACGCCGCGCCCTCGAACTGCCGGTCTGGCTGCATAGATACAACTGGCATCGGCCACACGGTGGGATAAAATCACAAACACCCATCAGTCGCCTCGGTCTGTCCGAGGACAACCTGTTGAGGCTCCACAGCTAGAGCCGCGGCTTTGGCAACGGCCGGCGCTGATGCGTCGTTGTCGCAAACCGTCCGACCAAAGTAGTCATGAGCGAATGCAGAGCGGCATTCATCCATGGCATGACGTCATCGGGACGTCAGACCATTGGACCTCGACGTCTGATGTCGGGTCGATAGTACCGATCGGACCAGGCCGCAGTCAGATCGTCATGCTGCACAGCCTCCCGCCGGAATCATTTTCTCCGTACCCGCTGCTACGTGGTGTTGCGAGCGGGGCGACGCGTCGCGCCACGGCTGTTACCGGCGTCCCGTAAAATTACGGACGGCAAAATTAACTCGGTTGCAGCACTCTCGGCTTACCAGTCAAAGACGTCGAAGCGACGGTCGGATCGGATCCAGGCTTGCCAGCGAGCTTCGCCTTTCCCTCGGCTCGTTTTGTGCGCGATTAACCCGTCAAACTTGAATTGGGGTGTTAACGAGACCACAGAACTACGTAGTTATACGTGGACCGAATGCCCCGTTTCTCCCGACCTATCAAGAGGACCGACCTGCTCTGCCGCCCGACTTGTCCGTGTCATCAACTGGTCATGAGTTCAAAAAATGGAAATTCAACCGCCGCAGCCTACGCTTCGCCTGCCCGCGGACTGCAGCATTGCCGGCATTCGCGCGGTCTATGAACTGATCCGCAACTTGCTGTCGCAGCAACGCGATCTGCAGATCGATTGCTCGGCCGTCGACAAGGCCGATGTCACCTCGGTGCAGCTGTTGTTGTCGGCGACGCGTACCGCGGACGAGCAGGGCGGCCGGCTCGACCTCACCGATTTATCGCAAAATCTCAGGACCACGTTGCAGCGCGCCGGCGTCCCCAGCAGCGCGATCTCCGAGCGCGCCGGCGCAGAGCAGAGCGAGACGAAGTAATGGCCACCATCCTCACCGTGGACGATTCCCCTAGCATCCGGCAGATGATCAAGGTGGCGCTGGCGCCGCTCGGTCACACCGTCATCGAAGCCGGCGACGGCGCCCAGGGCCTCGAAAAGGCCAAGGCCAGCCGGCCGCAGCTGGTAATCACCGATCTCAACATGCCGGTGATGAACGGCATGGAGCTGATCAAGGCGTTGCGGGCGACGCCGGCCTTGACCGGGCTGCCGATCGTGTTCCTCACCACCGAATCTAATGACTCGGTGAAGCAGGAGGCCAAGAAGGCCGGCGCCACCGGCTGGATCACCAAGCCGTTCAGCCAGGATCAGTTGCAGGCGGTGGTGAACAAGCTGGTGCGCGCATGACCGCGCTGGATCCGGTCGAGGTCTTCCGTCAAGAGGCCAGCGATCTGTTCGAGGCGCTGGAAGGCGCGCTGCTCGACCTCGGCTCGCGTCCCGACGATCGCGAATTGATCGACACCACCTTCCGCGCGCTGCACACTATCAAAGGCTCCGGCGCGATGTTCGGCTTCGACAAGGTCGCAGCCTTCACCCATGAATTCGAAACCGCGTTCGACCAGGTGCGCAAGGGCGAGATCAAGGCCAGCCATGACCTGATCTCGGTGGCGCTGTCCGCCAAGGACTATATCCGCGCGCTGATCGAGGCGCCGGACTCCACCGATCCGATCATCGGCGACGCGATCCTGGACCAGCTCCGCCGCTTCGTCGCTCCGGCGGGCGAGCCGCCGAGCCAGCCTTATATCGCGCCTGCTTCCCCCGAAGCGCCGGCGGCAGCGGCGGCCGGCGGCCGCGGCTGGCAGCTGCATCTTGAATTCGACCGCGACGTGCTGCGCAACGGCTCCAACCCGCTCGACTATCTCGACGACCTGCGCAAGCTCGGGACCGCCTTTGCCACCGCGCGCACCGAGGACGTGCCGCTGCTCGACGAGCTCGAGCCCGAGCTGTGCTTCCTGAAATGGGACGTCACGCTGAACAGCGACTGCGACCGCGCCGCGATCGACGATGTCTTCATGTTCGTGCAGGACGAAATGGTGCTGACCTGCGAGCCGCTGACCGAGGCGGATATCGCCGCGCCGCCGCCCGAAATGGCCTCGCCGCCGCTCGCGCCGAGCGCGGCCGCGTCACCGGCGCCGCTGCGGACCGAGCCGGACGCCGACAAGCCGGCGGTCGCGGCGGCGAAATCCAAAGGCGACGAACAGCGCCGTTTCGACGACAAGGGCATGCCGACGGTGCGGGTGCAGGCGCAGCGGCTCGACGAGCTGATGGACCGGGTCGGCGAGTTGGTGATCGCCCAAGCGAGACTCAGCCAGTTGGCCGCCGCCACCGACGACATTTCGATCAAGGCGATCGCCGAGGAAATCGAACGCCTCGCCGCCGGGCTGCGCGACACCACGATGGGCGCCCGGATGGTGCCGATCGGCTCGCTGTTCGGCCGCTTCCGCCGCCTGGTGCACGACCTGTCGCGCGATCTCGGCAAGCCGGTGGAGTTCGTCACCTCCGGCGAAGATACCGAACTCGACAAGACCATGATCGAGCGGCTGGCCGATCCGTTGGTCCATCTGATCCGCAACGCCATTGATCACGGCATCGAAGACACCGCGAGCCGCGCTGCCGCCGGCAAGACCGAGATCGGCCGCATCGAGGTCGCGGCGGTTCATTCCGGCGCCCAGGTGCTGGTCACGGTGCGCGACAACGGCGCCGGCCTCAACGCCGCGCGGATCCGCGCCAAGGCCGAAGAGCAGGGCCTGGTGGCGCCGGGCGCGGTGCTGTCCGACGACGACGTGCATCAGTTGTTGTTTCAGCCGGGCTTCTCCACCGCGCAGACGATTTCCACGCTGTCCGGCCGCGGCGTCGGCATGGATGTGGTCAAGCGCACCATCGACGCGATGCGCGGGTCGATCGACATCTCGACCCAGCACGGCCGCGGCACCACGGTGACGCTGCGGCTGCCGCTGACCTTGGCGATCATCGAAGGCCTGCTGATCCGCGTCGGCGAAGGCCGCTATATCATCCCGCTGGCGGCGGTCGAGGAATGCGCCGAACTCAGCGCCGAAGAAGAGCGGGTGCGCGGCCGCGACTTTCTCAACATGCGCGGCGATCTGGTGCCGTTCCTGCGGCTGCGCGACCTGTTCGACGTCGCGGGCCAACCCGACCGCCACCAGAAGATCATCATCGCCTCCTCCGGCGAGACCCGCGTCGGGCTGATCGCCGACCAGATCATCGGCAGCCACCAGTCGGTGATCAAGTCGCTGTCGAAGCTGCATTCCGACGTCACCATGTTCTCCGGCGCCACCATCCTCGGCGACGGCAGCGCGGCTTTGATCCTCGACGTCGCGCAATTGCTGGCGATCGGCCAGTCGCTCGGCGACGGCAAACTCATCAACGAGGCGGCGTGATGGACCAGATTGTCGAAGCCCGCCCAAAGGCCGAGTCCGACCAGATGCAGGTGGTGATGCTCGGGATCGGCGATGAAGTATTCGCGCTCAACACCATGTTGGTGCGCGAAATCATCGATCCGGTGCCGGCGACCCGGGTGGCCGGCGCGCGGCCCTATCTGCCCTGCGTAGTCAACGTGCGCGGCAACGTGATTCCGCTCGCCGACCTGCGCTCCCGCTTCGGCATGCCGAAGACCGCGGACACCGCCGACACCCGCATAGTGGTGCTCGAAATCGAGATCGATCGCGATCCCGTGCTGGTCGGCGTGGTCGCCGACAAGGTTCACGAAGTGACGCAGATCTCGCGCGCCGATGCGCAGCCGACGCCGCGGGTCGGGATGCGCTGGAATCCGGAGTTCATCAGCTTCATCACCAAGTGGCGCGACGAGTTCGTGATCGTTCCGAACATGGAACGAATCCTGAGCTGAACCAGATTTGAATTGGCCGTCGCCGGCATGGACGAAGGCGACACTTCGTCCAGCGGTGGCCGCCGTCAGAATCCCAAGAAAGGGGATCGAGAGGCTGTCCATGAGATTTTCTGTCAAGGCCAAGCTGGCAACGACGTTCGGTGCCGTCACCATCTTGTCGCTGATCACCGGCGGCGTCGCTTACCTCAAATTGACTTCGCTGGAACTCGCTGAGCAGGGGTTGGTCCAGCAAGGTCTGCGGATGGAAAAGACCGCCGACCTAATGGGCGAAATCCAATTCTCCCAGCGAGCCGAGACCGGGCTGATCAACGCCGCCTCGGAGAAGGACGCGGCGGACAATTATCGCGTCATGCTCGAGCGCCAGGACAAGGCGTTGAAACTCAAGGACGAGCTCTATGCGATCGCCAGCGAGGAGGGCAAGCGCCAGCTCGGCCTGGCGACCGATAAGCTGAAGACCATGAACGATTTGCAGAAGCAGTCCGCCAAGTTCGCGTTGCTCGCTTCCAACACCCACGCCGCACAGCTATGGGCCGCCGATGGTCTGACCGCCGCGCGCGAGTTCAACGCCAGCGTCGACGCGGTGTTCGCCGACCTCAACAAGGCGCCGGATCGCATCGAGAACGTCCGCGCGCTGTTGGCGCTGCAGAGTGCCCGCCTCGAAGCGGCGCGGCTCGCCCGGTTGGTGGTGACGACGTTCTCCGCCGCGTCGGTGGAGCAACTCGAGGCCGAACACAAGAGCGCGGTCGCCCAGGCCGCCGACCTGAAGACCAGCATCGCGCAGGCCGTCGGCCAGCTCGGCGCGCTCGACATTGCGGTCGCCAACATCAATCGCGATTACCAGCGGTTCGCCGCGACCACCGACAAAATCCTCGCCACCGCCGGTGAGGGCGGCAACATCAGGGCGCAGGCGATCAGCATCGGCGAAGGCCGCAAGGCGTTCAACGAAAGCCTCACCGCGTTCGACGACTACATCACGCTGATCAAGAGGCGGATGAACGAGCTGGCGACCGCGGGTGCCGAGGAAGCGGCCTCGGCCAAGGCGCTGCTCGCCGCCATCATCGCGGCTTCGTTGCTGATTGCGACCGCTTCGGCGCTGTGGATCGCCATCAACATCAGCCGCAGCCTCGGCCGCGCCGTCAAGCTCGCCGACGCCGTGGCGTCGGGCGATCTCACCCAGACCACCAAGGCCACCAGCAACGACGAGGTTGGCGATCTGATCACTTCGCTGAACGGCACCGTGCAGCGGTTGCGCGGCGTGGTCACCGACGCGGTCACCGCCTCGCAGAACGTCTCCGCCGGCAGCCAGCAATTGTCGGCCAGCGCCGAACAATTGTCGCAGGGCGCCACCGAACAGGCCTCGGCCGCCGAGGAAGCCTCATCGTCGATGGAAGAGATGGCCGCCAACGTGAAGCAGAACGCCGAAAACGCCGGCCAGACCGAGAAGATCGCGCACCAGTCGGCCAGGGACGCCGAGGCCAGCGGCGTCGCGGTCGGCCGCGCGGTCGAGGCGATGCAGACCATCGCCGGCAAGATCACCATCGTGCAGGAAATCGCCCGGCAGACCGATCTCTTGGCGCTGAACGCCGCGGTGGAAGCCGCCCGCGCCGGCGAACACGGCAAGGGCTTTGCGGTGGTGGCCTCCGAAGTGCGCAAGCTCGCCGAACGCAGCCAGACCGCGGCCGCCGAAATCGGCGCGCTGTCGAGCGAGACCGTCAAGGCGGCGCAGGAAGCCGGCTCGATGTTGCAGAAGCTGGTGCCGGACATCAGGAAGACCGCGGAACTGGTCGGTGAGATCACCGCCGCCTGCCGCGAGCAGGACGTCGGCTCCTCGCAGATCAACCAGGCGATCCAGCAGCTCGACAAGGTCGGCCAGCAGAACGCCGCGGCCTCCGAACAGGTGTCGTCGACCTCCGAGGAACTGGCCTCGCAGGCCGAGCAGCTGCAATCCACCATCGCCTATTTCAAGATCGACCGGCCGAAGGACGCGCCGGCCGATGCGGTGATGCCGATCGAGGCGGCGGTGGCACAGTTGCGCAACAAGGCCGCCGCGATGGCCGCGCCGGCGCGGTCGCACAAGCCGGTTGCACGGCCCGCGCCGAAGGTCGCGCGTGGTGGCTTCGCGCTGGAAATGCACGACGCCGCCGACGCGCGCGACGCCGAATTTCAACGCTGACATCCAAACGGCCTCGCCGTTTGGCGAGGCCGTTGACCACCCCGCCGGACAGCGGCCGGGTTCCCGGTGATATACCGTATTTCTCCGTAGTTCGAAGTTAACCGGACGTAGAAGGGATCACTCCAAGTTGCGTTACTAAGGTGATGCATTCATTTGCGGATCGATCAATTCGGATCCGGGTAGTGAAGCGTGACTTCGCCACCGTTCCGGCAAGGAACACGAGATCCGATTTTTCAATTGCGATCCATGGGGACCCCACAATGCGATTTTCCGTCAAGGCAAAACTGGCTTGCACGTTTGGCGCGGTGACGCTGCTGTCGTTGATGACCGGCGGCGTCGCCTACAACAAAATGAATTCGCTGGAAGCATCGCAGGAGAAACTGGTTCAGCAGGGCGCCCGCATGAAGATGGCCGCCGACCTCATGAATGACATCCAGGGTCAGCAGCGCGCCGAGGCCAGGATGATCCTGTCGGTGGCCGACAAGGACACTGCGGATAACTATCAGCAGATGATCGAGCGTCAGAACGCTGTGCTGAAGCTGCGCGACGAGATCTATGCGCTCGCCACCGACGCCGGCAAGCGGCTGATCGATCTCGCCACGGTGAAACTCAAGCATCTCAACGAGCTCGAGCTACAGGCCGGCAAGGTCGGGCTGCTCAATTCCAGCAACCATGCCACCGAGTTGTGGGGCGCGGAAGGACTGCCGGCGCTGCTCGAATTCAACGCCACGCTGGATGCCGCGGCGCAGGAACTCAACAAGGCGGCAGACCGGCCCGAGAATCTGCGCGCCATGGTCGCGCTGCAGACCGCCCGGTTCGAGGCGGCGCGGCTCGGCCGGCAGACGCTTTCGACCTTCACGGCCTCGACGATGGACGAGCTGGAAGCCTCCTACAAGGCCGCCGCCGGACAGATCGCGGCGCTCAAGTCGACCGTGGCTCAGACCGCGGCACGCCTGAACGAGGTCGGCGCTGCGACCGTCACGATCGGCCGGCAGCATGAAAGATATGCCGGCGCCGTCGACAAAATCATCGGGATCGCCCGCGAGGGCGGCAATATCAAAGCGATTATGATCAGCGGCGGCGAGGGCCGCAAAGCGTTCAACGAGACCATTGAGGCGTTCGAAGACTACGTCAAATTCGCCAATCAGCGGATGACCGATCTCGGCGTCGCCAGCGCGGAGGAGGCGGCTTCCGCAAAGCTGCTTTTGATCAGCATCATCGCGGTCTCGCTGTTGATTGCGGTGGCCTCGGCGATCTGGATCGCGGTCAATATCAGCCGCAGCCTCGGCCGCGCGGTCCGGCTCGCCGACGCGGTGGCATCGGGCGATCTCACGCAAACGGTCGCGGCCACCAGCAACGACGAGGTTGGCGATCTGATCACTTCGCTAAACGGCACCGTGCAGCGGCTGCGCAGCGTGGTCACCGACGCGGTAACCGCGGCGCAGAACGTCTCCGCCGGCAGCCAGGAACTGTCGGCCAGCGCCGACCAATTGTCACAGGGCGCCACCGAACAGGCCTCGGCCGCCGAGGAAGCCTCATCGTCGATGGAAGAGATGGCCGCCAACGTGAAGCAGAACGCCGAAAACGCCGGCCAGACCGAGAAGATCGCGCACCAGTCGGCCAAGGACGCCGAGGCCAGCGGCGTCGCGGTCGGCCGCGCGGTCGAGGCGATGCAGACCATCGCCGGCAAGATCACCATCGTGCAGGAAATCGCCCGGCAGACCGATCTCTTGGCGCTGAACGCCGCGGTGGAAGCCGCGCGCGCCGGCGAACACGGCAAGGGTTTTGCGGTTGTCGCCTCGGAAGTGCGCAAGCTCGCCGAACGTAGCCAGACCGCGGCCGCCGAAATCGGCGCGCTGTCGAGCGAGACCGTCAAGGCGGCGCAGGAAGCCGGCTCGATGCTGTCGCGGCTGGTGCCGGACATCAAGAAGACCGCGCAGCTCGTCGAAGAGATCACCGCCGCCTGCCGCGAACAGGACGTCGGCTCCTCGCAGATCAATCAGGCGATCCAGCAGCTCGACAAGGTCGGCCAGCAGAACGCCGCGGCCTCCGAACAGGTGTCGTCGACCTCCGAGGAACTGGCTTCGCAGGCCGAGCAACTGCAATCCACCATCGCCTATTTCAAGATCGATCGGCCGAACGACGCCGCGCAACCGATCGCGCTCGACAAGGCGGTCGCGCAACTGCGCAACAAGGCTGCGGCGATGGGCGCCAACCGCTCGAAAAAGCCGGCGACGCGTCCGGCGCGCGCGCTGAAAGTAGCCGGCGGCGGCTTTGCGTTGGAGATGCAGGACGCCGCCGACGCGCGCGACGCCGAGTTTCATCGATGAACGCTGCGGTCGCGCCCGCTCGGCGCGGCCGGACTTCGCTACAGGCTTGTATTTGAGGAGTAAATCATGGCCGAAACGACGCAATATCTGACGCTGGGCCTCGACGGCGAGACCTTCGGCATCGGCATTCGCAACGTCCGTGAGATCCTCGACATGCGGCCGATCTCCAAACTGCCGCACGCGCCGAACTTCCTGCTCGGCATGATCGACGTGCGCGGCTCGAGCTACCCGATCGTCGATCTGCGGATCAAACTCGATCTGCCGAGCGTGGCGGCGACCGAGGCCACCCGCATCATCATCCTCGACGTGCCGATGGGCGGTCAGTTCGTCGGCGTCGGCTTCGTCGCCGACTGCGTGTTCGAGGTCACCGGCATCGACGAGAGCCAGATCGAACCACCACCGACCGTCGGCGGGCGCTGGAAATCGGATTATCTCGCCGGCATCGGCAAGAAGGGCGAGAACTTCGTCATCATCTTCGATCTGGCGAAACTGATGACCTCCGGCGACGTGTTGCAAAGCCGGTCGGCCGAAGCTGCGGCGGCCTGATCTCATGCAGCCTTTGATGATCGAACCGCTGCCGCGGCTGTCCGACCGGCACTTTCGCGCGATCGCCGAACTGGTCGAGCAGCAGGTCGGAATCCGGCTGCCGGAAAACAAGCGGTTGATGCTCGAAGGTCGATTGCAAAAGCGGGTCCGTATGCTGGGCTATGGCGACATCAACGAATACGTCGATCATCTGTTCGACGATGACCATTTCGACACCGAACTGATCCACCTGATCGACTGCGTCACCACCAACAAGACCGACTTCTTCCGCGAGCCGTTCCATTTCGATTTCCTGCGCGAGATCGCGGTGCCGGAGCTGCTGCGCCGGGCGCGTGGCCGGCCGCTGAAAATCTGGAGCGCGGCCTGCTCGACCGGCATGGAGGCCTACACCATCGCCATCGTGCTCGACGACATGCAGCGGACCGGCGGAGCGAGCTTCCAATTCCGCATTCTCGGCACCGACATTTCCACTGGCGTGTTGCAACTCGCCGAGGAAGGCATCTATACCAAGGAGATGATTGCGCCGGTGCCCGACGCGATGGCGAAGCGCTATTTTCTGTCGTCGAAGGACAAGTCCCGCAGCGAAGTTCGGATCGTGCCGGAGCTGCGGCGCTCGGTGGCGTTCATGCGCATGAACCTGATGGATGCGGTGTATCCGGTCGACCGCGACGTCGACGTGATCTTCTGTCGCAACGTGCTGATCTATTTCGACAAGCCGACGCAGAGCAAGGTCGTCGAGCGATTGTGCAGCCATTTGCGGCCCGGCGGTTACCTGATCGTCGGGCATTCCGAATCGATGATTCAGAACCAGTCGATCAAGATGAAGCAGCTGCAGCCGACGATTTTCAAGGTCTAGATGGTCATGGACAATGCATCGCTAAGGTCAAAGATTCGGGTGCTGATCGTCGATGATTCCGCGTCGGTTCGCCAGATCCTGACCTCGATCCTCAACAACGACCCCGACATCGAAGTGATGGGGGCCGCCGCCGATCCGTTCGCCGCGGCGCGCCGGCTGCAGGACGAGATCCCCGACGTCATCATTCTCGACATCGAGATGCCGCGGATGGACGGCATCACCTTCCTGCGCAAGATCATGGCGCAACGGCCGATTCCGGTGATCATCTGCTCGACGCTGACCGAAGAGCGTTCCGACGTGATGTTCGAGGCGTTCGAGGCCGGCGCCTTCGATATCGTGCCGAAGCCGCGGATCGATACGACCCAGGCGCTGCTCGAAGCGTCGACGCGGATGTGCGATGCGGTGAAGGCCGCCGCGCGCGCCCGGATTCGTCCGCGGCGGGCGCCGCGGATGGTGGTGGAAGCCAAGCTGACGGCGGATGCGATCATGCCGCCGCCGGTCGGCGGACGCGCACGGCCGACCACCGAGCGGCTGGTCTGCATCGGCGTATCGACCGGCGGCACCGAGGCGCTGCGCGACGTGCTGGAATGCCTGCCGGCCAAGGCGCCGGCGATCTTGATCGTGCAACACATGCCGCAGGGTTTCACCGCGGCATTTGCGAAACGGCTCGACAGCCTTTGCGAAATCGAAGTGCGCGAGGCTCAGGACGGCGACGCCGTGGTGCAGGGCTGCGCCTATATCGCGCCGGGCGGTCGCCATATGCTGCTACAGCGCACCGGGCAGCGCTACCACATCGCGATCAAGGACGGCCCGCCGGTGTCGCGGCATCGGCCGTCGGCGGATGTGCTGTTTCGTTCGGCGGCGCAATATGCCGGGCCCAACGCGCTCGGCATCATCATGACCGGGATGGGGGACGACGGCGCGCGCGGCCTGCTGGAGATGCACAAGCTCGGCGCCACCACCCGCGCCCAGGACGAGGAAAGCTGCGTGGTGTTCGGCATGCCGAAGGAAGCCATCGCGCTCGGCGCCGTCGACAAGGTGGTGCCGCTGGCGCAGATCCCGCGCGAAATCATGCTCTGGCAGGACGCCAGACAGCCCGCCTCGACGGTCTGAGCGTCGATGTTAAGTGCGTCCCCAGCCAGTATCGAGACCGCCGTCACATCGATCGAAGGCGTCGGCTGCCAGATCGAGGACGTGTTCGCGCGGGTCGGCGGCGATCTCGGGCGTGCCCACGACATCTTCGAAGGTTTGAATTCCGATCTTGCTCTGCTCGGTCAGGAGCTGTCCGGCGCCAATATCGCCAGCGCGTCGAAGGCCTGCAAGGACATCGCCGCGCGGCTGCAAAGCCTGGCCGAGGCTCTGCCGGCCGAGACCGGCCTGCTCGGCGCGATCTCCGGCAGCGCCACCCAGGCGTCGACCTATCTGAAGGATATCCTCAAGCACATCGACATGATCACCATCATCGCGCGCAGCTCTCGGATCGAGGCGGCGTCGCTGGATGGCGACCGCGGCGGTTTTCTGAGCTTCACCAGGGAGGCGTCGGAACTCGCCAAATCGGTGCAGCGCTCGATCGTGGCCTGCGCCAAGGACCAGGAACAGCTGACCGGCGCGATCGCCGCGGCGCTGAAAGGGCAATCGAATTTCGAGGCGCAATACAGGGGCCGGCTGTTGCGCGCCAGCGCCGAGCTGCTTTCGGCTTGCGTCGAAATTGCCGAGCGCCAAGCGGAAAGCGCGCGGCTTGCCGATTTGGCGCGCGCCAGCGCCGGCAGCATCGGCGGCGCGGTCGGCAATGCCATCGTGTCATTGCAGGCCGGCGACAGCACGCGGCAGCGCCTGGAGCACATTTGCCGGGCGTTGCGTCGCGTGGAGCCGGGCGGCGGGCTGGCGCCGGCCGCCGGCCGCGACGCCGGCGATCTGGTGATCGTGGCGCCGTTCGTGCACGGGCTGCAGGCGGTGCAGCTCAAGGACGCGATCGCGGGATTTTCCCAGGACGTCGGCACCATCGAGCGGTCGCTGACCGCGCTCGGCGTCGATGCCGCCAAGATGGTCGGCCACGGCCATACGCTGTGCGGCGCTCAGGGCGACCAGATGGGGTCGTTCCTGGCGGGGATGAAGACCCGCCTCGGCACCGCGTTGTCGCTGATCGCGGCCTGCGGCTGCGCGAAGATGGCGGTCGATGAATCGATCTCGGTGTTGGAAAGCATGCTGCGGGAATTTCGCGCCGCGATCTCCTCGCTCGGCGATACCGTGATCGACATCACCCTGATCGGCATGAATGCCGGATTGAAGGCCAGCCATCTCGGCGAACGCGGCCGTGCCTTCGTGGTGATCGCCAATGAACTGAAGACCACCGCCGATCGGATCTCCGCGGCGGCGAAATTGCTCGGCCCGGTGGTCGATGCGATCGAGCAGGCCTCGGAACGCTTGAAGGGCCTGCGGGAAGTCGAAGAGGCGCTGCACGTCGAGGAAATGGAAGGCGTGATCGCGCAGGCACTCGGCGAAATTGAGGCCGGCAATGCGCATCTCGCCAAGCTGATGGACAACCTGACGCGCGAAAGCGCGGTGTTCGAAGACCTGGTGGTCGGAGCCAAGGGCGCGATGGCGGCGCTGGGGGTGAAGTTCGCGTCGTTGTCAAGCGTTGCGCTGCGGCTCGAAGAGCAGCGGCCACGCACCGATCAACTGGTGGCGGAGCACTGCGAGGCGGTGGATACGCTGTTCGGCGATTTGTATCTGCAATACACCATGGTCAAGGAACGCGACGTCCACCGCAAATTTTCCGGTCGCTTCGCCTTCATCAAGACCCAGGCCAGCGTCGCCGAGCCGGACGCCGCAAGCACCGACGACATCTTCTTCTGAGCACAACCGTCGCCTGCATCATGATTCCGAACAGCAGATGAATAAGCCTCGTCGCGCCCTCATCGCGCGTGTCTATGGTGCATTGCAACCGACGTTGGAATTCGAGCGGCGGTGGCGCAACTGCGGACCACGCCGGCGATGCGTGAAGGATCGCAAGTAATAGTTGGTCGAAGCAGGCCACAGCCGCGACGAAAGTGAAAGACGGCGTTGCGGCTTTCTTAACGAAGCTGCTCGTAACAATGCTGGTATTGTTCTTTAGCCGGAATGTAGCCCGTGCCAGCAGCGGTTACGCCAACCAGCGTCGAATTGTTTTTCAACGCCGACGACATCATCGTCTCCAAGACCGACCTCAAGGGGCGGATCACCTACGCCAACAAGGTGTTCTGCGACCTCGCCGGTTACCGCGAGGCGGAGCTGCTTGGCCAGCCGCATAGCATCATCCGCCATCCCGATATGCCGCGCTGCGTGTTCAAGCTGTTGTGGGATACCTTGAACGAGGGCCGCGAGATTTTCGCCTACGTCAAGAACATGTCGCGACGCGGCGATTTCTACTGGGTGTTCGCCCACGTCACGCCGTCGTTCGACGCGCAGGGCCGTGTGATCGGCTTTCATTCCAATCGCCGCGTGCCGGAACGCCGGGTTATTACCGAGATCGCGCCGGTCTATGCGGCCTTGCTGCGCGAGGAGAAGAGCCAGCGCAACGCCAAGGACGGCCTGGCGCAGGGTTATCGCCACCTGACCGACTTCGTGACCGCAAAGAACATGACCTATGACCAACTCGTCTTCTCTCTTTAAAGCCGCGCTCGGGCTCGGCGTTGCGGCCGCGGCGCTGCTGGTCACGCTCGGCGGCGTGGTGGCCGAAAAGCAGGCTCTGGCGCTGGGGGGCGTGCTCACCGCGTTGGCGGCGCTCGGCGCGGTCGGCATGTCGCTGTCGAAGCTGGACCGGGTGATCGCGGATCTCACGCAGGTGTGCCGGCGGCTGCGCGACGGCGATTTCGAGGCGCGTGTGCTGAATATCCGCGAGCGCGGCGCGATCGGCGCGCTGCAGCAGGAATTCAACGACATGACCGACCGTTGCGACGCCTTCGTCCGCGAGGCCAGCGCGGCGATGGCGGCGATCCGCGACGACAAATATTATCGCCACATCCTGCCGCAGGGGCTGCGCGGCTCGCTGCTGATCGCCAGCCAGACCATCAACGAGGCAATGCGGGCGATCGAGCAGCGCGTCGCCGCGTTCAACGCCAACACCGCGCAGTTCGAAGGCGCGGTCAGCGCGGTGATCGAGACGGTGTCGTCGGCCTCCGGAAACATGGGGCAAACCGCGGGCAGCCTCGGCCGCGGCGCCACCGCGACGCGCGAGCGCGCCAATGCGGTGTCGACCGCCTCGCAACAGGCCTCCGCCAACATGGAAACCGTGGCCGCGGCGACCGCCGAACTGACCGCATCGGCCGGCGAAATCGCGCAGAACGTTGCCCGCTCTGCCGCGATCGCCCGGACCGCCGTGGTGCGGGTCGGGGAAGCCCGGCTCACCGTGGGCAGCCTGTCGACCGCCACCGAGCGGATCGGCGCCATCGTGCAATTGATCGACGAGATCGCCGCGCAGACCAATCTGTTGGCGCTCAACGCCACCATCGAGGCGGCGCGCGCCGGTGAGGCTGGCCGCGGCTTTTCCGTGGTGGCGCAGGAGGTCAAATCGCTGGCGGCGCAGACCGCGCGGGCGACTCATGAAATCTCGCTCAGCATTGCCGAGGTGCAGTCCACCACCAGGGCCGCGGTCGACGCGATTTCGACCATCGGCGGCGCGATCGGCGAGGTCGACGAGATCACCAGCCACGTCTCGCTGGGCGTGCAGGCGCAGACCGCCGCCACCTCCGAGGTGGCGCGGAACATCGAGCAGGCGTTCGCCGGAATCCGGGAAATTTCCGGTAACATTAACGTGGTCAGCGCCGACGCCGGCGTCACCGAACAGCACGCCGACACCACGCTGCGCGCCTCCAGCACGCTGGCGGAACAATCCGCCACGCTGGGCCAGACAGTGCGCGAGTTCCTGCTGTTTCTGCACCGCGGCGAGCGGCAAAGCCGCGCGGCGTGAGCGCCGGGTTTCGTTGCTGCGGTTGATGTCGCTCAAGATCGACGGCGCCAGCCCCGGCATGATGCGGAGGCCGCCGGGGCTTTGCAAAGCCCGGGGGTTATGAGAAACTAGTGCCGTGAAAAGCTTCGTCACCATCCGCCGGCTGCTGGCGATCGTCATGATCGCAGGCTTGGCTATGGCGCCGTTGGCTCGACCGGCGATGGCCGAGGCGCCGTCGCATGGCGCGATGCAGGCGGCCATGATGCAGGCTGGCCTCGCGGGGGCGGATCAGATCGCCGCCGCGCCGAGCGGCGAGGACCTCGCCGCTGGCATGACGGCTCCCGATCTGATGGCCGCCGCGGAGATGTCGAGCGAGATGCCGTGCTGCCCGGCGCAGGCGCCGGTGCCGACCGGCTGCGACAAATGCGTGGCGATGATCGGCTGCATGTCGTCCGGCTTCGTCGCAATGCCGGTGGTGCTGTTGCAGCCGGGCTTCGTGATGCCCGGCAACGCGCTGCCACGCCATAGCGATGCCCGCGCCGACGGCATCGGCGATTCACCCCCGGAACATCCACCTCGAAACCTGGTCTGAACGGCGCTTTGGCGTCGTTTGCTGCCGCGCGAGCATGTCGCGCGGAGTGATGCATGCCGCTTTGCGGCCAGACCATTATTTCGAGGATTCTCATATGACCACGCTTCGCTCGCGCGCGCTCGCCGCCGCGCTCATCGGCCTTGGCCTGTTCGGCGCTGCCGGCATCGCCCGCGCCGAGATCAAGGACTACGAATTCAAGCTGCTCGACCCCGTCATCGCCGCGGGCAAGGACAAGATCGTCAGCGTCAAGCTGGTGAACAAGGCCACCGGCCAGCCGGTGCCCGACGCGGTGATCTTCGCCACAAGGCTCGACATGGCGCCGGAAGGCATGGCCGAAATGGCCACCAAGATCGCGCTGCAGCCGGGCAGCGCCGAGCCCGGGGTCTACAAGTTCAAGGCCACCTTCGGCATGGAAGGCAAATGGCTGCTGTCGCTCGGCGCCAAGGTGCAGGGCGAGACCGGCACCGTCGAAGGCAAGCTCGTCATCACGGCGAACAAATGAGCCGCGCGGGCCTCGCCTGCGCCACCGCCGCCGCGTTGATCGCGGCGGCGGGTGGCGCGCTGTCCGGTGGCGGCGGGCATCTGATGCATGCCCGCGCGCTCATCGCGGCGCTGGTGGCGCCGGCGGCGGCGCAAAGCGGCGACGAGCCGATCTATTATCAGCACCCCGACGGCAAGCCGGTGTATTCGCTGACGCCGAAGACCACGACGGACGGCCGGGCGTTTCGCGCGGTGCCGGCTGGCGCCGATCTCAGCTTCGACGACGATGCGGCGTCTCCAGCGTCTGCGCCCGTGGCGGCGCCGGCCGCCGCCATCGCCGGCGGCGAGCGCAAGATCAGATTCTATCGCAATCCGATGGGGCTGGCCGATACCTCGCCGGTGCCGAAGAAGGATTCGATGGGGATGAACTACATCCCGGTCTATGAGGGCGAGGACAGCGACGACGGCTCGGTGTCGCTGTCGCCGCAGAAGATCCAGCGCAGCGGCGTGCAATCGGAGCGCGCGGCGATGCGGCTGATCCGCACCGTGATCCGCGCGCCGGGCGCGATCCAGCTCGACGAGCGAAGGGTCTCGGTGATCGCGATGCGTTCGGAGAGCTTCATCCAGAGCGTAGCCAACGTCACCACCGGCGGCAAGGTGGTGAAGGGCGAGCCTCTGATGCAGATCTATTCGCCCACCATCTCGTCGGCGGCAGCCGAATTCGTCGCCACCATCCAGTCCAAGACCACCGGCGGCGTCGCCACCTACGGCCGCGGTTCGCGGCAGCGGCTGGTCAATCTCGACGTGCCGGAGGCGGCGATCGTCGCGATGGAGAAGGGCGGCCCGGTGCCGACCGTGCTGCAATGGGCGGCGCCGCGCGACGGCATCGTGCTAGAGCGCAACGCCATCGAGGGCGCCCGCGCCAACCCCGGCGACGTGCTGTTCCGGATCGCCGATATCTCGCTGGTGTGGGCGCTGGTCGATGTCGCCGAGCGCGACCTCGGTTCGCTGTCGGTCGGGCAAGTGGTGAGCGTGCGCGCCCGCGGCTATCCCGGCCGGGTGTTCGACGGCCGCGTCAGCGTGATCTATCCGCAGGTCAATCGCGACACCCGCACCGCGCGAATCCGCATCGAACTGCCCAACCCCGATCTGGCGCTGTTGCCCGAAATGTATCTCGATGCCGAGATCGACACCGGCAATCCGCAGCCGGTGCTGGCGGTGCCGGACAGCGCGGTGCTGGATTCCGGCGAGCGCCAGGTGGTGCTGGTGCAGAAGGGCGAGGGTCGCTTCGAGCCGCGCAACGTCACGCTCGGACATCGCGGCGGCGGTTATGTCGAACTGCGCAGCGGCGTCAGCGACGGCGAGGCGGTGGTGGTGTCGGCCAACTTCCTGATCGACGCCGAGAGTAATCTGAAGGCCGCGCTGAACGCCTTCTCCGACGCCGGAGCCGCGAAATGATCGCCCGCCTGATCGCCTGGTCGGCGCGCAACCTGCTCCTGGTGCTGTTCGGCGCCGGCTTTGCCGCCGCCGCCGGGCTCTATGCGCTGGCGCATCTGCCGCTCGACGCGATCCCGGATCTCTCCGATACGCAAGTCATCGTCTACACCGAATATTCCGGCCAGGCGCCGCAGGTGATCGAGGACCAGGTCACCTATCCGTTGACCACGGCGATGCTCACCGTGCCGCATTCCAAGGTGGTGCGCGGCTTCTCGTTCTTCGGCGTGTCGTTCGTCTATGTGATTTTCGACGACGGCACCGACATCTATTGGGCGCGCTCGCGGGTGCTGGAATTCTTGAACGGCGCGGCGTCGCGGCTGCCCACCGGCGTCACGCCGACCATCGGCCCGGACGCCACCGGGGTCGGCTGGGTCTATCAATACGCGGTGATGTCAAAGGAGTTGAACCTCGCCGATACCCGCACCATCCAGGACTGGAATCTGAAATTCGCGCTCGCCAAGGCGGAGGGCGTCGCCGAGGTCGCCAGCGTCGGCGGCTTCGTCCGGCAATACAATGTGGTGCTCGATCCGCAAAGGCTGCGCGACCTCGGCATTCCGATGCAGAAGGTGCGCGACGCGATCCGCGCCAGCAACACCGACGTCGGCGGCCGCACCGTCGAACTCTCCGAATTCGAATATGTCGTGCGCGGCAAGGGCTATCTGAAGAACATCAACGACCTCGGCAATGTCGTGCTGAAGTCGTCCGCCGGCACGCCGGTGCTGCTGCGCGACGTCGCCCGCGTCGAACTCGGGCCCGACGAGCGCCGCGGCCTCACCGAATTGAACGGCGAGGGTGAGGTGGCTAGCGGCATCGTGCTGCAGCGCTTCGGCGTCAACGCGCTCGACGTCATCGACAACGTCAAGCAGCGCTTCAAGGAGATCGCTTCCAGCCTGCCGGCCTCGGTCGACATCGTCGCGGTCTATGACCGCTCCAATCTGATCAACGCCGCGATCGCCACGCTCAAGCACACGCTGGTCGAGGAGAGCATCGTGGTGGCGTTGGTGTGCATCGTGTTCCTGCTGCATGTGCGCAGCGCGCTGGTGGCGATCATCATGCTGCCGGTCGGCATCCTGATGGCGTTCGCCACCATGAAGCTCTTGGGCCTCGGCGCCAACATCATGAGCCTCGGCGGCATCGCCATTGCGATCGGCGCGATGATCGACGCCGCGATCGTGATGATCGAGAACGCCCACAAGCATCTGGAGCGCGCGCCGCCGGACAAGCCGCGGGTCGCGGCGCTGATCGAGGCGGCCGCCGAAGTCGGTCCGGCGCTGTTCTTCAGCCTGTTGATCATCACCGTGTCGTTCATGCCGATCTTCACGCTGGAGTCGCAGGAGGGCCGGCTGTTCAGCCCGCTGGCCTTTACCAAGACCTTCTCGATGGCGGCGGCGGCGATCTTGTCGGTGACGCTGGTGCCGGCGTTGATGGTGCTGTGCGTGCGCGGCCGCATCATCCCGGAGCGCAACAATCCGATCAACCGGCTGCTGATCTGGATCTATCGCCCGGCGATCAAGGCGGTGCTGCGGGCCAAGCTGCTGGTGATCGTGGCCGCGCTCGCGGTGCTGGCGGTGACGGTGTGGCCTGCGCGGCAGCTCGGCACCGAATTCATGCCGGCGCTGAACGAAGGCACGCTGCTCTATATGCCGACCACGCTGCCGGGGATTTCCGTCACCAAGGCCGCGGAACTGCTGCAGACCCAGGACAAGATCATCCGCTCGTTCCAGGAGGTGGCGTCGGTCTATGGCAAGGCCGGCCGCGCCTCCACCGCCACCGATCCGGCGCCGCTGGAGATGTTCGAGACCATCATCAACTTGAAGCCCAAGGAGCAGTGGCGCGCCGGCGTCACGCTCGAGAGCTTCACCGCGGAGATGGACCGCGCGCTGCAGTTTCCGGGCGTCTCCAACGCCTGGACCATGCCGATCAAATCGCGCATCGACATGCTGTCGACCGGCATTCGCACTCCGATCGGGGTCAAGGTGATGGGTACCGATCTGGTGGAAATCGACAAGCTCGCCAAGCAGATCGAGCAGGTGCTGAAGAGCGTGCCGGGCACCTCCTCGGCCTATGCCGAGCGCGCGCTCGGCGGCTACTATCTCGACGTGGTGCCGGATCGTGCGGCATTGGCGCGCTACGGCATCGCCGTGCAGGACGTCCAGGACGTTGTCGCCACCGCGCTCGGCGGCCAGACCGTGACCACCACGGTGGAGGGGCGGCAGCGGTTTTCCGTCAACATGCGCTATCCGCGCGACCTGCGCTCGAGCGCGCAGGCGATCGGCAGCGACGTGCTGGTGGCGATGCCGGCCGGCGGCGCGGTGCCGCTCGGCGAGATCGCCAGCATCACGCCGTCGCGCGGCCCGACCTCGATCCGCACCGAAAACGGCCAGCTCGCGGTCTACATCTATGTCGACATCCGCGACCGCGACCTCGGCGGCTACGTCGCCGACGCCAAGGCCGCAGTGCAGGCTTCGATCGCGTTTCCGACCGGATATTATGTGGTGTGGAGCGGGCAGTACGAATATCTCGAGCGCGCCGCGGCGCGGCTGAAGATCGTGGTGCCGGTGACGCTGACCATCATCTTCCTGTTGCTGTATCTCAATTTCCGGGCGATCTCCGACACCCTGATCGTGATGGCGTCGCTGCCGTTCGCGCTGGTCGGCGGCATCTGGCTAATGTGGGCGCTCGGCTTCAACCTCTCGGTCGCGGTGGTGGTCGGCTTCATCGCGCTGGCCGGCGTCGCCGCCGAGACCGGCGTGGTGATGCTGATCTATCTCAATCACGCGTTTGCCGAGATCTCCGCGCAGCGGGCTGCCGAAGGCGCCGCGGTGAGCCGGCAGGATCTCTATGACGCGATCATGCACGGCGCGGTCGAGCGGGTGCGGCCGAAGATGATGACGGTGGTAGCGATCATGGCCGGGCTGTTGCCGATCATGTGGAGCACCGGCACCGGCTCGGAAATCATGCAGCGCATCGCGGTGCCGATGATCGGCGGAATGATTTCCTCGACGTTGCTGACGCTGATCGTGATCCCGGCGATCTATGGCCTGATCCGGGGCGCCCGGTTGCACGACGCCAAGGATGCGACCAAACAGCGCACGGCGGCGTAATGCGAGCCTGGAGGGCCGTGGCCGGCGCTGTTGCGATCGATGTGCAATTTCCTGTCATGACTTGGCCAGATGCGCGTGGCATAAAATCGGCAAAGCCAACTGCATTCTCGGGAAATCTCATGACTACTATCGAGTCCAGCAAAACCTCCGTCGGTTATGACGGCGTGTCCGTCGGGCTGCACTGGATCATCGCGTTGTTCCTTGTCGTGTTGTTCGTCGGCGGCCAATTCCACGAAGCGCTGCCGCAGGCGCAGCGCGGCGTGGTGATGGATTGGCACAAGGCCGGCGGCGTCGTCGTGCTGGCGCTGGTGCTGCTGCGCACGCTGTGGCGGGTGACGCATCCGGCGCCCGAACTGATCAAGACCTCGCCGCTGCTCGACACCACCGCCAAGGCGGTGCACGGCCTGTTGTATCTGCTGCTGATCGCGATGCCGGTGACCGGCCTGGCGATGGTGATTGCCGCCGGCCGCGGCGTGACGTTGCTCGGCATTCCGCCGCTGATGGAAAAGTCGCCGGAACTCGCCAAGGCGTTCAGCAACGCCCACGGCCTGATCATCGACGGCATCCTGGTGTTGGTGTTTGTGCATGTCGTGGCCGCGCTGTGGCATCAATATTTCCGGCATGACGGCACGCTGGCCCGTATGGCGCCGTGGCTGCGCGCGCGCAGCTGACGCGCTCGCGGGACGATGCTTCGCTGCAAGATGTAAACGAGGTTGCGTAGCGAGGTTTGGCGCGCTCCGGAACCGATGACGGTCGCAGCAGCTGCCGGTAATTCTACGCGCCGGCGGGTTAACCAGCAGACAGCAAAGCCGCGCCAGACTGCGCCGGCGGCGGGCGGCGACTTGTTTGCGCTCGCAGGTCACGCCGCCTTCGCGGGCCACCGTCCCGTGCGCGGGAACCCGCGGGGACAGCGAGGTTTTTCGCTGACCTCGTGCCGCGCGCGCCGATGGCGTAGGATCGGCGGCGCGGCGCAGGAAACATTGGGAAACCAAAAACCCTTTGCATCCCGCGCGAAATCGCGAAAAGGGATCGAATGGTCGCTATTCCGAATATCCTGGTGGTCGAGGACGACCGCGAAACCCGAGCGCTGATTGCGAAATATCTTCGCGCCAACGGCTGTCACGTCACCGCGGCGGCCGATGGCCACGAGATGCACAAGGCGATGGCGGATCGCCGGGTCGATTTGATGATCATGGACGTCATGCTGCCGGACGAGGATGGCCTCAGCCTGTGCCGCAAGGTCCGCGCCAAATCGCAGCTGCCCATCATCATGCTGACCGCGCGCGGCGAGGATGTCGATCGCATCGTTGGCCTCGAGATGGGCGCCGATGACTACATGGTCAAGCCGTTCAACCCGCGCGAGCTGTTGGCCCGCATCAACGCGGTGCTGCGCCGCCAGGCGTCCGCGCTCAACGCCACCGCACCGTCGAGCGCCGGCGCCACCGCGTTCGCGTTTGACGGCTGGCGGATCGATTTCCGGCTGCGCGAACTGCGCAATCCGGCCGGCGCGCGGGTCGCGCTGACCAGCGCCGAATTCGATCTGCTGCGGGCGTTCTGCGAGCGCGCCGGCCGCGTGCTGTCGCGCGAGGTGCTGCTCGACCTGACCCAGGGCCGCAATTCGGGCTCGTTCGACCGCAGCATCGACGTGCTGGTCAGCCGGATCCGCCGCAAGATCGAGGCCGACCCGCAGGACGCCATGCTGATCAAGACGATTCGCTCCGGCGGCTACATGTTCACCCCGGTGGTCGAGCCGATGCTCCCAGCACCCACAGCGGAGACATGAGCCGGCTCGGCTGGATCATTCCCAAAGGCATCAGCGGCCAGATCGCGGCGATCGTGGTGATTTCGATCATCGTGATCCACGTCATCATCGCGGTGACCTTTTTCGTCAACCGGCCGGGCGAGCAGGAACCGTTCGATCATGGCCGCGGCGAACTCACCGCGCTGATTCAGATCCTCGGCACCGCGCCCGCCGCCGAGCGGCCCGCGCTGATGGCGGCGATGGCGCGGACGTTTCCGCATTTTGAAATCGCGCCCGCCGAACCGGGCGCGCATGTGGTGCTGGAGCCCGGCCGCGAGGGGCCGCCGCATCCGCTGCGTCACCTGCCGCGGAGCTATCACCTCCTGCTGCTCGAGGGCGCCACCGGCGATCGCGTCGGCGTGGCCCTGCCCGATGGCGCGCTGATTTCCCTGCGGGCGTTGCCGGAGCAGCGCCGGCCGCCGTTCTGGGGCGGACCCGGCATGATGACGCTGCTGTTCGTGATCGTCAGCCTGACCATGCTGGGGCTGTGGGCGGCGCGGGCATTGTCGGCGCCGCTGTCGTCGTTCGCCAGGGCGGCGGAGAATTTCCGGCTGGACAACGCCGCGGCACCGCTGCCGGAGCGCGGGCCGCAGGAGATCCGTTCGGTCGCCCGGGCGCTCAACCACATGCGCGCCCGCATCGCCGCGTTGGTCGACGACCGCACCAAGATGCTGGCGGCGATCAGCCACGACCTGCGCACGCCGATCACCCGACTGCGGCTGCGCTGCGAGTTCATCGAGGACGACGCCTGCCGCAACCACATGCTGCGCGACCTCGACCAGATGCGTTCGATGCTGGAATCGGTGCTGTCCTTCCTGCGCAACGACCGCAGCCTGGAGGCCATGACGCTGACCGACATCGCCACCACGCTGCAACTGGTCGCTGATCAGTTCACCGATGCCGGGCAGGTCGTGAGCTATCATGGGCCGGCACATGCCACGGTGATGGCACGGCCCGACGACCTGCATCGGGCGGTGACCAACCTCGTGGAGAACGCGGTGCGGTTCGGCGCCGAGGCCTCGATCGGTCTCGACTTCACCGAGCAGGCGGTGACGATCGACGTCGCCGACGACGGCCCCGGCATTTCCGACGCGCAGAAAAGCGCGGTGCTGCAACCCTTCGTGCGCGGCGACGACGCCCGCAACATGGACGAGGCCTCCGGCTTCGGGCTCGGACTGTCGATCGCACAGGCGGTGGCGGTCGCCCATGGCGGCACGCTGTCGCTGAACGACCGCAAGCCGCATGGCCTGATCGTGCGGATCACGCTGCCACTGCCCTCCGCAGGCGCGACCCGTAGTGATCATGCCGCCGCCGCGGTGGTCAGCTGACGGCCGCTGCGACGTGGCCGGCGTTGCGCTCCTGCCTGGACGATGCCGTGCAGCGCTCACCTTCAACATAGCTAAATACCGGCGCGGCTATTTCGCCATGTCTTGTGCCATTTCTGGTGATGACAGCGCGATGCGGCGATGCGCGTAGCGCCCATAGCCGATCGGTCGGGCTGTTTCCTTGAAAATCACCGGCAAGCGATGCTAATTGAGACTGGCGGCGGGTGCTGCGCCTGGTGATAACCACCAGCCGCTGCGACCTGCGTCGTCGATATCTGGCGTGCGGCTGAGTTGCCGGCCATTGGTGATGATCGTGACGAGATGGCTAAGGCGACCGTAGGCCGGGCGCGCACATCCGATGGCAGGGCAGTCCCCCGCCGAGCGACCGAGGGTCTCGTGTCGATCGAGGCCAGCAAGGCCGAGAAGATCCTGCTGCCGCGCGGCATTGCGACGGTCGATTCGTTTCGCATGATCGCGAGGTCGGTGCTGCGCCACGTCGTCGGCAACGAGGCCGCGGTGCGCAGCTGCAATCCGGACGGCGTGCATCAGATGCGGATCGGGCTGCGGCGGCTGCGCGCCGCGATCGCCGCGTTCGCCGACCTGCTGCAGCACGCCGAAACCGAGCGGCTGAAGCGCGAGCTGAAATGGCTGACCAGCCGGCTGGCGCCGGCGCGCGATCTGCATCTGCTGGAATTGCGGATCAGGCGTCAGCGCGCCGCCGGCCGCGCTGAGTTGCTTACCGAGATCGCGGCGCGACGGACCCGGGCGTTCGCGGGCGCCAAGGCGGCGGTGCAGTCGCGGCGCTACCGGGCCTTGCTGCAGGATCTCCGGCACTGGATCGAGGCCGGGGCGTGGGCGGAGCGTCCGGCGCTGAAGCCGGTGCCGCGCCGGGCATTGGAGTTTGCCAGCGATGTGGTGGCGCGGCGCGCCCGCAAGGTGATGCGCAAATCCGACCGGCTGCATGAGCTCGACGTGCGGCAGCGCCACCGGCTGCGGATTTCGGCCAAGAAATTGTACTACGCGATCGGCTTTTTCGAGACGCTGTTCGAGGGCCGTAAGACCGCCGATCGGCTGGCCACGTTCCAGTCGAAGCTGAAGGACTTGCTCGATCGATTAGGCGCGCTGAACGATCTCGCCGTGCAGCAGCGGCTGTCGCGTTCGGTGGCCGTGCCGTCCGGCAAGCCGGCCGCCGCAACGACGCTGCCGCCGCTGCGCGATCGCGGCAAGGTCGCACAACTGCTGCAATCCGCCGCCGCGACCGGCGCCGAACTCGCCGCCGCGAAGCGGTTTTGGGATTGAACGGCGCGGTGGCTTGCGTTGGTAGGACCTGCAACGACCAACTGCCGACCTACCGAACAGCCGCGGGTCATTCCGGGGCGCGAGCCCTTGGGCGAGCGAACCCGGAATCTTGCCGCGGGCGGACGAGGCCACCACGTGCTGCGAGATTCCGGGTTCGCTCGAGCTATCCCTCTCGCGCCCCGGAATGACAGCATTGGAGGGCAAGGCGCAGCAAAGGGCCGCGCAGCGCATCAGAGAACTGCGCAGCGCACCAAAAGCTGCGAAGCGCATCGATCCGGCGCGATAGCGCAAGGCTCATCGCGCGATAGCTTCGATCTAACCGAGCTCGCGGATCGCCTGGTTCGCCGCCTTCACCGCGTCCTCCTCGGTCTCGCAATCCTCGGCGGTGACGAAACCCAGCATGGTCTTGCTCTGCCGCGCGCCGGCCGTGACGGCCAGCGGCGTGACATTGGCGCGCCACCGCCCCGGTTTGCGCTGAAAGGTGAGAATGGTGTAGTCGGACGCCTTCGCCACTACTTGCTCGCTTTGGCGATTTTCTTGTCGAGATGGCCCGGCCCATGGTCATGACGCAGCTGGCTCAGCGAGGTCTCGTTGAGTTCCTGCAGCACATCACTGAGCTTCGCCGTGTCCGGATGGCCTGCGGCAAAGCCGCGGCCATAGATCTTGCGCAGCGTGCCGACCAGCGTGTTGCCGTGCTTCTTGGAGATTTCGCCGTCCTGATCGCGGTGGCGATCGTCGAGATCGTGCTTCATCGGATCCTCCGTACCGTCGCGCGGTCGTTAGCTTGCCCCGATCGGCCGGCCTTGGCAACGGCTGCACAAGCGCGCCGCCGCCGCCGGCGATGATCAGGTACGCAGACCGCGGCGGTGTGCGCCGCAGCGCGAAATCAGCGTCTTTGCGGCTATTTCTTCTTGCCGGAGCCTTGGGTCGGCTGCCAATTTCCGCCGGCGCCTTTCTGGCTCGGCGCCGCGGCGATGGTCTTGACCTTTTCCTTCTTGGGCTTCTTGGTTTCCCGATTGCCCTTTTGCTCGCCCTTGGCCATGTCGTGCTCCTGTTTGTTGTTACTGCGCAGGCTAGAGCTATTCCGGTTCTGATAGATCAGTACCGGAACTCTAGATTCTTATTTTGACGCGTTTTCTTCACGCGAACCGGGATCCACTTTGCTCGAAAACGCTATAGCATGCATTGCCGGCACCCCGCACGGCTTATCCCGGGCCAGACCCGGTTAGACGCTGAAATCGAACGAGGTCGCGCTTTCCAGGCCCGCAGCTGTCAGGCCGGCTTGACGACGAGCGGCCGTGATCGCGCCCCATTCCCGGAGCGGCATCAGGTCACCGCCGCCGCGGTGATCGCGATAGAAAATCGACGTCCGCTGAACTACAATCGCCGGCGAAACGCCATCAACTAAGCAAGAACAATCGGGGCAGGACTTGATCGACAAGCTCGAATTGTTATTGGCGCTGGCTAAGGAGCGCCATTTCGGCCGCGCCGCGGAATCCTGCGGCGTCACCCAACCGACGATGTCGACCAGCCTGAAGCAGCTCGAAGAGATTCTCGGCGTGATGCTGGTGCAGCGCGGCTCGCGGTTTCAGGGCTTCACTCCGGAGGGCGAGCGCACGCTGGACTGGGCGCGGCGCATCGTCGGCGACGTCCGCGCCATGCGCCAGGAGATCAAGACGCTGAAGGACGGGCTGTCCGGCGAAATCCGCATCGCCGCGATCCCGACCGTGCTCGGCATGGTCGCGGCGCTGACCACGCCGTTTCGCGCGCGGCACCCCGACGTCAAGTTCCGCATCGTGTCCTGCACCTCGGCCGAAGTGCTGGGGCTATTGGAAAATCTCGAGGTCGACGCCGGGCTGACCTACATCGAAAACGAGCCGCTCGGCAAAGTCCGTTCGGTGCCGCTGTATCACGAGAGCTACCGGCTGCTGACCTCGCCGGATGGAATGTTCGGCGATCGCGACGAAGTGACCTGGCGTGAGGTCGGCCAGGTGCCGCTGTGCCTGCTCACACCGGATATGCAAAACCGCCGCATCATCGATCGAGCGTTGAAGGCGGTGGGCACCGAGGCCAAGCCGACGCTGACCTCGAATTCGATCATCGTGCTCTATACCCACGTCAAGACCGGCCGCTGGGCCAGCGTGATGCCGGCAAAACTCGCGGAAACCCTGGGCTTTTCCGACGCGGTGCGGAGCATCCCGATCGTCGACCCGGTGGTGACCTATTCGATCGGCCTGGTGGTTCCGCCGCGCGATCCGCTGACCCCGCTGATCGCCGCGCTGGTGCAGGTCGCCCGCGAGGTGGCGCCGACGCTGGAGAGCTGAGCAGTCAGACGGCCGGCCGCGCCGCAACGATAGGGATTCCGTATCGCAGCATCGGACTGCCATATTGATCTTTGGAAAGATTCTCATTCTGATGACCTCAAAATACCAATGAGGAAGCGTCGGGAGCGAGATGGCAGTGGCCTACGAAGTCTGGGATTCCGAGCGCGCGGCGGAAATCATCGCCGAACTGAAGAGCCACCAAGGCGCGACGCTGGTGATCCTGCATGCGCTGCAGGAGGCGTTCGGCTACGTCCCGCAGCCGGCGATCCCGATGATCGCGCTGGCGCTCAATCTGTCGCGCGCCGAAGTCCATGGCGTGTTCACCTTCTACCATGATTTCCGCAAGGCCCCGGCCGGCCGCCACGTGCTGAAGCTGTGCCGCGCCGAAGCCTGCCAATCCGCCGGCGGCGATGCGCTGGCGGCGCGCGCCGAACAGCAGCTCGGCCTGTCGATCGGCGAGACCCGCGGCGACGGCGTGGTGAGTCTCGAGCCGGTGTATTGTTTAGGGCTCTGCGCCACCGCGCCGTCCGCGATGCTCGACGGCCGATTGATCGGCCGGCTCGACGCGACGCGGCTCGACGCTCTGCTGACGGAGGCACAGCGATGAAGCTCAAGATCTTCATTCCGCGCGATGCCGCAGCCGTCGCCGTCGGTGCCGACGAGGTGGCGCTGGAACTGGAACTAGGCGCGCGCAAGCGCGGCGTCAGCCTCGAATTGGTGCGCACCGGATCGCGCGGACTGTATTGGCTGGAGCCGATGCTCGAGGTTTCCACCGGCGCCGGGCGGATCGCGTTCGGGCCGCTGACGCCGGGCGACGTCGCCTCCGTGCTCGACGCCATCGTGGCCGACGGGCCGCATCCCTTGCGGCTCGGCCTCACCGAACAGATCCCGTGGCTGAAGCGGCAGACCAGGCTGACCTTTGCGCGCTGCGGCGTGATCGATCCGCGCTCGGTCGAGGATTATCGCGCCCATGGCGGCTATGAGGGGTTGCAGCGGGCGCTGGCGCTCTCCTCCGAGGCGATCATCGACGACGTCATCAAGTCCGGGCTGCGCGGCCGCGGCGGCGCCGGATTCCCGACCGGCATCAAATGGCGCACGGTTTCGCAGGCCGATGCTGCGCAAAAATACATCTGCTGCAACGCCGACGAGGGTGACTCGGGCACCTTCGCCGACCGCATGATCATGGAAGGCGATCCCTATATGGTGATCGAGGGCATGACCATCGCCGGCATCGCGGTCGGCGCCACCCGCGGCTACATTTACATTCGCTCGGAATATCCGCACGCGGTGGAGGCGATCAACGCGGCGATCGCCGGCGCCCGCCGCGCCGGCTATCTCGGCCCCGGCATCGGCCGCTCGCGGCACGATTTCGACATCGAGGTGCGGGTCGGCGCTGGCGCTTACATCTGCGGCGAAGAGACCGCGATGCTGGAGAGCCTCGAGGGCAAGCGCGGCGTGGTCCGCGCCAAGCCGCCGCTGCCGGCGCATAAGGGGCTGTTCGGCCTACCCACCGTGATCAACAACGTGCTGACCTTTGCGGCGATCCCCTTCATCCTCGCTGGCGGCGCGCAGGCCTATGCGGATTGCGGCATGGGGCGTTCGCGCGGCACCAAGCCGATCCAGCTCGGCGGCAATATCAAGCATGGCGGGCTGTTCGAAGTGGCGTTCGGCATCACGCTCGGCGAACTGGTCGACGACATCGGCGGCGGCACCGCCTCGGGGCGGCCGGTGCGCGCGGTGCAGGTCGGCGGCCCGCTCGGCGCCTACTTCCCGCGCGAATTGTTCGACACGCCGTTCGACTACGAAGCCTTCGCGGCGCGCAGCGGGCTGGTCGGCCATGGCGGCATCGTGGTGTTCGACGACACCGTCGACATGGCCAGCCAGGCCCGGTTCGCGTTCGAGTTCTGCGCCACCGAATCCTGCGGCAAGTGTACCCCCTGCCGCATCGGCGCGACCCGCGGCGTCGAGACCATGGACAAGGTGATCGCCGGCATCCGGCCGGAGGCGAACCTGAAGCTGATCGAAGACCTCTGCGAGGTCATGACCGATGGGTCGCTCTGCGCCATGGGCGGGCTGACGCCGATGCCCGTCATGAGCGCGATCACCCATTTCCCCGAGGATTTCACCCGCGCGGGCTCGCTGCCCGTCGCGGCCGAGTGAGGAGGCTTCCATGGCCCTCATCAAAGAGATCGATTACGGCACGCCGATCCGCGTCGCCGAGCAGACCGTCACCCTGACGATCGACGGCATGGACGTGACCGTGCCGGCCGGCACCTCGGTGATGGCCGCCTCGATGCAGGCC